>URKG01000006.1 GCA_900548265.1 uncultured Collinsella sp.
GGAATACGAGCGGCAATACGCTTGAGGATCCTTAAAAGAAAGTCCAGTTTATCCTCCCCACTCCAGATCAGGGCATCGGCGCCCGTCCAAGAATTGGGATGCAGTTCAATACGAGCTCGGGGCTCTTTTCGTCTAGATTGGGGACGCATGGCCGGACGAAAACAATTTGCGTCTGGTAATAAGCGTACGAAAGCGCAATTTACGTCTTAATTCCGTACGCAAATCAAGACGAAAATCGTTTACGTCTGCTTTAATCCGTACGAAAACGGTTTTCGTCTTGCAGGGCAGTTGCCGTTTCTACAGTTCAACTTCCAGTTCGGCTTTGTGCTCGTAGAGGTAGTCGCGCATGTAGGGGATGGCAAATGAGACCTTGCCGTACGAGGGAGCCTCGATAATCGATTCTCTTAACAGGCGGCTGCGGACGGAACTCACCTGTTGAGGCGTTTTGTTTAGGGCATCGGCAACCATGCTGGTCGAGCTCGTCTGCCCCAAAGATGCCATGCTCAGCAGATAAGCGATGCACGTGGGCGGAATGCGCTGTAGCGCGGGCCCAATCACCATGGCACAGAAGCGTTCGCGTGCCGTTGCAATGCCGCGCTCGGCTTCTTCTTCTCCAATAATCGGTGTATGTGCGCGTCTTGCCAACTGCCACGCGTAGTATCCAACGAGTTGGATCATGAAAGGATAACCTTGCGTTGCCTCGGCAAGTTGGCCGGCAATACCTGGCTGCAACTCCATGCCAGACGCTTCAATGGTTTCCTCGAGGGAGTACGACACTTCGGTTACTGCCACAGCCTTCAGGTCAAAGGGGAGGGCACGGCGCAAAAACGTAAGTGTCTTTCCGTTGATGATGCTTTCAATCATCGAAGGCAGCCCCGCAAAAACAAAGGCTATATCAAGGTCTTCGCCGATAACCTGCTGAATCGCAATGGAGAGCGTTCGGACCTCATCGAGCTCTGCGTCTTGAACCTCGTCGAGAGTGATGAGCAGGCCATTTTCATTCTTGGATATTGTCTGTCTCATGGCGTCGCGTAGCGATGGACCGATTCGCTCAATGTCTATGCTGCCGATGGATATGCCAGCTACGGTGGGCTCAAATCTGGCGTGTTTGGCCTGGAATTTGGGCTGCAGCTGTTCGAGAATGCGTTGGCAAAGTCCCTCGGTTGCGACCTCTTTTATGACCGTCCAGCCACGGCTTTGCGCCAAACGTGAGCACTCGTCAAGGAGGACCGTCTTGCCCGTTCCACGGACGCCGGCTATGCGCATTAGGCGCCCCGGGGCACCAGGCCCGTTGACGAGGCCCTCATTGAATTCTTCGAGCACATCTTCGCGGCCGATAATCGTGGGAGGTGTTTTACCTGCTGTGGGCTTAAAAGGGTTTGTTTGCATGTGAGCCACCTTTGCTCAAGATATAGCAAGATATAGCAAAGTATAGCAAGATATAGCAAAGTATAGCAAGATATAGCAAAGTATAGTGAGATATAGCAACGTATAGCGCTGTTTGCGGGTTCTTACGGTGGTGCTATTTCCCGAATGCCGCGCGGATAAAGCGCTGGGCGAACAGCTTGTTGGCAACTCACGAGGGCTCGGGGTGCCAATTTGGGGTGCAGTAGTGCTGCGCCACGAAAAGGGCCTATCTACTACGTTTAAGCCGCAGGGGTCAACCATAGTCGGCTTTTTCGAAAATCGACAAGCTGTCTACCTGCGGTTTTGTTTTTGCACTTTTCAGCATGGTCTGGGCTCTCCGCGTTAACGTAGTAGATGGGCCCCTTTTGTGGCAAGGGGCCGACCTGCGGCTCAGGGTAGCCAAAAAAGCCACGTCCCAAAAAGACTGTTGGAAGTTGCGGTGGAATAGTTCCTGTTTTTGCTGCTGAAGGCTTTGAGCAGGAACTATTCCACCGCAACTTATGAGGGGGGCGGGGGATGCGATAGTATTGCATGGTGGTATTCGATTAACCGAGGCTTCATCCGAGGGCTTTATGGAACAGCATCAGCATTATCAGAGCCTGCAAGACCAGGCGTACAACGCATTGCGCTCCAAGATCATCTATGCCGAGCTCAGGCCCGGCACGCGTCTTTCGGCGATTGGTCTGGAAAAGGAGACGGGAATCGGGCGCACGCCCATTCGCGAGTCCTTTGTGCGCCTGCGTGAGCAGGAGCTGGTGGAAACGCGTCCCAAAAGCGGCACCTACGTCTCTAAGATCAGCATGGAACGCGCCGAAAACGCCTGCTTTTTGCGCGAGAAGCTCGAGAGAAGCGTGCTAATTAAATGCTGTTCGGCCGCCTCGCCCGAGCAAAAGCAGCGGCTTGAGCAGATTCTTACCGAGTCCGAGTCGCTCGACCATGGCGAAACGCGCCGTTTCTTTGACCTGGATAACCTGTTCCATGAGACATGTTTTGAGATTGCCGGTCGTCACATGTTGTGGGATTGGATGAAGAGCATCAACACGCATTTTGAGCGATATAACTGGTTGCGTATGGTGTCGCAGGATTTGGATTGGGAGCCGATTCGTCGGCAGCATCGCCGGATTCTCGAGGCCATTAAGAGGGGCGATACCGACGCGGCGAGCTATCTGGCAGAGACGCACCTGCACCTGATGCCCGAAGAGCAAGGTCCGGTTATCGCCTTGCATCCCGACTATTTTGAGCTGTCCAAAGACTCGTTCATCTAATCAATCCCCATATAAGTTGCGGTGAAATAGGGACTGTTTTGTGACCTAGGTGGCGCAAACAGTCCCTATTTCACCGCAACTGCGTTGGGGTGTGACCGGGGCACAAAGATGCGGTGCCGCTTGGAGGAAAAGACCGGAAGCAAAGGTCCATTCCTCCAGACGGCGCCGCAGCTGTTTTGATGGCTCGGCTTTTACCGAAGTGGCTCAGTTGAGCGCGACTGCCAGCCGATTATACAAAGCGGCTCGGGGGCGTGTCGCTTCCGTCACGTTCTATCAGCATACAAGACGGTTTTGGTTCTTGTTCGTGACGGAAACGGCGCGCTTCCGAGCCGCTTTAAAAGAAAGGGGGCGAGGTCTAGGGCACGCCCCCTTTCACGATAGAGAGCTAAACCTAGCCGCGGACCTTCTTGACGACGTCCATGGCCTCGCGGGCGATCTGCTCGACCTTGGAGAAGTCGCCGTCGGCAAACAGGGCCGGCTTGACCATCCAGGTGCCACCGCAGGCGATGATGGCGGAGGAGCTCAGGTACTCCTCGACGTTGGCGGTGCTCACGCCGCCGGTAGGCATAAAGCGGTGACCGACAAACGGAGCGGCGAGGGCCTTGATGGTGCTCAGGCCGCCATACTGGGACGCGGGGAAGAACTTGGTGACCTTGAGGCCCAGGTTCTCGGCTGCGGTGACCTCGGAGGGGGTCACGGTGCCGGGAAGGACGGGCAGCTCGATGTCGATGCAATGCTTCACGACGTCCTCGTTGTAACCCGGGGAGACGATGAACTTGGCACCGGCGGCGCGGGCCTGCTCAACCTGCTCGACGGTCAGGACAGTGCCGGCGCCAACGCACATCTCGGGCTCGGCCTCAGCCATAGCGGCGATGCACTCGGCGGCGCAGGCGGTGCGGAAGGTGACCTCGGCGGACTTCATGCCAGCTGCCATAAGAGCGTGGGCGAGCGGGGCGGCGTCCTCGACCTTGTCGAGCACAACGACCGGCACGATGCCCAGGGACTCAAGCGTGGTGTAGAACTGATCGAACATGATGTTCCTTTCGATGTGTGGCGCGCATGGGCGCGTGATTGCCAAATGTGCTGGTCAGGAGCCGATTTTGGATTGGTTATCGGAGGCACTGCTTGGGGTTCAAGCAATTCCAAAACCGGCTGCTCGACCAGTCATGTAGGGAATGCCAGGCAAAACCGGAATGGGACTGGTGGTTTTGCCCGGCCGGAGGAATCGGGGAGCGGGCCGCAGGGGTATGGGATTGGAAAGCTGCGGCCCGCGGAATGGAGACGGACTAGCGCGCGACGCGGGTGCCACCGTCGGCGGCTGATGCTACGGCTGCGATCTCGTCTGCGGTCACCAAGTTGGAGTCGCCCTTGATGGTGAGCTTGAGGATCGAAGCCGCAATCGCGTAGTTGACAGCGTCCTGCGGGTCAAAGTCGTTGATGAGGGCATGGACGAGGCCGGCGTTGAAAGCGTCGCCGGCGGCAACGCCCTCGAGTACGTGCACGTCGTGAGCAGGGGAGAACCAGTGCTCGCCGCTCTCGGCCTCAAAGAGCATGCCCATCCAGATGGAGCGCTCGACGCAGGAGATGTTGCGGACGACCGAGGCGACCTTCTTGCAGCCGTACTCGGCGCAGATCTGACGGGCCATCTCGACATAGGTGTCGCGCTCCTCGATGCCGTGGGCAAGGGAGCCAGAGACGCAGGTCATACCGAGGCCGGCGGGTGCATCCTCGTCGTTGGCGATGCAGATGTCGACGAGCGGCAGGAGTTCCCTCATGGTGGCCTGCGACTTCTCGGGCGACCACATCTTGCCGCGATAGTTCACGTCACACACGGTGGTGATGCCCTTGGCGCGGCAGGCGGCGAGCGCATCCTTGCAGGCGGCGGCCATCTCATCGGAGACGGCGGGGGTCACGCCGGAGAAATAGAAGACATCGATGCCCTTGAGGATCTCGTCCCAGTCAAAGACGTCGCGCTTGGCCATGTTGATGGCAGAGTACTTGCGGTCGTAGACGCAACCGTTGCCGCGCTGCGAGGCACCGACCTCAAACACATAGGAGCCAAGGCGGTCGCCCTGACGCACGACGCGCGTGGTGTCGACGTCGTAGGCCTTCAGCGAACGCAGGGCGCACTCGCCCAGACGGTTGGCCGGGACAACGGAGACGTAAGCGGCCTTGTCGCCCTGGTAGGCCAGGGAAAGCGCAGTGTTGGCCTCGGCGCCGCCGTAGCGGACGTCAAACTCGGTTGCCTGCTCAATACGCAGGTGGTCTTTGGGTGAGAGTCTCATCATGATCTCGCCGAAGGTAAGAACCGTTTTACCCATGGTCGCGCAGCTCCTTTTACTCGTGCGTACACCTTTGATATGGCGTTGGCACGCAGGTGCCAAGACGGTAGGGTGCGTCTTTGCACCTGCGTGCCAACGCTCGCCGAAATCGGTTTACGAAATCGGTTTCGTTTCGAGTTGTAGTATACTCACCTACAGCGTTTTGCAACCGAGATTTTTAAAAAATGCCTAAAATGGCTCAGACTGCCGACATTGGGAAACGGGGTGCGCTATGGCGCAGATGAGAATCAAGGACATTGCCGCCGAGGCGGGCGTGAGTCCGGCCACGGTCTCGCGCTACCTCAACAACCGCCCCGGGCAAATGACCGAGGAGACTCGTGCTCGCATCGCGGCGGTTATCGAGCGCACCGGCTATCGCCCGCGTGCCGCCGCGCGCAATCTGCGCAGCTCGCGCACCAACCTCATTGGCGTGATCCTGGCCGACATCGCCAACCCGTTCTCCAGCGCCATGCTCGAAGGGCTTTCCGCCAGCGCCGCCGCGCGCGGCTGCTCGCTCATGACGGCCATTAGCGGAAACGACCCCGCCAAGGAGGCCGAGTCGCTCACCAGGCTTATCGACGCTGGCGTGGATGGCCTGGTCGTCAATACCTGCGGTGGTAACGACGAGGCCATCACCGCGGCAGCGGGACGTCTGCCCGTCGTGCTGCTCGACCGCGACGTTGCCGACGGCGGTGTTGACCTGGTGACATCTAACAACCGTGAGCTGGTCGCCGGCTTGGTAGACGCCTTGGCAGCTGCGGGCAGCGAGCGCCTGTGCCTGCTCACCGAGGCAAGCGACGACAGCCCCGTGCGTCGCGAGCGTGCCGAGGCCTTTGCCGACGAACTTTCGCGCCGCGGCCTTGCGGGCGAGGTCGTCACCCTGGCCGACGGTGGCGCCACGGGCGTTGGCCGTTTGGACAAGACCATCCGCGACTACGCGGGCAAAAGGCTCGGCCTTATCGCCGTCAACGGCCTGGTTTTCCTGCGTCTGACCGAGGCGCTGGCGCAGCTTGGTCCCTCGCTGCCGGCGGGGCTCAAGATCGCGACGTTTGACGACTACCCCTGGAACCATGTGCTCTTTGGCGGCGTCACCACGGCCGCGCAGGACACCCTCACCATTGCCGAGCGCGTAGTCGAGCGCCTTTCCGAGCGCATCGACGTCGTTACCACCACCGTGGGCGAGGCCGCAAAGCTGGCGCCCAAACGCATCGAGATTCCCGGCCACATCGAACACCGCGCCTCGACCTCTCGCTAGTCGCTCGTTCGCAACGGCCTGTTCGCGCACGTTTTTTGAGCGCTTGATACGCTTTAACCCTGCGGAAACATTTTTCTGCGATAGTATCTGCGATATAGACCAGTCGAAACCCGCCCGAAAGAAAGGGGAGCGACATGAACCAGCAGAACATCGATTACGTACTCCGTTCCGTAGAGCAGCGTGACATCCGCTTTGTGCGTCTGTGGTTTGTCGACATTCTCGGCCGCCTCAAGAACTTTGCCATTAGCCCCGAGGACCTCGAGGTCGCTTTTGAGGAGGGTATTGGCTTTGACGGCTCCGCCATCGAGGGCTTTGCCACGCCCGAGGAAGCCGACATGCTGGCGTTTCCCGATGCTTCGACCTTCCAGATTCTGCCGTGGCGTCCGAGCCACAACGGCGTTGCCCGCGTGTTCTGCGACGTGTGCACTCCCGATTGCAAGCCCTTTGCCGGCGACCCGCGCGATGCCCTGCGCCGCATGTTCTACAAGGCCGAAAAGGCCGGCTATCTGCTCAACGTGGGCGCCGAGCTGGAGTATTACTACTTCCCCGACGAGCACACCCCCGAGCCGCTCGACAACGTGGGCTACTTCGATCTTTCGGTAAGCGATGCCGCCCGCGACCTGCGCCGCAACACAGTCCTTACGCTCGAGAAGATGTCCGTGCCCGTGGAGTACACCTTCCACGCCGCCGGCCGCTCGCAGCACGGCATGAGCCTGCGCCACGCCGAGGCCCTGAGCATGTCCGACGCCATCACCACGGCCAAACTCATCATTAAGCAGCAGGCCTACGAGAGCGGTTGCCACGCCTCCTTTATGCCCAAGCCGCTGGCGGGCGAGGATGGCAGCGCTATGTTCCTGTGCCAGTCGCTGTTCGACCACGACGGCAACAACGTCTTTTGGGGAGAGGACGACGAGAAGTACCATCTCTCCGACGTCGCCAAGCACTACATGGCCGGCATTCTGGCGCACGCGCGCGAGATCAGCGCCATCACCAACCCCACGGTCAACTCGTACAAGCGCATCACCACGGGTGGCGACTCCGTGCCGCAGTACGCCACGTGGGGCTTGCGCAACCGCGCGAGTATGGTCCGCATCCCGGTCTACAAGCCCGGCAAGCAGCTGTCCACGCGCATCGAGCTGCGCAGTCCCGATCCCATGGCCAACCCGTATCTGGTCAACGCCGTCACGCTGGCGGCTGGTCTGGACGGCATCGAGCGCAAGCTGGAGCTCCCGCCCGAGGCAACGGCCGAGACGCTCAAGCTTACCGACCGCCAGATGGTCGAGGCCGGCTACACGCCGCTGCCGCGTTCGCTCAAAGAGGCGCTCGACGTGTTTGAGGACTCGCAGTTTATGAAGGATGCCCTCGGCGAGCATATCCACAGCTTCTTCCTCAAAAAGAAGCGCGACGAGTGGCATAAGTTTGAGTCTACGATCACCGAGTGGGAGATCAAGCACTACCTGGCGAACTCCTAATCGCGCTGGCTTGTTCCAGTACGATTGAGCTCATTTTTTTGGAGGCCGATATGTCCGAAAAGAGTGCCCTGTTCATGGCGCGCACGACGCGCTTCCACGAGTTTGCCCGCAGCTTGACGACCACCCTGGGTGTCGAGGTGAGCCTGGCCACCCCCGATTCGCCGACTGCGGCGCACGACTTTGACCTGCTGATTCTCGATTCCGATGGCATCCGCAGTGACCGCATCGATCAGATTGCCAAGTGGCTTGACGATCGTGGCGGCGTCCCCATGCTGGTGATCGTCGACGACGAGGCCCTTGGCACCCTGCGTCTGCCCAATCATGCGCATGCCGACTTTGTATGCCCCACGGCGACGCCCAACGAACTCAAGGCTCGTGCGCAGCGCCTGATGGGCGAGGAGGAGACCGTCACCGCCGACGATGTGCTCAACATCGATAACCTCGAGATTAACCTGGCTACCTACCAGGTGACGCTCGATAACGAGCCTATCGACCTGACGCTGATGGAGTACTCGCTGCTGAGCTTTTTGGCGACGCATCCCAACCGCGCCTACAGCCGCGAGGTGCTGCTGCACCGCGTGTGGGGCTTTGAGTACTGCGGCGGCACGCGCACCGTCGACGTGCACATTCGACGCATCCGTTCCAAGGTGGGCCCGCAGATCGCAGCACATATCACCACCGTCCGTGGCGTGGGTTATCTGTTTAAGGATTAGATTTCCACCACAAAGGGGACAGGCACCTTCGTGGTGGTTTTGACGCAGGTACGGATTCCTTTCGGGTCTGCGGCAGAACTTAAGCATTCCTAAAAGATTGCGTTCTCATACACGTACGCCCGCATATTGGGGTACAACTCAACGTGAACAATGATGGCCCGCCACATGTTTGGCGGGCCTTTGGTTATTTGACGAAAGGATCGCAGCCATGAGCGAGAACGATTCCCAGCGTCCCCAGGACGTGGGCAACGCTGGCGAGACCCAGCAGCAGCCACGTGTGCAGGTGGAGTCGACGCCTGCTGGCAGCAACATTCCCTACGTGCAGGCTTACGACACACAGACCGGCCAGCCGCTCGTCGGTCAGCAGGTCGTGAACAAGCACACGGTGGTCAAGACCAAGACCAAAAAGCTGCCGATCTTTATTACAGCGCTTGCCGGCTGCGCCTGTGGCGCCCTGCTGGTCATTGCGCTCATTATGAGCGGCACGCTCGATATCGGTGGCGGCAAGAATGCCGTGACGGCGGGTGCTTCGGGTTCGTCGACGCAAAAAATTACGATCGACTCCGAGGACACCACGCTGGCCGAGGCCGTTTCTGCCAAGGCCCTGCCCTCCGTCGTTTCCATCACCGCCACTTCGAGCGGCAGCCAGAATGGCTCGCTTTCGCAGTCTGCTGATGAGTCGGATAGCTCGGGCAGCGTCGGTTCGGGCGTGGTGCTCGATACCGAGGGCCATATTCTCACCAACAACCATGTGGTCGATGGCTATGACCAGTACGTGGTGACCATGGACGACGGCACCACCTATGAGGCCGAGTTCGTGGGCAACGACGCCTCGAGCGACCTGGCCGTCATCAAGCTCAAGGACGCCGACGCCTCCAAGCTTACGCCGATCGAGATCGGTGATTCCTCCAAGCTCAACGTGGGCGAGTGGGTCATGGCCATCGGCTCGCCGTTCGGCAACGAGCAGTCTGTCTCTACCGGTATCGTCTCGGCGCTCTACCGCTCCACGGCCATGAGTTCTACCAGCGGTAACACCATCTATGCCAACATGATTCAGACCGATGCCGCCATCAACCCGGGCAACTCCGGTGGCGCGCTCGTCAACGACAACGGTGAGCTGGTGGGTATCAACTCGCTTATCGAGAGCTATTCGGGCTCCAGCTCGGGCGTGGGCTTTGCCATTCCGGTCAACTACGCCAAGAACATTGCCGACCAGATTATCGACGGCAAGACGCCGGTGCATCCGTACATGGGCGCTACGCTTTCGAGCGTCAACGCGCTCAATGCCCGTACCAACAAGCTGAGCACCGATAGCGGCGCGTATGTGGCGAGCGTCGTTGAGGATGGTCCTGCTGCTAAGGCCGGAATTCAGGAGGGCGACGTCATCACCAAGCTGGGCGACGACGAGATCACGAGTGCCGATGGCCTGATCATCGCACTGCGCAGCCACGAGGTGGGCGAGAAGGTCGAGATCACGCTTATGCGCGGCAAGGAAGAGAAGAAGGTCACCGTCGAGCTGGGCTCCGATGAGGAGCTGCAGAACCAGCAGCAGGACGACAGTTCGACCGACACCGGCAATGGCGGTATTACCGACGAGCAGCTGCGCCAGTACCTGGAGGAGCTGTTAGGCCAGCAGGGCCAGGGCCAGGGTCAGGGCTACGGCCAGGGTTACTAACGAGCCGTATCGCACGTATCGAAGCCAGAGGGGCTGTCCCATCAATGCGGGACAGCCCCTCTTTTCTTATTGATCCTTTGGGGACGGAGGAAAACGGATCATTTGGAAATGGCAAGGGCATGGTTTGATTGCGCGATCCACCCGGTCTGGCGGCTGCCGATTCGGTGCGGTTTGAGACCGCTATTCGGCCCCATCGTGACCGGTGGTACTCTAGTATCCGTTTGAAATCGAGCGAAGGAGTGCCGCTATGGAGCAATCGAGCCTGTTTGGTGACGGCGTGGACATCGATACCGAAACGCCCGCGAGCGCGGAAGCCACCGCACCGACCGATGCCCGTGCCCAGGCGGCAGCGCGCGCGGCCGAGCTGCGCCACGAGCTCGACTACCACGCCTATCGCTACTACATGCTCGATGCGCCCGAGATCACGGACGCTGCCTTTGACAAAATGCTCGTTGAACTGCAGGAAATCGAGGCTGCCTACCCCGATTTGGTGACGCCCGACAGCTATACTCAGCGTGTGGGCGGATACGTGAGCGAGCAGTTTACGCCGGTCACGCACATGGCACGCATGTATTCCATGGACGATGCCATGGATCTGGACGAGCTCGACGCGTGGCTCCAGCGCACCGAGGATGCGCTCGGCGCTGGTAACGTCACCTATACCTGCGAGCTTAAGATCGACGGTCTGGGCGTCGCGCTTACCTACCAAAACGGCACCTTTGTGCGCGCCGCCACGCGCGGTGACGGCACAACGGGTGAGGATGTGTCGCTCAACGTGCGCACCATCAAGGACGTGCCCATGCACCTGTCCGAGCCGGCGCTCGCCCACATGGGCGCCGACCGCGAGCGCACCATCGAGGTGCGCGGCGAGGTCTATATGCCCAAGGGCAGCTTTGTTCGTCTGAACGACGAGGCCGATGCCGAGGGCCGCGACCCCTTCGCCAACCCCCGCAACGCCGCCGCCGGCAGCCTGCGCCAAAAGGATCCCAAGGTCACGGCGCGCCGCGACCTGGCCACCTTTATCTATGCCATCGCCGATACCGACCCGCTGCACGTCCACAGCCAGCGCGAGTTTCTCGATTGGCTGCGTAGCGCCGGCTTTAGCGTCAATCCCAACGTGGCTCGTTGCGCCACGCCGGCCGAGGTCCACGAGTTCTGTGCCCAGGCGCTCGAACATCGCGGTGACCTGGACTACGACATCGACGGCGTGGTCGTAAAGGTCGATAGCTTCCAGCAGCAGCTCGATCTGGGCTTTACCGCCCGCGCGCCGCGCTGGGCCATCGCCTTTAAGTTCCCGCCCGAGGAAAAGCAGACCGTCCTGCGCGAAATTCGCATCCAGGTGGGCCGCACCGGCGTGCTCACGCCGGTCGCCGAGTTCGATCCGGTGACGGTCGCCGGCTCCACCATCGCGCGCGCCACGCTGCACAACATCGACGAGATCCGCCGAAAAAACGTGCGCGAGGGCGATACCATCATCGTGCACAAGGCGGGTGACGTGATCCCGGAGGTCGTGGGCCCGGTACTCGACAAGCGCCCGGCCGATTCGGTCGACTGGCACATGCCCGAGGTCTGCCCCGTGTGCGGCAGCCCCGTGGTCCACGAGGACGGCGAGGTCGCTTACCGCTGCGTCTCCATCGATTGCCCCGCGCAGCTCAAGGAGCGCCTGCTCCACTGGGTGAGCCGCGGTTGCATGGACGTCGACGGCCTGGGCGACGAGATTGTCGACAAGATGATCGCCGCCGGCCTGATTCACGACGTCGCGGACTTCTACCAGCTCACGGTCGATGACATCGCAGGCCTGGACACGGGCCGCGTGTACGCCAGCTCCAACAGCAAAAAGGGCGTCAAGAAGGGTGACCCCATTCCGGTAGGCCTCAAGACGGCCGAAAAGATCGTCGCCGAGCTCAACAAGTCCAAGAGCCAGCCGCTCGGTCGCGTGCTGTTTGCCCTGGGCATCCGCCACGTGGGCAAGAGCGTGGGCGAGGTCATCGCCGAGCGATTCCTGTCGATTGACAAGCTCATCTTGGCGAGCGAAGAGGATATTGCCGAGTGCGAGGGCATTGGCCCCAAGATTGCGGCGAGTGTCAAGCAGTTCCTGGCCGTGCCCGAAAATCTTGCCGTGCTGGAGCGTCTGCGCCAAGCGGGCCTGTCTCTCGAGGTCGACTTGGGCGCCGCTCATGCGCAAGCCGCAGCCGAGGCTGGCGTGGCAGGCGAGCTCGCCGACGCACAGCCGCTCGCGGGTCTGACCTTCGTGCTCACCGGCACGCTCGTCAACCGCACGCGCGACGAGGCGGGCGCGGCGCTCAAGGTGCTCGGCGCCAAGGTTTCGGGCAGTGTGTCAAAGAAGACGAGTTACCTGGTCGCCGGTCCCAAAGCGGGCTCCAAGCTTACCAAGGCCGAGCAGCTAGGTGTGCCCGTGTTGGACGAGGACGCACTCGAGCAGATTCTTGCGACTGGTCAGGTGCCCCAGGCTTAGTGCATCGATAGCCAAATTGAAGAACCGCCCGGAAAGCATGGTGCCTTCCGGGCGGTTCTTATTTGGACGGGGCAACCGGCACCGTGATCTGCGTCACGTAGGTCGCCGGGTCGTCGCTGATGATGTCATCGATAAGGGTAATCTCGCGTGAGGGACCGGCGGGTGTCAGGCCGTGCTCGCGCATATAGCCGAGCAGCTGCTCGTAGCGCGGGCCCGCTTGCCCATGCGTGCCGCGGAAGCTTATGGTCAGGCAGCGCGCGGCGGGTCGCGTCTCGACGTCGCCCATGTACTCATCGGTGTCATCGAGCAGCAAAAAGACCTCGTCGTAGCCGTCAAAGTCGCCGGCGGCCAGGCGCTCGGCGCTAATCCCAACGCCCAAGTTGCCCAGGAAGACAAAGGTCTCGTGCTGGCCCTTCTGCAGTTGACGAATCTGCCACTCCAGCGCATAGGCGTCGGTAGGCTTGACACGTTCGTGCAATACGGCGCAGCGAAGCTCGGGCGCATCGATTGTGCAAATGGTATCGAGCTCGGTGTTCAAGGCGTCGTGCAGCAGGGCAAGCCGGTTGTCAATCTTGCGTGATACGCGCTCCAGCTCGCGTCGCTTTCGCTCGATGAGCTCCTGCTGCTGAGCCAGCTGCCGCTGCATGAGGTCCACATCGCGCGTGGTCACAAACTCGCGGATTTGCGCCAACGGCAAGTCGAGAACACGCAGGTGGCTGATGGTATTAAGGGTGGAGAGCTGCCGCGATCCGTAGTAGCGGTACCCACTCGCCGGATCGATGTGCGCCGGGTCCAGCAAGCCCATCTGCTCGTAATGACGTAGCGTCCCCACGCTCAGGTTAAACAGGCGCGCCACCTCGCCAATTCGGAGCAGGCCCTCGGTATGTTCAGTTGGCGAGTCGGTCATGGGACCGCTCCTTTCAATAGGGTCGGGGAGGGGCGCCAGACTCGCGTCGCCCCGCTACGCTGCCAACTTGTCAAAAGCCCCGCGCCGGTTGAGCACGGTAAACGCGACAACACAGATGACTGCCGACAAAATCGATCCGCACGGCGAAGCGATGCCCATGGGAAACAACGTATCGGAATAGGCGTTCGACAGCAGCCACGCGCCCGGCACGCGAATGAGCGCCACGGCCAGCACGTTGTGCGCAAAGCCGATGTAGCTCTTGCCATACGCAGCGAAAAAGCCGCTAAAGCAAATGTGGATGCCGGCAAAAATCGCGTCGAAAATATAGCTGCGCATATAGCCGGTGCCGGCCGCGACTACCGCGGCGTCCTTGGCAAAAAAGCCGATAAACGCCGGCGCCACTAGCCATATCAGCACCGTGATCAGACAGCCGTACACTACCGAGATGGTCATGGCGTCCTTGAGCACCTGACGCGCACGATCGCCCTTGCCCGCGCCGGCGTTTTGCGCCGTGAGCGCGCTGACGGTGGCGCCCATGGAACTCGGCACAATGAACAAAAAGCTGATCATCTTCTCGACCAGGCCCACGGCGGCGGCGTCGACGAGCCCTCGGTGGTTGGCGATGACGGTGATAAACATAAACGCCACCTGGATACAGCCGTCCTGCACGGCCACGGGCACGCCGATCTTAAGAATGCTGCCGAGCACCTCGGGCTGGGGACGCAGGTCGCTGCGCTTAACGTGGATGTTCGTGCGGCGGCTCTTGAGCCACACGAGCGCGAGGGCAACGCTTGCCGTCTGGGCGGTCACCGTGCCGAGCGCCGCGCCCACGGGGCCGAGCCCCATATGGCCGATAAACAGAAAGTCGAGCGCGATGTTGATGATGCACGCCACGCCGATCACGTACATAGGCGAGCGCGAATCGCCCAGGCCGCGAAAGATGGCCGAGAGGATATTGTACGCGGCGATAAAGGGAATGCCGACAAAGCAGATGCGCAGGTAAGCGGCGGTGCCTTCGACCGCCTCGGGCGGCGTGCCAATGAGCGCCACGATTTGCGGACACAGTGCGAGCAAGATGGCGGCCAGCACTACCGAGACGCCCATAAAGAGCGTGATGGTGTTGCCGATGGCGGTCTCGGCGCGGTCAAACCGGCGTGAACCCACAGCGTGGCCGACGACCACCGTCGTTCCCATGGCCAGGCCCACGAGCGCCACGGTAATCATATAGAGCGTCTGCGCGCCATTTGCCACGGCGGTGATGCCGGCGGCGCCGCTAAACTGCCCCATCATGTACAGGTCGGCCATGCCGTAGAGCATCTGCAAAAAGTACGAGAGCATATAGGGCAGGGCAAAGACCGCGATGGTCTTGAGGACATTGCCGCGTGTGAGGTCGTGTTCCATGGGCGGGGCACTTTCTGGCTGGGTTCATTTAGCTACCAGTGTAGTGAAAACCCTACAACGATTGTAGAGTCAAGGTTTATGTTGGCAGTGGGGCGAAAAAAGTCGCGCTCGTAATCATTTCCGTCGAATACAGACATAAACCGTACAAGCGTGGTGCCTGCGCTGGCCTTAAAGAAATCGGTTTCGTATCACTTGACACCGTCACCTGTCGCGCAATAATACGTGCGTTTGCGAATGACGTTTGACGGAGATGATGATACGGGTGCGTAATCTCAAACTGCTGATGTCCTATCTCGGCGAATTCAAGCGCGATTTTATCCTCGGCGTGCTGTTCATCGCCGTCGAGACTACGCTTGAGCTCTTTATCCCCGTAATCATGGCTAACATCATTGACGTGGGCGTGCCCGCGCGTGACACCGGCTACATCCTGTTCCAGGGAGCACTCATGTTGGTGTGCGCGGCCGTGTCGCTTGTACTTGGCCTCGGCTATGCGCGTTATTCGGCACGTGTGGCGGTGGGCCTCGGCGCCAACCTGCGCGCCGCGGAGTACCGCAAGATCCAGACCCTTGCCTTCGGCAATCTCGATGAATACGAGACGAGCTCGCTTGTCACCCGCATGACCACCGACATCACCGTGATTCAAAACGCCGTAGGTAACGGCTTCCGCCCCATGGTGCGCGGGCCGGTAAATCTGGTCATGGGCCTCGTCTACGCTTTTGCGCTCTCGCGCGAGCTCGCGGCGGTCTTTGCCGTCATTCTGCCGATGCTCGCCATCGTGCTCGGTATCATTACCGTGCGTGTGAGCCCGCTCTACCGCCAACTCCAGACCTCGATGGACCACCTCAACGGCGTGGTACAGGAAGACCTCACCGCCGTGCGTGCCGTCAAGGCCTACGTTCGTACTGAGCACGAGGAGGCCAAGTTCGACACCGTCAATACCGAGCTCGCCGGCACTGCGACGAAGACCTTTGGCAACGCGGTGCTCAACCTGCCGGTGTTTCAGCTGTCGATGTACGTGGCTGCGCTCTCCATCCTGTGGATTGGCGGCCGCATGATTCTCGCCGGCAAGCTGGGCGTGGGCTCGCTCACGGGCTTTATGAGCTACGTGCTGCTGATCATGAATTCGCTCATGATGATTTCCAACGTGTTTTTGCTGCTCACGCGCGCTCTTACGAGTGTGGGCCGTATCGCCGAGGTGCTCGATGAGGAGCCCTTTATCGCCAACCCCGCGGGAGACCTCGCGATTGCGGCGCCAGCGGACGGCAGTATCGAGTTTCGCGACGTTTCCTTTAAATACCGCGCGGATGCAGCCGAGGATGTGCTCGAGCATATCGACCTTCGCATCGAGAGCGGCTCGACGGTGGGCATCCTCGGCGGCACGGGCTCGGGCAAGAGCTCACTTGTGCAGCTGATTGCGCGCCTGTACGACGCCACCGAAGGCGCCGTGCTTATGGGCGGACGCGACGTGCGCGACTACGACCTCGCCGCCTTGCGCGACGCTGTGGGCATTGTGCTGCAAAAGAATGTGCTGTTCACGGGCACCGTGCGCGAGAACCTGCAGTGGGGCAATCCGCAGGCGTCGGACGATGAGCTCCTCGCGGCTTGCCGCGCGGCGTGCGTGGACGAGTTCCTTGATCGCATCGGCGGGCTGGACGGCGAGTTGGGCCAAGGCGGCGCCGGTGTCTCGGGCGGCCAGAAGCAGCGCCTGTGCATCGCGCGCACGCTGCTCAAGCATCCGCGCGTGCTCATTTTTGATGACTCCACCAGCGCGGTCGATATGGCGACCGACGCTAAGATTCGCGAGCACATCGCCCGGATTTCCGATACGACCGTGCTCATCATCGCCCAGCGCATCGCGAGTGTCATGGATGCCGATCGCATTGTGGTATTGGACGACGGTCGTGTCCACGGCGTGGGCACGCACGAGGAACTGCTAGCGGGCGACAACATATACCAGGAGATTTATGCCTCGCAGATGGAGTTTGCGAGGAACGCGGACGCCGGCGACGGCAGCGACGATGGTTGCGCGAATGATCCGTTTTCCTCCGTCGCATGCGGATCGCCCTTGGAAGGGGGCGAGCGTCATGCCTAAGACCGCAGCCCAAGCACGCCCGGCCGACCTCAAGCGCACTGTGCGCCGCTTGCTCTCCTACATGGGGCATGCCAAGTTCTCGTTGCTCGCGGTGGGCGTGCTCGCCTCCGTTGCCGCCATCGCGAGCCTCGCCGGCACCTACATGGTGCGCCCCATCGTTAACGGTTTGGCCACGGGCGGGGAGGAACTGCTCGCCAAGCAGGTCATCCTGACGGCGATCATCTACGCCGCGGGCGTGCTCTCGGCCCTGGGCTACTCACAGATCATGGTGCGCGCGGCCCAACACGTGGTGTCCGATATTCGCCGCGACCTGTTCGCGCACATCCAGACGCTGCCGCTCAGTTATTTTGACAGCACGCGCTCGGGCGACATCATGAGTTTTTTCACCAACGACGTCGACACCGTCTCCGAGGCGCTTAACAACAGCTTTGCCAACGTGATTCAGGCCGCCATTCAGGTTGTGGGCACCACGGCCATGCTCATCATCCTTAACTGGCAGCTCACGATTATCACACTCGTGTGCGATGCGGCCATTGTGCTGTATGCGCGCTACTCGGGCGCGCGCTCTAAGCGTTTCTTTGCTGCCCAGCAGGCATCGCTTGGCGACCTGGACGGATATATCGAAGAGATGGTCTCGGGTCAAAAGGTCATCAAGGTCTTTAACCGTGAGGCGGCGAATGTCGCCGGCTTTGCCTGCCGCAACGACGAGCTTCGCCGCACCGGCACCGCCGCCGTGAGCTATGCCAACTCCATGGTGCCCATGACTGTCGTGATTGGCTACGTCAACTATGCCATCGTCGCCGTGGCGGGCGGCATGCTCTGCATCAAGGGGCTCGCCGACGTAGGTGCGCTCGCGAGCTACCTGGTCTTTGTGCGCCAGGCCGCCATGCCCATCAACCAGTTTACGCAGCTGGGTAATTTCTTGCTTAACGCACTGGCCGGTGCCGAGCGCCTGTTTGCCGCCATGGACCTTAAGCCCGAGGTGGACGAGGGCTGCGTGGAGCTGGTGCAGACGGGCGACGCCGCGTGGGCATGGAAGATTCCCGAGGGCCAGGGCGTGGGCGCGTACGGGCACTTGCATGACGTGGCAACCGTTGATGAGTCGGGCCGTGCGGTGGCTGCCGACGGCACCGAGCTCACGTGCGGCTTGGTCCCGCTTGCCGGCGACGTGCGCTTCCATGCCGTGGACTTTTCCTACGTGCCGGGCACCCGTGTGCTCACGGATCTCAACCTGTTTGCCAAGCCGGGGCAAAAGATCGCGTTTGTGGGCTCGACGGGCGCCGGAAAGACGACCATCACTAACCTCATCAACCGCTTCTACGAGGTCGATGACGGCGAGATCACGTACGACGGCATCGACGTCAAGCACATTGCCAAGGCCAGCCTGCGCGGGTCGCTCGGCATTGTGCTGCAGGACACGCACCTGTTTAGCGGCACCATTGCGCAGAACATCCGCTTTGGCAAGCTCGACGCGACCGACGAGGAGGTGCGCGCCGCTGCCGAGGCAGCCTGCGCCGACTCGTTTATCCGCCGCCTGCCTAGAGGGTACGACACGCCGGTCACGGCCGACGGCGCCAACCTGTCGCAGGGCCAGCGCCAGCTGCTCGCCATTGCGCGCGTGGCCGTCGCCGATCCGCCGGTGCTCATCCTGGACGAGGCCACGAGCTCCATCGACACGCGCACCGAAAAGCTCATCGAGCGCGGTATGGACCGCATCATGCGCGGACGCACCACGTTTATGATCGCGCACCGCCTGTCCACCGTCCGCGACGCCGACGCCATCATGGTCCTCGAACACGGCCGCATCATCGAGCGCGGCACGCACGAAGAGCTACTCGCCCAGCACGGCGAGTACTGGCAGCTGGCGCATGGCTTAAAAGAGCTGGATTAACCCGTTCGAGCACGATGCCTTGACCCCTCCGTGCTCCTCACCTCGCCTCAAACCATCACAACATTCGACGTTTTTTGCCAAAATCGGGAAAAGCATCGAATGTTGTGATGGTTTTTCTGCCACTCGACCGGGTGGAATCGCTTTCTTGCGCACGAAGGTGTGCGGACCCGTGGGCAGGGGAATAAGGTTGGTTATCCGACTCCATTGGAGGGCTCATGGACCTGCCGATCGTCCTGTCCCATAAGACTGCCTGGCTGTACCACAACGTGGCGCGCCCGTCCGAGCCGCTCTCGCGAGCAAGCAGCCTATACGATGAGGACTCGCTTGCTAACGAGGCGGAACCGACCGCGAACCTGCCCAAATTGGGACTCGATGCCAAGGGGCTGAGGGCTTCAACGGCAGTTGGGATCGTTACCGACTATCTGGTTTCGCTCGGTATTCCACGAGAAGAGCTCGATCATATCGACACGCTCGTTAACTTCGATTTTGAGCGCTCGACGCCGGCTGGATTTAGGTGCCACGTGTTTGGGGCGCCGGTACCTCCAGGCCATCTTATCGAGGTGGCAGAGGGCCTTCTGGTGGTTGATGAGGCCATGTGCTTTGTCCAAGCGGGTTCGTGGATGAGTGAGCCCGAGCAGCTGGAATATGGCTACGAAATCTGTGCCCGATACCATTTGAATCATCTGTCGACAGGCGATTATATCGAGATGGGGCAGAGGTACACCGTTGCCGACTTGATTGCTTATTGCAATGAGAACCGATCTCGTCAGGGGGCTATACGCGCGGCCGCCGTGCTCAAGCGCGTGCACGATGGCGCGCGGTCGCCCATGGAGACGGCCACCGCAATCATGGTCGTAGCAAAACGTTCCCAGGGCGGGCTGGGATACGCCAAGATCGAGCTCAACCATCGGGTCGATGTTCCCAACGAGTTCAAGTATCTCGCAAAGGCCGGGTATTTCGAGATCGACGTATATGCGCCTGCGAGCGGTACGGGGATTGAATACAACGGCTCGGACCATCTTGATAAACAGCGCAGCGCGTCGGATGCGGAGCGTATGACCGTGCTGAGCGCGCTGGGCTTTAGGATGATCGTCCTCACCGGGACCCAGTTTGCCCATCAGCTGCAATTGCACCGGGCGATTAACGCCATCGCCCTCGCTATGGGTCTCAAGTGCGACCGAAGCGAAGCGTTCCAGAAACGTCAGAACGACCTGCGAGAGTTCGTGATCCGGCACTGGAACGGCGGTCTTTAGGGACGCTTTGGTCCTTCTATGGGGTGCCGTGGGCAGGCAAACCATCACAACATTCGACGTTTATCGCCGAAAACGGGAAAAGCATCGAATGTTGTGATGGTTTGCGTGCTGAGGATGGGCTTGGAAGTCCGTTTTGCTCGAAGCGGCCTGTCCTGTCGTACGGGTGTCGGCGTGATTCTCTCGTGGGGTATTATGTTTTCCGAAGAATAAAACGCCGCGTGAGGGGAGGGCCGCGTGGACGGGCACGTGCAACATGACGGCTTCGGCCGCGATATCAACTACCTGCGCATTGCCGTTACCGATAAGTGCAATTTCCGCTGCATTTACTGCATGCCGGCCGATGGCGTGGCGCCCCGTGCACACGACGAGTTGCTCAGTGCCGAGGAAATCGCCCGCTTTGTGCGCTTGGTGGCGGGAGAGGGCATTCGCCGCGTACGCCTGACGGGCGGCGAGCCGCTGGTCAGCCGCCGTATCATTCCGCTTATTCGCGACATCCGCGCGATTCCGCAGATCGAGGATATCTCGCTCACCACCAATGGCGCTCTGCTGCCCAAGCTGGCGCCGCAGCTCAAAGACGCTGGGCTTAATCGCATCAACATTTCGCTCGACACACTCGACCCCTCGCTCTTTGGAAAGATCACGCGCCTGGGTCGACTCGAGCAGACCATGGCCGGCGTCGACGCGGCACTGGCTTGGGGCTTTGAGCCCGTTAAGGTCAACTGCGTTGTAGTGCGTCGGCTCAACCAGGATGTGGCAGCCCTCGCGCGACTGACCGTTGACCGCCCCATCCACCTGCGCTTTATCGAATACATGCCCATCGGCGACGAGCGCACGAGCTCGCATTGCGCTGTGGACCCGCATGCGCCCGCGCTCAATCCCGAGCTGTGGGACGCGAGCGATACCGTGCCGAGCGACGAGCTGCGGGCGCGCATCAATGCCGGGGCCGCCGCGACGGGACTGGGCGAGCTCGAGCCGCTCGACATCAGCGACGCTCCTGCCGGCGCGGGCCCTGCGCGCTATTGGCACTTTCCGGGCGCGGCGGGAACGGTTGGCTTTATTAGCGCCATGTCCAACCATTTTTGTGCGAATTGCAACCGTCTGCGCCTGACGGCCGATGGCAACGTGCGCCCGTGCCTGTTCAGCGATGCCGAGTATTCGGTGCGTGAGGCGCTGCGC
The DNA here is from genome assembly GCA_900548265.1 of uncultured Collinsella sp. Taxonomy (GTDB): domain Bacteria; phylum Actinomycetota; class Coriobacteriia; order Coriobacteriales; family Coriobacteriaceae; genus Collinsella. Next base: position 21,305 of record URKG01000006.1, read on the forward strand.
CGTGGTGATGATATGCAGGTACTTTCGATTTGGCGCGATGCCGTGGCCCACAAACCGCAGGAACACGCGATAATTGAGGGCACGCAACGATTTATGTCCCAAATCGGAGGATGATCATATGGCCAAGAGCAGGTACGCCGATGCCACCAAGGCCGCTCGCAGGGCCGCGATGTCTGCCCACAAAGCCACGGCTGCGGCCGGCGATGCCGTTGCAGGCGCGCAGCCGACTGCCAGCGCTGCCACCGAACCCGCCCGTGACGCCCGTCGCGACGAGCTGACGCACGTGGACGCCAAGGGCGAGGTACGCATGGTCGACGTGTCCGACAAGGCCGAGACCCATCGCATTGCCATCGCCGAGGGCACCATCCTCATGCACCCCGAGACGCAGGCCATGGTGCTGCAGGACCGCGCCAAAAAGGGCGACGTGCTTGCCTGCGCGCGCGTGGCGGGCATCATGGCCATTAAGCGCACGAGTGACATCATCCCCATGTGCCATCCGTTGCTCATTACCAAGAGCAAGTGCGACATTGCGCCCATCGCTCCGGCGGGGACGCCGGCCGAGGACGTGCCCGAGGGCTGGGCGCCGGCGCGCGCGGACGGGCAGGTTGGCTTTCACGTACTGGTTACGGCCGGCGTGACGGGCAAGACGGGTATCGAGATGGAGGCGTTGACCGGCGCGAGTGCCGCATGTCTGACCATCTACGACATGTGCAAGGCGGTAGATCGCGGCATGGAGATCGTCGACGTGCGCCTGTTGCACAAGGAGGGCGGCCGCTCGGGCGTGTGGGATCGCGCAGAGCGTCAGGCTGCTGCTGTTGAGGCCGTGGCCGCTGACGGTGCCGCACCCGCGAACGTACCCGTCGCCGTCGCGCCCGCAGCTCCCACTCCGGCCGTCCCCGCGATCGCGTTTATCGGCTACCAGAACTCGGGCAAGACCACACTCGTCGAGAAGGTTATCGCCGAGCTCACCCGCCGCGGCCTGCGCGTGGGTTCGCTCAAGCATCATGGGCATCACGGCTTTGATATCGACGTGCCCGCTAAGGACACCTGGCGCCATCACCAGGCCGGATCCAAGCACGTGGGCCTCATCTGCGCCACGCGCTGGGCGGAGTACGCCGATACGCGCGAGGAGGACGAGATGCCCGCGCGCGAGCTGCTGTCGCGCTATAACGACGTCGACGTGGTGATCATCGAGGGTTACAAGACCGAGGGCTTCGACAACATCGTCGTCGCGCGCTCCGGTGTCGACCGTCTGCGCGGCAAGAGCTCGCTCGACCTGGTCGACGGTCGCACGCTGGCCCTTGCCTGCAACGAGGCCCTGGCGCGTCAGGCCTTCGACGCCGGCTTTGCGACCCGAGCCATCAACATCAACGACGCCCGAGCCATCTGCGATCTCATCCAAGATCATCTTTAAGGCTCGACGCTGCGCCGGCCCCAAGCACCCCATCTCGCCCCTCAAGCCGTCGCTCGCGTACCAAAGTACGCGTCGCTCCTCTTTCGGGGCGACCTGGGGCACTTGGAACCGGCTCGCTGCGCTGCCATAACATGCCAAAAAGGGACAGGTTTATTTTGGCAGGTTTTATCTGGGCAAACGTCATTTCCACCACAAAGGGGCCAAGCACCTTTGTGGTGGTTTTTGCTTTAGTAGATGTGTGGGACATGCCTTACAATCTACCAAGTAGTTCATGACGGGCGAAAAACGGAGAGAAGGGGCTTGATGCGTCCTTAATGTTTCATGCGGATAGATTGATTTGACAGACGGTGGCGAATGCCCGCCGTCCGCATTCGTATGAAACAAGGAGTCTCCATGCTCGCCTCTCTTTTCTTAAAGCCTCAACCATCGCTGTCCGTGCAGGCCAAGCGCCTGGTGGCGATGCGCTTTCTCATCTACACCGGTTTTCAGACCAGCTACTTTATCGGCGTCATCGGAATGCTCACCTATGCGGACGACGCTTCGGTCATGGCGACATCGCTGGCCGTCCTTTTTATGAACGTATTCGTGATCTTGGGATCCTTTGCGGGCGGCGCGGCGCTCGACGCCTGGGGTCCGTGTCGGCATTTCCGGGCGAGCATCGTCGGCACGCTGACAACCGGCGCGGCGATTATCGCCTTTGGCAGCGCGACCGGCATCGTCCTGCTTGGCGCGGCGCTCTTGGGCTTTGTGATGGGGTTTGCCCAGCCCATCGCCACATCCTATCCGGCGTATCTCACCGACGACCCCGTCGAGCTCAAAGACATCAACTCCGCCATAACCATGTTCTCCAACGTGAGCATTATCGTCGGCCCCACACTGGGCGGCTTTGTCGCGGCGGCTGCATCGTCACGCGCGGTGTTCGTGCTCATGATGATCTTTACCGTACTGGCGCTCGTCGCCGGTTGGGGCTTTAGGCCGCAAGCAGGTCGTGCCGCCGCGCGCGAAAGCAGTCCCGCGGACAGCAGCGCAACGGCAAGTACCGCCAGCCAAAGCCCCGACCCCAGCACGTCTTCCCGCGTCACCTTCGCGACCAGCATCAAGACGGTCTTTACCAACAGCGTCCTCGCCCTGCTGTTCTGCATTATCTTCCTTTCGAACTTTGGCTATGGAGCTTTCGATCCGTTGGAGTCGTTCTTCTACCGCGATGTTCTGCATGTCGGTGTCGAATGGATGGGCTGGCTCTCGTCGGCCAGCGGTGTGGGCGCGGTGCTGGGCGCCGTGATCGCGCTCCGCGTGCCGTCGCACCTGGTCAACCTTAAGACGCTGCTTATAGCGCTCATGTCCGTTGGTCTGGGAAGCCTGCTCTACGTGGGAACGCCGTACGTGGGCGTAGCCCTTGTCGGCCAGCTTGCCCTGGGCGTGGCCTGGGGCGTCGTCAACCCGCTCCACAACACCATCGTGCAAACGACGGCCTCGCTCGAGCAGCTCGGTCGCGTGAACTCGGTCATGGGTTTTGGCAACATCTTCGCTGGCGTGGCCCCGCTGGCGATTGCCCCGTGGCTGGCGACGACGTTTGGCGTGCAGCAGACGCTCGTTGGTGCGGGCATGGTCGTGACGGCGGTTCCCGCGGCGTTGCTGCTGTTTGGTCGCTGGCACTTGGATCGTGCCGCAAAGCAGTAAAAAAACCATCACAACATTCGATGAAAATCGCGATTTTGCCGAAAAACGTCGAATGTTGTGATGGTTTGCGTTCCGGCCAGGCCACCCTTCGGGTTCGGCCACCACAAAGGGGCCAGGCTCCTTTGTGGTGGTTTTTGCTTTGACAGGCCGCGCCTGCGCCTTGGTATACCATGTACGCCGTTCACGAATACACCCCACACCGCCGCACAACCCAGAAAGGCCCCCATGGACACCACCTTCAGCCACATCAAAGCCGTGTTCTGCGATATCGACGGCACGCTGCTCACGAGCCAGCACACGGTGTCCCCGCGCACCGTGGCGGCGATCCGCGCCCTGCGCGAGCGCGGCGTGCTCTTTGGCCTGTGCACCGGGCGCGACGCCCACGCGACCGAGGCCATGTACGAGCTCTGGGGCATCGAAGACCTGGTGGACGTGCTCGTGGGCTGCGGTGGTGCCGAGGTCATCGACCGCGCGCACGACATCAACGAGCTGAGCTATCCGCTGCCGGGCGAGACCATCGCGCGCATCTGCGAGCACATGGCGGACCTTCCGGCAACGCCCGTCTGCCCCCGAGACGGTGTGTTCTACGTGCCCGAGAGCAACGCGTGCGTCGAGCACCTGTCGCGCGTCGACGGCGTGCCCTACCAGGTGGTCGATTTTGCCGAGTTTTTGCGCGAGCCGCAGCCCAAGGTGATGTTTACCATGGCGCCCGAGGTGATGCCGCAGGTGATTGAGCGGGCGTCGACGTTTGCCGATAACACCGTTAAGGCGGCGGCTCTGCAAACCACGCAGCGGCTCTACGAGTTCATGGATCCGCGCGTGTCCAAGACGCGCGGCCTTGTGCGCGTGGCGGAGCTCAACGACATGGAGCTCCAGAACATCTGCGTGTTTGGCGATGCGGACAACGACACCTGCATGGTGGCCGACGCCGGCGTGGGCGTGGCCATGGCAAATGGCAGCGACGCCACCCGTGCCGCCGCCGATTTTGTAACCGCCAGCAACGACAAAGACGGCATCGCGATCTTTATCGAGGAGCATCTGCTGTAGCGCCGGGGGAGAACCACCGCAAAGGGGACAGGCTCCTTTGCGGTGGTCTCAGGCGATTTGGGCGAATTGATGCCTAAAATCTGCGCGAAAATCCAAATAACGTTGTCTGAACATTACGCTTCTAACCACCGATGAGCTAAAGATATTCCCATCAATTTGGTAGTCTATTCCTCCCGGTTAATGATCTACCGTTCACGGTCGATTTTCGACCGTTCACAGGACGCATGCTCTTGAGCAAAATGTTGTGCAAATAAATAAAATGCTATTAAAAAATGATAACTAGCTTAATTACCAGTAGAAATAGATATTTCATAGCGAATAAACGAAGGTAAATCCGAGCAAATGTCAAGAGAATTGAGAATTCGCTACAAAACTATCGGTATTTTTGCTTAGATGTTCAAACAATCGTTACAATATGAACTATAAGCGTGCGCAATTACAGATTGCGCAGATACGTTTGATAGTGAAAGAGCAAGATCGCGGTCTCTTGGGGAGGAGACATCGATGAAAGCGAATTCAGACAATTCTAAGCAGAGTAATAAAGCGACGCGTCGCGTACTGGCAGGCGTTTTGTGCGGAGCCTCCGTTTTGAGCCTGGTGCTGTCGCTCGTCATGCCTCCGATCTCGCAGGCCATTGCCAACGATGCCCAGACAGTTTCTGCCGAGGAAACTGTGATGGGGGGGGGTTCCTCAAGTGAGTCTACTGATGTAGAAAACACCACTAACGGGGATGCCGAAAACCAGAATAGTGACGAGACCGAGGGCGGCGAGTCTGGCGACGATGCCCAGCTTGAGGGACAGTCCGAGGAAGAGCAGCAGAACGAGGGTGCAACGACTTCGGATGACAAAACCGTTGTCGCGGCTGCGGAAAACGAGCAAACTGGAGCGGCTGCCGAGGGAATTGATGAGGCAAGTGAGCTCAAAAATAAACTTGAGAGCGTTGCGGAAAATCAGTCCGGCAGTTTTCAATTGATGAAGGACCTAGACTGCAACGAAGAGATTATTCTCAATAAGAGTGGTAGCAATATCACCCTTGATCTTAATGGCTTCAAGATAAAGTACTCGAGCAATAATAAGTCGCTTTTCAATGTGAGCAATAGTGCCGAGTTTACAATCACGGATTCTCGTCCGGGTGATGATAATATCGCTGGCTCTCAGCCGCTGCAGGATCAAGACCACAATCTGATAGCTGATAATTGTGGCAAGACGGCAAAAATGCTCTATGAAAAAGACGTTCCGACTGAGCTTACCTATTACGTGACTAAATCCAGCGTGGATACTAAGGACAGCACTCGTACAAACGAGACCACCTACGAGCACAAGGTCACCATTAAAGGTGCCATCGTGGCGTGCAGCAGCAGCAAAGTGAATCTCATCAAGCTTAACGGTGGTACGTTTAACCTTCAGGGTGGCGTGCTTACTCAAAAGAACAATTGCAACGTTGATGGCCTTATCTATGCCCAGAACGGCTCTGTCAACATGAGTGGCGGATACGTTTGTGGCGCTTCTATGGGCCGCGATGGTGCTGGTGCTGGAATTCATGTCGATGGCTCAACCCTGGTGATCTCTGGCGGCGTAATCGCTGGTAACTATGCCCCCAGTGGCGGCGGCGTTTATGCCATGAATTCTACGGTAAACATGGTTGGCGGTATTATCTCCGGTAACGGTACAAATAGTTATCAAAGAGGTTATGGCGCGGGAATTTGTGCTGTGGACTCTATGGTGACCATTACGAATGGACACATCACCAATAACAAATATCAGTTCTACCAGGACACTGAGAGTGACTGGGGGCATCTCGGTTTCGGTTGTCACGGTGGTGGCGGCATTGCTGCCTTTAGCTCCACTCAAGGACAGAAAAAAGGCGGTCTGGTTATTAGCGGCGGCTACATCACGGGCAACTACTCTGCCGAGGCTGGCGGCGGCGTTTATGCTGGCGCTTGGAATCAAGCTCTTTCCGAGTTTACGTTTTCTGGTGGAATCATCGCCAGCAATGTGGCGCAAAACTCAGAGGGTGGCGGCATCCGTATCGCTGCGCCTACAGTTGGCGTATTTAATGTGAGCGACACGAAAGCCTACATCACTAACAATACGACCAATACCACCAACGACTGGGGCGGCGGCGGTGTGTTCGTCCAGGGCAGCAGCGTCAACAACGTTAAGCCGGCAGGCCTCGAGATAAATAACGCGCTGATTACCAACAATCATGCCAATGGCTTTGGCGGCGGGTTTGCCGCTTGCCCGACTGGTAAGACTGCCATTACCGATACCAATGGCATCGCGATTTTCGGTAATTCTGACGGTAAATCTGACGGTAATGGTTATAACCGATCGGGCGGCACCAACGGCAAGAACGATGACGCGGATAAACTCCCTGACGGCGGAGGCGGCGAAATAACTGAAGACTTTAAAAATGCCGGTCACCAGGATCTTTTTCTTATTCGCGATAGTACTAACCCTGAATCGCTGCCGTATATCGCTGCCGTAACAGGTCAGATGCTTGGTGGCGGAGCTGCCAAATGGACGGGCACGATCGACGGTAAGCCTAAGACCATCAGCAAGTATGACGGAGCCCAAGCCAAGTACATGATTGGCCTAAGGTCCGACTCGTTCGTTGATGATCAAAATGTCGCTATAGGGCTGGCTTCGTTATATATCACAGGCAACAAATCCAACATCCACGGTGGCGGAATCATGACCAACGGCGACGTTGTCGCCGGCTCCACCACGGAAGTGAAGGTTTACCCCAAGATGAAGCTCAACGGCACCAAGGAACTGACGGGCCGCGCGCTTGATGCGGGAGAATTCAAGTTCCAGCTCTTGAAGCCGGGCAAGGGTGGTAAGGCCCCTAGCTTTAATGATGGCAAATTGCAGCTCAATGACTGCTCGGTGGTCGATACGGTGGAAAACGATAAGAAAGGATATTTCACCTTTGATCTGGGCGAAGTTTATGCCGATGACGCTCTTGTTTACTACTTGGTAGAGGTTCCGGGCACGGACAAGGACAAGGGCGTGGCTTACGACGAGACTATCTACAAAATAGATCCTACGGTTGTGGAGGATGCGGGCAAGTCGCACGACGTGCTTGGCATTGAATACAAGTATTACAAAGTCGAGAGCGTTTCAGTAACAAGGGTGGAAAATGACGGCGCTGGCGCAAGAACGCCAGAAACAGAATCGGCAGCCATCGCAGCGGCTGAGGGCGAAAACGCTGCCACCATTAAGCTTACCAAGGGTGCAACCTTCACCAACACGTACACCTCCAGCGGCTCTTGGACGCCTCAGGTGACCAAGAAGGTCGACGGCGGCGAGATGAAGAAGTTTAAGTTCGAGCTGTATACCGAGGATGGCAACGGGAAAAAGGTGCTTGATAAAAAGTGGACCACTGATGACTCGAACAGCTCGCAGACGGTGAAGTTCGACGATCAGAAACTCGAAGTCAGCGACTTCAACGACGGCAAAGCAACGTTCACCTACTACATCCGTGAATGCGACGCCAGCAAGGTCGATGGCACCAAACACGAAGGCTACAAGAACGACACCAAGAGGTTCAAGGTCGTGGTGACGGCAACGGACAACGGTGACGGCACGCTGAAATGCACGCCGGCCTACTACGAGGTCGACGCCAACGGTAATGAGAGCGAGAAACCGACCGATGACCCCACCTTCACCAACACCTACTCCACCTCTTTGCCCCTTTCTGGTATGTCGGGCGTCACTCTGACGTACCTTGCCGGCGCGGCGGTGCTTTGCGCTGCTGCGGCCTGGATGCACATTCGTCGGAAGGCGAATGCGAAGGGAGGTAAGCGTCGTGAATAAGAAAGTTTGCTCCTTCCCGATCTTGTTTGCGCTGCTTGCCCTCCTGATCGGCACCTGCGCGGTTGTGTTCCCCGCTTCCGCGCAGGCCGCGCCGACCTCGACCGGTTCCATCACGGTGAGCGGCACCGTGGCGCGCAGCTACGACGCCTACCAGATCTTTAGCGCCAACGTCGTCGACGGCGACAACGACGCCAAGATCGCCACCGACCTCGCTTGGGCAAGCGACGCCGCGCGCGACGCCGCGCTGCCAGTGCTGCACAGCGCCGGCATGCCCAATTCCCAGGCCACCGCGCAGGAAGCTGCCGAGTGGCTCAACACCGATTCCCACCTTACGAGCGCGCTGAGCGCACAGCTCGCTCGTTCCCTCCAGAGCTCTGGCGCCAAGCCTGTGGCCCTTAACGCGGGCACGGCGGCCGAGCTGCCCTGCGGCTACTGGCTCATCGTCGCCAAAGACGACGCCATCGCCCAAGGCGAGGCCGGCACCGCGCCGATCATGGCCCTGGTGGGCGGCAGCGCCGTCACCGTCAAGCCCAAGGCGGCGACGCCCAAGGTATCCAAGCATGTGCTGGAGGACGGCACCGCCGCCTGGGGCAAGGCCGCCGACGCCACGGTCGGCGACGACCTGTACTGGCGCCTCTCTGCCACGGTCCCGGCGGGGCTCACCGCCTACGACACCTATACGGTGCGGTTCGTCGACACCATGAGCGCGGGGCTCGACCCCTCCAAGGTGGCCGCGAGCATGCGCGTGTACGTGGCGGCGGGCGCAGACGGCGGCTTTGACGCGGTCCAGACCGGCAAGGACGGCCGCGTCGGCACCGAGCCCGCGAAGGGCTGGACCGACATCACGGCCCAGTGCGCCACCAAGGTAGCGGTCGACGGCAAGACCTTCACCGTGCGCACCGGCGACTTGGTCGCCGCGCTCGGCGGGGCCGACGCCTTTACCGCGGGCGCCCGCGTGGTCGCCGTGTACAACGCGCCGCTCAACAGCGCATGCAACCACGGCATCGCGAAGGGCAACCCCAACGAGGTCTACCTGCGCTACCCGCGCTCTCCCTTTGCCGATCAGTCCGGCGACGCCGGCTTCACCCACACGCCGAGCGACGATGCGTGCGCCTACACCTGGGATCTCGCGCTCACCAAGCGCGGCAGCGACGGCGACAAGCCGCTTGCCGGGGCGGTTCTGAGCATCGCCGACGACCGCGGTCGCACACTGGCGGCCGACGGCACGTGGGATGCGGAGGGCAAGGCCACCGTCACCACGGGCGAGGACGGCCGCGTGACCGTCTCAGGCGTGGACTCGGGCAAGCTGGAGGTCCGCGAGCTCAAGGCGCCCAAGGGCTACACCGCCTTTGAGGGCACGTGCTCCGTGACGGTCAAGGCCGAGGGCCTGGACGTCGACCAGGTGGCCGCCGCCAAGCCCAAGCTCACCATCACGGCCGAGTCGCCCCTGCGCGCCGACAGCGCGGACGGGTCGACGGGCAGCCTGGAGGCGTCGCTCATCAACACGCCTACCGGCACACCCCCTAGCATTACCACCGGAGGCTTTATGCCCTCGACTGGCGATATGGCAATGTACGCCGCGGCCGCCGCAGCGGTCGCCGGAGCCGCGCTCATCGTGGTCGCGCTCCTGGTCAAGCGGGGAGGTGGCAGCCATAAAGAGTAGCTGGCAGCCCCGCAGAGAGCGGGGCGAGACGTAGCGAAGTAGATGCTAAGACACAGACAGATGATGATCGATCGAATGAGAACCAACCGGAAAACGGAGGAAAAGAAGATGAGCATGAGCAAGAACATCGCACGACTGGCAGTAACCGCCGGCCTCACAGCAGCGCTGAGCTTCGGCGGCGTGATGGCCCCGGTGACCATGGCGTTTGCTGAGGATGGTGCGACGGGCAGCATCACGATCAATAAGGTCGACGACGCCAACAAGGACAATACGTTCAAGGCTTATCAGATCTTCAAGGCCAAGGTTATTGACGCCCAGGACGGCAGCGGCAAGATTGCTTCTGACGTTAAGTGGGCAGTGGACGATCAGGCCCAAAAGGACATTATTACGGCTATTAGGGGTAGCAAAGACTATTCGGATTCTAAAAGCCAGTTGCCAACAGAGGATCCCATAACTGCCCAAGATGTGGCAGATTGGCTTTCCGCAAATGTTACGACTACTACTGCCAGCGCGAATGGTGCCAAGGGGACGCGAGTCGCTCCTGGCGACGTACTGTACTCGATTGCTAAAGCTGTGATTAATAACGAGACCGCTGTCGGCAATTCTATCAAGGCAGGCGATTCGTGGACGTGTTCGAACGATGGCTACTACCTCTTCGTATCTGACGGTCTTACGAATACGACCAAGCCGAACACTGGCACCTCCCCGATTTTCGCTATCGTGGGTGGTAACCCCGTGACGGTTACCGAGAAGACCAACATCCCCACGGTCGACAAGCAAATTCTCAAAGACAGCACGAACAAGACCGCTGATCCCGCGTCCAATGATTGGGCTAACTTTGGCGATTCCCAGATTGGCCAGGACATCGACTACAAGCTGACCGGTACTGTTGCGGACAATATTGCTTCCTATACCAAGTACACGTACGAGTTCCAGGATACACTGAGCAAGGGCCTTGCCGTTAATAAGAAGGAGGCGAACAACACCAGCCCCGAGGACCTCCACGTCTATATCGTCAACACCAACACCAATACCACGACTGAGGTTAAGGAGGGCTTCAAGGCTACTGTGACGCCGGCAGCCGATACGCAGAAGAATAGCGAGCTCCTCAAGGTTTCCTTCGAGGATCTTAAGGCTGTCAAGGATGCCAACGGCACCATCGCTGTCGACAAGGACTCTAAAGTCGTTGTGACCTACAAAGCTCGTCTCACCAGCGAAGCTAGCTACGAGGTCGATGGTAACCTCAACACCGTCAAGCTTGTCTACTCCAACAACCCCATGGGAGAGGGTACTGGCACCTCCACCGAGAAGACCGTAGCCGACTACGCTTTCGCCCTCGATGTCACCAAGGTCGACCAGAATGATCCGAAGAAGATGTTGGGAGCCGGCTTCAAAGTCCAGGTTCTTGAGAATGCGGACAATAATTTGGTCGGTAAGTGGCTTTCTGCGGACGGCAGCCTTGTTAATGTGGCAAGTGCGTATGAGTTCAAAACTGACAAAACTACGGGCGAGGTTAAGATTCCGGGTCTCGATGCTGGTACGTACCAAATCACTGAGACCACTACTCCAGCAGGCTATAACACCATTGCCCCGTTTACCATTAGTGTTGCTCCCAATTACGATTCAAATGGAAAACTTGCGGGTCTGCAGGCTACCGTCAAAGATTCCGGCATGGTTAAAGCGGGTAAAGCCACTGCCGCTACCATTCCTGTCACCATCCAGAACAAGAAGGGTTCCGGCCTCCCCCTCACCGGTCTTAACGGCGTGACCTTCACTTGGATTGCTGGTGGCGCGGTGCTGTGCATCGGCGTGGCGCACCTCATCCGCAGCCGTAAGCAGGCTGAGGAGTCCGAGCAGGAGTAACGCTCACTCACCCATCTCTTTGGCAGGTGGGATGTGATGGCCATGAGACTTGCGGACACTTTTCTCGTCCATCTACGTTCTTGCTTTGCCATTCTCTTTTCGGGGCAGACTCCGCGCTGGAGTTTGCCCCGTTTTTTTTGGGATAACGTAGCCAGCCTCCACCGTCCGATGCGGGCACGTTCGTCATCGCGTTTCTTGACTCGTATGAGGTTCGGTTTAAGGTCCGTAGGCGCACGCGCGGTGCGGACGGTAGAAGGCATTTGCGCCGCAACAAGCGCAAATAAGAATGCCCGGGGTTAGAGGCCCGGGCATTTAACAACACCGGAAACTGGTCGCCCGCGCTCCAAAGTACTTACGCGGGGTGCGTCGTTTCCTGTAGCTATTGTATCCCGAATCGCCCCGCCGATCCGGGACATTTTGAAAACGCAAACACGTCGGGCAAACCCGGACAATGCGGCCAGGCTCCTCTGGACGGGGAACCGTGTGTGTAACTATCGAACAAATGTTTGTCAAAATCGCGTTTACCAGCCGTGGGTGCATACACTCGCAGTAAAATGGCTTTGCGACGCATCCCGTGCGCGGGCGGCCGACGACTCGATCGGAGGTCCCCAAATGCTGAAATTCCTTAACGCGCTCGCCGCCCTCGCGGCGGTGGGCACGTTCGTCATCGCGTTTCTTGACTCGTATGAGGTTCGGTTTAAGGTCCGTAGGCGCACGCGCGGTGCGGACGGTAGAAGGCATTTGCGCCGCAACAAGCGCAAATAAGAATGCCCGGGGGTCGGATCCCGGGCATTTAACAAAAGCTGAAAACTAGGCCGCCCGCGCTCTCGTACACTTACGCGGGATGCGTCGTTTTCTATTGACATTGTATCCCGAATCGCCCCGCCGATCCGGGACATTCTGAAAACTCAAATGCGGGCTTATGCACGAAAGGAATCTCGTCAATTCCGAAAATTATGTATAATTCCAATATAAACTGGAATCAAACGAAAATGATGGAAATGAACGAAGCGCTAATTTACTTACAAGAAGCACTAGGCCTCTCCGCCAAGGCCAAAACTTGGCCTGGATCCACACGCTTGCCGCTGCATCTGCGGGCGGTTGAGGTCCGCGCTGTTGACGCAAACGGTTTTTCGTTTTTGCTTGCAAGTTTGCCTACTGGCGTCGGGCTTCCCGAGGCTAAGAGGGTCTATAGTCAGCTAGCCTTGCGTGCGGAGACCCCTGTTGTCGTTTCGTTTCCTGATGCCGATGCACGTCAGCGCAAAGCGTTGGTCGCACAAGGGATTCCCTTTGTATGCCCAGGTAGACAGGCTTTTCTTCCATTTATGGGCACAGCCTGCACGGAGAGGGGCGGTGCCCGGTTTCGCAACCACGCGACCAAGATGTCACCCAACGCGCAGGCTGCCGCAATCTGGGGAGCAGCCCAGGAGCCATATCGCCCCTATGACCTTTGTCGTGCGCTTGGGATTTCGGCAAGCCGCGCGAGTGAGGCCATAACCGAGCTTGTTGACAGGGGGCTCGCGAGGCGCGAGCGTCGCGAGCGACGTGTCGTCGTGTTCCCTGTTGCCGTTGATCTTCTGCTCAGCGAGCACATGGCAGAGCTCTCCTCGCCTGTCTCGAAGGTCATTTTTGCAAGGAAGATGCCGCAGATCGACTATCTTGTTGATGCCGGGGAGACGGCGCTCGCTGCGCGTTCGATGCTCGCTGCGCCGGGTATGGAACAAAAGGCCGTCTTAAGAAGTGCATGGCGTCAACTGAGCGACCTCGAAGTCGCAGACGGGGAGTTGCCGGATAACGAAACGGCGATGATCCAAGTGTGGCGCTATGCGCCCGTGTTTGCCGACTCCTCCCGCGTCGATGACATTTCGCTTGCGCTATCTTTGGCAGCAATCGACGATGAGCGAATTCAGCTCGAAGTCGATCGCATGTTTGGAAAGGAATATCCATGGCAAGAAGCGCTGTAGAAGGTCTCCAAGAATTCGGACCGTAGGCGGCGTTTCGGTCCTAGCTGCGTTGTCCGGCGTGGAAGCTCGCTAATCGGCTATTATTTGTTTAGACAACCTGAGCTGTAGAGGAGTGACCGGCGATGGTGCAGGGCGCCAAACATATGAAGAGCAATAACGCCGCGGCCAACGGCGGCTCAAGCCCTCAGCCCAAACCTCAACCAAAGTCCAAGCGCCGTCGCAAGCGGCTGCCGCGCTGGGCCGACCGGCTCATCACCATCGTCATCATCCTTATTGGCGTGGGCCTTATGACCTGGCCTTGGATCTTGGACCGGCTCGAAGCCTCGGGCGTGTTCAACCAGATCAGCACAGTGTCCAGCACCGTGGACGCGCTGTCTGCCGAGGAGCGCGAGCGCATCCTGCTCCAGGCGCGCTCCTTTAACGAGCAACTGGCGGGCGAGGCCACCGAGCTCCCCGCCGACCAGATCGAGCCCTACGCTCAGCAGCTCATCTTTGACCGCGACCCCATGATGAGCTGGGTCGAAATCCCCTCCATCGACGTGAGCATGCCTATCTACCACGGCACGAGCGAGGAGGTCCTCATGGCGGGCGTCGGCCACCTGGAGGGCACGAGCCTGCCGGTGGGCGGCACCTCGACGCATTGCGTGCTCACCGCACACTCGGGCATGCGCAACCTGAGCATGTTCGACGACATCCACTCGCTGGAGCCCGGCGACCTGGTGCTGCTGCACACCATGAACAAGACGCTCGCCTACAAGATGGTGGACTCCGAGGTGGTGCTGCCCGAGGAGATGGAGTCGCTGACCATCGAGCCCGGCGCCGACAAAGTGACGCTCGTTACCTGCACGCCCTACGGCGTGAACGACCATCGCCTGCTGGTGCATTGCGTGCGCACCAAGTACAACAAGAAGGACGTCGACAAGCAAAAGTCACTGGCCGGCCGCCACTGGGGCAAGCGCGAGTTTGCCGTGCTCATCGTGGTCGTTGCCATTGTGCTGTTGCTGCTGGACATCGTGATCCACGCGGTCCGCAAGCGCCGCAAGGCCAAGGCCTCGGCATAAGACATCGTTCAGAACCACCACAATGGGGACAGGCACCTTTGTGGTGGTCGGGGCTTCCAAACCATCACAACATTCGATGATAATCTCGATTTTGACGAAAAGCGTCGAATGTTGTGATGGTTTGCGTTTCGGGCGGGACGGTTTTCGCTATGGACGGTGCGGTTTCGCTGCAGAACCGCCAGCCCGCCGCCTGCCAGCCCGCCGCCCCCGTTACGTTTTCGCTGCATTTAGGTAAAGCACCTGCTCCAAGCGGCGTTGCCTTGTATACTAGAGCGGTTTAACTGTTATGCGGAAGGGAGCGCCTATGGCACTCAGCGAGAAAGACGTGCGCGGCATCGCCGAGTACGCAAAGATCGCACTGACCGATGACGAGCTCACCCAGATGACGTCCTACCTGAACGACGCCGTCCAGATGCTCGAGCCCGTCTTGCAATATGACTTGCCCGACGTGGAGCCCACGTTCCATCCCATCGGAAGCCTGTCCAACGTGATGGGCGACGACCAGCGCGAGCCCGAGCGCGACCTGCCGCTCGACGTGGCGCTCGAAAACGCCGGCAGCGCGCGCGACCGCTACTTCCGCGTGCCGTCCATTTTGGGAGAGGGGGTGAGCGAGTAATGGCGCTAAGCTTCGATTCCCTTACCGCTGCTCAGATCGCCGCAGGCGTTGCCGCCGGTGACTTTACCGCTACCGAGGTGGCCCGGGCCTCCCTTGCCGCCATCGAGGCGCGCGAGGGCGGGGTCCAGGCATTCCTGCAGGTGGCGCCCGAGCTTGCGCTCGAGGCCGCTGCGCGCGTGGATGCCGACCGTGCCGCCGGAAAGCCGCTGCCCCCGCTCGCGGGCGTGCCGCTGGCCATCAAGGACAACATGAACCTCGTGGGCACGCGCACCACCTGCGCTTCCCGCATGCTCGAGAACTACCAGAGCGTCTACACCGCTACCTGCGTCCAGCGGATGCTCGATGCCGGCTGCCTGCCCATGGGCAAGGCCAACATGGACGAGTTTGCCTTTGGCAGCTCCACCGAGAGCTCGGCGTTCCACCGCACCAACAACCCCTGGGATACCGAGCGCGTGCCCGGCGGCTCTTCGGGCGGTTCCGCTGCCGCCGTCGCCGCGGGCGAGGTCGCGCTCTCGCTGGGCTCGGACACCGGTGGCTCCATTCGCCAGCCGGCGTCGCTGTGCGGCGTGGTGGGCTTTAAGCCCACGTATGGCGCCGTGAGCCGTTACGGCGTGGTTGCCTTTGGCTCGTCGCTCGACCAGGTGGGCCCCTTTGGCCGTACGGTCGAGGATGTCGCGCTGGCCATGAACGCGCTTACCGGCGCGGGCCACGATCCGTACGACTGCACCAGTCAGGATTGCGCCGTCGACTTTACCGAGCATCTTAACGACAGCATCGAGGGCAAGCGCGTGGGCATCATCCCTGCGTTTATGGAGGCCGAGGGCCTGACGCCCGAGGTCAAGGCCGCTGTTCAGCGCGCCGCCCAGGAGCTGCAGAACCAGGGCGCCGAGCTGGTCGAGGTCGACCTGCCGCACCTGGATGCCGCCATCGCCGCCTACTACGTCATCGGCCCGGCCGAGGCGTTCTCCAACCTGGCACGTTTCGACGGCATTCGCTATGGCTACCAGGAGGAGGGCTGCGCCAACCTGTCCGACCAGAGCTCGCTTTCGCGCGCCCACGGCTTTGGTGCCGAGGCCAAGCGCCGTCAGATGCTCGGCGCCTACCTGCTGAGCTCGGGCGTGTACGACAAGTACTACTACGCTGCGCAAAAGGCCCGCACGCTCATCACGCAGGACTACGACGCCGCGTATGCCAAGGTTGACACCATCCTCATGCCCGCCTCGCCGCGCACGGCCTTTAAGTTTGGCGAGATCAGCGGCCCCACGCAGATGTACCTCTCCGACCTGTACACCATTTCGCTCAACATTTGCGGCAACGGTGGCATCTCGGTGCCACTGGGCCTGGGCGAGGATACTCAGCTGCCCGTTTCTGCCCAGCTGGTTGGTCCGGCCTTTAAGGACCGTCAGCTGCTCACGTTTGCCCGCGCCCTGGAGCGCGGCTTTGCCGATGCCGCCACGGGTGCGCCCGCGCTTTCCGTCGCGCCCGATTTTGCCGGGAAGGGAGGCGAGCTGTAATGAAGGAGCTTTCCGAGGTCCTGCAGGATTGGGAGGCCGTGATCGGCCTGGAGATCCATACCGAGCTCACCGCACTCGATACCAAGATGTTCTGCAACTGCAAACTCAGCCACGATGACGAGCCCAACGCCAACGTGTGCCCGGTGTGCCTGGGCCTGCCCGGCGCCCTGCCGGTGCCCAACAAGCGCGCCATCGAGAGCATCGTCAAGGCGGGTCTTGCCACCAACTGCGAGATCCAGCGCCACTCGATGTTCTACCGCAAGCACTACTTCTATCCCGATATGGCCAAGAACTTCCAGACCACGCAAGGTCCGGTCGCCTTTGCCATGTACGGTCACCTTGATCTGGATGTGACCGGTCGCGGTGCCGCCGAGCGCCCCGACTGCGCGTTTGGCGAGGCCGAGGCCCAGAGCCTGGCGAGCGCCTCGGCCAACGCCGAGGGCCTGTCTACGTCCATGACGTCGACCATGCGCGAGGGCAATCAGCGTGCCGGCCATCTGGCCAGCTATGACGCGTCCAACCTGCAGATGCCCGAGCGTCGCGAGGACGGTTCCTACACGGTGCCCATCCGCATCCTGCGCATCCACATGGAGGAGGACGCCGCCAAGATGGTCCACGTGGGCGGCGCCGAGGGCCGCATTACCGCCGCGGCTGAGTCGCTCGTCGACTACAACCGCTGCGGCACGCCTTTGATTGAGCTCGTGACTGAGCCCGATCTGCGCACGCCCGAGGAAGCGCGCCTGTTTATGGAAAAGCTCCGTCGCATCTTTGTGACGCTGGGTATTTCGGACTGCTCCATGGAGAAGGGCTCCATGCGCTGCGACGGCAACGTGTCGCTGCGCCGCCGCGGCGAGACCAAGCTGGGCACCAAGACCGAGCTCAAGAACCTCAACTCGTTTAAGAGCCTGCACGATGGCCTTGCCTACGAGATTTGCCGTCAGGCCGAGGTGCTCGAGGAGGGCGGCATCATCTATCAGGAGACCCGCCACTGGGAGCCCAGCCGCAAGCGCACCGTGGTCATGCGTGTGAAGGAAACGGCCGACGACTATCGTCTGTTCCCCGATCCCGACCTGGCGCCGTTCGATCTGGACGACGAGTTCATCGACCGCTGCCGTGGCGAGATCCCCGAGCTGCCCGATGCCAAGCGCGCTCGTTTTGAGGCCGACTTTGGCATTAAGGCGGCCGACGCCGAGCAGATTGCCGGCGACCCCGAGTTTGCCGAGTTCTTTGAGGCCGCTGCTGCCGGTATGGCCGGCAAGGAGGCCCAGACGGTTGCAAACCTGCTGGTGAACGAGATGATCGCCTACCTTAAGGGTGCGGGTGTCTCGCTGACCGAGTCCGGTATTGCGCCGGCTCAGGTGGCAGCGCTTGCCAAGCTGCTGGCGACCGATGCCATCAGTTCCAACCAGGCTCACGAGGTCTTTGAGGCCATGGCCCAGACCGGCGACGATCCCAACAAGATCGTCGACGAGCGCGGTATGCGTCAGGTGAGCGATGCCGGTGCGCTGCAGCCGATTGTGGACGAGGTGCTGGCAAACTGTGCCGATCAGGCGCAGCAGTATCGTGACGGCAACCAGAAGGTCATCGGCTTTTTGGTGGGCCAGTGCATGAAGGCGAGCCGCGGCAAGGGCAACCCGAAGCTCTTCAACGAGTTGCTGAGAACGTCGCTCTCGTAAGCGGGAACTCGGGAGCCCCGGCAGGGCGGGTGCTTCCTCAAAATTTCGAACAGTCCTGCGCAAGACGAAGGCCACATTAAGTGGCCTTCTTTGCGTGCGGAACTCATTTTGAGCAAACACCCGCCCTGCCGGGGCTCCCGGGTTCTGCAACGACTCGGCCGTTCGGGTCAGGTGGGCTGAATGGAATAGAGTGAATGAGGGCGCCGATGGCGCCCTCATTCTTTATATATGTTGGGAGCGCCAGGTGGTGGGGGTGGTGCCGGTGTGTTGCTTGAAGGCTTGGGCGAAGGCGGCCTGTTGAGGGTAGCCTAGACGCTCTGCCACCTGCGCTATTGTGAGCGCGCTATCGGCCAAAAGGTCCTTTGCTCGCTCCATACGGCGTCTGCGAATGTAGGTGCCCAGGGACTCGCCAGTTTGGGCCTTAAAGGTGGCGCATAGTTTGGAGCGGCTTGTGTAGAGCCTCTCGGCCACCTCGTTGATACCCACACGTCTGCCTTTGTCGAGCGCGCGCTCAATCATTGCCGTTGCTTCTTCGGCAATGGTTATGCTGACGCGTGTGTCTGCCGCCTGCCGCGCCTGCTTGTGGGCCGCGCGCGAACAGGCGAGCTCCGCGACCATGGTCTCCACGATGCCCTGCATATAGACGTGTCCGCCTACGGTGCGAGCGCGGTCCTCGTTAACCCGGCGCAGCGTGTGGCAGATGGCAGACGTCGCTTCCTCGTGCCATGGCTCGGCAAACGCCTCAAAGATTCCCGCGAACTCGGTGGGATAGCGGTGCTCCAGTTCGTCAAAATATCCAGGCAAAAAGAGCACCGAGCGCGAGTGATAGAGCTCCCCCGCAAACAGCGGGCTTAATTCCTCGCCACAGTTATCTTGGATAAAGCTGCAAACGGCATTGTTTGGCCACGGTCCATGCAATGGTTTGAGGTTCGCGGGCGTTATGCCAGCCTCGGGCATGCATGTAAGTGTGGGCGCGCTGACCTCGCTCACGCAGGCATATGGCTCGGGTGTGTATTCGGCCAGGTACATATCGTGCGTCGGGGTGATGAAATGCTCCATGACGATGCAGGCAGGGGAGAGGGGCATGATCCATGCGCGTCCGTGCGCCCGATCGTTTGCCACCTCGCCGGTGAAGACAGCGCCCTTGCCGGAAAGCTCCAGGCCAAACTGCTCAAACTGTGGTGCGTAGAGCTCGGTTATGTCGGTCGCTGCCCGCCGTATTTGCAAAAGCGTCCCTTTCCTTTGCAGAAACGTCCACGCCTGGCTTGATTGTGAGCCATGGCTAACACATCAATGATAAGTTCATTACGGTTAACTCTCAAGCCGTTAGAAAGGAATCTCATGGCAAAGGGATCAAAAAGGGAAGGTGGAGGCATCGGCGAGTTGCTCGCGTATGCCGGTGACCGTAAATTCCTAACGTATTTGGGCATGGCGCTCTCGGCGCTCTCGCAGCTGCTGAGCTTTGGCCCGTACGTGTGCATTTGGCTTGTCGCTCGCGACCTGATCGCCGTGGCACCTAACTGGAGCGAAGCCTGCGACATCGCGATGTATGGCTGGTGGGCCGTGGGGTTTGCGCTGGCAAGCATCGTAGCTTATTTCGTGGGGCTCATGTGCACGCACCTGTCTGCGTTTCGCTGCGCGTCCAATATCCGCAAGACTACGAGCGAGCACCTGCTTAAGCTGCCGCTCGGCTACTTTGACACGCACGCCACCGGTGAGCTGCGCCGTATTGTAGACGGATGCGCCGCCTCCACCGAGACCCTGCTCGCGCACATGCTGCCCGATATCGCCGGCGCCGCCGCCATGGTCGTGGGCTTGCTCGTGCTGCTTTTCGCCCTCGATTGGCGCTTGGGCGCGGCATGCCTTATCTCGGTCGTCGTTTCGTTTGGCGCCATGGCCACCATGATGAGCGGCGAAGGCGCCGAGTTCATGAAGGCCTACATGGGAGCGCTGGTCAAGATGAACAAGACCGGCACCGAATACGTACGCGGCATCCCCGTGGTCAAGGTGTTTCAGCAGACGGTCTACTCCTTTAAGGCCTTCCACGATGCAATCGCCGAATACGCCGACATGGCGCAAAACTATGCGGGCACGTTCTGCCGAGGTCCGCAGGTACTCAACCTTACCGCGCTCAATGGTCTTGTGGCATTCCTGTTGCCCGTGGCGTTGCTGTTGGCGCCAGGCGAGACGGACTTCGCGCATTTTATGACCAACTTCACGTTTTACGCGATATTTTCGGCCGTGGTACCGACGGCCATGACCAAGCTCATGTTTGTGGGCGAGGCCTCTCAGATGAGTGCCGATTCGTTGGCTCGTATTCGAAGCGTCATGGATTCCAAGCAGCTCTCCGTGCCCGCCCAACCCAAGCACCCTGCCGGCAGCGACGTGCGATTTGAGGACGTGAGCTTTACGTACGAGGGCGCCGAGGCACCTGCCGTTAGCCATGTAAGTTTCAGCGTTCCCGCTGGTAGCACCCTCGCCCTGGTGGGTCCCTCGGGTGGCGGTAAGTCAACCTGCGCAAGCCTGATCCCGCGTTTTTGGGATGTCTCCTCGGGTCGAGTGCTCGTAGGCGGTGTGGACGTTCGCGATATGGATCCGCACGAGCTTATGGACCAGGTCGCCTTCGTGTTCCAGACCAACCAGCTGTTCCGGCAAACACTTGCCGACAACGTGCGCGCCTCCAAGCCTACGGCCACTGACGACGAAGTGCGTGCGGCCCTCTCCGCAGCTCAGTGCGACGACATTGTGGCCAAGCTCCCGCAGGGCATCAATACCATGCTCGGCGCTGGCGGAGCATATCTTTCGGGCGGCGAGGTCCAGCGCGTGGCGCTCGCCCGCGCGATCCTTAAAGACGCGCCTATCGTGGTGCTCGACGAGGCCACGGCGTTTGCCGATCCCGAGAACGAGGCGCTCATCCAGCGCGCCTTTAGCAAGCTGGCGGCGGGCCGCACGGTCATTCTGATTGCGCACCGGCTTTCGACCGTGGTGGGCGCAGACCAAATCGTGGTGCTCAACCAGGGCAGCGTGCAGGAGTCGGGTACCCATGCCGAGCTGCTGTCCCAAAACGGCCTGTATGCCAAGATGTGGGCTGAGTACGAGCGGGCCGCGAGTTGGAAGATTACTGCTACGACCGCGGATACCGCCGTCGCGAAGGGAGGCGAGGCCTAAATGTTCGCCTCATTCCAAAAGAAGTATTTCCTATCCGATAAAGGCATCGCCGGCGTAAAACGCGGCATCTTCTGGACCACGCTCACCAATCTTATTACCATGGCCGGCATGGGCTTTCTATTCCTGGTTATGGCCAGCTTTGTCGAGCATCTCGCCAGCGGGGCTGACCTGCCGGATGCCCTGCCGATCGTGGGCGGCCTCCTGGTCTTTTTCGTGATGCTCTTTGCCTCTAACTGGCAGCAGTATTACTACACCTACTGCATCTTTTACGAGGAGTGCGGCAAGCAGCGTATGGAGATCGCCGAGCGCTTGCGCAAATTGCCGCTGTCGTTTTTTGGTCGTCGTGATCTGGCCGATTTAACCGAGACTATCATGGGTGACGTCCAGGCCATGGAGCACGCCTACAGCCACGTGCTGGGAGAGCTTTGGGGTGCCATCATCGCAAGCGCAATTGTATTCGTGGCGTCGCTGTTCTTTTGCTGGCAGCTGGCGATTGCGGCGTTTTGGAGCGTTCCCGTGGCCTTTGCCGTGCTGTATCTAACGCGCGGCCCCATGACTCCGGTGTTCGATCGCGTGCGTGCCGAGAAGGTCAAGGTTACCGAGGCAATTCAAGAGACGCTCGACTGCGTTCGCGAGATCCGCGCCACCAACCAGGAGGCCCATTATCTTGAGGGGCTCAACGCCGTGATCGATGCCGAGGAGCGCGAGACTACCAAGGGCGAGCTCGTTAACGGGCTTTTGGTCAACTCCGCCTTTGCCATCCTGCGTCTGGGCATTGCCACCACGCTGGTCACGGGTGCCGCGATGGTCGCCTCCGGGCAGGTCGACTTTTTGGTGTTGTTTGCCTTCCTGCTTATGGTGAGCCGTATCTATGCGCCCTTTGACCAGGCATTAATGTTAGTGTCCGAGCTGTTTGCCGCCGAGTCGTCTGCCAAGCGCATGCGTTCCATCATGGAAGAGCCTGTGGCGCGGGGCAGCGAGAACTTTGAGCCTGCGGGCCACGATGTGGTGTTCGATCACGTGGCATTTGGCTATGGTGCGGGCGAGGACGGACGCGCCGGCGAGAAAGTTCTTACCGATGTGAGCTTTACCGCCAAGGAAGGCGAGGTCACGGCGCTGGTCGGTCCTTCGGGTTCCGGTAAGTCTACGGTGAGCCGCCTGGCCGCGCGCTTTTGGGATGCCACTGCGGGCAAGGTTGCCGTGGGCGGTGTGGATGTTGCGGGCGTGGATCCCGAGGTGCTGCTGCGCGACTACGCCATTGTGTTCCAAGACGTGCTGCTCTTTGACGACACGGTGATGGGAAACATCCGCCTCGGGCGTCGTGATGCCACCGATGAGGAAGTGCTTGCAGCCGCGCGTGCCGCCAACTGTGACGAGTTCGTGAACCGCATGCCGCAGGGCTATGACACTATGATTGGAGAGAACGGCTCCAAACTCTCCGGCGGCGAGCGCCAGCGCATCTCCATCGCCCGCGCACTGCTCAAAGACGCGCCCATCGTGCTGTTGGACGAGGCGACGGCAAGCTTGGATGTGGAGAACGAGACCGTGGTGCAACAGGCACTCTCCCGTCTGCTTGCAGGTAAGACGGTTATCGTTATTGCCCACCGTATGCGTACGGTGGAAAATGCCGACAAAATCGTTGTGCTCAAGAATGGCGTGGTTGCCGAGCAGGGTTCTCCGGCACAGCTCAAGGCGGCAGGCGGAGAATTCGCCCGCATGGTTGCGCTGCAAAAGGAGGCGGCTGCCTGGCAGCTGTAGGAATGTGACAAAGGGACAGTCCCATAATGTGACAAAGGGGCAGTCCCTTCGTCATATTGACCTCACCCCCATAGTTTCCAAAGAGTTAACCTTTGTTGACCTTATTAGTTAGATAAACTAAAGTATTTTCTAAAAGTGCGCTCGAGCTAACTAATGAACTCGGGTGCTGAGGCGCCGTGCCGCGTCCAATGCGGCAAAAGGGAGAAGCAACATGAAGAAGTCGACGTTTAACACCCTGCTTGTTGGTGGCGGTTTTCTGCTCGGCACGGCCGGCATCAAGCTGCTCACCAGCGCTCCGGTAAAGAACGCCTGCGTGCAGGGCATCGCGTGCGGTATGCGCGTCAAGAACTGCTACCAGGACATGGTCGAGCAGGCCAAGGCTAATGTCGATGACATGGTTGCCGAGGCTGCCTACATCACCCAGAGCGAGGCCGCTGCTGACGAGGCAGCCGAGTAGCGCTCCTAGGCACAAACTATGAGATTCTCGATTATCAGCGAGATCCCTGGCAGGACCCGTCTTCAATTGGCGGGTCCTGTGCCAGAGAGCGATCTCGATGCGCTTCTTAAGCTTGGTGGCGATATCGACGGCGTGCACAAGGTGCGCGTGTATGGCCGTATTGGCCAGATGGCGCTGGAGTACGACGAGCCGCGCCGCGCGAGCGTGCTCGACGCCTTGGGCGCACTCGATGCTCAAGCTATCGCCGATGCCAAGTCGGGCTACGTGATGCAACTCGAGCCGCGCAAGCACAAGCTCGTCATGGATCTTGCCACACTTATCGGCGCCCACTACGCGCGCCGCTGGTTCCTGCCTACGCCGCTGCGTGCCATCTTTGTCGTGGCCGGTTACATAACCTTTTTGCGCGCCGCTCTCCACGAGCTCGCGCAACCGCGTCTGACCGTCCCCGTGCTCGATGCCTCGGCCATTGGCATCTCGTTTGTTAAGCGCGACGTCAATACCGCGGGCCAGACGATGTTCCTGCTCAACGTGGGCGAGTTGCTCGAGGACTACACGCGCGCCATGAGCGAAAACGAGCTCATCAACTCGCTGCTCGATGTGCCCGACAAGGCGCAAAAGGTCGTCGGCGACACCGAGGTGAGCGTTGCCGCCACCGAGCTTGAGCCCGGCGACTTGGTAGCCGTGCGCACCGGCATGTCCATCTGCATTGACGGTGTGGTCGAACAGGGGAGCGCCATGGTCAACCAGGCGACCCTGACCGGCGAGCCGCTTGCCGTCGAGCGCAGCGCGGGCGACGATGTATTCGCCGGCACCGTCGTGGAAGACGGCAGTATCTTGGTGCGTGTGCGCGCCAACACGGCTCAGACCAAGCTCCGCTCGATCGTCTCGCTCGTGCAGGCGGCCGACTCGCTCAAGTCCGAGGGCCAGTCGCACATGGAAGACCTTGCCAACAAGATCGTCCCGTGGAACTTCCTGCTCGCGGGCCTGGTTGCGCTTACCACCCGCAGCCTTATCAAGACCTCAGCGGCGTTGATGGTCGACTACTCGTGCGCACTCAAGCTCACGGGTTCCGTCGCCGTCATGACTGCTATGAGCGATGCTGCCAAGATGGGCGTCATGGTCAAGGGCGCCAAGTACTTTGAGTCGTTTGCCAAGGCCGATACCATTGTCTTTGATAAGACCGGTACGCTCACCGAGGCACAGCCGCGTCTTGCCTGTGTGCTCACCACCGATGGCTGGAGCGAGGACGAGGTCCTGCGCCTTTCCGCTTGCTTGGAGGAGCATTTTCCGCATCCGGTGGCGCGCGCCGTGGTCAACGCCGCCCGCGAGCGTGGGCTCGAGCATCGCGAGCGCCATGCCGCCGTCGAGTACATCGTGGCACACGGCATCGCTTCGTCCATCGAAGGGCGCCGCGCCATCATCGGTTCCGCGCACTTTGTATTCGAAGATGAGGGTGCACAGCTCGAAACCGACATCAAGGAGCGCATCGAGTCCCAGATGCAGGGGCTGTCGCCGCTGTATCTGGCGGTCGACGGCACCGTTGTGGGCGTGCTCGGTATCGAGGACCCGCTCAAGTCCGGGGTCCGCGAGGCCATCGCCGACCTGCACGCGTTGGGCGTCAAGCATGTCGTTATGCTCACGGGCGACTCCGAGCGCACGGCCGAGCGCATTGCGCGAGAGGCGGGCGTCGACGAGTTTAAGGCCGAGCTGCTGCCCGAGGACAAGTACGCGTATGTGGAGCGCATTAAGAGTGAGGGGCGCCACGTTGCCATGGTGGGTGACGGCGTCAACGACTCACCGGCGCTCGGTTTGGCCGACGTGGGCCTAGCGATGGGTGGCGGAAGCGACATCGCCAAGGAGGTCGCCGACATCATCCTGACCGACACTGATCTCGCTGCGATCGTACGCCTGCGCCGCATGAGCCAGGGCCTCATTGATCGTCTGACGAGCTCCTACTCTAAGGTGATGCTCACCAACTCAGCACTCTTGGCACTGGGCATTACCGGCATGATCACTCCGCAGACTTCGTCACTGCTGCACAACGGCTCAACGATCGCCTACAGCCTGAGCAACGCAAAGGCGTACCTGCGTTAGCAGACGTGTTCGCCCACGTTATCTGGCCTGCGCCCAGACGGCATCGGTGTCGTCTGGGCGCAGGCCTTTTGCATTTGACCATTTGCTAGCTTCTCTATATAGTGTTGCTAGCAAAGCTAGCAATTGAAGAGAGGGGTTCGACGTGGGTGCTGTTAGTGGCATGGCGCAGGTGAACGTTCGCGTGGATCGCCAGGTCAAGAACCGTGCCGAGGAGGCGCTGCGGCTTTCGGGCGCCTCGCTGCCCGAGCTCATCAAAAAGATCGTGGCCAAAGTCGCACAGGGTGGCGGGCAGTGTGAAGAAGTGCTGTCTGCCGTTGATGGCCGGCAACAGACCGTCGCGCACGATACTCCGTTCGCCGCGTCGTGGGCAGCGGCCGACCGGCTTTATGCAGATCTGGGCATCGCTCCGTCGCCCGTATCCGACGATCGCGGTTGGGACACAATCTATTCCGAAGCCATGGATGAGCATTATCGCCAAAAGGGGATGATCCAGTGAGTGGGGCGCCTCTCAAGATCATGGTGGACGCCAACGTATGGGTTGATTCGTTTTGTGTTGACCATGCCGAGTCGCTTGCCGCGCGTGCGTTTATTGGGCAGGCGACGGAGACGGGGGCGTTGCTGTTCTTTCCGGTTCATATCGCTAAGGACGTGCTGTACGTTGTCCAACACGAGCTGAAGCGCAGCGTTCTTGCCAGCGGGGGAGCGCTCGACGAGGCATCTGCCCGTGCAATTGGCGATGCGGCGTTGGCGTTTGTCCGGAACATGACCGAAAACGCTACGGCCGTGGGTGCAGATGTGTCGGACCTTTGGCTGGCCGACAAATACTTAGCGCTCCATCGCGATTACGAGGACAACTTGGTACTCGCTGCGTGCAAGCGCGCGCAGGTCGATTACTTGGTGACCAACGATCGCAAGCTGCTCGAACATGCCGATCTCGCAGCAAAGACCCCGCGCCAAATGATGCCGATTCTTGCTCTGGCCGAACGTGGTGGGCGGGTGTCCTGCTAACGCCTGGCTGTCTGCGCGGCCTTCGGAACGTCGGCGCTCAGAAGGCCGCGCATCCTTTAATTACAAAAGCGCTGCCTTGACGAGGGGAGCTTCGGCGAGCTTTTTGGCAGCCTTTTCATCGGAATCGTTTAGTGCTGCCAGACTGCGGTAGACCCACTCGTTGACCTGGGTGTTCTTGACGCCTGCGGTCTGCATAAGGGCGCCTACCTCGCGGATTGCTGCGAACAGATCGGCCTTGGGCCCCGCGAGCTCGACCTCGATGCCGTGGTAGGCGGCCACGCCGCGGTTCTCACTCACGTGGTCGATAAAACCCTCGACGGTCTCAAGCTGCTGGGCGAGAGCCGCATCATCGTCAGCGTCCAGCGCGACGAGTGCGTTCGATACCGTGAGGGCGGGATGTCCGCAGGGGACAAAGCCCTCGATGACATCCATAGCTTCGGTAATGGTTGAGCCCAGGCCTGCGAGGGCATTGACGAGTTGCTGCTTGGTATCCATAACGGTCCTTTCGATGGGTCAATTTTGCTTGGCGAAAATATACGTGACGCGATCGGTAGCAAAAGTGCGAAGTGCGGCGCACATTGGGGTCTTCACAGCTCGTGCATAGAACAGCTGTCCGCTTTCAGAACGTGGTAAGATAACACTCCACAAGCGGGGCTCGCCCCGCATGTTCCTTGAAAAGTCGACGGGTGTTGGGTGCTCGTGCCCAATACCATCCAGACTTTCCCGACATTCGGGGGCGACTGGTTTCGACACGATAGCTCTGAGAGAGGAAGCAAGCCGAGGTCTCCTCGCCTCGTTAAACAGGGGTACCGTCAAATTGAATTGACAACAACTCTTCTTTTGAGCCTATGGCTCTCGCTGCTTAGTTTATAGCGGCGCGTCAACCCGGTGATTTCCCCGACACCGGCGCGACGTCATTTTAGGGGAATGCTCCCGCGCGCGTAATCGGTATGGCGCGGGCTAAGACCGAACCGGTTGGGATGCCGCGAGCGTGTCGCTGCGCGCAAAGCGTCCGAGACAAAACCAGCGACTGAGCTTGGAGATGCCAATCAGGGGGCTTTCGTGGACCGGAGTTCGATTCTCCGCGCCTCCACCAATAGTTACAGGCAGGTAGAGAAGTGTCTCTACCTGCCTTTTTATTGCTTACAGATACCGCGGAGAATCGAACTCTATGCAGGGCGCGAGCGTTAAACAAACGCGAAGCGTTTTTAGCCCGCGGGCGAGGACGCCGGCAGGCGGCCGAAGCCGGTGCGGATTTGCGAAGCAAATACGCGGATTCTCCGCGCAAAGCCCCAACCCAAAAGAGATGTGCTGCCGACGACATTTCTGCTGGCTATGCCCCGCGCCGACTGATCCCCTTCATCCGCGGAGAATCGAACTCTGTGCAGGGCGCGGGCGTAAAGAAAACGCCGCAGCAACGCAGGGTGGGATGCGCTTTCCCGATGGCAGCCCAGGCGGAAAGCACGTCCCGGAATCCGCGCTCAGACTGGGATGTAGTTTCCGGATGATGCCTCAAGCGGAAACTGCGACCCGGAATCGAGCCGTAGAGTGGGATATGCTTTCCCAATGGCAGCTCAAGCGGAAAGTACATCCCGGAATCTTCGTTCGGAATGGGATGCAGTTTCCAAATGAATGGCTAGCGGAAAATTCATCACAGAATTCGCGCCCAGAACGGGACATGCTTTCCGGATGCCTGCTCAAGCGGAAACTGCGACCCGGAATTTGTCCTGAGACCGTGAGCAGTCAATTTGGGACGGGGCTATTTTAGCTACCCCTAAATGCCGGCTGATCGTTATCCCAGCTCCAGAGGGCTCATCGACAGTCAAAGGGTAGCTAAAATAGCCCCGTCCCAAATTGACTACTCGGGGAGGGCGGCTTGACCGACCTGACCCCTCCAACTCCAAAACCTATGCGCCCTCCATTCCAAAACTGGGTAGAAGAAGGCCAAAACGCAATCGCAGGAGGTCAATATGACTGCAGAAGATAAGGCAAAGAACGCCGGCAAGGTCGCGCTCGTCCTGGAGGGCGGCAGTTTTCGCGGGCAGTTTACCGCGGGCGTGCTCGACGTCCTCATGGAGGCTGGCGTCGAGATTCCGGCTGTCTACGGTGTATCGGCTGGCGCCCTCAACGGCGTGAACTACAAGTCGCACCAGATCGGCCGTGCCAACCGCATCAACCTGGCTTTCTGCAACGACAGCCGCTACATGGGCGCCGCATCGTTTGCGTCCACGGGCTCTATTGTGGGATATGACTTTATCTTCAACGATGTCCAGGACCGCCTGGACCCCTTTGACAACGAGACGTTCGACGCGAGCCCCATCGAGATGTACGCCGTTGCGACGGACATGCTCTTTGGAACCGCCACGTACCTGCCGGTCAAAAGCGCCGTACTTGACCTCGACGTCGTGCGCGCCTCGACGTCACTGCCGCTGGTGACGCCGCCGGTCGAGATTGACGGGCACAAATACGTCGATGGTGGCGTAGCCGATTCGGTCCCCATCGAGCACGTGCTGGAGGAAGCGGGCTTCGATCGCGCGGTTGTCATTGTCACGCAGGACCGCTCGTACGAGAAAAAGCCCTACGAGTTTATGCCCGCCGCACGCGCTCGCTATGCCGACTACCCCTACCTGCTCGAGGCTATCGAGACGCGCCACGACCGCTATAACATCCAGCGCATGCACCTGTGGAAGTATGAGCGCGAGGGCCGCGCGCTGGTCGTTGCCCCGCAAAAGCCGGTCGAGGTCGGTCACGTTGAGCACGATTCGGCAAAGCTCCTCGACCTGTATATTCAGGGCCGCCAGGAGGCAAAGCGCCTACTGAGTGATATCGAGGCGTTTGTCGAGCGCTAGCGTCGCGACGTCATGACCCATGGACGACATGTGCAGAAACTCTGGTCGGAGCCAAAATACCTGTTGACTCGAGCGGCGAGCGGGGTAATATGGACGGGTTACTTGCAGAGCCCCGTGAATCTCTGTAACAACACGTACTGTACATGGAGGAGTCTAAGTGATTTCGAAATCGACTCACTACGCCAAGCAGGGCGAGGTCCAGCGCAACTGGGTTCTCGTCGACGCCGATGGTGCTGTCCTGGGCCGTCTTGCCACCCAGATCGCAATGATCCTGCGCGGTAAGAACAAGCCCCAGTTCACGCCCAACAGCGACTGCGGCGACTTCGTTGTCGTCATCAACGCCGATAAGGTCCAGCTTACCGGTAACAAGGCCGACACGAAGACCTATTATCGCCACAGCGGCTACAACGGCGGCCTCAAGGCTGAGAGCTTCCGCCAGGCTATGGAGAAGCACCCGGAGAAGGTCATCGAGCGCGCCGTTCGCGGCATGCTGCCCAAGACCACCCTCGGCCGTGCCCAGATGACCAAGCTTAAGGTCTACGCTGGTGCCGAGCATCCGCACGCTGCCCAGAACCCCACGAAGATTGAGCTGGAGGCTTAAAGATGGCTGAGAACACCGTTGTCTACCAGGGTACCGGCCGTCGTAAGAACGCCGTCGCCCGCGTCCGTCTCGTCCCCGGCACCGGCAAGGTGACCATCAACAAGCGTGACGCCGAGCAGTATTTCGGCCGTCATCAGCTCGTTGAGAACGCCCTTGCTCCCTTCAAGGTGACCGACACCGCCGGTCAGTTCGACGTTATCGCTCTGTGCGATGGCGGCGGCATCTCCGGTCAGTCCGGCGCTCTGCGCCTGGGCATCGCTCGCGCTCTTCTGAACGCTGGCGACTACCGTGCTGACCTCAAGAAGGCCGGTTTCCTTACGCGCGATGCTCGCGTGGTCGAGCGCAAGAAGTACGGCCTCAAGAAGGCCCGCCGCGCTCCCCAGTTCTCCAAGCGCTAAGGTTTTATCTCCTTACGAGATACAATGTACAAGCGGGGCCTGCCGATTGCTCGGCGGGTCCCGCTTTTCTTTTTCGACTAGGGTGGGCGACTGCGTTTTGCCCACTTGGGAAGGAGCGATCCTATGCCCCAGAACATCTTCGGTACCGATGGCGTCCGTGGCGTCGCCAACGCCGACCTCTCGTGCGACCTTGCATTTCGTCTGGGCCGCGCGGCGACCAAGTTCCTTGGCCCGGACATTTGCATCGGTCGCGATACGCGTCTTTCGGGCACCATGCTCGAGAGTGCTCTGACCGCCGGCATTATGGCCGAGGGCGGTCGCCCGCATTGCTGCGGCGTTATCCCTACGCCGGCCGTGGCGCTGCTCACCGTTCAAAACGAGCTCGACGGCGGCATTGTCATTTCTGCTTCGCACAATCCGCCGGAGTTCAACGGCATCAAGTTCTTTAGTCGTAAGGGCATGAAGCTTCCCGACGCGGTTGAGGAAGAGATCAGCGCCTGGGTCATGTCCGAGGAGGCCATGGCTGCCGATACGCTGCCGACCGGCGCCGGTGTGGGTCACATCATCAAAATGAAGGACGCCCGCAAGGCCTATGTCGATCATGCCATCAGCACGCTCGACGGTCTTAAGCTCGACGGCCTGGTTGTTGCTGTCGACTGCGGTCACGGTGCTTCCTGCCAGACCACGCCTGCCGCGCTGCAGCGCCTGGGCGCCACGGTGCATGCCATCAACACCGATTACTGCGGCACCGACATTAACGTCGAGTGCGGCTCCACGCACCTTGAGCCCCTGCGCGAGCTCGTGCTGCGCACCCACGCCGATATCGGCCTAGCCCACGACGGCGATGCCGATCGCGTGCTGTTCGTGGACAGTGAGGGCAACGAGATCGATGGCGACTACATTCTTGCCATCTGTGGCTCCGACCTGGCCGCTCGCGGCAAGCTCGCCAACTCCGAGATCGTCTCGACCGTCATGTGCAACCTGGGCTTCTCCATCGCAATGAAGGAGCAGGGCTTTGAGATGGTCCAGACCGCCGTGGGCGACCGCTATGTTCTTGAGCGCATGCTCGAGGACGGTGCCGTTATCGGTGGCGAGCAGTCCGGCCACATCATCTTCCTGGAGCACAACACCACCGGCGACGGTCTGGTGACGGCCCTGCAGCTGCTGGCCGTGCTCAAGCGCACCGGCCGCACCCTTACCGACCTTGCCGGCATCATGAAGAAGTACCCGCAGGTGCTCGTCAACGTGCATTCGGACAACAAGGCCGGCCTGGACGATTGCCAGCCCATTTGGGACGCCGTCGCTGCCGCCGAGAAGGAGCTCAACGGTCGCGGTCGCATCTTGGTGCGCCCGAGCGGTACCGAGCCGCTGGTTCGCGTTATGGCCGAGGCGGAGACGCACGAGCTGACCCAGCGTGTTGTTGACGATATCGTCGAGGTTGTCAAGCGCGAACTTCCCTAATGGCCAAATACGGGTGCCAAGTGGTAGACTGTTAAGGTTATTTTGATTGATTGGTATGTCCGAGGGGGAGCATGTTCACTAAAGTCCTTAGGTCTTTTGGTATGCGTGGTCGAGTCCTTACGCTGGATGCTCCCATCTCGGGTGATGTCATTCCGTTGTCCGAGGTCAATGACCAGACGT
Source organism: uncultured Collinsella sp. (assembly GCA_900548265.1). Taxonomy (GTDB): domain Bacteria; phylum Actinomycetota; class Coriobacteriia; order Coriobacteriales; family Coriobacteriaceae; genus Collinsella. Next base: position 53,596 of record URKG01000006.1, read on the forward strand.
TTGCCACCGGCCTTTTGGGCCAGGGCGTGGCGATTCAGCCTACCGGTACGCGCGTGATTGCGCCGGCAGACGCCAAGGTCGAGGCCATTTTTCCCACGGGACACGCCGTTGCGCTCAACACGGTCGATGGCCTAGACGTGCTCATCCACGTTGGTTTGGACACTGTTCAGCTCGAGGGCAAGCACTTTACCGTACATGCGCAAGTGGGTGACATCGTCCATAAGGGCGATGTACTCATTGAGTTCGATCGCGAGGCAATTGCTGCCGAGGGCTACGATGTGACGGTTCCCATCTTGGTGTGCAACTCCGTTGAGTTCTCGAGCATCAAGGGTTCCGTTGGCGAGCATGTCGAGGAGATGGACCAACTCATCGTCGCTCGCGAGCGCTAGTGAGCGCGCTCGGCCTTTAGCCTACAATTCAAACACGTTTACGGAGGGCGCCCTTGAAAGAGGACGCCCTCCGTGGCAAGATGGGATTTGTCCGAAGCTAAACAGCTTTGGGTCACCGTGGACGGGCAGGGGCCTCGACGCGGGTAGACACGAGACATATACATTACGCGACCTCGCCCTGGTGGCCGCACACGTTGGTTGCGGCCGACGCGGGCCGCGGGCAAGTGCTTGTAAGGGGAGCCTTGCCTCTCTTGTACGAGAAAGGACGCGTAATGAAGATCATTAAAGCTAAAGACTACGAGGATATGAGCCGCAAGGCCGCCAATATCATCTCGGCCCAGGTTATCCTCAAGCCCGATTGCGTGCTGGGTCTTGCCACCGGCTCCACCCCGATTGGCGCCTACAAGCAGCTCGCCGCTTGGTACGAGAAGGGTGACGTCGACTTTGCCGAGGTCAGCACCTACAACCTCGACGAGTATCGTGGCCTTTCGCACGACGATCCCCAGAGCTACCACTACTTTATGCGTGAGAACTTCTTCGATCACATTAACATCGACCTGAACAACACGCATGTGCCCGATGGCTCCAATCCCGACGCTGCCGCTGCCTGCTCTGAGTACGACAAGATCGTCGCTGCTGCCGGTTACCCTGATCTGCAGCTGCTCGGCATCGGTAACAACGGTCACATTGGCTTCAACGAGCCCGATGACCACTTCTCCAAGGGTACGCACTGCGTCGACCTTACCGAGAGCACTATTCAGGCCAACAGCCGCCTGTTCGACAGCATCGACGACGTGCCCCGTCAGGCCTACACCATGGGCACCCAGACCATCATGTATGCCCGCATGATCCTGGTCGTCGCCAACGGCGAGGCCAAGGCACAGGCCGTGCATGACATGTGCTATGGTCCGGTTACCCCCGAGTGCCCTGCCTCGATCCTGCAACTGCACACCAACTGCGTTGTCGTTGCCGACGAGGCCGCCCTTTCGCTCTGCAAGTAGCGATAGCCTATCACCTCGACATAGCTTTGCCGAAGGCCTCCGCTTTGCGGGGGCCTTTTTGCTGAGCGCGCGCCGTGTGCTTGACGAAAATCTTGCCGCGAACTTGACGGGTGCGTCAGGTGCAGCATGATTCATTCCATAACAGATACTATGCATAAATGCTATGAAAAGGTCGTAGACGGTAGCTGGCGTTAGGTGAGTTGCGCAACACAATTGAACAGCACTCATTTGAGGTACACTGCCAACGGATGGGACAAGCTGGCAAGCGCATTGACCTGCGCAAAGACTGATTGGTTGGGGGATAAGTTTCAATCGGACCACGCTGAACAAAAACTTGCCATTTGCGTACCAACAAACATCCTAAACCGTAGCATCGCTCTATTCATCTAGCGATACATATGGTCTAGCGTTACGGTGTCCATGTGGTCGAGTTGAGGAGCGGGCATGGTTAACGATTTGGGCAATACGGACGACCTCGAGCTTATGCCGCTGGGCAGTAGTTATACGGTGCGGCGCGATCGCTTGATGAACGAACTTATCGCCAAGGGCCGAAAAGCCGGCATCGTAGTCCTCTACGCGCCTGATGGCTTTGGGAAAACCTCGGTGCTGCTGCAGTATGCCCAAGAGGTTAAAAACGATCCGACGCGAGGTCCCGTGCGGATCATCGAGGCCGACCGCGCCATTGGGCGCGAGGTGTTTATGCAGCTCGAGGTCGTTACCGAAGAGCTTAAGGGCAAGCCGCATTCCCTGATTGCAATCGATAACGTGCCGAACCTCAGCCAGGGCGAGACCGAGGAGTTGATCGACCGAATCCGAAGCCTGCGTGCTATGGGGGTTGGGGTCTTTATGAGCTGCCGTCCTTCGAATCGCCAGCTGATTCATGGACTGGGCGATTCGATTAAAGTTAACGCGCAGATGCTCAAGGTGCATGCCTATGAGTATTCGGCGTGGGCATCGGCGTTTTCGATCAGCACATCGCTCGACTTCTATCAGCTTACGCAGGGCGTGCCCGAGCTCGTCTCGGCTATGCAGTCGGGACTATACGGGCAGGGAGACGTTGCCCAGATGCTCGAAAACGAGATCGTCAATATCTACGGTGCGGCACTTGTTGATCTGGCGTCGCTCGAGAACAACGCCCTGTTTAGCGTGGCATGCTTGATGGTCTTAATGGGTGAGGGCAATATTTCGGAGCTCGAGGCATGCGGTGTTAGGCTTTCGGCGATTGACCAGTCCTATCTTGTCCGCGATTATCCCATTTTTGGCGTCGATCCGGCAGACCGGAGCTTTACCTGCTTGGGTACCGAGGATAACGCACGCCTGCGATTGCGCAAGCTGGTTGCCGAAATTCGCCCCGAACTTGTTGTGCGGGCGGCACGTATTTTGATTAAAGCAGGGCGCTGCGATACCGCGATGGACCTTGCCGACGCGTTTTTGGACCGCAGTGCGGTGTTGGAGCTTGCCGGGCAGTATGGGGTCGATCTGGCCCTGACGGGGCATGGAGGGGATGTTTGCCGCGCGGCGCTGGGAAAGACCGAGGCAGATGGCCAGGCATCGGAGCCGACGCCTGACGAGGCGCTCGGCATCTATCTGGCGGCGGTGAGCGTCTCCAATACAAAGCTCGCGCGGTATATGGCCTCAATTATCGAGCATGCGGGCGAGCAAGCGATTTGCGAGCTCGATCCCGTGTCGTGGAAGGTGGCGCACGCGTTTACGGCCGCTTGTTATGGAGATAGTGGTCTGGGGCTTCCGGCAAGCCATACGGCGTTGGAAAGTGAGGTGTCTTGTGCCGCACTCGACATGCTGTCCGCACATGTCGAGATAAAGCATGGGCTGACCGAGCGGGCGAAGGGTGGTGAGATCCTCGCGGGACTCAAAACGGATAAGGCCTACGATTGCGAGCTCGATATTGCGGGGACGTTTGTGCGGGCGGACCGCATGTTGACGGAGCTGTTTGATGGGTCGTATGCAGGGACTGACGAGCGTGATGACGAGATGGCCCTGACGCTCGAGGCGCTCGAAGCGCGTGGAATCCGAGCACTCGCCATCTGGGTGCGCATGGTATTATCGGCGCGGCGCCTGCTTGCCGGCATGCCGGTGACCGATGAGCAGGCATTCAATGAGCTCGACCGTTTTGCCGTGCGCGTGCGTGACAATCAAGTCCAGTTGTTTGGCTTGATACTGGAAGGCTGGCAGTCGCTGGCTGAGGGGCGTCCGGTCAATGCCAAATTCCGTGCGGTGCAGGTGCTCAGGCTTGCCGAGGAATCGATTGGATACATACGCGACAACGCACTGCTGCTAGAGCGCGCGGCGTACTTACGCAATACATCGATGGTATCGGTGCGCGAAGAGGCAGAGCTGCTCGATTTGAGTCGGACGCAGGTCGGTGGTGCCGAGGCTTGGATGGTGGCGCTGCATTTGGCCTCCGCGGGCCGCGATAGCGACCTTGCAGCCTGGATGTCCATGAACCGCCTAGGGATTTTGGATCCGTCGTATCGGCTGTTTGCGCGCCTTGCGATGCATTGTCTGGGTGAGCCGGCCGCTAGAATTCGAAAGAAGCTCCCGGTGCGCGAGCTGTCGCGGTATTCGCTGCGTGACGACTTTGAGGGCGAAGGCGAGCGTCTGTTCCAGGCCGGCGATGCCGAGGGTGTCGATGTGATTGGCCATATCGAGATCCGCATGTTTGGGGCGTTTCGCGCCGAGCGCGACGGGTTTCCCATCACGGATAAGATGTGGCGCCGCAAGAAAGCGGCGACGCTTGCCGAGCGGCTTGCGCTGGGCATGGATGCACTGGTCGACCGCGAGACGCTGGCTATGGAGCTGTGGCCCCATGCCGAGTTCAATAGCGCTCGTAACAATCTGTACTCGACGATATCGCGCCTGCGTTCGGCCTTGGGGCCGACGCCGGACGGCAAGTCGTGTGTACTGATCCAAAACGAGTGCATTGGGCTTAACGGCGATTACGTCAAGACTGACGTGCGGTTGTTTGATCAGATAAGCCGCGAAGTTTTGGGAAATCGCACGGGTGCGCGCGGACCCCATCTGATCGAGCTGTGCCTTAAGATCGAGCAGCTCTACGCCGGCCCGTTGTATGTTCCCAATGGCTGTAATCCCACCTACTTTTTGCGTATGCGGCGCATTATGGAATCGAAGTATATCGACTGCATGATTCGGGGCGCGAATGCCGCCCTAGAAGAAAACGACCTGCAGTCGGCGGTATGGCTGGTGGAGTCGGGGCTGCGGCAAGAGACGGCGCGCGAGGACATGGTGCGTTGCGCTATGCGCGTCTACGGTGCGGCGGGGCGACGACGCGATATCGTCGAGCTGTACAGTGGGCATATGCATCACCTGAGGGAGCAGGTCAATGGTGTGCCCGAGCCCGAGACGCGGCGTCTGTACGAGCGCTTGGTGGAGGGCAGGCTTAACCGCGTGCTCGTCGAGCGATAAAAAATGAGCGTCCGAATTGCTCGGACGCTCGCAAGCTTGATGTATGTTGGCTCGCCGGATCGTTGGCTCTTAGACGAGCTTGATCTTCTCGATGTCCTTGCGCGAGGACTCGCGATACAGCGAGAACTTGCGGCCGATAACCTGGACGACCTCGGCATGGCAGCGATCGGCGAGCTCTTCGGCGGCCTCGCGGGCGGAAAGGCTGGAACCATCGAGTACGGAGCACTTAACGAGCTCGTGCTTCTCCAGGTAGGCGACCGTCTGCTCGACGGTGCCCTCGTTGATGTCGGACTTGCCGATGATGATGGCGGGGTTGAGGTGATGGGCCATGCTGCGAAGCTGCTTGACCTGGGCTCCTGTCAGTGCCATGGGTTCTCGCTTTCTATGTTATGGGGCGCCCCACGATGGGGCCTTAATCTACGTGAGCTGTCCCACGATAGCGCAGGAACGGCGCGGTGTGGGGCGTGTTTGCCCAGTTCAAAAAGAATGCGGATGCCGAGCGGGAGAACAGCGCGGGTTACAGGCGGACGTGTACGGCGGCCGAAAGCGGTCTATGGACGGCCCGAAGAGACCGGCTCCCATGCAATAAACGCCCAACGGACTTTGCGGACGTGGTCGAGCATGTAGCGCCCCTGCGGCACGCCCTTGGACCCCGGCTCGCCGGCATGGGGATTCTCAATCATATGCTGAGCGACGTAGTCGCGCAGACGGTCGATCTTATCCTCGTTACCGTGCTCGAGCATGCGGGAGAAGTCCGCCACGCCCGCCTCAAGGCTATCGAAGGTATCGCGACGAGGCGATTCAAAGTACGTAACCTGCGGCAGGGCACCCATCTGAATGAGGATATTAAAGGCATACACAAAGCCATTACTGCAGGTAACCGAGGCACCGATGGCGTTCATCAGGTGCAGGTCATAGCGCGGGCTGGAGTTGGCGACCATCGTGACAGCACAACGCCGACGAGCCGTTCGATCAAGCTTGGCAAGCGCGCCTTTTAGGTTGGTCGTGGTGACAGAGCGACTGGCAAAGGCAACATCTACCGCTTTCGCGACCGGTCCAACCAAATCCCAGTCATCATCCCAAGCAAGCTCAAGCGGTGTAATGCAATCCTCGAGCCCATAGTACTCAATGCCAGCATCAAGCGTGCCCAACATAGCAGGGGAGAAGTCGGCAGCAATCACGGAATGCCCAGCCTGAGCAAGCGGAATAGCAATCGACCCAGCCCCACACCCCATATCCAGCACGGATTCACCAGGCTTTAACGCCAACAGCTTCATAAAGTCCCGGGCATACGGAGCAGTCTCAAGCGGCCGAAAATGCCGAGCCCGCTTATCCCACTCAAAAGAATCATCAGCCCGCCGCCGACCAGCCTGCAAGCGCATCCATTCGCCATTCCAATCAGCAGAAAGCAGCTCAGAGCGAGCATCCCCATCAACCACGGGCCAACCTCCTAGCAACAAAAAAGCGACTCCTCCCAAAAGAAGAGCCGCAACCAGCATATATCAGAAAGAACCGATCCAACGCCAAACCGCCGTATCGACCATGTAGTGCAGGAGCGAAGCAACTGCAACCGGGATAGAACTCAACTGAGATCCCGATGTGCGGGAGCCCCGGGGAGGGCAAATATATAAGGTCGATCGCGAGTTCCGCACGAGCCGGAGAGCACTTAATGTGCTCTCCGTGCGAGTCAGGACTGTCCGAGCAGGCGACCTTATATATTTGCCCTCCCCGGGGCTCCTCGCCAGTCCCCCTCAGCTAGTTCTTCAGCGAGTTCAGCGGTGCCGGGAAGCGTCCACCACGGTGGGCAAGCACGGTGCCGGCGTTGGGGTTCACCGGCATGATGGGTGCACGGCCAAACAGGCCGCCGTACTCGACGCAGTCACCCACGCCCTTGCCAATGGCGGGAATCACGCGGACGGCCGTGGTCTTGTTGTTGATGACGCCGATAGCCATCTCGTCGGCGATGATGCCGGCGATGGTCTCGACCGGGGTGTCACCGGGGATGGCGATCATGTCCAGGCCGACGGAGCATACGCAGGTCATAGCCTCGAGCTTCTCGAGCGAAAGCGCGCCGGCCTCGACCGCGGCGATCATGCCGGCATCCTCGGACACGGGGATAAAGGCGCCCGAGAGTCCGCCCACGCTGGAGCTGGCCATGACGCCGCCCTTCTTGACGGCATCGTTGAGCATGGCGAGTGCGCAGGTCGTGCCGGGGCCTCCGCAGGTGCCAACACCGATGATCTCGAGGATGCGGGCAACGGAGTCGCCGATGGCAGGCGTGGGAGCCAGCGACAGGTCGACAATGCCCTTCTCGACACCCAGGCGATGGGCGGCCTCGCGGCTCATGAGCTCGCCGGCGCGGGTGATCTTAAAGGCGGTCTGCTTAATCTTCTCGGCGACCTCCATCATCGATGCGGAATCGGGCAGCGTCTCCAGGGCTGCGGCCATAACGCCGGGGCCCGAAACGCCTACGTTGATGACGGCGTCGGCCTCGCCACCGCCGTGGACGGCGCCCGCCATAAACGGGGAGTCCTCGACCATATTGGCAAAGCAGACAAACTTGGAAGCGCCGACGGAATCCTGGTCGGCCGTAAGCTTGGCGGCGTCGATGATGGTCTGAGCCGCCATGAGCACGGCATCCATGTTGATGCCGGCGCGCAGGCTGGCGACGTTGACGCTGGAGCAGACGCGGCTGGTGGTAGCGAGCGCCTGGGGGATGGACTGGATGACGCGGCGGTCGGCGTCGCCGATGCCCTTCTGGACGAGTGCGGAGAAGCCACCCAGGTAATCGATGCCGAGCGTCTCGGCCGCGCGGTCGAGGGCATGCGCGATGGGGGTGAGGTCCTCATCCTTGCAGCAAGCGGCGATCTGCGCCACCGGGGTGACGGAGACGCGCTTGTTGACGATAGGGATACCGTACTCGCGCTCGAGGTTCTCGGCGGTCTCGACCAAGTGCTCAGCCGTGTGCGTCACGTGGTCGTAGATCTTCGTGCACATGCGGTCGAGGTTCTCGTCGCCGCAACCCATGAGCGAAACACCCATGGTGATGGTCCTGATGTCGAGGTTCTGCTCCTCAACCATGCCGCGGGTTTCCGCGATTTCTGCGGGCGTGATCGCCATCCTTGCGCTCCTATCTGCCAAAACGAGCATAGTCTTGTCTATTCTAACGTGCCGCACGTGCCAAGTGGCGCGTGCGGCACGTTTTGGTGCTCGGTTGTTTCCGTTGTGTTACTGCCCAAAGACCTCTTCGGCGATGCGTGCGCTCTCGGCGGCGTCCTTGGCGTAGTAGTCAGCGCCGATCTGCTTGGCGTATTCGGGGGTGAGCACGGCGCCGCCCACGATGATCTTGACGCCCGGCACCTCGGCATGAAGCAGCTTGATGGTTTCCTCCATGGCGACGACCGTGGTGGTCATAAGCGCCGAGAGGCCGACGAGCTTGATGTCGCGCTCCTGTACGGTCCTGAGCACCTCCTGCGGGTCGACGTCACGGCCTAGGTCAAAGACGGTATAGCCGTAGTTATCGAGCAGCATTTTGACGATGTTCTTGCCGATGTCGTGGATGTCGCCCTTGACGGTGGCCACGCAGATCTTGCCCTTGTCGGCAATCTCGCCGGCGGGCATCAGGCGCTTGATGGTGTCGAAGCCCACACGCGCGGCCTCGGCCGAGGCCATGAGCTGCGGCAAGAAGAACTTGCCCTGGTCAAAGAGGACGCCAACCTCGTCGAGGGCGGGGATAAAGTGGTTGTTGATGAGGTCCATGGCGTCGTGATCTGCCAGCAGACGCTCGGTCTCGGCCGCGATTTCGCCCTTGCGGCCCGAGACGACCATGTGGCGGATGGGGTCGTCATCGGCGCTTGCGGTGGTGCTTGCGGCAGGCGCGGCATCGCTCGATGCCGACTGAGCGGCCGCCGGGTTGGCGGCAATCTTGTACGGGTCGGTCCAGCCGGCGTAGCGCTCGATGTATCCGGTCGAGCCCTCGTCCTCAACGCTCAGCACGCGATAGCTGTAGACGGTGTCCATAAAGCGCTTGGAACCCGGGTTCATGATGGGGGCGTCCAGGCCCGCACCAAAGGCGGCGGCCAAAAAGACCGAGCCCAGCAGCGGGCGGGCAGGCAGGCCAAAGCTGATGTTCGACACGCCGAGCGCGCATTTGACGCCCAGACGCTCCTTGCACAGGGACATGGCGCGCAGGATCTGTTCGGCCTGGCGCTGGTTGGTCGAGGCGGTCATGACCAGGCAGTCGATGAGGATGCGGTCCGGGCCGATGCCGTAACGGGCGGCCTCGGCCACGATGCGCTCGGCGATGGCGAAGCGGGCCTCGGCGGTATCGGGGATGCCGCCCTCGTCGAGCGTAAGGCCGACGACGTTGGTGCCGTAGTGGGCCACCAGCGGAAGGATCTCATCCATGATCTGTTGTTTGCCATTGACCGAGTTGATGATGGGCTTGCCGGCGTAGCGGCGCACGGCGGCCTCGACGGCTGCGGGGTCGGTGGAGTCGATCTGCAGCGGCAGCAGCGTGGAGCCCTGGAGCTGCTCGGTGGCCTGCTGGATGACCTTGACCTCGTCGATCTCGGGCAGGCCCACGTTGACGTCCAGGATGTCGGCGCCCTGCTCCTGCTGGCTGATGCCCTGGCTCACGACGTAGTCCAGGTCGCCGTCGCGCAGGGCCTGCTGCAGGCGCTTTTTGCCGGTGGGGTTGATGCGCTCGCCGATGACGGCGATCTTGTGGCCGTCGCAGGGAAGGTCCACCACGGTCTGGGCGCTCGTGACCGACATACTGGGCTTGCGGCGGCGCGGACTGGGCGTGTGGTTGTCGATAAGCGTGCGCAGGGCCGCCATATGCGCGGGCGTGGTGCCGCAGCAGCCGCCCACGACGCTCACACCGTCGGCGATCATGCCGGCGACGGCCTCGGCGTACTCGGGGGCTTGGATGTCAAAGACGGTATTGCCGTCGTCGTCCACGCGGGGCAGTCCCGCATTGGCCTGCACCATAACGGGCTTGTCGGTGACGGTGAGCATACGCGCGGCGAGTCCTCGGAGCTCGGCCGGGCCCTGGCTGCAGTTGATGCCCAGGACGTCGGCGCCGATGGCGTCGAGGGTGATGGCGGCGACCTCGGGGCTCGTGCCCAAGAAGGTGCGACCGTCTTCCTCAAAGGTCATGGTGGCAAAGACGGGCAGGTCGGAATTCTCGCGGCAGGCGAGGACGGCGGCCTTGATCTCGGCAAGGTCGGTCATGGTCTCGATAATAAAGAGGTCCACACCCGCATCGACGCCGGCGCGCACCTCCTCGGCAAAGAGGTCATAGGCCTCGTCGAAGCTGAGGGTACCCAAGGGGCGCAGCAGGGCGCCGATGGGGCCGATATCGCCGGCAACGTAGCGGGCGCCGGCCTCGCGGGCGCAGGTGACTGCCGCGGCAAAGACGTCTGCCACGGTGGCGGCGCCGTCGAGCTTGTGGGCGTTGGCGCCAAAGGTGTTGGCGGTGATCACGTCACAGCCGGCCTCGACGTACTGACGCTGGATATCGGTGATGACCTGGGGCTCCTCAAAGTTGAGCAGTTCGGGCAGGGCGCCGGCCTTCATGCCGGCGGCCTGCAGCATGGTGCCCATGCCGCCGTCGAACAGCAGGTGCCCCGTGCCCTCGATGGCGGCGCGCAGGCGATCGTCCTTAATGTGCAGGTCGTCAATCGTGCGCGTCTTGTACGCGGCGCCGTTGCAGCGCGCAGCATTGACAGGTGCCGCCAGCGCGGCACCGTCCAGATCATGAGTGATAAGTATGTTTGAGCTATTCGCCATGTGCATCCATTTCGTCTAGAGCCCACTGAGGAATTTCTATTTGAAGAGATTTGTCGGGCTCGATATCTTCGATTCGCTTGTTGTAGTGGGCAAGAAGCCGTGCGACATTTAATCGAATTAGGCCTCGCTTGTAGAACGATAATTCTTCAATATTGATGCCGATAAACGATTCGAGCGCGATAACCTGTACGCGATTGCCGAGTCCTTCACTTTCGAACAGTCCGTAAGCGAAGGAAACTTTATCGTGGGGGACAACGACGATGGGCCGAATGCCATTTCGAATGTTATCTCGGCATCGATCGGTCAATTTGGCCATTGGCGATACAGTCACATGAAATGCAGCATCATTGATTTGGAAATCGCCAGAACGGTCTGTCTGCTGGTCGGCGGCGTTTGAGTTGTCCTTTCCGATTTCTATGGTTGGAAATAACATCTCTAGTTTTGCACCTACCAGGTGCTGTGCGACGGTACCCGTTGGCTTATCGGACCGTAGGCTCGCTTCGGCTAGGATATCATCGACAATGACAGAAATTGGTTTTTGAAGATCGATTTCGACTTTGATTCTCTGCCGGTTAAAGAAATCGACCTGGATTCGCTCGACGAAGAAATTGGCGATTGCATTCGCAGCTTCAAGACGAGTGTCTTCGCAAGTGTCACTGGGTAGGGCAGAGTTGATAATTGTGGCAAGCTCAAGCGCCATCGGGAGTGTGCCGCGTGAGGTTCTGCCGCCCTCTGATGCGAAGGCACGCGTTTCCCCATGTCTGGCTAAAACTGTTTTGATGCATGCTCCACTTAGGCCTCGTACTTGGCTCCCCTTGTCCGATTGCACATAATCGTCGGTGAGCGGAAAACGGTTCTGCAGCAGCTCGCTTATGCCTATGCCAACCGCCATGACGTTACGGTTGACATTGCCTCGCTTGCTGCGCTTGGATTCGTACCAGAGTTCAATGGCATCTAAGATACCTTTATCGGGCTCGCTCAAGGAGTAATTGGTCATTTCCATTATTGTCCACTCCGTTCCTTGAAGACATAAGCGCGGGTTTGACTGCATTTTTTATAAGCCAAGTGACAACTGGCACGGCAACTGCATCGCCGAATGCGTAGCGAATCTGAGCATCCGAGAAGCCGCTAAACTGACATGAGTCAGCACCTTGGAGACGGGCATATTCAGTTCCAGTCATCCAGCGAACTTCTATCTTTCCGTTTTCGCATATAACGACTGCCTGTCTTGATGAGCCGCCGCGAGCCGTTCTTAGACATCCGGCAATTTCTTCTTCACGGATTTCCCAGCGCACAACGCCCGATCGTGTGCGACGGTAAGCAGTGCGAACAATTTTTTCTTTGGCATTTAAGAAGCGCTGAAGGCGCTCTGCTTGATGCGGTGCAAGTGAGTCGATAAATGCTTGTATTTGGTTTTTGTTCCACCAACGCTTGTCGTCCTCGGGAATATTTTCAACAACCATTGCAAGGCCCGTCATACGAAGTGGGCTCGGCTCGTTTAGGTGAGAGACGTGCGTAATGAGTGAAGGGTCGGAGTGAATCCAGGAGACCTTTTCAGGTCGAAGCGAGGAATCGAGTCGGCTGTTGGGAAGAGGGTTTTTTAATCCGACGACAAACATGCGGGGGCGTGACTGGGGAAGCCAGTGCCGTGCATCGATAAAATAAGCGTCGCATGAATAGCCTAAACGATTAAATTCCTGGCAAACGAGTCTAAAGTCATCACTGTTATTAGACGTGGCAAGGCCGATGACATTTTCGAGAACAAGTGCCCGCGGGGCACGATCGCTCATTCCCTCGATGGCCTTAATAAAGCCAAAGAACGCACTGGACTCTTTGCCAGAGATAAGTCCCTCCCTGTTTCCCGCGAGAGATAAGTTTGTGCAAGGGCTTGACGCCCATGCGATGTCGGCTTGGGGTATTAGGTCGGGGTCGAGTGTGTGGACATCCTGCTCGACTAGATGCTCATCGCCCCAACACTGGCTGTACATGGCGCATTTAGTATGGTCTATGTCATTTGCCCAGATTGTTTTGATTCCGGCTTTTGCCATGCCGGCACGAGCCAAGCCAATGCCTGAAAAAAACTCAAGCGCGGTTAGTTGTGGCGAGAACTGCAGAATGTTGTGCATGTACTGGCTTTCAGATAGTTGTTATTTGGCATCTTATGGTACTTGTTTGTGAGGACATCCGCTTACATACGGATGAGATTCCCTCGATACCGTGCCATCAATTGACATTTTATTCAGAATGCGAATAGCAGGTGGTGTGGGCGGCGCGGAAGCGGCAGTGCTCACGCATGCGGCAGATATTGCAGGCGGGGCGACTCTGGGCGTCGTGGACTTCGCCGTCAAACAGGCCGATCACCGCGGTCACGCTCTTGGTGGGCATGAGCAGGCTGGTGGGGGTGACGGTAAGTCCAATGAGGCGCGTGGCGTTGAGTGCATCCACGATCGAGCGCTGGGCAGAGAGCGGGCAGTCGCCATAGCCGGGACTGAAGCGCCAGTTGCCGGCGAGCCCGTGTGCAGCGGCCGCAGCCTTGACCTGCTGGTCCATCTGCTCGACGGCAGCTTCTACATAGGCAGAGCATGCGGCGTCGAGCACGGCGCCTTCCAGGGGTTGCTGGGTTCCGGTGGTTCGCAGACGGCGTTCGGCAGACATCCCGAGGGTACATGCCATGAGCGCCGCCAGGCGGGCGTCCTTAAGGTGGCGATAGATATCACGACCCCGCAGCTCAACATTGGTGCCAACCAAGCGGATGCAGGGCTCGCCCTGCTCGTCAACGCCCGTGGCATCGACGGCAAACACGCGTCGCACGCCGCGGGGCTCGATATCCAGCTCTAGGCGCTCGACCACAAGCTCAATTCGTCGTGACAGCTCGGGCTCAATCTGCTGGCCGCCGTAGCCCAGATACCGCAGCATCTCGGCACGGTCGACACGGGGATGGTGCGCAGCGTCGATACGGTAAAGCGCCGGCGACGCAAGGTCGGCCGGCACTTCAACAAGGGTTGTATCGACGTGCGGTTTTTCCATTACCCCAGGCGCTCCATAATGGTCGCGGCGATTGCAGGACGGTTCATAGTGTACAGGTGCAGGCCGTCGGCGCCGTGCTCCTTAAGGTCGCAAAGCTGACGAGCAGCATAATCTACACCGGCTGCCTGCAGGCTCTCGGGGTCGTTCTCGTACTTGGCGAGGATCTTGATGACGGGGGAGGGCAGCGACGCGCCGCACATAAAGACCATGCGGCTGATCTGCGACTTGCCCATAAACGGCATGATGCCCGCGGTAATGGGCACGGTGATGCCGGCCTTGTCGGCAAGCTCGCGGAAGCGATAGAAGCACTCGTTATCAAAGAAGAGCTGTGTCACAAAGAAGCTTGCGCCGGCGTCCTGTTTTTGCTTGAGGTGTTCGACCGAGACGTTGAGGTCCTCGCAGGCAATGTGGCCCTCGGGGTAGGCTGCGGCGCCCACACAAAAGCCGGCGTCAACGAGCTCGGGGATGAGGTCGCGGGCGTAGGCGTAGTCCGAGGCGGGCTTGTCGTCCTCAGTCGCGCCAGCGGGAAGATCACCACGCAGGGCCAGGATGTTTTCAACGCCGGCGGTGCGATACTCGTCAATCTTGGCGGCGATGTCGGCGTGGGTGCGGCCCACGCAGGTAAGGTGTGCCACCGAGGGCGTATCGAATTCGCTCGTAATCATATGCGCGATGGGGGCGGTGGTGGCACCGTTGCCCGAGCCGCCGGCCGAGCAGGTGACCGAGACAAAGCTCGGTGAAAGCTTGCACAGATTGCCTGCCACCTCGCGAGCCGTGTCGAGGGTAAGCTCGCCCTTGGGCGGGAACATCTCAAACGAAACGGGTGCGGTGCCCTGGGATGCTGCCTGCTTAAAAACCTCGTCGACGCGCATATCGTGCTCCTTTAGATGCCTGGGTGCGATGTTTTGTTGCAAGGATTCTACAGCACCACTGCGCTAAGGTGGAGTTTCTCTCGCTATTTGGGGATACCAATCGAAAATGCTTCGCTATCGGCATTTCCTATAACAGAGTGTTCAATCTAGGATGGGGCTATAAAGACTGGTATCTGATACGAAATACCAGTTAATAGAGCCCCATCCCAAATTGACTCCCTTAAACTATGGGGAGAGGTCTGCAATTTATACAGTTGATTGGCCATTAAGGGTGGCAGCGCCGCTGTGATGCGGTAACCTCATTGATTGGTTTCGCGACAGCAACATAACGGTAATGTCGCGGAAACACGGCGAGTCTAAGCTATGACTCGTTCGTTAGTAATCAACACCGCATCTCACGCGGTGCCGATACGAAGGGAGTTCCGTATGGCCGATCTTACTGACCGCTTCGGGACCATGGTGTTCTCTGAGGAAGTCATGAAGGACTACCTCCCCAAGGACATTTGGAAGCGCCTTGCTGCAACCCTCGAGGGCGGTGAGCCGCTCGACCTGGATGTGGCCAACGCCGTTGCCCACGCCATGAAGGTCTGGGCCATCTCCAAGGGCGCGACGCACTACGCACACTGGTTCCAGCCGCTTTCGGGCATTACTTCCGAGAAGCACGACAGCTTCCTGGAGCCCAACCACGACGGCACCGCTATTACCAAGTTTACGGGCAAGAACCTCATCCAGGGCGAGCCCGATGCCTCCAGCTTCCCCAACGGCGGCTTGCGTGCCACCTTCGAGGCCCGTGGCTACACCGCCTGGGATCCCACCAGCCCCGCTTTTATCAAGGACGATGTCCTGTGCATCCCCACGGCTTTCTGCTCCTACACAGGCGAGGCCCTGGACAAGAAGACCCCGCTGCTGCGCTCCATGACCGCGCTCTCGCGTGAGTCCAAGCGCGTTTTGGCGCTGTTTGGTAAGACCCCCAAGAAGGTCGTTCCTTCCGTGGGCGACGAGCAGGAGTACTTCCTGATCAAGAAGGACGCTTACCGCAAGCGCAAGGACCTGGTCATCACCGGCCGCACCCTCTTTGGTGCTGCTCCCTGCAAGGGTCAGGAGCTCGAGGAGCACTACTTTGGCGCTATCCGCCCCACCGTCTCGGCCTATATGAAGGATCTGGACGATGAGCTGTGGGCGCTTGGCATTCCCGCCAAGACCAAGCACAACGAGGTTGCTCCCTGCCAGCATGAGCTCGCACCGGTCTATGGCGAGGTCAACGAGGCCATCGACCAGAATCTGGTCATGATGGAGAAGATGAAGCTCATCGCCTCCCGCCACGACTTGGTCTGCCTGCTGCACGAGAAGCCCTTCGAGGGCATCAACGGTTCGGGCAAGCACAACAACTGGTCGCTTGGCACCGAGTCCGAGAATCTGCTCGATCCGGGCGACACCCCGCTCGACAACCTGCAGTTCATCGTCTTCCTCACCGCGGTGATCGAGGCCGTCGATAACTATCAGGAGCTCCTGCGTGCCTCCGTTGCCTCGGCCGGCAACGACCATCGTCTGGGCGCCAACGAGGCTCCTCCGGCGATTATGTCCATCTTCCTGGGCGACCAGCTTACCGAGGTCGTCGAGAAGATCATCGATGGCAAGGCTTCCGTCCATGCCACGCGCGGCGTGCTCGACCTGGGCGCCGATACCCTGCCCAAGCTGATGCAGGACAACACCGACCGCAACCGCACCTCCCCGTTTGCCTTCACCGGCAACAAGTTCGAGTTCCGTGCCTGCGGCTCCGAGCAGAACGTCTCCGACTCCAACCTGGTGCTCGATGCCGCCGTGGCCAAGTCGCTCAAGTCCTTCGCCGACGCACTCGAGGGTACGCCCGAGGATAAGTTCCAGGACGCCGCGCTCGAGTACTGCAAGAAGGTGCTGACCGATCACCAGCGCATCCTGTTCTCCGGCGACGGTTACTCCGACGAGTGGCCCATCGAGGCCGAGAAGCGCGGCCTTGCCAACAACAAGACCACGGCCGACGCCCTGCCCGCCTTTGTTTCCGATAAGGCCATTGCGCTCTTTGAGGAGACGGGTGTCCTGACCAAGGCCGAGGCCCAGTGCCGTTACGACTGCAAGCTCGAGAAGTACAACAAGCTCATGAACATCGAGGCTACCACGATGGTTCGCGAGGCGCGTCGTACCTATCGCCCGGTCATTACCGCCTACGCCACCAAGGTCGCTAAGGGCCTCGAGACTATTCGTGCCGCCGGTGCTGAGGCCGCCATGCAGTGCGAGCAGAACACGCTCAACAAGCTCTGCAACGGCATCACCGCCATCAACGACTCCATCAAGGCGCTCGACGCCGTGCATCAGAAGGCCGAGGCCCTCGATGGCCAGGAGCAGGCCAATGTGTATGCACACGAGGTCGTTCCCGCTATGGATACGCTGCGCGCCGCCGTGGATGCCATGGAGGAGATCGTGGCCGCCGACTACTGGCCGGTCCCGACCTACGACGACATCCTGTTCTATGTGTAACAGACGCGTTTGATTTTGCGCTCGAAGGGGTCTCGCCTGTGCGAGGCCCCTTTTTTGTCGCCCGGGTCGTCTTTGAACATGCTGTCGAGCGAGCGTTTCGCGCGGGGCATCTTGAAAGTTGTAACCTGTTTTGGCATGCGGATGTTTCGGGCATTTGTTCATAAAGGGGAGGATTATCCGATGAAGGTATTCGATATCATGTTTAGCCCGACCGGCGGAACGGAAAAGGTATCTAACTACATTGTCAATGCGTTAGAAGGGGAAACCGTTGCTGTAGATTTGACCGATAGCGGGCTTGGCTTTCGTGCGATTGCGATGACAAAAGAGGATGTGGCCGTGATCGCGGTGCCCTCGTATGGCGGGCGAGTCCCGGCTGTGGTCGCGGAGCGTTTGGGTATGATGCGAGGAAATGGCGCACAGGCGGTTCTGGTTTGTGCTTATGGAAACCGCGCATATGAGGACACACTGGTCGAGCTTGAGGACGCGGCAAAGGGCGCAGGTTTTCGGGTGATCGCGGCGGTTTCTGCCATCGCCGAGCATTCTATTGTTCGCCAGATTGCCGCCGGCAGACCAGATGCGCAGGACGCGGCACAGCTCACTGGGTTTGCGAATCAGATTCAGCAAAAGATATCTGCAGGAGATGCTTCTGAGCCGGCTATTCCGGGCAATCGTCCCTATAAGAAGGCCGGGGGCACTGGTATGGTGCCTAAGGCCACAAAGGAGTGCACCGCCTGCGGGGCTTGCGCCACAGCGTGTCCCGTTGGCGCTATCGATAAAGACGATCCCAAACGGGTGGACAAAAAGGCCTGCATTTCCTGCATGCGCTGCGTTGCCGTGTGTCCGCGGGGCGCGCGTGGGCTAAGTCCTGTCATGCTCTCTGCGGCTACCAAGATGTTGAGTAAAGCCTGTGCCGAGCGGAAGGAGTGCGAGCTGTTTATCTAGCGCAAGGGCCTTGAGTACTTTCCGTTTTATAACGGCAAAAAACGAACCCGTCGGACCTTATATCCGGCGGGTTCGAACATTTTAAAGTTGGTGCCCCCAGCGGGATGTCCGCGTGCGGCTGGCGCCGCCCGCTTCCGCTGCGTCGCTCCGCTCCTTGCGTGCTGCGCTGGAAAACGCTTGCGCGTTTCCTCAGCTCCGCACCCTGTCGGGTTCGAATTCCGGCGTATGGGTAGCAAAAAGCCCGTCACCGCAAGGGCAACGGGCTTCTCAGTTTAAATGGTGCCCCCAGCGGGATTCGAACCCGCGATATCCACCTTGAAAGGGTGGCGTCCTTGGCCGCTAGACGATGGGGACAGCGGGAAAGAGTATAGCAGACTTTTTTGCCGGCGCGTATATCGTTGGCAAACTGGAAAACCACCACAAAGGAGTAGGCTTCTATTCCGATTTTCAAATATCTCAATCTGTAACATCTGGGCGGGCAAATCGGCTCTATCTGTTACAGATCGAGACAGACGGCAGGCGTCGGGACGAACATCTCATTCTGTAACAGCAAGACGACTTTTAACGGTCTAAATGTTACAGATTGAGACAAACCGCTGGGACGGGGCAAAACCACCACAAAGGTGGCTGTCCCCTTTGTGGTGGCGGGGCGTTAGGGGAGGAGCTTCATGGCGGCGTCGTGGGCGGCGTGCTCGTAGGTGTCGTCGAGGGACTTGAGCGGCAGCAGGGCTGTGGCCTGTGCATCGCCGCGGCGCTCGAGGGCGTGCGCGATGAGCCAGTCGGCGAGCTCGGGGTTCTTGGGCAGCGCCGGGCCATGCAGGTACGTGCCGATGACGCCCTTGTAGATCAGGCCCTCGAAGCCGTCGTCTCCGTTGTTGCCGGTGCCCGTGACGACGGACGTTCCAAGCGGCGTGGCATCTGCGTCGAGTAGAGTACGGCCGCCGTGGTTCTCGAATCCCACAAAGGGCTCGGGTGCCAGGTCGGTCTTGACGGCGACGTTGCCGATCAGGCGGTCAGAACCGCGCACGGTTTCGGCGGAAATGACACCCAGACCTTCGATGCGATTCTCGCCCATATAGTACGAACGGCCGAGCAGCTGATAACTGCCGCAGATAGCAAGCAGCGAGCCGCCGTCCTCAACATAAGCCGCAACCTTGTCTTTTTGAGCGAGCAGCTCGTGCGCCACGGCCAGCTGGTCGCGATCGGAGCCGCCGCCCATCATGACGATATCGGCGTCGGTGAGATCGAGCGACTCGCCCATACGGACCTCGTCCACGCGCACGGGAATGCCACGCCAGGCGCAGCGGCGCTCGAGGGCGATGACATTGCCGCCGTCGCCATAGAGGTTGAGGGCATCGGGGTACAGATAGACGATGCGCAGGGGGCGCGAAAGCTCGACCGGCGCGACGCCGACGGGGACAGCGCTCCCATCGGCGCGTGTTACGGCGCAGGAGGCAACCGAGCTCGCATCGGTATCCTTAAGCCCGTCGAGCTCCTTGACCAGCGGCGGAAAGGCCGTGTAGTTGGCGACGGCATAGAAAGTGTCGCCGTCGGCTTCATCCCCAACGGCGCCGATCGCCTGCTCGATATTCGAGATGATGGCGGCATCGATGCCGGCGTACTTGAGGCGCACCTGCATGTCGTGCGCGCGCGTGCCGCCGGCAAAGGCGACAAGTCCCGCTGTGTCGGCGATGCGCTCAAAGTCGACGTCGTAGATCCACGATACATCGTGGCCGTCGGCATCGTTGTCGTTGAGGAAGAAAGCGCAGAGTCTGCCACCTGCTGTTTTAATGGACTGGATCTGGCGATCGAAGCCTACGGGATTCTTGGCCAGGTTGGCCTCGACGGTTCGGCCGGCGATATTCCAACGGCCCATGCGTCCGCCTGCTGGCACGTAGGCATCGAGCGTGGGCTGCAGGTGAGCTGCGTCCACGCCCAGCTCGCGCGCCGCAAAGAAGGCCGCGGCAACGTTGTAGACCATGTACAGGCCGTTATAGCGCGTGGCGATGCGCGTGGCAGGTGCGTCGGCATCGGGTCCAAAGTTCAAGTCAAAGCCGTAGCCGTCGCAGCCGAGCTCCACGCCCGTCACGCGACGGACAAGCCCGGGGCGGGCCCAGCCGCACGAGGGACAATGGTATGCGCCAAGCTGTCCGTACTGCACATAGTCGTACTCCAACGGCGCGTTGCACTGTGAGCAAAAACGCGAGTCGCTAATGCGGTCGGATTCGGTGTCGGTGGCGCCGTCGATGCCAAAGGCGATGCTTGCATTGGGAACGCGCGCGGCGATCGCGGCACACAGCGGGTCGTCTGCGTTGTAGATGAGCGTCGTTGCCGGTGAAAGCTCCAGCGCGTGGGCGATGACGTCTTGGGTATGGTCGATCTCGCCGTAACGGTCCAGCTGGTCGCGGAACAGGTTGAGCAGCACAAAGTACGTCGGCTTGAGCTTGGGCAGAACGCGTACGGTGTAGAGCTCGTCGCACTCAAAAACGCCCACGCGCTTGCCGCTGCTGGTGTGCTTAAGGCCGCCGCGGGCCTCGAGCAGAGCACCCACCACGCCAGGCTCCATATTGTTGCCGGCGCGGTTGCATACCACGGTGGCGCCGCTGGCAGCAACTGCGTCGGCGATGAGGTTGGAGGTTGTGGTCTTGCCGTTGGTGCCGGTGATCACCACGCTGCGGTCGACTAGGCTTGCGAGGTCGCTTAGCAGCTCGGGGTCGATCTTCATGGCGATGCGGCCGGGAAGCACGCCGCCCTGGCGCTTGAGGACGGAGCGCAGCCCCCAGCGAGCGATATCGCTCGAGGTGCAGGCGAGAGATGAGCGGAGATTCATGAAGCCGTTCCTAACATAGATGACATGGTCGGGGCGATCGCGTCGCTAAAAGCCGTAGCGGCGCGCAAATTCCTGGGCAAGTTGCGACACGTCTTCGCAGGCGTTGGCCCAGGGGGCAAAGTCGGGGGTATCCGAGATGATGCCGTCGGCTTCCCAAACGGCCTGGTGCGAAAGATCCCAGGGGTCGTGCGGCTCGGGCCGGCAGGGAAGGTACGGCGTCTGGTACACCGGATTCAGCAAAAAGAACGCGCCGCCCTCGCAACGGTTGGCAAACTCGCGCAGTGCACGTGTCGCCGGACGCATCTTGTTTGTTTTGAACAGCAGAATCGTGCGGGCGAGCAGGTACCAGGGGGAGCTCTCGAGTGCATCAGCTCCCACCTGCTCCTCGAGCTGGTGAGCCAGGGCAAAAAAGCCGTCCTGGTCTTCCAAGCGGGCGAGGGCGAGCAACACGGTGCCGGCGGTTCGGGTGGGATAACCTTCTGCCTTAAGGACGCGGCGGGCGTAGTTGGCAGCAGCACGGTAACGAGCGCTCGCCATGCACAGCTGCGAGATGGCCTCGAGCGTGTGGAGCCACCCGATAAGCGCCGGCTCGCTCACGGTGAGGTCTGCTGCGGTGACACTGTCGGCCAAAACATTATTGGCCCAGTAGTGCGGGGCCTCCATATCAAACCCGGGCACGCTCTGCTGCAGGTAGTCGGCGGTGCTCGCCTCGAGCTTCATCAGGTCGCCCAGGCAGGCATCGACGGGTGTGTCCGCCAGGATGATGGCGAGCAGCTGCGCATCGACGGCAAGTGCATCGACGCGAACAATCTTGAGCAGCTCGTCGCGCATGTCGTCGAACAGGCGGTTGCGCGTCTGCTCAAACTCCTCGTCGCTGCCCATGTCTTCGATGCGACGAAGCTCGTCAAGCAAATGACGATGAACGCCGGCATAGGACAGCAGCGCTTGGGCATGCTCGGTCTGCGCATACTTGTGAGGGTTTGCGCTGATGTCGTTATGGACAAGCTCGCGTGCTGCATCGGTGAGTTCGGGGTGCGACGCCAGATAGGTGCGCTCCAGATAGGCGGGGATGTAGACGCTCGGATCCATTAGAGGTCTCCTCCCTTAAACGGCAAACCCTGCTCGGCCGCGCGCAGGATTCGTTCGTCGATCTGGGAGCGCACGATGTCGTTGGTGGCGACCCAGGCGGCAAAGCTGGCGTTGTCGGGCGCGCCTAGGCCCTCCTGCAGCACCAGCGTCGCCTCGGACAGGGCAAGGACAAGCTCATCGGTGGAGCCCACACCTACGTTGACGCGAGCATAGACGCCATCGGGAAATTCGGTTTGGAAGTAGAGCGCCTCGGCTGCGTGCGGGCATGAGCGCACCAGGATACGCAGATAGTGTTCGGCACCCTCGTAGTCCAGCTCGCGCCAGGCTGCGCTCATCAGCGCGATGAGCGTCCACGGGTCCAGGTCGCGCTCCGCATCTTTGGGGCGGCGGCGCAGCGGGGTATTCGCGAGATAGGGTACGGAGTGGGCGGAACGAAAACGCTTGAGCTCCTCGGCAGGGTATTCAAGCTTTGCCATGGCGAGCATTGCGGTGTGGCGGACGCCAGCGGGGTCGTTGGGCGCAAAGTCCAGGCTGCGATTCACGGCATCCAGCGACATGCGGTAGCGGCCGCTAATGAGCGCGCGCGATGCCAAGGCGGCAAGCCAGCGCAGGTAGGGACGGCGGGTCAGGTCGCCTGCGGCCTCACGTTCGTAGGGGTCCTGCGCCGAGGCGATCTTGAGCGCCAGATCGTGCTCCACCTCGTCGCACTTGGACACCAGATACTGTACGTATTCCTCGTTGGATTCGGCGGTGAGCGCCGTCAGCATGCGCTGGGCATCCCAGTTGGCCGGATCGAGCGCGGCTGCCTCGCGGAGCATGTTCTCGGCTGCGGCTTCTTCTTGCTCTGCCTGGGCGTCGTCGGGGATAAAGGGGATGCGGTAGTCGACAGCCTCGACGACCTTGGCGATCAGATGCCCAGCTCGGTCGCGATCGTGCACGATGAGCGGAGCGGGGTTGCGGGTGAATTGCTCCATCAGACGCTCAACGGCGGGGCCGTCGGTGAGTGGGATATTGTCGCGGCGCAAGGCCTCAAGAACGAGGCGATGGCAATCCTCTTGAATGGGGTCGAATGCCATGGGGCCTCCTTTGCTGCGGTTAGGGTTCAAATGTCTCTATATAAGGTTCTAGTTTACCCGCATGTGGCACACCGGGGGTGTCGCACTTGGACTTGCACCTTTGCACCACGAAGACGGATGTCGCACAAATGTCGGCACCTTGGACGACCGAGTGGTATCACAGTGCCGTAAACGGTCGATTTTTGGCGGCGAACGGGGCACATTTTGGAGGGGCACAGTCCTGCCCGGGATATGTGGTCAACCCTGATAAAACGTTTGCCCAGCTTGGGAGTATGAATGCCCCACAAGGGTCTTTAGGGATAGAAAAAACGTTTCACCATTATCGGCTTTAGGTGAATAACTGACCAACCAGAACGGTAAAATAGTGTTTGTCTGAGCGTTGAGACGTTCAGACATCGCGCATTGTCATCGCCGGCAACGCGCAAAACGGTCCTAACGGAGCCAATCGGGTGCTCCGTTATATACGCAAGTCTAAGAGGGGCTTGTTTAGGAGGCACAGTATGGGACGTTTTACCAATCCTCGCGATCTGTACTTTGGTGAGGGCGCTCGCCACGAGGTGAAGAACCTCAAGGGCAAGAAGGCCATCATCGTTTCTGGCGGCAGCTCTATGCGCCGCGGCGGGTTCTTGCAGGACGTCGAGGCCGACCTCAAAGAGGCCGGCATGGAGGTCAAGCTGTTCGAGGGCGTCGAGTCCGATCCCTCCATTGAGACCGTCATGAAGGGCGCAGCCGCCATGCGCGACTTCGAGCCCGACTGGATCGTTGCCATCGGTGGCGGCTCGCCCATCGATGCTGCTAAGGCCATGTGGGTCTTCTACGAGTATCCCGAGGAGTCCTTCGATAACATCATCCAGCCGTTCAGCTTCCCTGAGCTGCGTCAGAAGGCTCATTTCTGCGCCATCTCCTCTACCTCCGGCACCGCTACCGAGGTCACCGCGTTCTCCGTCATTACCGACTACGCCAAGGGCATCAAGTACCCGCTGGCCGACTTCAACATCACCCCTGATGTCGCCATCGTCGACCCCGAGCTCACCTACACCATGCCCGCCAAGCTGTGCGCTCACACCGGCATGGATGCTCTGACCCACTGCATGGAGGCCTACGTTTCCACCTGCGCCTCTATGTTCACCGACGCCAACGCTCTGCACGGCATCCGCGAGATCGTCGAGTGGCTGCCCAAGTCCTATGCTGGCGACCATGAGGCCCGTCAGCACATGCACGAGGCTCAGTGCATCGCCGGTATCGCCTTCTCCTCGGGTCTGCTCGGCATCGTTCACTCCATGGCTCACAAGACCGGTGCAGCCTTTGAGAACGGCCACATCATCCACGGTGCTGCTAACGCCATGTACCTGGGCAAGGTCATCCAGTGGAACTCCAAGGACCCGCGTGCTGCCGAGCGTTACGCTTACGTGGCCAAGGAGATCCTGCACCTTCCCGGCGAGACCAACGAGGAGCTCATCGCTGCGCTCGTCCAGAAGATTCGCGACCTCAACGACCAGCTCAACATTCCGCAGTCCATCAAGGATTACGCGAATGGTGGCGTGAAGGTCGACGCCGAGAACCCGCAGATGGTTTCCGAGGAGGAGTTCCTCGCCAAGCTGCCCGAGATCGCCGCGAACGCCGAGCAGGACGCCTGCACGCCCGAGAACCCGCGTGAGACCAAGGCTGCTGACTTCGAGAAGATCCTCAAGGCCTGCTACTACGACACCGACATCGATTTCTAATCGACTCTTGTTATCGTAACGAGGGGCTCCGCACGTATCCGTACGGAGCCCCTTTCTTTTTTAATTATTAGAGAACGGGATAAAAATGGCTGCAATTTTCAATAGCCCCAGCAAGTACATCCAGGGCCCGGACGAGCTGGCCAAGCTCGGCTCCTATGTCGAGCCGCTCGGCGCTAAGGCCCTCGTTATCGTGACGCCTTCGGGCAAGAAGCGCGTCGGTGCCAAGATCGAGGGCGGCTTTGCCGAGGCCAAGGCCGAGCTGCTGTTTGAGGACTTTAACGGCGAGTGCTCCAAGGGCGAGGTCGATCGCCTGGTTGCGCTCGCCCGTGACAACGGCTGCGACATCATCGTCGGCGTCGGTGGCGGCAAGATCCTCGATACCGCGAAGGCTGTCGCCTACTACTTGGGGTCTCCGGTTATCATTTGCCCCACCATTGCCTCGACCGATGCACCGTGCTCGGCACTTTCGGTGCTCTACACCGACGACGGCCAGTTCGATAAATATCTCTTCCTTAAGGCAAACCCCAACATTGTCCTGATGGATACGACGGTTATCGCGGCGAGTCCGGTGCGCCTGACGGTTTCCGGTATGGGCGATGCGCTCGCAACCTACTTTGAGGCCCAGGCGACGCATGATGCCGACGGTGGCACTTGCGCCGGCGGCAAGGGCGGAATGGCCGGCCTGGCGCTCGCCAAGCTCTGCTACGAGACGCTTATGGCCGATGGCGTCAAGGCCAAGGTTGCGCTGGAGAAGGGTGCGCTCACGCCTGCCGTTGAGCATATCATCGAGGCCAATACGCTGCTTTCGGGCATTGGCTTTGAGAGCTCGGGCCTTGCTGCTGCTCATGCCATCCACAATGGTCTGACGATGCTGCCCGAGTGCCACGGCATGTATCACGGCGAGAAGGTCGCCTTTGGCACCATCGTCCAGCTGGTGCTCGAGGATGCTCCGACTGAGAAGCTCGAGGAAGTCTTGGGATTCTGCATTGAGCTGGGCCTGCCGGTCACGATGAAGGAGCTTGGCGTTGCCGATCTTACGCGCGAGCAGGCCATGATTGTTGCCGAGGCCGCCTGCGCGCCCGATGACACCATGTGCAACATGCCGTTTGAGGTGACGCCCGAGATGGTCGCAAACGCCATCTTGGGTGCCGACGCGCTGGGCCACTACTATCTCATGGATGAGTAAATCAAGCTAAGGAAGGGGCAAAGCCAGCAGATGGCTTTGCCCCTTTTTGCTATGGTGCAAAGGGGTCAGGTTGCTTTGCACCAATTGTTGTTGATGAAAGGGCGGATTCTCGTATGGCGCTTCCCATGGTTTATGGCGGTCCCGGTCGGTATGTTCAGGGGCCGGGCGAGCTCTCGCGTCAGGGCAGGTATTTGTCATGGTTGGGCTGCGCTGCCTATGTCTTGTTTGACCAGGGCACCGAGGACCGGCTGTGCAGGCAGATCGTCGATGGATTTCTGGACGAAGATTTAAGCGAGCCATTCTTTAAGATCTATAACGGTCCGTGTACGGAAGAGGCCGTTGTTGAAATGGCCAAGGAAGCCCGGGCTGAGTATTGCGACATGGTGGTGGGTATTGGCGGCGGCAAGATGCTCGATATCGCCAAGGCCGTTGCGTTTTATGCCGAGTTGCCGTTGTGCGTATGTCCCACGGCGGCGTCGATGGACGGTCCGTGCAGCGCGATTTCGGTGTTGTATCACGAGGATGGGTCGTTCGACCGCTACCTGATGCTCGAGAAGAATCCAGACCTGGTCGTGGTCGATACCAACGTGGTCGCGGCGGCCCCGCTGCGTATGACGGTCGCTGGCATGGGCGATGCACTGACAACGTACTTCGAGGCGCGTTCGTGCGCCGCGGCGCACGGCGTCAACGAACACGGTGGCGCGCCGGGGCACTTGGCCTTGGTTGCGGCTCGTGCCTGCTATGACACACTCATGGAGTGCGGCGTCGCTGCCAAGCGCGATCTCAAAAAGGGCCGTACATCGCCGGCAGTTGAGCGCCTGATCGAGTGCAATATTCTGCTCTCGGGTGTTGGCTTTGAGAGCGGTGGCTTGGCGTTGGCGCATGCCATCGCCAACGGGTTGACGATTCTGCCCGAGTGCAAGGCAATGCATGGCGAGGCCGTGGCATTTGGCCTGGTGGTGCAGCTGCGCCTGGAGCGTGCACCCGAGCTTGATCAGGTGCTCGAGTTTTGCCAGCGCGTTGGTCTGCCGACGACGCTCGAGGAGCTGGGCCTTGGCGAGATTTCCGATGCCGATCTGCAGAGTGTTGCAAATGCGGTCTTTAGAAATGAGCGTAATATGGCCAACGAGCAGGCCAAGGTGACAAAACAAAAGCTCGTGCAGCTCATGCGCGAGGCATAGTTTGGCGCTTGATTGACCTTGTGCAATCGAGGCGGCGATGGGCCATGGGCTATTTGCCTCAAAGGTGCGCCGCGTGTAATTTGCCCGAGGCGTGGGCCGATAGCGTATCATTATCTCTTGCTTGTTTGCACTGCTCAGGGAGGGGCCGCGCATGGCGCAGGAACACGATCTGTTTGATGACATTATCGAGATCAGCAAGGGTTTCGATTTTCTTAAAAACCCGCTTGGCGGCGTGACCGATGCACTCGATCCGTCGGCGCCGCAGTGGAATCCTGCCGACTACAAGGAGCGCCCGCGCGGCAACACCATTCCGTGCCTGACCTGCAAAAACGAAAAGAGCGGCTGCACCGCGTGCATGGACGTGTGCCCGGTCAACGCTATCGAGGTCGAGGAAGACGCCATCGAGATCCTCGACTCCTGTCGCAAGTGCGGCCTGTGCGCCGCTGCCTGTCCGACCGAGGCGATCATCTCGCCGCGCCTGGCGCCCAAAAACCTGTATGACGATATCGTCTCTGCTGCTACGAGCCACGAGACCGCCTACGTCACCTGCACACGCGCCCTCAAGCGCATGCCGCGCGAAAACGAGGTCGTCGTTGCCTGCGTGGGCGACATTACGGCCGAGACCTGGTTCTCGGTACTGGCGGATTATCCCAACGTGAGTGTGTACCTGCCGTTGGGCGTGTGCGATAAATGCCGCAACACCGGCGGTGAGGACATTCTGGGCGAGGCGATTGCGAAGGCCGAAGAGTGGTCTGGCACGGGTATGGGCCTGGAGGTTGATCCCAAGAGCCTCAAGTGCCATAAGCTTCGCGAGTACGAGCGCAAGGAGTACATGGAAAAGATTGCCCGCACCACGGGCCTGACGGTGACCAAGCTCAACCCTGCGACGGCGGCACTTGCTTCGGTGACGCAGAAGCTCAAAGCACATCGCCATCAGATTACCCAGCTGGAGCGCACGCTCAATACCATGTGCGGCACCACGACGACCAAGCGTCGCCGTTCGCTCACGCACGGGCGTCAACTGGTGCTCTCGACGCTGCAAAACCACCCCGAGCTTGCCCAGAACATGCAGGTGAGCACGCCGGAATGCGATTTTGACAAGTGCACGTCGTGCGGCGAGTGCGTCAACGTGTGCCCCACGTTTGCCTGCGATTTGGTGGGAAGTGGTCGCTTTGCGCTGGAGTCCACGTATTGCCTAGGTTGCGGAGCCTGCGTCAAGGTGTGCCCCGAGCATGCGCTTAAGTTGGTTGAGCATGATGCATCCAACCTGGTCGTCGTCGATCCCGAGGCCGAGGAAAAGGCCGCCCAGAAGGCGAAGGCTCACGAAGAAGCTGAGAAGGTTAAGGCTGAGGCAAAGGCCAAGCTTGACAAGATGCTCGATCAGGTAGAAAAGCTCGCGGAGTAGCTAAAAGAGCGTAAATGATGGCCGGTGGGACAGGTATTGCCCCGCCGGCCAAAAAAGTTGCGGTGGAATAGTTCCTGTTTTGCCCTTAAGCTGGCCATTCTAGGAACTATTCCACCGCAACTAATAGATGGTTAGCTCATACTGCTCTGATGGGTCTCGCTGCCGTTATTGCGGCGGGTGACCGTTTCGTGGAGTAAAAAGAAGCTGGGAACCTGCTTTGTCTCGGTGTATTCCATAAGGATGCCGTCGGCGTTGTAGGTCTGTCCGCGTATAACGGCGAGTGCGTTAAAGTCGTCGAGATCGAGCACACGCGCATCTTCGGGCGTGGGATGCTCAATCGTTACATCGCGTTTGCCCGTGGCAATCTTAATGCCAAGATCTTCTTCGAGGTAACGATAAATCGAATCGTTGACAATCTCGGGTGTCAGTCCCGGTACCTGTGAGCTTAGGTAATAGGAGTCGTCGGAGCACACGGCATGTCCGTTTGCATAACGGATGCGTTTGGCGCGCGTGAGCTCGCAGCCTTCGGGAAACCCGGTAATCCTGGAGAGTGCCTTGCTACAGACGAGGAGCTCAAAGACAGTGGTAACCGTTTTGAGCTCAAAGCCTCGGCTGGCTGCGATTTCCTTAAAGGTCTCGAGTCCGCCGCCGCCACGACTCGTCTCGTCACTGATGTTGCGAATGACGCGCATGCCTTTGCCTTGCTGGGGGAGCACGTAGCCATCTGCCGCAAGCATCGAGATGGCGCGACGGACCGTCATGCGCGAACAGTCAAACAGCTGCGTGAGCTCAGTCTCCGAAGGCAGATAACTCTGATAGGCGTATGTGCCGTCGTCAATCGACTGCTTCACGTTGTCATAAATAGTTTGGAAGATGGCTCGCGCCATGACGGTCTCCTAGAGCTGGGTGCGCGAGCGACGGATGAGGGCCGCCCGCGCAGGTGTCAAGCGATTTACTTGCTGGGGTCGATTATATATTTGCCCATGGCACGCAGGGCCGGGTCTGACAGGATGGCGCCGAGTTCGTCGAGGGAAGCCACCTTGGCGACCATCGAGGATACGTCGAGCCTGCCAGAGTCGATGAGCTCGAGCGCGCGACGCTGTGTGTAAGGGTTGATGTAGGACGAGGTGAGCACGAGCTCCTTCTGGAAGACCTCGAAGGGCTTGACGGTGATTGTCTCATCGGGCTTGGTGAGGCCGAACATCATGACCGTAGCCTTGTGGCCGGCGATCTGGATGGCCTGCTCGATGGTGACGGGCTTGCCGACGCATTCGATTACAACGTCGACGTTGCCGACGCCCTCCTGCTTCAGGCGGGCCGGGACGTCCTCGTGGATGGAATCAATTGCCAGGTCGGCGCCGAGTTTGAGCGCAACCTCGCGCTTGCCTTCGACAGGCTCGAGCAAGACAACCTTGGTGGCGCCGGCGTTTTTGGCGAGCTGCATCATGAGCAGGCCGATCATGCCACCGCCGATAACGACAACTGTGCTGCCGGGCTTGATGTTGCACATATCGATGCCGTGCAGGCAGCAGGCGACGGGCTCGGTCATAGCACCCTGCTCAAAGCTGGTGTGATCGCCCAACTTGTAGACTTGCTGCATATCGACGGAGCAGTACTCGGCAAAGCCGCCGTTAACGGTGGTGCCGTAACCGGTCATATGCTCGCAGTAGTGGTTGATTCCGTCGCGGCAGGGTTCGCAGCAGCCGCAGGGATGGTTTGGGTCGATGCACACGCGATCGCCCGGTTTAAAGCCAGCGACGTCGCTGCCCACGGCCTCGACAACGCCCGCAAACTCATGACCAAGGATCGTGGGCGGGGTAACGTCGGCTGCACCCTTGTCGCCTTCATAGATATGAACGTCGGTACCGCAGACGCCGCAAGCTTTGACGTTGATCAGGACGTCGCGCTTGCCCACGACCGGCTTTGCCGATTCCTCGACTCTGAGGTCGTGCTTTCCATAGAAGACCGCGCTTTTCATGGTGACTCCTTAACGTGGCGGTGAATGTTGTAATGAAATATAGGCATGTCTATATGAATAGACAAGCACATCTAGACAAGTAGAAAAGAAATTTAAAATGCAGCCATCAGCTATATCAGATTTAGCAGGCGAAATACTGGACATATACCGTTTACGGCCAATAATCAACCGTTACCGACCGTAGTCTATATGCTAACTTGTCTAGATAAGTGATGTGATAAAACGTAAGTGCAGGAAGTCAGGGAAGCGGGCCCACCCGTCCTATTGCACGAGGTACACGCAAACGGCGCGTCTGCGGTCTCGAGTGAAGCCAAAACCGCAGCGCTCCGAATGAAGAGAGGGGGATTCCCCGTCATGATGCAAAAGATACAACGTTTCGGCGGTGCAATGTACACGCCTGCAATTCTTTTCGCATTTTCCGGAATCGTCGTCGGCCTGGGTACGTTGTTTACCACCGAGGCGATCTTTGGCGAGATGGCCACAGCGGGTCATCTTTGGTTTGATTGCTGGAATGTGCTGCTCCAGGGTGGTTGGACGCTCTTTAACCAGATGCCGTTGCTGTTTTGCGTAGCGTTGCCAATCTCGCTCGCGAACAAGCAGAACGCTCGCTGCTGCATGGAGGCTTTGGCCATCTACCTTACCTTCAACTACTTTGTAAGCACAATCTTGGGGCAGTGGGGCCCTGTCTTTGGGGTCGACTACTCTGTCGAGGCGGGCAGCGGTACTGGTCTTGCCACTATCGCAAGCATCAAAACGCTTGATATGGGCATCATGGGCGCGCTTATCATTTCTGGTATCGCCACGATGCTTCACAACAAGTACTTCGACACCGAACTCCCTGAGTGGCTGGGCGTGTTCTCGGGCTCCGTGTTCATCTATATGATCGGTTTCTTCGTTATGGTTCCGGTCGCTCTTATCGCCTGCCTGGTGTGGCCGCATGTTCAGGCTGCTATCTCCGCCTTCCAGGGATTCATCCTTTCCGCCGGTACGTTTGGCGTGGGCGTCTTTGCTTTCTTCGAGCGCGTGTTGATCCCTACAGGCCTGCACCACTTTATCTATACGCCGTTCTATTATGACAACGCGGCGGTCAACGGCGGCATCTTTGCTGCTTGGGCCAACATCCTGCCCCAACTGGCTGCCGATCCGAGCATTGCTCTTAAGGATGCCGCACCCTGGGCTGCCTATACCTGCCCTGGTTGGACTAAAGTCTTCGGCTCGCTTGGCGTCGCCATTGCGTTCTATATGACCGCCAAACCCGAGCGCAAGCAGCGCGTCAAGGCTCTGCTCATTCCCGTCACCCTTACCGCTATGCTTTGCGGTATTACCGAGCCGCTTGACTTCACCTTCCTGTTCATCGCGCCCGGCCTGTTCGTCGTCCACTGCGTGCTCGGAGCGCTTGGCTGCATGGCTCAAAACCTCCTTGGCGTCGTTGGCATCTTCGACGGCGGCATCATCTCGATGCTCTCGTGGGACTGGCTGCCCCTTTGGGCCGCACACGGTCTGCAGTACGCCATCTCCATCCTTGTCGGTCTGTGCTTTACCGCTCTTTGGGTCGTGGTCTTCCGTTTCCTGATCGTCAAGTTCGACTTTAAGACCCCCGGTCGCGAGGATGACGATGTTGAGGTCGAGCTCAAGTCCAAGGCCGACTACAAGCAAAAGCAGGGCGGTGCTGCTGCTGGCAAATCGGTCGCCCAGAGTAAAGATGATGAGCGCTTGGTGCTTGCCGAGAACATCCTCGATCTGCTCGGTGGCACGGATAACATCATCGATGTAACTAACTGCGCTACCCGTCTGCGCGTTAACGTCAAGGACAAGAGCGTCGTTGCACCCGAGGCTTCCTTCAAGGCAATCGGTACGCATGGCTTGGTGGTCCAAGGTCAGTCAATCCAGGTCATCATCGGCCTTACCGTCCCGCAGGTTCGCGAGAAGTTCGAGAGTCTTCTGAAGTTCGAGAGTCTTCTGTAAACCATCGTCCATCGAAACAATCGGCCTTGCAGAGCCGGTATGCACCGCAAGGCCGATTCTAGAGATAAAAAACTCCACTTCTAGGTAACAATTCCAAACCGCGCAAGGCCGCGTGCGGGGACGGATTGAGCAAGCGGCCAGAATGAGGAGGACATCATGTCCAAGAAGAACTATGCCGTGACCATTGCCGGCGGTGGCTCCACCTTTACCCCGGGCATTGCCCTGATGCTGCTCGAGGAGCGCGACCGCTTCCCGGTCAACAAGGTGACCTTCTACGACAACAACGCCGAGCGCCAGGAGATCGTGGCAAAGGCCTGCGAGATCTACTTCCACGAGAACGCTCCCGAGGTTGAGTTTAGCTACACCACCGACCCCGAGACCGCATTCACCGGGACCGACTTCGTGCTTGCCCACATCCGCGTCGGCCTGTACGCCATGCGTGAGCTCGACGAGAAGATTCCTCTCAAGTACGGCTGCGTTGGCCAAGAGACCTGCGGTGCCGGCGGTATCGCCTACGGCATGCGCTCCATCGGTGGTGTCATCGAGATCCTCGACTACATGGAGAAGTACAGCCCCAACGCCTGGATGCTCAACTACTCCAACCCCGCGGCCATCGTCGCCGAGGCCTGCCGCGTGCTGCGCCCCAACAGCCGCATCATCAACATCTGCGACATGCCGATCGACCTCATGGATAAGATGAGCCGTATGTGCGGCATCAAGGATCGTCGCGAGCTGCAGTACAGCTACTACGGCCTCAACCACTTTGGTTGGTGGAGCAAGATCTACGACAAGGAGGGTAACGACCTCATGCCGCAGATCAAGGAGCACATGGCAAAGAACGGCTACTTGGACGGCATTGAGCACGAGGCCGGTAAGGAGCAGCACGTCGAGGAGAGCTGGATTCACACCTTCGGCAAGGCCAAGGATGTCTATGCTGTCGATCCCGAGACGATTCCCAACACCTACCTCAAGTACTACCTGTATCCGGACTATGTCGTCGAGACGTCTGACCCCAACTACACTCGCGCTAATGAGGTTATGGACGGCCGCGAGAAGAAGGTCTTTGGCGCTTGTCGCGACATCATCGCCAAGGGTACTGCCAAGGACGGCGGCTTTGAGCCAGATGTACATGCCAACTACATCGTCGACCTTGCCTGCGCGCTGGCCGAGAACACGCTCGAGCGCTTCCTGCTGATCGTCCCCAACGATGGTGCTGTGCCCAACTTCGACCCGACGGCCATGGTCGAGGTGCCTTGCATCGTCGGTTCCAACGGCTTTGAGAAGATCTGCCAGGGCCCGATCCCGCAGTTCCAGAAGGGCCTGATGGAGCAGCAGGTTTCCGTCGAGAAACTCGTTGTCCAGGCTTGGGTCGAGGGCAGCTACCAGAAGCTCTGGCAGGCACTCACGCTCTCCAAGACCATTCCTTCGGCAAGCGTTGCTAAGCAGATCCTGGACGAGCTCATCGAGGCCAACAAGGATTTCTGGCCCGAGCTTAAGTAAGGACTGCTGTCTCGAACTCTCACGCATCTCTGCTTCATTTGCGCCGCCGCGGTGTCCGGATTCGCCCGGATGCTGCGGCGGCGCTATACTTATGAAGTTTGAAGTACCTGTACCAAAAGGAGCTGTCGTGTCCCTTTCCATCGGTATCGTGGGCCTGCCCAACGTGGGCAAGTCGACGCTGTTCACCGCGCTTACCAAAAAGACCGGCCTTGCCGCCAACTACCCGTTTGCCACGATCGACCCCAACGTGGGTATCGTCGATGTGCCCGATAGCCGCCTGCAAAAGCTCGCCGACATCGTCAACCCCGGCCGCATTGTGCCGGCGACGGTCGAGTTTGTCGACATCGCAGGTCTGGTGAAGGGCGCTAACGAGGGCGAGGGCCTGGGCAACCAGTTCTTGGCAAACATCCGCGAGACCGACGCTATCTGCGAGGTCGTGCGCTACTTTAAGGACCCCAACGTCATGCGTGAGGTGGGCCGCACGGGCGAGTTCGTCGATCCCGCCGGCGATGCCGACACCATCATGACCGAGCTCATCCTGGCCGACATGGGCACGCTCGAGAAGCAGCTGCCCAAGCTCGAGAAGGAGGCCAAGCGCGACAAGGAGCTCATGCCCAAGTTCGAGGTGGCCAAGCGCCTGCTTGCCTGGCTCAACGAGGGCAAGCGCGCCGCATCCATGGAGATGACCGACGAGGAGCGTGCTGCCGCCAAGGGTCTGTTCCTGCTCACCATGAAGCCCATCCTGTATGTGGCCAACGTGGACGAGGATATGCTCAACGAGGACCTGGCGCCCATCTATGGTGTCAAGCCGCTGCCCATCTGCGCCAAGATCGAGGCCGAGCTTTCCGAGCTCGATCCCGAGGACGCCGCCGACTACCTGGAGAGCCTGGGCCTGGAGCAGCCCGGTCTGGACGTGCTCGCGCAGGCGGCCTATAAGCTGCTCGGCCTGCAGTCGTTCTTTACGGCCGGCGAGATGGAGGTCAAGGCCTGGACGGTTCGTCAGGGCGCGACCGCCCCGCAGGCCGCCGGCGTCATCCACACCGATTTTGAACGCGGCTTTATTAAGGCCGAGGTTATTGGCTACGACGATTACATCGAGCTCGGCGGCGAGCAGGGCGCCAAGGCCGCCGGCAAGCTGCGTATTGAGGGCAAGGACTATGTCATGGCCGATGGCGACGTCGTGCACTTCCGCTTTAACGTGTAAGGACGACGCATATGTTTAAATATGGCAAAAAAGCTGGCTACATGGGTATTGCGCTGCTCGTACTTGCGGTGATTCCGCTGGTGGTTGCAGCGTGTGTTATCCCCAACATTGGCCCCGAGGTGGCAACGAAGTTTAACGCAGCCGGCGAGGTGACGCGCTGGGGTAAGAGCTACGAGCTGCTGGCACTGCCGGTGCTCAACCTGCTGCTGAGCGTGGCGACGTACTTTACGGCGGGACGCCAGGCAAAGAACAACGAGGACTCCGCTGTGATGGCACGTCTTGCGTGCGAGCGCTACCTGCGTAACGGCTGCATCACGGGCGTGTTCCTCAACGTAATCAACGTCTACTTTATGTATTCGGCGATTACTGGAACGGGCTTTGGCTTTGGTTTCTAGCTTGTCCTTTTAGGCAACGAGCCTGCACGCATATTCAATGGCTGCTGCGAGGCCGCCGCTCGATCGTGGTTTAAAGACCATGTCGGCGGCGGCCTCGTTTTCGTATCCGGCGCCGCGAAGAGTGAGTGCGATACCGGCTTCTAGGAGAAGGGGCAGGCCACGCTGGCTGGTTGCGATTACGGCAGTCTGATTGAGCAAGCAGCTGTGCGCTTGGCATTGGATGGCAAGTTCACCTTGCGCCGGGCAAGGGACCAGAACGGCGGCGACGCGACTTGATAGCAATGCAAATGCTGTGCGCTCATCGGGCGAAAGGCATTCTGCTTCAACGACGACGAGCTTGGGCGGCGCGCTGTTTGTGCGAAGCGTGGCTCGGTACATGCGGACCGAAGAACCCGACATAGAAAACTCCTGTGTATTCGGCAAAACGTAAACTATAGTTTACGTTTATGTTCGGCTCCATTTCAAACTCGGCTGCATGGACGAACGTGCGAAACAGATTCTTGGCAGGCGGGTCGAAGAGACACGCAGGGACCTTGGTATCTCCAAGGTTGATTTTTGTGTGGCGACAGGAATCAGCCGACCCTACCTCGACCGAATCGAAGATGGGACGGCAAATTTCACGCTCAAGGTTCTATTTAAGATCGCGCCCGCACTCGGTATGACGGTGTCAGAGCTTCTCGAGGGTATCGAATAGGGCGTTCCCCGCTGCTAATTGACGCTCTTTGGGCGGGTCCCCCTGGTTGCGATGTGCAAAATCGCGAGTATTCAGCACCTGTTCAGCCGTAGATGGTAGCTCGAGCGGCTGGCTTTGCCTTTTTTACAGTAGTTAATCCACACGCTTAATAAAAACGTGGAATAAATATTTACTAGACGGCCTCTTCGCCCTAAAAGTTCGTCTAACAGTCGGCCGATTCTATGCCTCCGGCGGAGAAATTGCAGAATACTCCGATTTTTGCACGGCCCGAGGGGGACCACCTGTCGTTTGAGGCTGCGATAAGTGGAACTGCCTTAGGGATTACGCCATCGGGATGCGGTCGTGGTTGACTTGGCTGTAGAACAGGCGCTGGATCTCGGCGGCATCACGTGACTGGCCGAGTGCCCACATGGTCTTGGCCACGATCGTCTCGGTGGTCATGTCGTCGCCGCGCAGAATACCCGGATGATCGGCGTAAGCACGGCCGACCTCATAAACGCCCAGATCGAGGCCCTCTTCGGGGACCTGCGTGGTCATAACGACAGTGCGGCCCGAATCGACCCAGCGGAAAATAGCCTCTTGGAACGACTCGCCTGACTCACCAAACTCGGGGATACCGCCAATGCCAAAGGTCTCCAAAATCACGGCGTCGTAGCTATCGGCAAGGGCGTCGAGGATGCCCGGGTTCACGCCGGGCGTAAGCTTGAGTACAAATACGCGCGGGTCGATGCTGTCGTAGAAACGCACCGGGTTTTCGCCCTGACGAGTGCCGTGGAGCCCGTTGCGCACGATGCGGTCGTTGCGGATGTAGGCAATGGGCGGATAGTTGACGCTGATGAACGCGTTAAAGCTCATGGTGCGCTGCTTGCGGGCGCGCGTGCCGGCAATGGCGACGCCGCCAAACACAATCGACACATCGTGCGAATGCTCGTCGAGCGCATAGAGCAGGCTCTGATACAGGTTGAGCTTGGCGTCAGTAAAGGGGTTGCCCATGGGCTTTTGCGAGCCGGTGAGCACGATGGGCTTGGGGCTGTCCTGAATCAAGTAAGAAAGCGCTGCTGCGGTGTAGCTCATGGTGTCGGTGCCGTGCAGAATCACGAAGCCGTCGCGGTCGGCATAACCCTCGACGATGACGTCGCGGATACGCATCCAGTCGCTCGGGCGCATATTGGTGCTGTCGATGTTCATGGGCTGCACGACGTTGAGCTCGCAGAGGCCCGAGATCTCGGGGACGCTCTGGGCGAGCTCCTCACCGGTCAGGGCGGGGGAGAGGCCGTTGCCGTCCTCGGTCGATGCGATGGTGCCGCCCGTGGCGATGAGAAGGATGCGCTTCATGCTGGTATTCCTATCGTATTTGCCGCCGCAGAGGCGGAGTCGTTCGGCAGTATTGTGGCACAGGGCGTCCAATGTTCAAACGTATTACATCATCTGTAACGTTTGGTAACACTTCAATTGCCGTCAAATAGGGGCCCAGGTCGTGCGTTTGCCGTGCGCTGATGGCTGCGAGGGACGAGAAACCCCATATAACGTGTACACTATGGAGGTTATTTTCGTTCATTCACGCGGGTGGGCACCGGCTCCCCGCCAACAAGAGGGGGAACCATGGATCAAAAGGCTTCCGCAAAGGTCCTCGTACTCGACTTTGGTGCGCAGTACGGTCAGCTCATTGCCCGTCGCGTCCGCGACCTCAACGTGTATTCCGAGATTGTCCCCTGCGACATCTCGGCCGACGAGATTCGCGAGATGAACGCCTCTGCGCTCATCCTTTCTGGCGGCCCGGCCTCCGTGTACGCCGAGGACGCTCCGTCCATCGACCCCGCCATCTTTGACCTGGGCCTTCCCGTCCTGGGCTTTTGCTACGGCCATCAGATCACGGCCGTGACGCTCGGCGGCAAGGTCGGCCACTCCGAGGTGGGCGAGTACGGCCGCGCCACCATTACGCGCACGGCCGACGCCAAGCTCTTTAACTCCACGCCCATGGAGCAGACCGTGTGGATGAGCCACCGTGACGCCGTTTCCGAGGTGCCCGAGGGCTTTACCGTTACCGCCAGTACCGACGTGTGCCCGGTCGCTGCGATGGAGTGTCCCGAGCGCAAGATCTTCACCACGCAGTTCCACCCCGAGGTCAAGCACTCCGAGTATGGTCAGCAGCTGCTGAGCAACTTCCTGTTTGAGATCTGCGGCCTGGAGCCCAACTGGAGCATGGACAACCTGGTCGAGACCATGACGGCCGAGTTCCGCGAGAAAGTCGGCAACGACCGCGTGATTCTGGCTCTGTCCGGTGGCGTCGACTCCTCCGTCGTGGCCGCGCTGGGCGCCCGCGCCGTGGGCAAGCAGATGACGTGTGTGTTCATCAACCACGGCCTGCTGCGTAAGGGCGAGCCCGAGCAGGTGGAGGAGGTCTTCACCAAGCAGTTTGACGTCGACTTTATCCACGTTCACGCCGAGGACCGTTATGCCGAGCTTCTGGCCGGCGTGACCGAGCCCGAGGAGAAGCGCCGCATCATCGGTACGCAGTTCTGGAAAGAGTTCTTCGCCGTGGCGCAGCAGCTCGAGACCGATGGCAAGCCGGTCAAGTATCTGGCTCAGGGCACCATCTACCCCGACATCATCGAGTCCGGCGCTCGCAAGACGGGCGGCAAGACGGCCACCATCAAGAGCCATCACAACCTGATCCCGTTCCCCGAGGGCGTGCACTTCGACCTTATTGAGCCGCTCGACCACTTCTTTAAGGACGAGGTCCGCGCGCTTGGTCTGGCGCTTGGCCTGCCGGGTCACATCGTGTTCCGTCAGCCTTTCCCGGGTCCGGGTCTGGCCATCCGCATCATCGGTGCGGTCGATAAGGAGAAGCTCGAGATCCTCAAGAATGCCGACGCTATCGTGCGTGAGGAGCTGGATGCCTACAATCAGCGCCTGTTTGAGCAGACCGGCGAGCGCAACTCCGAGCACAGCTGCTGGCAGTACTTTGCGGTCCTGCCCGACATTAAGTCCGTCGGCGTCATGGGTGACGAGCGTACCTACCAGCGCCCGATCATCCTGCGCGCCGTCGAGTCCAGCGACGCTATGACAGCCGACTGGGCCAAACTGCCCTACGACGTGCTTGCCCGCATCTCCGGCCGCATCGTTGCCGAGGTTCCCGGCGCCAACCGCGTGTGCTACGACATCACGTCCAAGCCGCCCGCGACGATCGAGTGGGAATAGAATAGACGTTCGATTCTGTGTTATAATATCCTGCAATGGGCGCGGCCTCTTCCGAAGGCGCGCCCATTGCTATATTTGGTCGGATATCGACGGAAACCCAAGCTCAGGGAGGTTTGTTGCGATGGCATACGATTTCAAGAAGGAGTTCAGGGAGCTCTACAGGCCGTCCGGCAAGCCGAGCGTCGTAACCGTTCCGCCTATGAGCTACGTCGCCGTGCGGGGCAAGGGCAATCCCAATACCGAAGGCGGCGAGTACCAGAACGCGTTGCCGCTGCTCTACGGCGTCGCTTATACCATCAAGATGTCGAAGAAGGGCCCGCGAGAGATCGAAGGCTATTTCGACTTCGTCGTGCCTCCGCTCGAGGGCTTCTGGTGGCAAGACCGCACCGATGGCGAGATTGATTATGCGCGGAAGGATGACTTCAACTTCATCTCGTGCATCCGTCTGCCCGATTTCGTCACTCGCGAGGACTTCGACTGGGCAGTTTCGGAAGCTGCCGCCAAGAAGAAGCTGGACTTCTCGGCGGTCGAGCTGCTGAGGGTCGACGAGGGCCTTTGCGTTCAGTGCATGCATACCGGGCCTTACGACGACGAGCCGGCGACCATAGACGCCATGCGCACATTCGCGGCGGAACGGGGCTACGCCCCCGACTTCTCCGAAGCCCGTCTGCATCACGAGATTTACCTCTCCGACCCGCGCAAGTGCGCGCCGGAGAAGCTCAAGACCGTGATCCGTCATCCCATAAAGTTGATTTAGCGAAGCGAGTGACGCCGATGGCTTCGGCTTTTTGGGGGCTCACCGTGGCGTAGTCGGCAACGGGACGCGCCATGCGACCGGTGGCGGAGGCCGAGGCGCGGGAGCGCGCGTTCGTTTGCACCGCCTCGCACGACCTCGTCACCCCGCTCATGGCGGTGACCGCGAACTGCGACGTGCTTGAAGCGGAGGCATCCGATCAGGCCGGCCTTGCGTCCTGGGTCGCCAACATCCGTGCAGCGGCGGACGAGATGGCGACTCGCATCGCTGACATGCTCATGCACATGGGCGGCGACTAGACAGGGCGATCCCTGCAACGGGTATTATTATCCGGGAAGCGTTTGATTGCGAGGCACGCTGGTGTGAGGGCCTGAGTCGTCAGGCCCTCACAGGGGGACCGCGATGGTGGCCACCGCGCCGCCCGAGGGGCTGTTGGCGAGCGAGACGGAGCCCCCGTGGGCGCTCGCGGCCTCGGAGGCGGCGTGGAGGCCGAGCCCGTAGTGGCGGCCTCCGTCGCGCGAGGAGCGGGAGGAGTCGTCTGTGAAGAGGCGCTCACAGCCGCGTTCGAGGGCGGCGGGAGAGAAGCCCGGTCCGTCGTCGGCCACCTCGATGACGAGGTGGCCGCCCTCGACGTCGCAGGAGACCGCCACGCGCGAGCGCGCGTGCTCGGCGGCGTTGGCCACGAGGTTCGCGGCGGCTCGCGCCAGGGCGGTTCGGTCGAGCGGGGCCTCGGGCGCGCCCGCGACAGCAGGGCCCGTGGCCGCGTCGAGCGTCACGCCTCGCGCCCGGGCGATCTGGGCGGCCTCGGCGAGGACCTGCTCGCAGAGCTCGGCCGGCCGCATGGGGGCCCTCTCCGCCCCGCCGTACCCGCGCGAGGCCTCGATGAGCAGGCGCACATAGCCGTCGAGCCTTTCGACACCGCCGGCTATGTCGCGCGCGGCGGCCGCGAGGTCGGCGTCTTTCTCGTCTTCCAGCTCCTCCGCCACGAAGTCGGCGTTGGCGCGCAGCACGGTGAGCGGCGTCTTGAGGTCGTGGGCGAGCGACGCCACCTGCTCGCGCTGCCCCCGCTCCGCGGCCCAGCGGGCCTCGAGCGACTCGGCGAGGGAGGTCCGCATGGCGTCCATCGCGGCGAGGACGTCGTTCACCTCGCGCACGTTGGTGCTGCCGACCGCGAAGTCGAGCTCCCCCGCGCCGACGCGCCCCGCCGCCTCCGCGAGCGGCGCCATCTTGCGCGAGATCACGCGACTCGCACGGCGCGCCACGAGCGCGAGCGCGAGCGCGCTTCCCGCAGCGGCGCCGACGAACATGAGGTTCTGCGGGTTGGGAAGCAGGCCGGCGAGGTCGCGCGAGACCCACTGCGGCAGGTACTCGCTGACGAGTGCGCAGGCCCCGCCGCCCTTGAGCGGGAATGCGGCGTAGGTGAGGCCCGAGCCCCCGCCCTCGATCTCCACTGTGCCCGGATCCGCGGCGAGTGCCGTACGGGCCATTTCCGTCGCGTCCTCGAGCCGCGTGCCCTCGAGGTCTGTCATCAGCACGTATCCGTCCTTGTTCAGGATGAGGTAGCGGTACGCCGTCGGCACGTCCTGCTGCCCGCAGACGCCGTCGCGTGCCAGGCCCTCCGCGACCTCGCGCGTATTGGCCGGCCCCCAGCTTGCCTCGTAGACGAAGCCCGCGTTGATCGCCACGGAGAGCACCATGAACGAGGCGAGCCACGCCGTGGCGACCGCCGCGAACGCGTAGGCGAAGTAGCGCGCGATGACGAAGGAGAGCGGCATGCCCCCGCGACCTCGCGCCCCGGTCCTTAGAGCTGCCACTTGTACCCCATCCCCCAGACGGTCGCGATCGGATCGGCGCCGGCCTCGGAGAGTTTCCTCCGGGCGCGGCTGATCTGCATGGATATGGCCGCGTCGTCGGCGTCGCTCTCCCAGCCGAGCACCGCCTCGCGGATCTGCGCGCGGCTCATGACCTGCCCGGGGTGGCGGGCGAGGTACTCGCAGATGGCGTACTCGGTGGGCGTGAGCGGCACGGCCTCGCCGCCCACGGCGACCTCGCGCGCCCCGAGGTCGATCCGCACCTCCCCGAAGGAGAGGGCGTGCGAGCGCGGCCGGCGCTCACGGCGTAGATGGGCCGCGACCTTGGCGCGCAGCTCCGCGGCCCCGAAGGGCTTGCGGACGTAGTCGTCGGCGCCCAGGCCGTAGCCGGCCACAGCGTCCTCCTCGGCCACGCGCGCGGTCAGGAAGACGATGGGCCCGTCGAAGTCTGGGCGGATCTGTCGCACGAGCTCGAAGCCGTCGAGCCCCGGCATCATGACGTCGCAGAGCACGAGGTCGAAGCGCGAGAGGTCCATCCCCGGGACCGCCGTCGGGTCCGCTGCCTTGACGACCTCATGGCCGTCGCGGCCGAGGACGCGCGCGAGTGCGTCGAGGATCGCCCGTTCATCATCCACTGCCAGTATCCTCGCCATGTTAGACCTCCTGAAACTCCCGTCGGAATTGTACTAGCGCCGCGCTCAGCGGTCCAGGACCCTGCGCGCAGCCGCGGGCGCCTCGGCCGCGTCGCACGCGCGGTAGCGCACGCCCGAGCCGCCGCGCGCCTCGATCTCGAGCCAGCCCTCGCCGTTCGACTCTCGCCCGAAGAAGATGAGCTGGAGCTCTCGGACATTGCCCCTGTCGTCCGCCGCGTCCACCAGGTAGACATAGTTCGCCCCCGCCCCGGTGGCGTCGGCGTAGGAGCTCGCGTGGCTGCCGGGCTCGGGCGCGGGCGCCCACATGGCGATCTCAGGGTTGGGCAGCACGCGGTCGGTGATCGAGCGCAGCGCCGACCCCCAGCCGGCGTCGAGCAGGGCATTCCCGCCCAGGACGAGCGCTGCGGAGAGGAGGGCGAGCACGGCGGCGAGTGGCTTCCTACGCATCTGCCCTCCCGTCCTCGAAGCGGCAGAACCAGGCGATAAGGACGGCGGCGGTTGCCAGGGTGAGCACGAGGCTGGCGAGCGCAGTCGTGAGGAGAGGGTCCGCCGCGCGTGCGGCGTCGATGAAGGCCTCCACCCCGAGCGACCCCAGGCGCGCGGGCCAGGCGAGCGGCGCCCAGCTCAGGGGCGTCGCCAGGGCACCGGTGAGCT
Organism: uncultured Collinsella sp.; assembly: GCA_900548265.1. Classification (GTDB taxonomy): domain Bacteria; phylum Actinomycetota; class Coriobacteriia; order Coriobacteriales; family Coriobacteriaceae; genus Collinsella. Next base: position 96,878 of record URKG01000006.1, read on the forward strand.
CGCCGGTCATGAGGCCGTGCGCAAGTCCGCCCACTGAGAAGAACGCGAGGAGCATCCCCGCCGCGCCGGCGCCGATGGCGGCGTTGCGGCCGAGGCGCAGGGCCACGCCGAGCCCCAGCGCGTAGAGGGGCAGGCTGCCCAGCATGATGCCCGCCCAGGCGGCCGCAAGCGGAGCGGGCCCG
>URKG01000007.1 GCA_900548265.1 uncultured Collinsella sp.
GGCCCGTGGGTTATACCCTAAGAGCAAACCACCCTTTTTAAGGGTGGTTCTGATTTATTTGCTTAATTTTTCGTGCCCATGGCGCTCATTTCCCGGTAATCACTCGGATTACTTCATAGTTAACATCAACACCTGTTCTTCAGGCGAGTGGGACCGCAGAACTGCACGGCATAGGCGAGGACAACACGCGCCAGCTCAATGAGTCCGGAAACTATCGATAGGGGGTACCGGGGCTCATGCCGGACCATGCGAGCAAGCAATCACTGATCATTCGTCAAGATTTTCATAACCCTGTCTGAAAGTATCGCTAATCCGTCTTTATCTCGCTTGTAGGTAAATACTCTCCTGTGGCTGATATCAAAAGGCAGTTGGGGAACATCATCTTTGCATATCAAAACGGCCTGCTTGCCCCTTCCGATCGCATAGCCCACTTCGAACATGACGTTTGGATTCAGATCGGTAATATCAGCAATTACCAAAGAGCTAGACGCAATCAAATTAAATATGTCTTCCGTAATATCTGCGGGAGTCAACATTTCGTCTACGCGCATGCATTTCTTACCCGCCCTCTTAGAGCCTTCGACCAACGCTAAATATACAGGGTCGATAGAAGGGTCTTCGGTGAATGGCATCATGACGGCAATTAAATTTGGATCACACGCAGAAGACGCTTCAGGTTCGACCGGCAAGGGACGGTCATCAAGAAACTTTGAAAACAGGCGAAAAGGGTCCCCCTCGCAAAGCCTCCAATGAGTACGTTTATTTTCCCAAAAGTTTTCATCGAGCAAGCCGAAATCCAATAAGGCATGCGATGGAAACTGCAGAACGGGTGAAGAAATTACTGGGTTTATCGACGGGGAGTCCATATAGCCCAGCCTGGCCATGGCACCCATATCGTCCGACTCAAATTCACGCGTCATAACAGTAGGAAGCTGAGCAAGGGCATTAAAATCAAAGCTGGTGGAAGTTCTATAGCGGTCCGCCAGCTCATCGGGCGTTCGCTCAAACATTCTGGAAGTCAACATGGGCAGGGCTTCATCAGCACGGACAATCAAATTAAACAGCATTCGCAACACGCCCTATGAAAAGAAACGGCTAAACGACTGAAAAAAATAGTACTCTTTTGGTCTGTCTCGGAGCAGAGCCAATTGTGCTCGATAATCGCTACGACCTTGTTCCTGATAGAGCATAGAGGCACCGTCAAGATTCTTTCGCAAATTGACTTAGCCGTCCTCGGCACCGTCCTCTTCTAGCCCTTCGCCTTTCCCTTCGGCTCGTTCGCCTCCTCCAGTTTGGGCATGTCCAGGTACCTCCTCTTGCCCCACTCGTGCTTCACTGTGTACTTAAGCCTCGCCGTCACCAGCATGAGGGCCGAGTTTCCGTTTGGGAAGGTCCGGTCGGGCCGCGAGCGCATGGAGTAGTACGTCGACCTCGCGACGCCGAGGAGCCTGCACTGCGCTGATATGGGGCAGCGGCCCTCGTTGGCCGCCATGGCCCTCATTTTCGAGCGTATATCGGCGCCGCCCGTTTTAAGACGTCGGCCTCCATCCGAAGCCTGCGGCTCTCGCGCTCGAGCTCCAGGATACGGTTCTGCTCGGACGTGCGGTTGTCCGCGGCGCGCGGCGAGCCGGTCGCGTTTATCGACTCGACCCACCTCTCCACAGTGCTCTTGCCGAGGTCGTACTCGTCCATGATCTCGCGCTTGGGCTTGCCGGCGTTGTAGAGGTCGACTATCTGCCGAATTGAATAAAGTGATTGAGGGGCCGAGTGATTGAAAGGTTTAGGTTGGTGTGAATTGGTCAGAATGGTAAATGCGCATAGATGCACAGCTCATAAATTAAATGTGTCAGCGTGCTGGAGTTAGAGGTAAATTAGCAGAAATAACCCTATTCCTCCGAAAAAGGAGTGTACGAATGTATTTGTCCGACAATAGGATCAAGCAGCTGATAGATGATGACCATCTGCGTTATGCGGATAAAGGAAGAGTCCAGAGCGTTAGTTATGACTTGCGAACCAAAGAGTTTTACGCTGACGGAATTAGATGCGATTCCTATGACCTTAAACCCGGTAATTCGATATTTGTTTCATCTGTTGAGTTGATTAGTTTGCCAGCTAACATGACAGCCCAGGTTTACCTGAGGTGCTCTTCGATGTGTAAAGCAATTCTACTTGATGCGCCCCTATACTTTCCTGGGCATGAAACGCATCTCTATTTTCGATTAACTAATTTGAGTGGCAGCAGTATCGAACTCAATAATAAAGAAGATGGGTATGCGCAGGTAGCTTTTCAAATGGTGGAGGGAGCCGTTGAACAAGAGTATAGTGGCCACTTTTCCGACGAAAAGATGATCGAGGCAATTGGCAATTACGATGTATATGATGCGGATCGGCAGCGAATCAAAAAATTTGTTAAGCCTATCAAGAAGATGGAGCGAAAGATTTATGCCAACGTCGTTGCGCTCCTTACTGCGTTTGTGGGCATCTTCACACTTGGTTCTGCGTCAACGTCCTTCAATTCGGCTGCCGACTATTTTCAAGTTTGTCTTTGCACGTGTGCGTCTGTGTCTCTTATGGTGTTTTTGGTTGGTCTAATCGTTAGGTGGGATACTAAAAAACCAGCTAGTTTCTCTTCAATTATGAAATGTGTTCCAGGGCTGATTCCTTTGCTCGTTTCGGTCTTCTGTTTCCTTGAATTGTATTTTCTTAACGAATCACACTGAGGAGGCGTTTTGCTTTCAAACGATATTTTCCATTTATCTCTCTGGCAGGTGTTGAATCATGGTTTACATAGCATCCAGATACGCTAACCAAGATACTAATCGACATATTGCGGCAATGTTAAGGCGCCGGGGCTTGGATGTTTTTTTACCTAGGGAACTTAAGGTGAGGTCCCATGGGGCTAAAAATAAGCGGTATGTCTACAGGCGGTGTATCGAAGAGCTATCAAGATGCACTACTGTGTTGGTTATTTCCCCATTCGGGAGAGATGTCGCTTATGAGATAGGTTATGCATGTCGCAAGGGTGACATGAGGGAGCTCCCTGTCGGAGAAAGCGTTCGTAACCCTGCTATTGTTCGTTTCAATACGACAGAGGAGACTTCGGCTTCGGACGACATGTTCTTCCCGGATTTTGAGTCTTCTGAACTAAATGATGTGATTGCTTATATTCTTGAACGTGAGCGCAGGGTGAATCCGGATCTGGACAATCGTCACGGTGCGGGTGGTGGCGTTAGGGAGCTTAAACTCGGTATGTGACCTGCACTTCCCCTAGAGAACAAATGCGACTCTTTATAAGCAGGTTGAATGCCATTAACTTAGATTGAATTGTATGGCTTTTGCTTCTTCGGAACTCTATACTATTTGATTTAATACTGTTTGTAGGAGGAATGGACATGTTGCTTTCTGATAACGAAATCATCAAACTCGTTCAAAGCCCAAGACCTTTGATTGCGCCATTTAATGAAAAGCATCTTCAATCGGCCTCCTATGATGTGACGTTGGGTGACGGTATCCAAGAAATTGTTGCAATGAGCGGTGTTGTTAATCTGCTTGATCAACGCACTGTCGAGTCTGTTTATGATTCGGTCGATATATCTAATGGCTATATTTTGAAACCGGGACAGTTCGTTCTTTGTAAGATTGCTGAACGAATTGAGCTTCCGGATAATATTGCTGCCCATATTATGCCCAGGACGCGATTCACCCGTTTTGGCCTATTAGTTTCCGCCCAGCATTGTAATCCGAGCTATGCAGGATATTTAAGTATCGGCCTCCATAATGCTTCTTCGAATAACGTCTCTCTGGTGCCTGGAATGGCTGTTGCTCAGATTGTGTTTGAGCAGCTTTCCTCTGAGCCAAGCCCTGAACGCTTGTACCGTAATCAAAAAGCTGCTCGATATCATAATGAAGACGCTTTCATTGGATCCCAGTTTATTGATGAGTTGTCTCCTCAGGCAAAGGCGATATTTGAGGATATGGTTTCCAATCTATCGGGTGGTGTCGAGTAATGGCTCAAATGCTCAGTAGTTTGATTGCTGAATATGCCCAATCGCATTATGCTGATGAGGATTCCGGGGATCGCTTTGAAGCCCAGAAGGCGATGGAGAGCCAGATAGTTTCGGAAATCTGCGAAGAACGTGCCCAGGAGATAGCGTCAAAAAGTCGAGAGATTGAGCTGACTGAGCAAATGAAGAATGCTCGACATGAACTTATGGTTGCCGTTGTTGAATGTGTAATCTTGGCTATTCCTGTCGGTTTGGTGGGAAGTCATATCTACGATTTACTGAGGACCGGCGTTTATGGAGCAGTTCAAGACTTTAATCTTCCAGCGCTCTGGGCCGGTTTGTTTATTTTGGTGCTGTTCTGTGCCTTCATTTTGTTCGGTATGTTTTTAAATCAGGTTTTAAAAGCTGTTGATTCGATAAGGGACGCAAGGGACAGTCGTGGCTAGCGAAAAAGGGTACACGAAACCTGTTACAGGTGGAGTCTATAGGCATTTCAAGGGAAATGAATATCTTGTCATCGGCACAGCGAAGCATTCTGAGACCAATGATCTCTATGTTGTGTATCGTGCGCTTTATGGTGATCGCTCTTTATACGTTAGGCCGTTAGATATGTTTATGAGCCCTGTAGACCACTCGAAATATCCTTCGGTTACGCAGGAGCTTAGATTTGAGTTTGTCGGCGTTAAAGATTGCGTTGATTAGGTTTTTCCTTTAGCTATTTGAGTTTTTGCTCGCATGTAACTGTACTGACGCATGTTACCCGGCTAGAACTCGGCTCGCAGACATTTCGATGCCCTTGTGGTGAGGTGTGTGGCAGTTGAGGTATGATTATCGAAATAAAAAACGATGGTCCGCTGAGGGCCATCGTTTTGCAAGGGGGTTCCTTCCCAACGGAGGGCATCCCCTATTTTTATTTGGATGGATATCTCATTACGTTCGCGATTGCTGGATGTTGTCGCTGACGCCGCCATTATTTCGGAAGTGCGGGGAAAATCGGAAACCTCTGAGCAAAACCCATTTTTTTTGCAACAAAACGGCAGGTCGCAGATGCTCAAAAAGGGGGTCTGGCCGGCCGTTTGTTTTAGATCTTAAAAGGAATTGTCATGTCTTTAAGGAGGTCATTGCACCAGCTGTAGTCGAGCATCCTCTTTCGATGCATCAGATTTACCACAACTCCCGGGCAATCTCCTCTATCCTGAGCGATACGCTGGATTTTTGTCGAGGTCTTGCAGTCATGATAAGGCGAGAGACCCTCTGGTCCCATAAGGACCTCTCTTGCAAAGGCGTTGGCGCGCTTCTCGGATTCGCTCTTTGAACTTTGCTTTTCGTCAATATAGCTAAGAGTGATTCCTACGTTCCCGTCATTTAGAATGTGCCCGATTTCGTGGAACAGAGTCCAAATGATAAAACCGTCTTTTTTGCGTCTGCCCGTCATCTGGATTACGGGTCTTCCGTCTTTGGTCCAACGCGTTATTCCATGTAGCGGAAATTGATCTGGCGCAGAAATGAACTGCAGCGTGACGCCACATTGCTCCAGTTGGTGCGTAATGTCCGTTAAGGTCATATCGTCTGTCGTTGCCGCGCGTTGTCTTAATGAGCTCAAAGAGGCTCTGAGCGATACCTCGTTGTATGCTTTAGCCCCATTGGTTGTTGGCGTTTCGGCGCTTTCACCTAGCGAAATCCAAGCCATCATGCTTGCGGGGTCAACGGGTTTACCTGCCTCTTTTAACGTCGCAATGGAGGAGAAGACGCAATCGACGCCTTTCGCATAAGCATCTATGCTGCCGTAACCAACAACATTCAAAAAATCAGATACGAGCTTGCCGGGGTTTCTTTTGGTGGCGGTAGTAAGCCCTTTGTCGCGAAGAAACTTTCCTAACGGCGGGGTGATGATGTCGGCGGAGCTTGCCATTTTTAGCTCATCTTCGAGCCTAGCTAGATCTTCACGGTACTTTGCCTCGAAGCGAATCCAGCTATCCCGGGGAATAGAGGTGACTCTTTCAAGCTTAATGGCGGTGTCCTGCGAGATGGGCTGCGTACCCTTTAGTATCCCGTTAACCGTTTTGCGGGAGATGCCAAGTCGGTCGGCAAGGGCCTGCTGCGTCATCTGCTCGTCATCTAGCCATTCTTGTAAATACATGCCAGGTGCAACCGCATAGTTGGTTCCCATTGTTCTGCTTCCTTTATGTGCCTAGTGATAGTCTTCAATTGATAGAACTTTTACTGAGGATTCTTCGTCCGTTGTTTTTTCGACCTTAGTTACTTTCATACATCCGTTAATTGGCTCGACAATAATTCGATAATTCTTGTTTAGTTTTCCCACCCATTGACCCTTTCTATCACCGCAAAGCCGATGCCATCTTCCGCATGGGTCTAGATCCTTTAGATCCTCCATCGAGCTGGCTGTCTCTAATGCGTTGTGTCGGAGCTTTACGCCCCTTACGATGTCGGACCTAAATTTCTTGCACTTCTTTTCGTCGGTACATATTTCCTCGAGCTTTTTGTTGGCGTAACATATTTTCATTCCTGTAACCAATCGCGTTACATCATATTGTTCGTGTTCATCATATCATGTAACCGATTATGTTACACGTATATTCTGCATTGGATTGGATCTGTTTCGTTTTGCGCGTTCGTTTTCGACCTCCGGGCTTCTAAAAAAGTTCTTAAAACAGCCTTAAAGGCGCTCCAGCTCGCGTTGACAGCGTACAATACGCATGTTTGACTATGTCTAAAGTGGTTTTTAGGGGGGGGAGTGCGCCATGGAGGTGCTGGTTGTTGGCAACACCGCATATGTTGACGATGACTTTTGTGCCAAGGCGTTCCCCGGGGACCATGTCCAGGTCGTCGCTGCCGCGGAAGCGCGCCGCGACGAGTCATCGCCCCATGCCTCGTGGAAAGAGCTTCTGCAACACCTGGATCAGGCCTACGAGTTCGACCGCGTGGTCTAACTATCCAATTACCTTACCCCGCATACCGATACCGTGGGCGATATCGAGACGCTGCGCTCGGTCTTTCGTGCGTGCGCGGGTCGCCGGGTCCAACTGCTGTATGTAGCGGGGCCCGCGGGTGCCGAGGGCGCCGCCGATGCCGCGGGGCGAACGGGCAAGGGCATTATCGCGCACGCAGCCAACGACCTGTGCCGCTACTACGCTGCTCGCGAGGGCGTTCAGACCAAGATTCTGCGCGTGCCGTTCCTGTATACCGCGTTTGCCGCGCTGGAGGACCCGTTTTTGGTGCCGTTGTTCGACGCGTGCTCAACCGGATCGGTCGCTCTGCAGGGCGCGCAGGATGCGGCGTTTCCCCTGCTGTGTGCCGAGGAGCTTGCGGTGCTGGTACGCCGTATCTTCGATAGCTGGGATGGTAACTATGAGACGCTCGACGTAGCCGATACCTTCCATCACACGGCGGGTGAGGTGGGCGACGCCCTCAAGGCGCTGTTCCCCGGCCTTGCCGTTGCCTATGGCGATTCTGCCGGCTATGCCCTGCCCGTCAGCGACGTCGTTCGCGTGCGCTATGGTTGGTTTCAGCGGTACGACCTGCTGCGCGATCTTTCGACCATTCATGCGCGTTGGGATGTTGGCCGCGCAAAGAAGGTCAACCCCTTGCGCGCCGCCATCGACCGCATCCAGATGCGCGCGCTTCCTATTAAATGCCTGGAGACGGGCGTTGCCTGGGTTCTGTTCGAGGTGCTGGAGCATTTGTTCTCCCAATCGGCCCAGCTCAACGTGCTCGATTATCGCCTGCTCTACGTGGTGCTGATCGGCTCGCTGTATGGATTGGACTTTGGCCTGGTTGCGGCGCTGCTGGCGTCGGTGGGTTTGGCCGCGAGCTACTTTACTCAGTACGGCTATACCTTCCAGGGCCTGTTCTACGAGCCGTCCAACTGGCTGCCGTTTATTGCGTACTTTGTGGTGGGTGCCGTGTGCGGCTATGTGCAGCTGCGCAACAGCGAAGCCATTAGGGCGGAGCGCGATCAAAACGAGCTCGTACGCAACCGCAATACGTTCCTTACGCAGCTCTACCACGACGCGATCGAGGACAAGCGCGCGTACAGGCGCCAGATCGTGGGTCGTCACGATAGCTTTGGCAAGATCTTTGCCGTGACGCAGGAGCTCGACGTGCTCAACCCACGCGACATCTATCGCAAGTGCTGCGAGCTTCTGGGCGAGATCCTCGAGAACGATTCGGTGGCGATTTACCATGTTTCGGGCGGGGCATTTGCACGCCTGGTGGCAGCAAGTCCCGCGATTGCCGAAGATGCCGCACGCTCGCTTACGCTTGAGCAGCTTGCACCTCTTTTGGGCGACGGGGGTCGTTCAAACCTGTGGGTGAACCGCGAGCTGACGCCGGGGCTTCCCATGTTTGGATACACGATCGAGCGCGACGGGGCACCCGCCGTGTTGATCTTTGTGCGTTGTGCGGCCGAAAACCAAATGACCCTCTATTATCAAAACCTGTTCCGCATCTTGTGCGGCCTGGTCGAAAGCGCGCTGGGTCGTGCTTTTGACTATGAGGCGGTGGCGCAGGATAAACGCTGCGTTGACGGCACTTGCGTGCTCAAGCAGGCTGCCTTTGGCCAAGAGCTCGCGGCGGAGCAGGCGCTCGCAGATAGCAAGATGGGGAGTTTTTTGCTCCTGCGCGTGGTACCGGGCATGGAGCCTGTCTGCGAGCTGGTGGGCGCAATCGGGTCGGCAATCCGCGAGAGCGACGCGGCGGGCTTGGTCGACGGCGACGTGCTCTACCTGCTTATGCGCCAGGCAAAGGCGTGCGATCTGCCCATTATCCGCGAGCGCCTGAGCGCAAAGCAGATTGCGGTGGAGCCCGTCGATGGCGAGGACATCGTGGCGCTGTTGCAACACATCTCTTACACCGGTGACGGTGAGGGGGGTGCCGCTTGATCTCGCTTGTCGTTGCTGCCGTCTTGCTGCTGATTCATGCGCTGGTTTGCCTGATGCTGTGGACGCTCATGAAGCTGGGCCTGCTGCCGGTGCGCGGGCATATGCTGGCTGTGATAGTGCTGGTGCCGCTGTGGGGCCCGTTGCTGGTGGTTCTGCTATCTGTCCGCAGCGCGGTGTTTTGCGAGGGGCTGAAAGAGTCTGCGCTGGAGTCGCTGCGCTTCAACGACGACCTGCATCGCAGCATCTTGGTGCACGACCGTGACGCCGATGCGGGCGTGGTCCCGCTCGAGGAGGCGCTCATCGTCAACGACCCGGCATACCGGCGCCGCCTAATGCTCTCCATGCTCACCGAGGAGCCCGACGCGTACCTGGCGCAGCTGCAGGCGGCTAAGCTTAACGACGACCTTGAGGTGGCGCACTATGCCGCGACGGCGGTGGCGCAGATCTCCAAGGAGTCCGACCTTAAACTGCAGCAGCTGGAGCGTGCCTTTAAGACGGACCCGAGCGCGCAAAACCTCAACGAATACTGCGATTTTCTTGGTGAATACTTGGGCTCGGGCTTGGCTGAGGGGCGCGTGGCTCAGATTCAGCGCCAACAGTACGCGCGCCTGCTTGCGCGTCGCTGCGAGCGCGAGGACGCCCTTGAGCTGCGCATTCGATATGCGACGGCGCTGGCTGATGTCGGACAGATCGACGAGGCGCAGGCCGTGATCGACCAGCTGGTGCTCGACGTGCCCGAGGAGCAGGAGGTTTGGATGCTTTGCCTGCGCCTGGCCTTGATGCGCCGCGACGGTGACGAGGTTCACCGTGTGATCGATGCGATTGACAGGCAACACGTGTATTTGAGCGCCGACAACCGCGAGAAGTTGGCGTTTTGGCGTGACGGGGAGGAGGCCAGATGAGCGTGGCGCAACATATCCGCGACCGTGCAGGCCGCTTTCGTTGGATGGGACTCCTCGTGGTGTGGGCGGTCTTTATTTCCATGGCTGCTGTGCTGCTGGTGGAGCGTGCCGGTGTGCAGTACAGTGCGGGCCAGCATAAGCTGGGGATGCTTGCCGCCAACGATGCGGTGCCGGCCTCCTCGGCAATCTTTGGCCAAAAGCCCACGTGCCTGGTCATTACCGACTCGGACCAAGATAGCGTCGATGACGTTAAAGGCCAGTTCGACCAGATTTTGCTGGACATGAAGATCGCCCATCGCGATGTTGATATTGCCACCGACGGTGCGGACGCGATCCCATCGCTCACGTCGTTTGATCGCGTGATTGTGCTTATGCCCTCGCTTGACGGACTGGGTGCGCATCTGACCGATCTGATGAGTTGGGTGAGTGCGGGCGGCTCACTCATGCTGGGCATGACGCCAGATAACTCGAACTACCTGCAGGCTATTGCTTCCAAGCTTGGGATCGAATCGGCCGGATACGACTATGCGACAGCCGAAAGTATCGTTCCGAGCGAGGACTTTATGTTGGGCGGAGGAGAGCGCTATGAGTTCTCGGATCCCTTTGATTCGTCGCTCTCGGTTTCATTGCGCGAGACGGCGCACGTATGGGCAAGGACCGGTGACACGGGCACGCCGCTCATTTGGTCTAACGATTGCGGCAGTGGTCACACCGTGGTGTGCAACATTGGCATCTACGACAAGGTCATGCGTGGGTTCTATGCTTCGGCCATAAGCTTGCTGGGTGATGCCACGGCCTATCCGGTCATCAACAGCGCCGTGTTCTATTTGGACGACTTTCCTAGCCCCGTGCCCTCGGGCGATGGTACTTATATCAAGCGTGACTACGGCCTTTCCATTGCCGATTTTTACACCAAGGTCTGGTGGCCCGACCTGCAAAAGCTCGCGCAAAAATACGGCATTCGCTATACCGGCGTGATGATCGAAAACTACGAGGACGCGGTCAACCAGACCGAGCCCGCGCGCCAGGCCGATACCACGCAGTTCCGTTACTTTGGCGGTATGCTGCTGCAGATGGGCGGAGAGCTGGGCTTTCACGGCTACAACCATCAGCCTCTGGCACTCAGGGACACCGATTACGGCACGTTGTACGACTACAAGACGTGGAAGAACAAGGAAACGCTTGTCGCATCGCTCAACGAGCTTATCGCTTTCCAGGACGAGGTGCTGCCCAACGCGCACGGCTCGGTCTACGTTCCGCCGTCAAATATCCTTTCGGCCCGCGCGCGTCAGCTTATCGGCACCGACGTTCCGCGCATTAAGACCATCGCCAGTACGTATTTTGAGGATGGCACCGACTTGCCCTATGTGCAGGAGTTTGGTGTGGCGAGCGATGGCATTGTGGAGCAGCCGCGTATTGTCTCGGGCGGTATGGTCGACGATTCCTATATGCGTCTGGCCGCGGTGTCCGAGCTCAACATGCACTACGTGAGCACGCACTTTATGCATCCGGACGACCTACTGGATCCCGATCGCGGTGCTAAGGAGGGCTGGGAGGTCTACAAGGGCGGCCTGACCGACTACCTGGAGTGGCTTACCAAGTCTGCGCCCGACCTGCGGCGCCAGACCGGTTCGGAATGCTCGGGCGCCATTCAGCGCTTTTCGTCGGTTACGGTGAGCGTGGATACCAGTGCGGATGCCTGGACGCTCAGCCTGGGCAATTTCCACGACGAGGCGTGGCTCATGTTCCGCGCCAATAATGGCGAGCCGGGTGCGGTGACGGGTGGCGAACTGACGTACCTTACGGGCAATCTGTATCTGCTCAAGGCAAATGATAAGACCCTGACGATCGAGCGCAAGGAGGGTGGCGACAGATGAGAATCTGCTTGGTACTCGAGGGTTGCTACCCCTATGTGCACGGCGGCGTATCTACCTGGATGCATGGCTATATCCAGGCCATGCCCGAGCATGAGTTTGTGCTATGGGTGATTGGCGCGCATGCTGCCGACCGCGGCAAATTTGTCTACGAGCTGCCCAGCAACGTGGTCGAGGTGCACGAGGTGTTCCTGGACGATGCCCTGCGGCTTTCGGGCGAGCAACATGAAGCCAGTTTTAACGACCGCGAGCGCGAGGCGCTGCGCCGCCTGGTGTCGCTCTCCAATCCGGACTGGGACGTGCTGTTCGATATCTTCCAGCGCCGTCGCGTGCATCCGCTCTCGTTTTTGCAGAGCCGCACGTTTATGGATATCTTCCGCGACGTGTGCCTTGCCGAGTACCCCTACACGCCCTTTGCCGACGCATTCCACACCATGCGCTCTATGCTGCTGCCCGTGCTCTACCTGTTGGGCAGCGAGGTGCCGGTGGCCGATGTGTACCATGCCATCTCGACCGGCTACGGTGGCCTGCTCGCCTGCCTGGGCTCAAGCGTTCACCATGCGCCGGTGCTGCTGACCGAGCATGGCATCTATACCCGCGAACGCGAGGAAGAGATCATTCGCGCCGACTGGGTGGTGCCGTCGTTTAAGGACCGCTGGATCCGCTTTTTCTACCTGCTTTCGGAGGAGATCTACAGCCGCGCCTTCCGTGTGACGAGTTTGTTCCATAACGCCCGCAAGACGCAGATCGATATGGGCTGCGATGCGGGTAAATGCCTAGTCATCCCTAACGGCATCCAGTTCGACCGCTTTAAGGATATTCCTTTAAAGCCCGATGACGGCTGGGTGGACATTGGCGCGGTGGTGCGCCTGGCTCCCATCAAGGACGTCAAGACTATGATCTATGCCTTCTTTGAGCTGCACGAGCGCCTGCCTAAGGTGCGTCTGCACATCATGGGCGGCGTGGACGACGAAGAGTACGGCGCCGAGTGCCACGCGCTGGTCGATACCCTGGGCGTGCGCGACCTGATCTTTACCGGTCGCGTCAACGTGGTCGAGTACATGGAAAAGCTCGACTTTACCATTTTGACGAGCATCTCCGAGGGCCAGCCGCTCAGCGTTCTGGAGTCGCTTGCAGCGCGCCGTCCCTGCGTGACGACCGAGGTGGGCTGCTGCCGCGAGCTACTCGAAGGCGCCCCGGGCGACGACTTTGGCGTGGCGGGTTTTGTGACGCCGCCTATGTATCGCAAGGGCTTGGCCGATGCCATGGAGCGCATGTGCGTGAGCCGTGCCCGTCGCATTGAGATGGGGGAGCGCGGGCAGCGTCGAGTTGCCACGTACTTTTTGCACGAGCAGATGCTCGCCAACTATCGCGCGCTGTACGACGAGACGGCGCGTGCGTTTAACCTGTCCAGAGAGGGGGAGTAGCCGGTGGCCGGAATTGGTTTTGAGCTCAAGCGCCTGTTTAGGCGCAAAGGCCTGTTTGCCACGATGCGCGCTTACGGCTACGCCGGCATTGTGTGCACGGGTCCCATGCTGTTGGGCGTGCTGCTCCAGGTGGGTATCTTGGTGCTGTGCGGTCTGTGGGGTGTGGGCCGTGCCAACCAGGATCTGCTGGTGTGCATGGTGACCTACACACTGCTGGCCTCGCTTTTGCTCACGAGCTTTTTCTCCATGCCGGTCACGCGCTTTTTGGCTGATATGTTGTTTGCCGAGCGCGAGGACGAGATTCTGCCCTCGTTTTGGGGCTCCAACGCCATCATGCTCGTTGCGGGCACGGTGCTCTACGGTGTCTTTCTGCTGTTCTCGGGCGCCACGCTGCTGCAGGGGCTGCTATGCCTGTGGCTGTTCAACATTATGATCGTCAACTGGAACGGCATGAGTTACCTCACGGCCATCAAGGATTACCGTGGCATCCTGTGCAGCTTTGCGGCCGCCATTGGCGTGGCGTTCCTGTGCGCCCTGGCCGCGCTGGCGCTGGGACTGCCGCCGGTCGAGGGCCTGTTGGCGTCAATTGCTCTGGGCTACGGCGTCATGCTCGCCTGGGACGTGGTACTGCTGTACCGGTATTTTCCTCAGAGCGACCGCAGCCCCTGGCCCTTTTTGCAGTGGCTCGATCAGTTTATGCCGCTGGCGCTCACGGGCCTGTTAACCAATCTGGGACTCTTTGCACACCTGGTGATTATTTGGGCCGGTCCTATTGGCGTGCAGGTCAAGGGCTTGTTTTATGGTGCGCCCTACTACGATGTGCCGGCGCTCATTGCGTTTTTGACGATCCTGGTCACGACCGTCAACTTTGTGGTCTCGGTCGAGGTCAACTTCTATCCGCGCTACCGCGACTATTACAGCCTGTTCAATGACGGCGGCGTGGTAGGCGACATTGTGGTGGCCGAGGAGGAGATGCTCTCCACGCTCAACAGCGAACTGCGTTTTTGCGCTCTCAAGCAGTTGTTTGTGACCGCTGCGGTCATCTCGCTCGAGACCACGGTGCTCTCGGCTCTGCCGCTGGGCTTTAACAACCTTATGCACGGGTATTTTCGCACGCTGTGCGTGGGCTATGGCCTGTATGCCGTGGGTAATACGGTGATGCTTATCTTGCTGTACTTTACTGACTACAAGGGGGCCGTGCTGGCCTCGGGCCTGTTTGCCGGTGTGGCCGGGCTGGCGACTGCCGTGTCGTTGCTTTTGCCGCAGCAGTTTTACGGCTTTGGCTTTTTGTTGGGTGCGGCGGTGTTTTTTATCGTGGCGCTGCTGCGGCTCGATACCTATACCGCCAACTTGCCGTATCGTATCCTGAGCCAGCAGCCCATTGTGGCAACTGACAAGACGGGCTGGTTTACCGAACTTGGCCGGGTGCTCGACCGTGTTGAGCAATGCTACGAGGACAAGCGCGCTGGCGGTGAGCCGCGCAGTGCGTTTGAACGTATGGTGGTTCGCCTGTACCAAAAACATTGGGGAGGTTCTGATGATCGATAAGTTGATGTCTCGCCGCTGCCTGATCGAGGTGGCTGCCGGCGCGCTGTTGCTTACGGGCTGTTCGTCTCAGGACGAATCCTCGACTAAAAAGGTCAAAAAGCAGGACAAGATTAAAAAGGCTGAGGCCTCGAATAAGGCCAAACACCTGCGCGACAAGGACGAGCTCTACGGGGTCTACGATGACTCGGGCATTGTGACCATGTACCTGACCGTCTCGCGCGGTAACAGGTCCGAGAACACCGACCACAGCTGGGCCGAGATCAATACGTACTCGGTGTATGACTATGCCGACATGGGTGTGACGCGCTATCAGGTTATGGGCCTGCTGCAGCCGGGCGACGAAGACGGCCCGGTGGCCGGCGAGGTTGGCTATGGCGAGGAAGCGCCCAATGCCACCGTGCAGGTGCGCGGTCAGACATCGAGCAATAACTCGCAAAAGAATTACAAGGTGGAGCTCAAAAAGGGCAAGGGTACCTGGCGCCAACAGCGCGCGATTGCGCTCAACAAGCACATGGGCGAGGGTATGCGTTTTCGCAACAAGATGGCCTACGACCTTATCCGTGGGATTCCCCAGTTGATGGGCCTACGTACGCAGTTTGTGCATCTGTGGGTGTGCGACCAGACCGAAAAGTCCAACGACACCTTTGAGGACTACGGCCTGTTTACGCAGGTGGAGCAGCTCAATAAGACGGCGCTTAAGGCGCACGGCTTGGATAAGAACGGGCATCTGTACAAGGTGAACAGCTTCGATTTCCATCGCTGCGAGGACACCATTAAGCTTGCTGACGACCCCGACTACAACCAGGCAAACTTTGAGGGCATGCTCGAGATTAAAGGCGATTCGGACCACATCAAGCTCATCGGGATGCTCGATGCGCTCAACGACGAATCGCAAAAGATCGATGACGTGCTCGACACCTACTTTGATACCGAAAATCTGGTCTATTGGCTGGCGTTTCAGATCCTGACGGGCAACTGCGATACGCAGAACCGTAACTGCTATCTGTACAGCCCTCTCAACTCAAATACCTGGTACTTTTTAGATTGGGATAACGACGGCATGCTGCGTAAGCTGGAGCTTTCTCTTACCGGGTTTTCGGACTACGCGAGCTGGGAGCGCGGTGCAAGCAACTACTGGGGCAACGTACTGTTCAATCGTGCGCTGCGCAGCAAATCGTTCCGCAGCGAGCTCGACCGCGCCGTCAAGGACCTGCGCTCGTATATGACCGAGGCACGCCTGACCAAGATGATCAAGCACTACCGCGAGGTTACTGAATCGCTGGTCTTTGCTTCGCCCGATATCGATCATCTGCCTGTCACCAAGGACCAATACGAGCAGATCGCCGCTGCGATTCCCTCCGAGATCGAGGAGAACTACAAGAGCTTTCGCGAGAGTTTTAAAAAGCCCATGCCGTTCTACATCGGCGTGCCGCAGATCGATAACGGTAAGCTGCGTATTAACTGGGATGCGTCCTACGACTTTGAGGCGCGCGACATTCGCTACACCGTGGAGCTTGCGCGTGACTATGCCATAAGCGACGTGGTCTTTAAGGCCGAGGACGTGCTGCTTCCCGAGGTGACCTGCGATGCCCCCGATACCGGTCAGTACTTTGTGCGCGTGCGTGCCACCAACTCCGACGGCTATACGCAAGATGCGTTTGACTACTATGTGACCGACGACGGTAAACAGTACGGCATGAAGTGTTTTTACGTGCAGGACGGCGGTAAGGTCGTGGAGGACACGTATGAGGAGGGCTAGCGCGCTGCTTGAGCGCTTGGTGGCTCCGCCTACACGTTCCACGCAGGAGCGTTACCGCCACGAGCTCAAGTACCTCATCAACGAGGGCGAGCACGCCGCGCTGGCCTGCCGCATGGCGCCGGTGTTTAAGCTGGATAAGCATGCGCGGGCGGGCGGTTACACCATTCGCAGCCTGTACTTCGATGACTACTGTAATTCGGCCTACGAGGAAAAAGACGCCGGTATTCTCATGCGCAAAAAGTATCGCGTGCGCATCTACAACGGTAGCGACAAGGTGATTAAGCTCGAGCGCAAAAAGAAGTACGGCAGCTGGATTTATAAGGAGGACGCGCCGCTTACGCGCGTCGAGTTTGAGCGGATTCTGGCCGGCGACTACGACTTTTTGCTGCGGAGCCCCCACCAACTCTGCCGTGAGTTCTACATCGAGTGCATCTGCAATATGATGCGCCCGCGTACCATCGTGGACTACGAGCGCGAGCCATGGGTGATGGACGAAGGCACCGTGCGCATCACGTTTGACATGAACGTGCGCGCGGCTGTGGGAAGTTTCGATATCTTTGACGCGACCCTGCCCGCGCTGCCCGTGCTGGAGCCCGGCAAGCTGGTGATGGAGGTTAAGTTTACCGAGTTTTGCCCGCAGCTGGTGCGCGATATGGTACCGCCGGGCGCGGCGGAGCTCACGGCTGTCTCCAAGTACTGCCTGTGCTACGAAAAGACCGCCTACTTGCGCGGCTTTAACTACTGGGAATCGGATTATGAGAACCGAGGGGATATTTAGACCATGAGCACCAGGGACTTTTTTAAGAACTCCGTCTTGGAGGCGTTTGGCCAGGTCGACCCTGCCAAGATTGGCCTGTCGCTGCTCGTGGCGCTCGCCATGGGCATCCTGATCTATTGCGTGTACAAGCGCTTCTTTACCGGCGTGGTGTACTCGCGCAGCTTTGCCGTGACGCTCGTGGGCATGTGCGTGCTTACGTGTATGGTGACGCTTGCGATCTCGACGAACGTGGTCATCTCGCTCGGTATGGTCGGTGCTCTGTCCATCGTTCGTTATCGTACGGCGGTCAAGGACCCGCTCGACCTGCTGTATCTGTTCTGGGCCATTACCACGGGCATTACGGCGGGCGCCGGCATGTATGCGCTCGTGGGGCTCACGGCGGTGGTCATCGTGGCGATGATCGCCGGCTTTGCGAGCCATCAGGACAAGGCGCGCGTGTACATGATGGTCATTCACTACACGGGCCAGACTACCGGTGATGATATCGTGCGCGCCTTTGGGCGCACCAAGTTCACCGTCAAGTCCAAGACCATGCGCGGCGACAGGGTGGAGATGGCCGTCGAGGTCTTCTCGGACGGTGTAGATATGCCCTATGCCGACGCCATTCGCGCGCTCGACGGCGTGGAAGACCTCACGCTCATCCAGTACAACGGCGAATACCACGGGTAGCTTTTAGTTCCGGCGTTCTGACGAACGCCGGACCGCTCGACGCTGCGCACGCATCTGCCGGGCGATCTGCCGCTCAAACCGTCGCTCGCGTACATGAAGTACGCGTCGCTCCTCTTTCGCGGCACCTCGCCACGGCAGCTGCGCGCTCGCTGACGTTTGCTTGACCTGGGCTGTTGAAATGATCCATGTGGCTCGTCCCATTTGCTCAATTTGCCGGTATGGGTTGGGTATCATTGTGTAAGCGATTTCAATGACAGGGGTGCTCGTGGTAAAGATGAAAGATGTGGCCGAGCTGGCAGGCGTTTCGAGCGCCGCCGTCTCGCGCTACCTCAACGGTGGATATATCTCGGCGGATAAGGCCGAGCGCATTAAGCAAGCGATTGAGCTGACCGGATACGTGCGGTCCAGCCAGGCTCGCGCGCTGCGCACCGGCTCCACCAAGCTCATCGGCGTCATCGTGCCTAAAATCAACTCGGAATCCGTAAGCCGCATTACCGCCGGCATTGGCCAGGTGCTCGGTCGCCGAGGCTACCAGATGCTGCTCGCGAATACTGACAACGTGGCCAAGCGTGAGCTCGAGTATCTCGACCTGTTCCAGAACCACCCGGTCGATGGCATCGTGCTCGTGGCGACCATGATCACCGACGAACATCGCGCGGCCATTGCGTCTTGCCGTGTGCCCATTGTGCTGATCGGCCAAAACGTCGAGGGCGCGGCGTGCGTCTATCACGACGATTACGAGGCTGCCTTTGAGCTGGGCCAGTCGCTCGCTGGTCGGGTAGATGGCAAGATCGCCTACATTGGAGTTACTGAAGAGGACCGCGCGGCTGGTTATGACCGCCGTCGCGGTTTTGAGGCCGGATTGCGCGCCGCGGGCAACCCGCTCGATGCCGCCTTGATTCGCCTGGGCTCGTTTACGCTCGACTCGGGCTATAGCGCGGCGCGTGAGCTGCTTTCCGTCGCTCCCGATGTTTCGTTTATCGCCTGCGCGACCGATACCATGGCGGCGGGCGCGCTGCGTGCCATCGATGAGGTTCGCGGCATGGGCGAGGGTATACACCGCGTGAGCGGTTTTGGCGACAACGCGTTTTTGCGCGCGCTGACGGGCGGCATTCCCACCGTGCATTATGGCTACCTGACCAGTGGCGTCGAGGCGACCAATATGTTGCTCAACACGCTCGATGGCGTGGAGGGGGAGAGCGGTCTCAAGACGCTCAAACTCGGCCATCAACTTATTAATGTCTCGGCTTATGGCATGTCTGCCTGCCTTTGAGGCCCCTGTTTTTGCCGTAAAACTACCATTCACCGGCTTTTTCCTACCGTTCACCCTACTGTGAAAACGATTACAGGCATATGAAACTGAAAACGATTACAGTGTAAGTGTCAAAGATGGCCGGGTGCGAATGCGCCCGTAGGAGGAAAGGGAAGTCATGGACTACCGCAAATCAGCCCAAGAGGTGCTCGACAACATCGGTGGCGCCGACAACGTTGTTTCGGCCGCACACTGCGCCACGCGCCTGCGCCTGGTGATTGCCGATAACGCGAAGGTCGACAAGGAGGCCCTCGAGAATATCGACGGCGCTAAGGGCGTCTTTGAGGCCCAGGGCCAGCTCCAGATTATTTTTGGCACCGGCACCGTCAACAAGGTCTACGACGAGTTCATTGCGCTCAGCGGCGTCGAAGCTGCCACCAAGGCCGAGGTCAAGGAGGCCGCCGCGCAGCAGCAGAACATCTTTATGCGTGCCATTAAGCTGCTCGGCGACGTTTTTGTCCCCATCATCCCCGCCATCGTGGCTTCGGGCCTGCTGCTGGGCATCATGAGCGCCCTCAACTTTATGGCCTCCAACGGCTTTATCGCGCTCGACACCAATAACTTTATTTATAAGATTGCCGACCTGGTCTCGGGAACGTCCTTTGGCATCCTGCAGATCCTGATCGGTTACTCCGCCGCTAAGGCCTTTGGAGCCAACCCGTATCTGGGTGCCGTCGTCGGTGGTGCGTTCATCAACTCCTCGCTGCAGAGCGCCTACACGGTTGCCTCCGAGGGCGTGCAGACCATGGTCACCGTCATCCCCGGCGTGTACAGCTTTGAGTGGGTTGGCTATCAGGGCCATGTGATCCCGATCGTCATCGCCTGCGCCATCCTCGCCTTCTTGGAGAAGCGCCTCCACAAGATCGTTCCCGAGATGTTCGACCTCTTTGTTACTCCGCTCGTCTCCGTGTTCGTGACCGTGCTCGTGACCCTCGTTGCCGTCGGCCCCATCTTTGTCTGGGCCGAGAACGCCATCCTCGGTCTGATCCAGGCCCTGCTGACCCTGCCCTTCGGCATCGGTTCCTTTATCGTCGGCCTGTTCTATGCCCCCACGGTCGTTACGGGTATCCACCAGATGTACACCGCCATCGACTTGGGCCAGCTTGCTCAGTACGGCGTGACCTATTGGCTGCCCATCGCCAGCGCCGCCAACATCGCCCAGGGTGGCGCCGCACTCGCCGTTGCCTTTAAGACCCGCGATGCCAAGATCAAGGGCCTGGCGCTTCCTTCGGCCCTGTCCGCCTTCATGGGCATTACCGAGCCCGCCATCTTTGGTGTGAACCTGCGTTTCTTTAAGCCCTTCATCGCCGGCTGCATCGGCGGCGGTTGCGGTGCCCTGGTCTGCGCGCTCACTTCGCTGGCTGCCTCCGGCACGGGCGTTACCGGTATCTTCGGTATTCTGCTGTGCCTGGCCCAGCCCGTGCAGTACGCGATCATGTTTGCGGTCGCCGCGCTGGTTTCCTTTGCCGTCTCGTTTGTCCTGTACAGGGACGAGCCCAAGGCTTCCGAGCAGGCGTAGGATTCGCGTAAACATAACGCCCGCAGGCTCCATCCTGTGGGCGTTTTCTTTATCTGGAACCCTTGATTTGAGCGTTCGTTGATTTAATTCGATTGGATACCGACATGTCTAACGCACTTCAGCGCGATCTTGCCAAGCTCGTTGCCAACATGGATGCAGCGGCCGCCGAGCGCGGTCACGGGCCCTATGCTCAGCATTTTCATATTATGCCGCCCACGGGCTGGCTCAACGACCCCAACGGGCTTTGCCAGGCCGATGGCGTGTTTCACGCGTACTTTCAGTATGCCCCGTTTGATGTAAACGGCGGCGTCAAGATGTGGGGCCATGCCACCAGCCGCGACCTTATGAAATGGGAATATATTGGCGTCCCGCTGCTGCCCGACGAGCCGTTCGATTGCCATGGCGTGTATTCGGGCTCCGCGCTTGCCGAGGACGGTCGCATTCGCGTGTTGTACACGGGCAACGTTAAGCTTTCCGACGCAGACGGCACGTACGACTACGTCAACACCGGCCGTCGCGCCGATACCGTGTATGTCGAGAGCGCCGATGGACAGACGTTTAGCCAAAAGCGCGTCGTGCTGGCTTCGGAGGACTATCCCGAGGACCTGACGTGCCACGTGCGTGACCCCAAGGTGTGGCGCGATGAGGCAGGTCGCTATCACATGGTGCTGGGCGCGCGTCGTCGCGTTGACGGGCCGCATATCGAGAGCCGTTTTTGTGCGATGCACGGCGAGGGTGCCGGTCGCGATGTGGGCGAGATCTTGGTGTACGGCTCGGCTGACATGCTTAGTTGGGGGCTCGAGACCCGCGTGTGTACGCCCGAGCGCTTTGGGTTTATGTGGGAGTGTCCGGGATACCTTGAGCTTGAGGC
Organism: uncultured Collinsella sp.; assembly: GCA_900548265.1. Taxonomy (GTDB): domain Bacteria; phylum Actinomycetota; class Coriobacteriia; order Coriobacteriales; family Coriobacteriaceae; genus Collinsella. The sequence goes on from URKG01000007.1 coordinate 21,565, forward strand.
GGATGGCGGCGTACCGGCGAAGTGGCTGTCCTTCTCGCCCCAAGGTCTTGAGGGCGGTCGTTGGGACCGCGGCAATGTGTATGCCGCTGGCTACATGCCTGTATCGGGCGACATTACCGGTGGTGACGGTGCCTATGAGCTGGGCGAGTTCCGCCTGTGGGACGCCGGTTTTGACTTCTATGCTCCGCAGGAGTTTACGTCTGAGGATGGTCGCCACATTTTGATCGGCTGGATGGGCATGCCCGACGAGCCGACCTATGGCAACGCACCCACCGTGGCGTGCGGCTGGCAGCACTGCATGACGGTGCCGCGCGAGCTTACAGCCGGTGCTGGCGGCGTGGTGCTTCAGCAGCCGGCGCGCGAGATCGAGCGACATTATGCCTCGGTGCGTGTGGGGGAGGGCTCGTTGGAGGTTGCCGGCGATACCTGCTTTGACGTTGTTGTTGACGGTGTCGACGGCGCGTTTGCCGCGACCGTTGATGTCGAGCTGAAGCTGGCGTTTATGCCCGCCGAGGGCGAACTGCCTTCGCGCTTTGAGATGCGATTTACCGATGAGGGTCGCGCTTCTGCCGGCTGCGGTCGTACCGTGCGCTGGGAGCCCATCGACGAGGTTCGTAATGCGCGCATTGTTGGCGATGTCTCGTCGGTCGAGGTGTTTGTGAACGATGGCGCGATCGTGTTTTCGACGCGCATCTATCCCGAGACTTATGGCGTTACCGTTGACGCTCCGGGCGCGAACGTGACCTATCACACACTCAACATCTAGGCGATTTGTCGCCCATCGGCGCTATACTGCAGCCGTTGCCCACGATGCGGGGAACACCTACATCGTGGGTTTTGCTTTTAAAGGGAGGTTGCTATATGGGCGTAGAGCAGCTAGAAGAGGCCTGGGCTTTGAGGGCCGGCTCGCGTGAGGCGCGTCTTGTTGAGGCCCCGCATGTTCCGGCAGCGCTGTCACTGTTGGGGATTGTACGTCCCGGTGACCGCCTGGTGGCCTTTGCGGACGACTTTGCCGAAGCGTTTGCACGCGGCTTTTATGGCTGCGATGTTGCGCTCGTGGACCCGCCGTCGGTTGCCGCGTTTGCTGCCGCGTCCGAGGGCTTTGATGCTTCGTTTGAGGTCGAGGGGCCGCACCTGTGGTGGTTTGTGAACTCCATCGGTGGGTTTGAACTACGCGTGCCCGATCTTCGTACGCTGGGTCGGGCGGCGCGTGAGGCCCATGCACTGCTGGTTGTTGACAACACCGTGGCGTCGGCTTTTGGCTGCGATCCGCTGCGGCTGGGTGCCGTGCTGTCGCTTGAGGCGCTCGATCGCGCGTGCGCCGGTAAGGCTCCGCGCAAGCTCGTTGCCGCTTCGGTGGCGCGCTCGCAGCTCAAGCGCCACCGCGTGGACGCTGCGGCCGAGTGCGCGCATGCCCTGCTTGAGGGGTGCGGCGCGTCGGCATTCGACCTTTCTACTGAGGAGGCCGACGTGCTGGAGCGCGGGCTTTCCTCGCTCGACGCCCGCATGCAGGCACACTTCGACCGCGCGCGTGCATTGGCCGAGTATTTGGCCGCCAACGAAATGGTGCGCAACGTGCGCTATCCCGGACTGAGCTCGCATCCCGATCATGCGGTTGCAACGGGAATCCTCGAGCACGGCTTTGGTCCGGCAGTTGAGTTTGACCTTATCGAGCGTAGCGCGGGAGAGCTGTTCGATGCTTTGCCGGGGAAGTTTCGTACATCGCCCGCCGGCGGCGCAGCGACGCGCCTTTCGGCCCCACGCGGCAAGCAGGGGAGTACCGTCCGCCTCTTCGCCGGCACCGACAATCCCTTGATAGTTGCGGCCGCCCTGGACAACGCCCTCCGCAACTAGCTAAATCATCCTCGACTTCATAAGTTGCGGTGAAATAGGGATTGATTTACGGCTTTAACCGCATAAACAGTCCCTATTTCACCGCAACTTATGAGAAGGGGTTGTGTGGCTATAAGGCCCCGTCCTAAATTGGCTATTCTTTTATGCTGGCGATGAGGTCGTTGGCCTTTGCGGCAATTACTTGGTTGATGTCGGTCTGCAGCTCCTCGTAGACCGCTATGGCTCGCTCTCCAGCGGGCGTGAGCGTGGATCCGCGGGCGCCGTCGCGCTCGATGAGCTTGCAGCCCAGCTGTCCTTCAGCCTCATTCACGATGCGCCAGGCCTTGGAATACGCCATGCCCATGCTCTTGGCGGCGCGGTTCAGCGAGTGCTCGCGGGCAATACCCTGCAGCAGCAAGACGCAGCCGTGACCAAACACGCCCGGCAGATCCTTGTCGCACGCTTGAATGACCAGCTTTGCCGTTGTCTTGTACTTCATATGCTCCACGTCTCCCCGCTAAAGTGTTTGCTGGGCAAACGCAAAGCCTGCGTCAAGCCCTCGTGTGCTCTTCTTAAATCATGCATTGTAGCAGTCAAAGTGCGTTAAGATACTTCCCCAGTATTGGGCGCCCAAGGTTGGGCTGGGTCCTACGAGGCCTGCAGCCGACCGGTCGCATGGAAAAAGGAGAAACATGGCTACGTTCTTTCCCGGTGAGTCCCACACGTTTTCGGAGTATCTGCTGGTTCCTGGTTACTCGTCCTCGCAGTGCATCCCCAACAACGTCTCTCTTAAGACGCCGCTGACCCGCTTTAAGCGCGGTGAGAAGCCGGCAATCACCCTGAACATCCCCATGGTTTCCGCTATCATGCAGTCCGTCTCGGGCGTCGATATGGGTGTCGCGCTCGCTACCGAGGGTGGCCTGTCCTTCATTTACGGTTCCCAGAGCGCCGAGTCCGAGGCCGCTATGGTCAAGGCCGTCAAGGATCACAAGGCTGGCTTCGTTCAGTCCGATTCCACGCTGACCCCCGACATGACCATGGAGCAGGTCATCGAGCTCAAGGAGAAGACCGGTCACTCCACCATGCCGGTCACCGACGACGGCACTCCCAAGGGTAAGCTCCTGGGCATCGTCACCAGCCGTGACTATCGCCCCAGCCGCGATGACCACCAGACGAAGGTCTCCGAGTTCATGACCCCGCGTGAGCAGCTCATCGTGGGCGACAAGAACATCAGCCTCAAGGTTGCCAACGACGTCATCTGGGACAACAAGCTCAACGCCCTTCCCATCGTCGACGACAATGATCACCTGATGGGCATCGTCTTCCGCAAGGACTACGACAGCCACAAGACCAACCCCAACGAGTTGCTCGACGGCGATAAGCGCTACATGGTTGGCGCCGGCATCAACACCCGCGACTATGCCGAGCGCGTGCCGCTGCTCATCGAGGCCGGCGCCGATGTCCTGTGCATCGACTCTTCCGAGGGCTTCAGCGAGTGGCAGAAGCGCACCATCGAGTGGATTCGTGCCAACTACGGCGAGGACGTCAAGGTCGGTGCCGGTAACGTCGTCGACGCCGAGGGCTTCCGCTTCCTGGCCGACTGCGGTGCTGACTTCATCAAGGTCGGTATCGGCGGCGGTTCCATCTGCATTACCCGCGAGACCAAGGGCATCGGCCGTGGCCAGGCCACCGCGCTGATCGACGTCTGCCGTGCTCGCGACGAGTACTATGAGGAGACCGGCGTCTACGTGCCCGTGTGCTCCGACGGCGGTATCGTCTACGACTACCACATGACGCTCGCCCTTGCCATGGGCGCCGACTTTATGATGCTGGGCCGCTACTTCGCCCGCTTCGACGAGAGCCCGACCGAGCGCGTTAACGTCAACGGCCAGTACATGAAGGAGTACTGGGGCGAGGGTTCTGCGCGTGCCCGCAACTGGCAGCGCTACGACCTGGGCGGCGCCGCGAAGCTCAGCTTCGTCGAGGGCGTCGATTCCTACGTTCCCTACGCCGGTTCCCTCAAGGACGGCGTGGGCGGCACGCTCTACAAGGTCAAGTCCACGATGTGCAACTGCGGCGCCCTCTCGATCCCCGAGCTCCAGGAAAAGGCACGCCTGACCCTGGTGAGCTCCACCTCCATCGTCGAAGGCGGCGCCCACGATGTTGTGGTCAAGGATTCGCAGCAGTCCGTATCTTATCGATAAGGTAAGAGCCTCACATAAAGGTTGAGTTTCAACCACGTTATTAAGATAAAGCGAGATGCCCGCAAGTCGCAGGCATCTCGCTTGTCGTATTTGCTATCATCATGCGAGTTAACGATGTGGCGGGGCGTTCTTACCTTTGCTCGCTGCAAGTTCCGCACGAGCCGAAGAGCACTTAATGTGCTCTTCGTGCGAGCAGGACTGTCCGCAGCAGCGAGTAAAGGTAAGAACGCCCCGCCCCAACCGAGATAACAAAGGAGCTGATATGTGCGATTGCACAGATCATAAGGACGAGATCCCTGCTTACGACGCGCAGGCCATTGAGTCCAAGTGGATGAAGGCCTGGGAGGACTCCAACCTCTTTGCCGTCGACACCGACGACAGTAAGCCCAAGAAGTACGTGCTCGAGATGTTCCCGTATCCGTCGGGCGACCTGCACATGGGTCACGCGCGCAACTACACCATCGGCGATGCCATGGCCCGTCAGGCCCGCATGCGCGGCTACGACGTGCTGCACCCCATCGGCTTCGATGCCTTTGGCCTGCCCGCCGAGAACGCCGCCATCAAGCACAACACGCAGGCTGCCGCCTGGACGTATAAGAACATGGATCAGGCGCTTTCCACGATGAAGCGCATGGGCTTCTCCTACGATCTGGATCGCATGGTCAAGACCTGCAGCCCCGATTATTACCGCTGGGGCCAGTGGATCTTTGAGAAGATGTGGGAAAAGGGCCTGGTCTACCGCAAGAAGAACCCGGTCAATTGGTGCCCCACCTGTAAGACCGTTCTGGCCAACGAACAGGTCACCGAGGGTAAGTGCTGGCGCTGCGGCACCGAGCCCGAGAAGCGCGACCTGGAGCAGTGGTACTTCAAGATCACCGAGTACTCCCAGGAGCTGCTCGACGACCTGGAGAAGCTCCCCGGCTGGCCCGAGCGCGTCAAGCAGATGCAGGCCAACTGGATCGGCCGTTCCGAGGGCGCCGAGGTCGACTTTACCCTGTGCGACAAGGATGGCGAGCCCATCGAGGGCGACGAGGGTAAGATCACCGTCTTCACCACACGAGCCGACACCCTCTTCGGTGTCTCCTTCTTTGTCCTGGCTCCCGAGTACGCCCGTCTGCATGAGCTCGTTGAGGGCACGGAGTACGAAGAGGCCGTCACCAAGATCGTCGAGGACTCCAAGCATATCTCTGCCGTCGAGCGTGCCCAGGGCACCCTCGAGAAGCACGGTGCCTTTACCGGCCGCTACGTGGTGAATCCCGTCAACGGCGAGAAGGTCCCCGTGTGGGTTGCCGACTATGTCGTTGCCGACTACGGCACCGGCGCCGTCATGGCCGTTCCCTGCGGCGACCAGCGCGACTTTGAGTTTGCCCGCAAGTACGACCTGCCGATCGTGCCGATCATCCTGGACGATGACGACCGCGCTGCCGTCGAGGCTAGTGGCGAGACCATCGATACCTTCCATGCCGAGACCGTCGACTGGGATTGCGCCCACGCTGCCGAGGGCACGCTCGTCCAGTCCGGCAAGTACACCGGCATGCGCGGCGGTAAGCACTCCGAGGGCGAGGCTGCCATCGTGGCCGACCTCGAGGCCATGGGCTGCGGCCGCCGCAAGGTCGAGTTCCGTCTGCGCGACTGGCTCATCAGCCGCCAGCGCTACTGGGGCAACCCCATCCCGGCCATCCACTGCGAGCACTGCGGCATCGTGCCCGTGCCCGATGACCAGCTGCCGGTGACGCTGCCCGAGAATCTGGACCTGGGTGCCGGCGAGACCCTCGCCGAGTGCAAGGAGTTCTACGAGACCACCTGCCCGGTCTGCGGTCGCCCGGCCAAGCGTGAGACCGATACCATGGACACCTTCACCTGCTCCAGCTGGTATTACCTGCGCTATACCGACCCGCACAACACCGAGCTGCCCTTCTCCCGCGAGGCGGCCGACCGTTGGATGCCCGTCGATAACTACATCGGCGGCATCGAGCATGCCATTTTGCACCTGCTCTACAGCCGCTTCTTTACCAAGGCACTGCGCGACCTGGGCCTGCTGAGTGTTGACGAGCCCTTCACTAACCTGCTGTGCCAGGGCATGGTCAAGGACGAGAACGGCGACACCATGTCCAAGTCCAAGGGCAATGTGGTACCCCCGAGCTCGGTTATCGAGCCCTACGGCGCCGACACCATGCGTCTGGCGATCCTGTTTATCGCCCCGCCCGAGAAGGACTTCGACTGGGATCCCAAGGCCGTCGAGGGCGCCAACCGCTTTATCAAGCGCGCCTGGCGTATCGTGTGGCAGCTCGTCCAGTCGGGTGACGCCAACGTGGCCTTCGACAAGTCCGTGCTCGACGAGACCGCGATGAAGCTCTACCGCGAGCGTCACCGCACCATTGCCAAGTGCACCGAGGACTTCGATCGCGGCCAGTTCAACACCGCGATCTCGGCCGTCATGGAGCTCGTCAACGCGGCGAGCGCCTACCTCAACGCCACTGAGGGCGATTCCCGTGACAAGGCGCTGTGCTATGGCGTGGCCAAGGATATCGTGAGCGTCCTTGCCCCCATCTGCCCGTTCTGGGCCGATGAGCTGTGGCACGAGGCACTCGGCTGCGAGGGCAACGCCTACACCGCCGCCTGGCCCGAGTTCGACCTGGCCGAGTCCATCGAGGACACGGTGCAGATCGTCGTGCAGGTGCTCGGCAAGGTCCGTGGCCGCATCGACGTTGCCCGCGACGCCTCCAACGATGAGATGCAGGCTGCCGCCGAGGAAGCCGTTGCCAAGTGGCTTGAGGGCAAGACGGTCGTCAAGGCCATCTGCGTGCCTGGCAAGCTGGTTAACCTGGTGGTCAAGTAAGCGCTGCGCGCATAGTTGACATAATAAGCGAGGGACGATTCCACAGGGAGTCGCCCCTCTTTTTGGTTATGGATACTTGCGACAACACCCAATTATCTATTTCTTGTGGAGAACCTGTGCTCACGCTGACCTGCGGGTTTGTGTTGTGGTTGCACGTTTGTGCAGGTATTGGTATAGTTTGCTTGCAAATGAAGTTGTAATTGAAAGAAGTGGGGTTTCGGCCCCGCTTCTTTTTTGTATGGATGGAGGTGCCGCAATGGTCAAGACCAAGACCGAGCAGGCGATCATCGACGCGCTCGAGACCGTTGCTCCCCAGCACGATGTCGAAATCGTCGACGTTGAGCTCGTGGGTGCCACCAAGGCCCCCTGCGTGCGTGTGCGTATCGAGGGTGCCGAGGGTCAGAGCCTGTCGCTCAATGACGTCACGGCCAACACCAAATGGGTCGGCGATGTGATTGAGGAGCTCGACCCCATCTCTTCGAGCTATACGCTCGAGGTGTCGAGCCCGGGTATGGCGCGCCCGCTGCGTCGCCCGAGTGATTTTGCCCGCTTTGTGGGCGAGAATTGCGAGCTCACCTCCACCGCCACCGAGGGCCGTCGCAAGTACGCCGGCAAGATTGCCGCCGCCACCGAGACGAACGTGACCCTCGAGCTCGAGGACGGCGAGTCCGTTACCCTCGATTTCTCTGATGTTAAAAAGTGCAAGTTGAAGCCCACCTATGACTTCAAGCCCGCGAAGGAAGGAAAGTAAGATGGCAGCATCCGACATGATGTCCGCCCTGATGGAGCTTTGCCAGGAGAAGCACATCGACCAGCTCTACCTGATCGACCGCCTGGAGCAGTCGCTCGCCAAGAGCTATGCCGAGATCCTGCATCTTGAGTGGGGCGCCAAGGTGACCATCGACCGCACCACCGGCAAGATCTACGTCTACCGTCTGGAGCCGATCGACGATTCCATGGACGAGGAGGGCAATTTCACCGAGTTCGAGGAGATCGACGTCACTCCCAAGAACACGAGCCGCATCGCTGCCCAGCACGCCAAGGCCGAGATCAACGCCATCGTGCGCAACTCCGCCCGCGAGCAGATCTACGAGGAGTTCTCCGGCCGCATCGGTGACCTCATCAGCGGTACCGTGCTGCAGTCCACTCCCGACTTCACGATCGTCAAGATTCGCGAGGGCGTCGAGGCCGAGCTTCCACACTTCGACCAGCGCCGTTACGAGAACGAGCGCAACGAACGTCCGATGGGCGAGCGCTACCTGCACAACCAGCACATCAAGGCCGTGATCATCGACGTTCGCGACCCCAACTCCAACCTGCAGCCGGTCCGTGGCGAGCACAGCCGTCCGCCGATTGTCATCTCCCGTACCCACCCCGAGCTCATGCGTCGTCTGTTTGAGCAGGAGGTGCCCGAGATCTATGAGGGCACCGTCCAGATCAAGTCGATCGCCCGCGAGCCCGGCCAGCGCTCCAAGGTCGCCGTCCACTCGCTCGACGATCGCCTGGATCCGGTTGGCGCCTGCGTCGGTCCCAAGGGCAGCCGTGTTCGCGCCGTCGTGGGCGAGCTCCGTGGCGAGCGCGTCGACGTCATCCTGTGGGATGCCGATCCGGCCGTCTACGTCGCCAACGCCCTGTCGCCCGCCAAGGTCACCCGCGTTCTCATCGACGAGGAGAAGGCCTATGCTGGCGTCATCGTGCCCGACGACCAGCTGTCCCTCGCCATCGGCAAGGAGGGCCAGAACGCCCGCCTCGCCGCGCGCCTGACCGGCTGGCACATCGACATTAAGTCCGAGACCCTTGCCGCCGATATCCTCAAGAACGTTCCTGTTCACGAGGAGCCTGCCGCCGACCTGATCGGTGACGAGGAGGACGAGGACGTCCGTCGCTGCGAGTTCGTGTCCGAGGACGGCATCCAGTGCCGCAACCAGGCCCGTCCCGGCTCCCGTTTCTGCGGTGTCCACGACACCGACGCCTTCGATGATGCGGAGGACCTGATCTAGCGCGCGGTCGCGCCGGGCGGGTCCCAGCGCATACCCCACGCTCGTTCAGTCTCTAGGCACCCAAGGTGCCAGAAAGGGTAGGTGAAGTCATATGGCAAAAGTCCGTGTGTCCACCCTGGCCAAAGAGTTCGGCATGACCTCCAAGGAACTGATGGGTCATCTCGCCGAAATGAAGATTCCCGCTAAGTCCGCTTCCTCCGCCCTGGAGGACGCTTACGTCGCCATGGTCCGCAAGCAGCTCGCCTCGGTGATCGAGGCCCGCGCCCAGGAAGTCGAGGCCGCTAAGCTGGCCGAGGAGCAGGCCGCTGCCGCCGAGGAGGCAGCACGCGCTGCCGAGGCAGAGCGCGAGCGCATCGCCGCCGAGAAGGCACGCGAGGAGGAGCGCCGTCAGTTCGCAGCTGCCCAGGCTGCCGAGGAGGCCGCCCGCGCCGAGGCCGAGGCCAAGAAGAAGGCCGAGCAGGAGCGTCTTGCCCGCGAGAAGGAAGAGGCTGCCCGCGAGGCCCAGCGCCGCGCCGTTCCCGCTTCCGATTCCGGTTCGCGCTTCCGTTCTCTGCTCGACCAGATCGCCGCGCAGGAGACCGTGCTCAAGGAGAAGAAGGACGCCGAGGAGAAGGCCAAGGCCGAGCGCGCTGCCGAGCGCGGCAACCGTCGTGGCGGCAACAACGACCGTCGCGGTGGCCGTCGTAACGATCGCAACGCCTCCGACAACAACTCCGAGCGCAATGCCTCCGAGAACCGTCCCCACAGCCATCGCACCAATGCCAGCAACAACGTCGCTGCCGGCATGGACTTCCCCAACCCCGACAAGCAGGGCAAGGGCAAGAAGCGCAAGGGCGGTCACAACAACGAAGAGGACCACTACAGCCGCATGGCTCGCGAGGCCGAGGAGTATAGCCGCGAGAAGGTGCTCGAGGAGGCTCGTGCCGCCGTCGAGGAGGCCTCTCGCGAGTCCACCGGTCGCCGCAAAAAGCGCAAGGAGAAGCGCGAGCGCGAGGCTGCAAAGGCTCAGGAAGAGCGCAAGATTGAGGAGGCGCTGGCCCAGGGCGTGAACCCCGAGGAGCTCGACGCCATCAAGGTCTCCCAGGGCGTTACCGTCCAGGAGCTCGCCGAGGCGCTCGACGTTCCTGCCAACGACATCATCAAGCGCCTGTTCCTGCTGGGCACGCCGCTTACCATGACGCAGTCCATGTCCGACGACCTCGTCGAGCTCGTTGCCGACGACCTGGGCCGTCAGATCAAGATCATCACCCCCGAGGAGGAGAACACCTTCTCGTTCTACGACGATCCCGCCGACCTTAAGCCGCGCGCCCCGGTCGTCACCGTCATGGGTCACGTCGACCACGGCAAGACGAGCCTTCTCGACGCCATCCGTCACACCGGCGTCGCTGCCGGCGAGGCGGGCGGCATTACGCAGGCCATCGGCGCTTCGCAGGTCATGATCAACGACCGCAAAATCACCTTCATTGATACCCCGGGTCACGCCACCTTTACGGCCATGCGTGCCCGCGGCGCCAAGGTGACCGATATCGTCATCCTGATCGTGGCTGCCGACGACGGCGTCATGCCCCAGACCATCGAGTCGATCAACCACGCCAAGGCCGCCGGTGTTCCCATCGTCGTCGCCGTCAACAAGATCGATAAGCCGGGTGCCAACCCCGACCGTGTGCGCCAGGAGCTCACCGAGTACGGCATCATCCCCGAGGAGTGGGGCGGACAGAACATGTTCGTCAACATCTCGGCCAAGCAGAAGATCGGTATCGACGACCTGCTCGAGACCGTGCTGCTCCAGGCCGACGTGCTCGAGCTCAAGGCCAACCCTGACACCTTCGCTTCGGGCAACGTCCTCGAGGCTAAGCTCGACAAGGGCCGCGGCTCGGTTGCCACCGTGCTCGTGACCCGCGGTACCCTGCACGTGGGCGACACGCTGGTCGCCGGCCTCACTTATGGCCGCGTCCGTGCCATGCTCGACCCCAAGGGCAACGCCGTCACCGAGGCTGGTCCCTCCGACGCCGTCGAGATCTTGGGCCTGCAGTCCGTCCCCAACGCCGGCGACGAGTTCCGCGTATTCGAGGACGAGCGCGAGGCGCGTGCGCTGGCCGACGAGCGTTCGCTCAAGGCCCGTATCGAGGAGCAGAGCCGCGTGAAGCACGTGACGCTCGAGAACCTCTTCGAGACCATCGCCGACGCCGAGGTCAAGGAGCTCAACCTGATCATCAAGGCCGACGTCCAGGGCTCCATCGAGGCCCTTCAGGACTCCCTCGACAAGATGGATCAGTCCGAGGTACGCATCAACACGATCCACTCCGCGGTCGGCGCCATCAACGAGACCGACGTCGTCCTGGCCGACGCCTCCAACGCCATCATCATCGGCTTTGGCGTGCGTCCCGACGGTAAGGCCCGCTCCGCTGCCGAGCGCGAGGGCGTCGAGATCCGTTGCTACGACGTCATCTACAAGTGTCTCGAGGATCTCGATGCTGCCCGTATCGGCATGCTCAAGCCCACCGAGGTCGAGGTCTCCACGGGTACTGCGACCGTCCTGGACACCTTCAAGGTGCCCAAAGTCGGTATCGCCGCCGGTGTCCGCGTCGAAGAGGGCGAGATCGCCGCGACCGATTCCGTGCGCCTGGTGCGCGACGGCATCGTGGTCTTCAACGGCAAGATCGCCTCGATGCGCCACTACAAGGACGAGGCCAAGAGCCTCAAGAGCGGTTCCGAGGGCGGCATTGGCCTGGAGAACTTCCAGGACATCAAGCCTGGCGACACCATTGAGGGCTACCGCATCGACCAGGTTGCCCGTACCGAGTAGGGGGTAGCGCTATGAAGCAAACGCAGGCAACCCGCCGTCTGGGCGAGCAGCTTCGCGAGAAGCTCGGTTATATCCTGCTCTTTGAGGTTTCCGATCCGCGTCTCGACCTGGTCACCCTGACCGCGGTCGAGGTCGCGGTGGACCGTTCGTTCGCGCGCGTGTACGTGTCGTGCGACGCGAGCCGTTACGACGAGGTCATGGAGGCCCTCGCCAGCGCCAAGGGCCGCATTCGTAGCCTGTTGGCCCGCTCGCTCGATTGGCGCGTCACGCCCGAGCTCGATTTTCGCATCGATCGCTCGACTGATGAGGCCGAGCGCATTACGCGTGCGCTGGAAAACGTTCCCGCCACGCTTGCGATCGAAAAGGACGAGGACGGCTATCCCATAGCGGATGCCGCCCAGGAGGCAGCTTTAGATGAGTAATTCCGCCGACCTCGCATCGTGCGAGTCTGCAGATATTCAGCGACGCATCCTCGAGCTCATCGAGGGTGCGTCCTCCATTGCGATTTCGGGACATACGTCTCCCGATGGTGACGCCCTGGGCTCCGTGCTGGGTCTGGGCCTCTCGCTTATGAAGTTTTTCCCCAACAAGGACATTGCCCTGCTGCTGGCAGACGATGACCCGGTTCCGCGTATTTACCGCTTTATGGAGGGCGCCGACCGTCTCGTGCCGGCATCTGCGTATACCGGCAATCCGGACCTGTTCATCTCGGTGGACGTGCCGGTCGTCGAGCGTCTGAACAACTCCGCCGAGGTGCTCCGCCGCTCGTCGCATGTCGTGTGTTTCGATCACCATCCGGCGCGCGAGGAATTTGCCGAGCTGAGCCTGAGGTGCGTCGGCGCCGCGGCATGCGCCATGATCATCGACCGCTTTTTGGACAATTGCGGCATTGTGGCTCGCGATGGTGTCGCGACCTGCCTGCTGTGCGGCCTGGTGACCGATACCGGTCGTTTTCAGTACCAAAACGCCGATGCCACTGCGTTCCATGCCGCCTCGCGCCTGGTCGCGCACGGTGCCGACCCCGCGCGCGTTGCGCTCGAGGTCTACCAGAGCATGCGCGTAGAGTTCTTGCATCTCAAGTCCATCGTTATGGCCCGCATCAAGACAGTGGCGCACGGTCGCGTGGCGTATAGTTATGCGTATCAGAGCGACCTCGAGGCCTGCGGCGTCACTTCGGACGAGTGCGATGGCCTGGTTGATGTGGTGCGTTCGGTGATGGGCGTGGAGGTCTGCCTGTTCCTAAAGGGCATCGACGGCGATACCAAGGTGCGCGGCAACCTGCGCTCCAAGGGTGACCTCGATGTGTCCGAGATCGCTGCCAACTTTGGCGGTGGCGGGCATCATGCCGCCGCCGGCTTTTCCAACAACGGAACGATTCGCGAGACGCTCGCCGTGGCACTTCCCATGCTGGCCGAGCTGGTAGGGGAGGATCCCGCTTCGGTGACCGTCGAGCTCTAACATTTTGGATGGTACATGGCTCGTCGTACGCCTTCTCAATTGAATATGCTGCTCGCCGTCGATAAGCCGGTGGGCTGTACGTCCCACGACGTGGTATCGCAGTGCCGACGCGCCCTCCATGAGCGACGCGTCGGCCATGCCGGTACGCTCGACCCCATGGCCTCGGGTGTCATGGTGGTGGGCGTGGGCCAGGCGACCCGTCTGCTGGGCATGCTAACCCTCGATATCAAAAGTTATGTCGCCGACATTTCGTTTGGCGTCGAGACCAATACCGATGACGCGGAGGGCGAGGCCGTCCGCACGGTGCCCGTTGCCCCCGAGCTGCGCGATCTCGCTTACGCCCGTGAGCAGCTCGCCGCTATGCTTGGCCCGCAGATGCAGGTGCCGCCGGCGTTTTCGGCCATCTCGGTCAATGGCGTTCGCGCCTATAAGAGTGCTCGCGAGGGCAATGCGGTAGACTTGCCCCCGCGCCCCGTCGAGGTCTATGCCGCCGACCTGATCGCCGTGAGCGGCGAGGGCGATACGTGCGTCTGGACCGTGGCGTTTTCGGTAAGCAAAGGCACCTACATTCGCGCGCTCGCTCGCGATCTGGGTCGTGCCTGCGATAGCGCTGCACATATTTCCGCGCTGCGCCGTACGGCCTCCGGCGTGGTTTCCATTGGCGCCTGTCATGCGGTAGAGGAGCTCTCTGCCGAGACCGCTGCCGGTTTCGCTTTGGATCCCATCGCCGCCCTAGGTGCCACGCGTGTCGATTTGCCGGGTAATCTTGCAGACGACCTGCTTTGTGGCCGCCGCATTCCCGTTGAACGCGCGCTTGCGGACTTCGATACGGCGAAGGCGCCGTTCGCGCTCGTGCTCGATGGTGGATTGAAGGCGCTTGCTCGTATCGAGGGCGGCCGCTTTGTGATGGAGCACGTCTTTCCTCAGGCGATCGGCGGTGTTCGATGATGCTGGCGCCCCACGAGCTCGCGCGTATCTTTTTCGCGGGTGAGTTGGGTGAGGCCCGTATCGTTTCTGCCGATGCTTTCGATGGGTGCGAGTTCTTGGGCGCCGCGTCGATCGCCATTGGCGTGTTTGATGGCGTGCATCGTGGGCACCAAGAGCTGATCGACGCGGTTATTCGCGATGCGCATGATCACGGCAGCAAAGCGGTCGTGATCACCTTCGATCCTGATCCGGACGTCGTGGTGAGTCCATCGCCCGCTCAAAAATTGATGACGACGGCTGACCGCCTGCATGCCCTGGCTCAAACCGGAGTCGATGCGGTGGTGGCCGTTCCCTTTACGCCCGCCGTGGCGGCACTCGACCATGTCGGGTTTCTGGCGTTGTTGTCGCGCGTTGTCGATATTCGCTCCATTCGTGTAGGCAGCGACTTTAGGCTCGGCCGCGGCGGCGCTTCGGGCGTTGCCGAGATGCGCGCCTGGGGCACTGAGCGTGGGGTTGACGTTTACGGTCACGATCTACTCTGCGTTAACGGGCAGACCATCTGCGCCACGCGCATCCGCCATGAGCTGGGTCAGGGTCATGTGGAGCTGGCTGCCGAGCTTCTCGGCCGTCCCTATATGCTGTGCGGCGTTGTGGCGGCTGGCCGTCACGAGGGCTCTGATATGGGCTTTCCCACGGCAAACATCCAGGTGCCCGACGGCATCCAAGTGCCTGCCGATGGCGTCTATGAGGGTCTGGTGCTGGTCGACGATACCGTATGGCCTGCTGCTGTTAACGTCGGCCTGCCGCCGACCTATGCCGATGATGCCGCCTCGGCGCATCTCGAGGCCAACTTGATCGGCTATGCGGGCGACCTGTATGGCGCCTCGGTGTCGCTGGCGTTTACGCGCTGGCTGCGTCCGTCTCGCGTGTTCGATTCCCTGGACGAGTTGATCGCGACCGTCGAGGGTAATATCGACGATATCCGTCATAACTTGGGTGAGCAGGGGGTGAGCATCCGTGATTAGCGATGAGGAAAAAGATCAGGTACGCGCGGCGTCAGATTTGGTTGCCATCGTGCAGGAAACGGTTGAGCTCAAGCCCCGCGGCCATGAGTTTTGGGGCTGCTGCCCGTTTCATGACGAAAAGACCCCCTCGTTTCACATTATCCCTGCTACGCAGGTGTGGCACTGCTTTGGCTGCGGCGAGGGCGGCGACGTCTTTACCTATATCATGAAGCGCGAGAACCTGAGTTTTCCCGAGTCGATCCGCTATTTGGCTGATCGTGCGGGCATTGAACTGCACGATACCGGTGCGCAGCGCGATCGCGGCACCAAGCGTGCCCGCATCTACGACCTGTGCGCCGAGACAGCTCAGTTCTACCACACCATGCTTATGCGCGGTAAGGACAGCCGTCCGCGCGAGTACTTTGCCAGTCGTGGCATGGGTGGCGACGTCTGTCGACGCTACTGCCTGGGCTTTGCGCCGGGTCGCAACGCGCTGGTGTCGCATTTGTCTCAAGCGGGTTTTACCCCGCAGGAGATGATCGACGCCAACGTGGCCGTGAGCCGCGGGCGCGGACAGCTTGCCGACCGTTTTTACGACCGTGTGATGTTTCCCATCTTTGATGAGCAGGGTCACAATATCGCCTTTGGCGGGCGCATCATGGGCGATGGTCAGCCCAAGTACCTCAACACCGCCGAGACGAGCGTGTTTCATAAAAAGCGAAACCTCTATGGCTTTAACTGGGCCAAGGAGTTTATCGTTGCTCAGGATACTGCCATCGTGGTGGAAGGCTATACCGACTGCATCGCCTGCTGGGAGGCAGGGATCAAAAACGTTGTCGCCACGCTGGGCACGGCGCTGACGGAACATCACGTTAAGACGCTCACTCGTTTTGCCAAGCGCATTGTATATATGTTCGATGGCGACGCTGCCGGTCAAAAGGCTGCCCGTCGCGCGATTCAGTTTATCGAGCAGGATTCGATGGATCTTCGCTGCGTGGTGCTTCCCGACGGCAACGACCCCATGGAGTTCATCACGGCGCATGGTGGCGAGGCACTGCAAGCGCGCATCGATGCCGCCGAGCCCCTCATGGACTTTGTGTACCGCTCGCTACAGGAGTCGAGCGACATAACCACGCCGGGCGGTCGTGCCAAAGCGCTCGAGGACGCGCTGACGCTCATCTACCCGCTGCGTGACAGTTATATGATCGACACGTACTTTATCCAGATTGCCGATCTGCTGGGTTTGGACTTGGAGACGGTGCGCGCGAGTTCGGGCCGTGTGTTTCGCGATGTCGCCAAGCGAGAGGATGCCGAGCGCCGGCGTGAGCAGAGCTACGAGCGTCAACGCGCGCAAGCTGAGCGTTCGGGCGGTTCGCAGGGACGAAGCTCGGGCGGCGGTGCGGCTGGTGCGCGCAGTGCCGGTCGCGGTGCCTGGGCCGCGGGCGCGACGCCACCGGTGTCCGCACCGGTCGAGGAGGACCCGTACGACTACGTTCCGCTTGATGCCTATGGGGCGACACCGGTGGAGGCCGACGAGGATCTGCCGCCAATCGATGTGCCGGCGGGGATGGAAAGCGCTGCGCCCGTTGCCGATAGCTCAAGCGCGGCGGCAGCTCCGTCGATGCCGATTGTTTTGACCGATCTGGAGCGGAAATCCCTGGCGGGGGAGCGCGAGCTGCTGACGATGCTCACGAGCTACCCCGATCTGTTCCGCACGTATGCCGATCGCATTTGTTCTATCGAGTGGGTCGATCCGCGTCACGAGTCTATTGCGTGGGCCGTGCTGGCAACGCCGCCGGGAACCGATCCTGCGGCATGCATGGATGCGGCGCGCGCGGTGTGTCCCGAGGCGGCTTCGCTTGTCAGCGCTGGGCGCATCTCGGCGACGAGTAAGCACCCGACCGAGACGAACATCGTCTTTATGCTCGATACGCTCGAGCTCTACACCATCAAACGTCGCATGCGAGCCGCGCAGGCCAAGTTGCGCCAGGACCGTTCACTCGACGATGAGGCCCGTCGCGTGCTGACGATGCAGGCGATGCAAGATTCGCAGCGCCAGCGCGAGCTCCAAAAGTCGATCGGTGGCGTGGCCGACCCGTTCCGTTTGATCGGTTTGGAGACCGCAGGTGCCGATCAGGCCTAGATGTTGTGGTCAACCAGCGTATTCTCGCCTATATCCTGTCTTTATTTTGGGTATAGACGTCTACGTGTGTGCTAAAGTATTGAGTCCTGTGGACTACGAAGGGAGAATCTGTGCCAAAAAAGACTGAGAGCACGGGTACTGGGCTGGAATCCTACGTTGCAAAGCTCATGGGCAACGGCTCAAACAGGACTTCGGTAACCGAGGACGAGATTCAGGTCGCCCTGAAGGATATCGATGTTACTGATGAGCAGCTCAACGCGGTGTATTCCGCGCTGCGCAACAGCGGCATCCAGATTATCTCCGCGAGCGGAAACGACGACGCCCCGATGGACGTCGACGATGACGATAACGATACCGACGATTTCGACGATGACGAGCACGATTCCGGCTCGCTTGACGATCACGAGCTTAAGATGGCCCGCCAGGCCGATGCCGCGATGCGCTCTTCCAAGAGCAAGAAGAAGCGCACCGTGCGCACGTCCCGTTCGCGTTCGCGCGTGCGCGGCATCGATGCCTCCACGGTGATGCTGACCGGCGACCCGGTTCGTATGTACCTCAAGGAGATCGGTAAGGTCGACCTGCTGACCGCATCTGAAGAGGTCGATCTGGCCATGAAGATTGAGGCCGGTCTCGAGGCTACCGAGAAGCTCGAGGCTGCCGATGCGGGCGAGATTGAACTCACACGCTCCGAGATGCGTCGTCTTACGCGTATCGAGAACGTTGGTCTTGAGGCCAAGCAGGCGCTCATCAGCGCAAACCTGCGTCTGGTCGTCTCCATCGCCAAGCGCTATGTCGGCCGTGGCATGCTGTTCCTGGATCTGATCCAGGAGGGTAACCTCGGTCTGATCCGCGCCGTCGAGAAGTTCGACTACCAGAAGGGCTTCAAGTTCTCCACGTACGCCACGTGGTGGATCCGTCAGGCCATTACGCGCGCTATTGCCGACCAGGCCCGTACCATCCGTATTCCCGTGCACATGGTCGAGACCATCAACAAGCTCGTCCGCGTGCAGCGCCAGCTCCTCCAGGACCTGGGTCGTGACCCGACCCCCGAGGAGATCGGTGCCGAGATGGATATGAGCGCCGACCGCGTCCGCGAGATCCAGAAGATTTCGCAGGAGCCCGTGTCGCTCGAGACCCCGATCGGCGAGGAAGAGGATTCCCAGCTGGGCGACTTCATCGAGGACTCCCAGGCCATCGTTCCGCCCGATGCCGCCAGTTTCTCCATGCTGCAGGAGCAGCTCACCCAGGTGCTCGATTCGCTTGCCGATCGCGAGCGCAAGGTTATCGAGCTGCGCTTTGGCCTTGTCGACGGACATCCCCGCACGCTCGAGGAAGTCGGTCGCGAGTTTGGCGTCACGCGCGAGCGTATCCGCCAGATCGAGTCCAAGACCCTGGCCAAGCTCCGCCACCCGAGCCGCTCGAGCAAGTTGAAAGACTATATTGAGTCTTAACCTCGCAAGCGAGAAGCGCCCTCAAGCACATCCGCTTGAGGGCGCTTTCATGTAACAAGGGCCGGCAGTTGGGGACGTTCCTTTTCTGCCGGCACTTTGTGACACTCCTGCGACGGGTAGTCTTTTTGGGACGGGGCTTTTTTAGCTGCCCTATCTCAATGAGCGGCTCAAGCTTTAAAGGTTCCAGATTGGGTAGCTAAAAAAGCCCCGTCCCAAAAAGACTACCCTGGGCATCTGGTTGACTAGTCGTTTAAGAACGTCCCCAATGACTGGGTCGGAAAATTTCTTAAAAAAGTTCTTGCCCTTCGCCCAATCGTCCGTATAATAAACTTCGTTGCTTGAGAGCACGCACCTATTCCTCGGTAGCTCAATGGTAGAGCACGCGGCTGTTAACCGCGCTGTTGTAGGTTCGAGTCCTACCCGGGGAGCCAGAATTTTTCAGCCCTCTTCGTTGGGCTTTTAAATTCCTCGGTAGCTCAATGGTAGAGCACGCGGCTGTTAACCGCGCTGTTGTAGGTTCGAGTCCTACCCGGGGAGCCAGGTTTTAAAACCCGTCGCTTATGCGGCGGGTTTTTTCATGCCGCGATCGCCTGTGGCGAACGTTGCCGTATCAACATTTCGTGTCGAGGATGTAATCGCGAACCCCGCCGCCTTAACATGGCGCGGTCGTTGTAAACTATTGGAATGATTGCTCCCACGACATGGTGCCGCGAGCACCAGAAAAGGAGATTCTTGTGTCTGAGACCATTAACGGCAGCCTGAGCGTCTCGAACGACGTTATTGCCGATATTGCCGGTTATGCCGCGATGACGTGCTACGGCGTCGTCGGTATGGCTGAACAGCTGCAGGGCGCCGAGAGCGTGCGCCTGCTTGCCGGCCAGCGCCTCCGCAAGGGCGTGCTTGTTTCCGCCGACGAGAACGGCCTCACGGTCGACCTTCACGTCGTGCTCGAGAACGGCGTCAACATGAAGTCCGTCTGCCACAATCTTTCGAGCTCCGTCGCCTTCACCCTGCAGGAGATCGCCCAGATCGATCCCGCCAGCCTTAAGATCGGCATTCACATCGACGCGCTCAAGAGCCGTCTGAACTAGCATCCGAATACGGAGATTTCATCACTTATGATTGCAAAGACCATTCGCACCTGTTTTCCGATCGCTGCGGCTGCCGTTTCCGAAAAGGCCGAGGAGATCAACAAGCTCAACGTCTTCCCCGTACCCGACGGTGACACCGGCACCAACATGTCGCTCACGCTCGCCTCGGTGACCAAGGAGCTTTCCGCCCTTCCCGCCGATGCCGACATGGAGGCCATTGCCGGCGCTATCACCCACGGCTCCCTGATGGGCGCCCGTGGCAACTCCGGTGTCATCACCTCGCAGATCCTACGCGGCGTGGCCGAGGGCCTTGTCTCTGCCGATGAGCCCATTACATCCGCCAATATCGCCTTCGCCTTCCGTCGTGCCGTCAAGGTTGCCTTCCAGGCTGTTCGTAAGCCCATCGAGGGCACGATCCTCACGGTCCTGCGTGATGTTTCGACCAAGGCAGACGAGTGCGAGAAGAAGAAGTTCTCTGCCGAGGATGCGCTCGACGCCATCGTCGTCGAGGCCTACCAGTCCGTCGCCCGCACGCCCGACCTGCTGCCCGTCCTCAAGGAGAACGGCGTGGTCGACTCCGGCGCCTTTGGCTTTGCCATCTTCTTGGAGAACTTTGTTGCCGCTGCCCTTGGCCGCAGCACCGTGGTCGAGGATTTCTCCGCTACGTTCGATTCCGCCGGCTCTGCTCGCGATGCCGCTCTTGGCCGTGTTGAGATCGAGGCCAACGACGACTGGGAGGGCTCGGAGTTCCGCTACTGCAACGAGTTCCTCTTTAAGGCCGACGCCCCGTTTGACGAGGACGAGTGCCTGAAGTTCCTGGGCTCCATGGGCGACTGCGAGCTGCTCGTTGGTGCTTACCCCGACTACAAGATTCACGTGCACTCCAACACCCCCAACCTGGTGCTCGAGCACATGCTGCAGCTCGGTCAGATCTACGAGGTCTTTATCCACAACATGGAGATGGAGGCCCACGACCGTACCGCTAAGATCCATGAGGACCAGGAGAAGGCCGCCGAGCCCGCGAAGGCCCTGGGCTTTGTCGCCGTTGCTGCCGGTTCGGGCGAGGCTGACATCCTCAAGTCCCTTGGCGTCGATGTGATCGTGTCGGGTGGCCAAACCATGAACCCCTCGACCGCCGACCTGCTGGGCGCCGTCGACCAGGTCAACGCGACCTCGGTCATCATCCTGCCCAACAACGGCAACATCCGCATGGCTGCCGAGGCCGCTGCCTCCGCCTGCATTGACAAGAAGGTCGCCGTCGTTCCCACCAAGACCGTCCCGCAGGCCTTCTCCGCGCTGTTCGCGGTCCTGCCCGATTCCGAGCTCGAGGATGCCGTTGCCGCTATGGTTGACGCCATCAGCGAGGTCCGCGATGGCGAGGTCACCCGCGCCGTGCGCGACTCCAGCGCTTCCGACGGCTCGCCGATTCACTCCGGTGACGTCATGGGCATCATCGCCGGCTCCATCGATGTGGTCGGCTCCGACGTGAAGCAGGTGACGCTCGACTGCATCAACCGTATGCAGGAGGAAGAGGAGGGCGACGCGCTGACGATTCTGGCCGGCGAGGAGCTGTCCGACGAGGCCTTCCAGGAGATCGTCGACGCTATCGAGGAGGCTCAGCCCGATTTGGAGATCGACGCCCATCGTGGCGAGCAGCCGCTCTATCCCGTGATCTTCTCGATCGAGTAGGCTCTGCCCATGTCCGAGCTGTGCTCCGTGCCGCGCGTCTCGGAGCGTTTTGCCCAGAGCAATGCGCTCGACGAGGATATCGCGCGACTCAAATATGTTTCGGGTAAACGTGAGGAGGCCCTTCGCCGTCTGGGAATTCGGACGGTGGGGGACCTCCTTCTCCATATTCCTCATCGCTACCTGGACTTTACCCGCTCGTGGTCCATCGAGATGGCGCCCATCGGTACCGTGTGCACCATCATCGCCACGGTCGATCGTATTGTCCAAAAGCAGCCCCGTCCGCGTATGCAGGTGACCGAGGTCTCGCTCGTGGACGAGACGGGCGTGCTGCAGGTTGCCTTTTTCCGTCAGCCTTGGATTGCCCAACAGCTTAAGCAGGGCGACCGCCTGGCCGTGATGGGCAAGGTCGAGTTTGCCTACGGTTTTAAGCAGATGGCCTCGCCTCACTTTGAAAAGCTCGAGGACGGACGCGCCGCGGGTACCATTTTGCCGGTCCACTACGTAAGTGACGGCGTGAGTCAGGCATGGATGCGCCGTATCGTGAGCGGTGCGCTCGAAGTGGTCGCCAATCCGTTCGATCCCATTCCCGCGCCGCTGCGCGCAAAGCGGAAGCTCATGAGTAATGCCCGTGCGTTGCGCTCGATCCACTTTCCCTCGAGCATGGCCGAGCGCGATATCGCACGCCGGCGTCTTGCCTACGAGGAGTGCCTCTGCTTGCAGCTTGCGCTGCGTCTGCGCAACGATGGCGGTATGGTCGACGTAGTGCCTTATGCGCATGACGCGGGCGAGCATTTGGCTGCGCTTAAACATGCCCTGCCGTTTTCGCTGAGCGATGAGCAGGAGGCTGCATTTCAAGACATTCTGCATGACATGTGCGATGGTGGTCGTGTGATGAACCGTCTGCTGCTGGGCGACGTCGGTACCGGTAAGACCGCCGTTGCCGCCTGCGCGTTGGCGGTTGCGGCCGATAGCGGCACCCAGGCGTGCGTTATGGCGCCCACGGGCGTGCTGGCGCGTCAATATGCCGATAAGACCGGACCCTTGCTCTCGCAGGCTGGCATGACCTGGGCGCTCCTGACGGGCGCCACGCCGGCGGCCGAGCGTGAGCAGATTCATGCTTGCCTCCAGTCTGGCGAGCTCGACGTGCTCTTTGGTACCCATGCGGTGCTTTCGGAGAACGTCACGTTCAAGCATTTGTCGCTTGTGGTGATCGACGAGCAGCACCGCTTTGGCGTGGGCCAGCGTAACGCTCTACGCGCAAAAGGCCCGGGTGCCGACTTGTTGGTCATGACTGCCACGCCGATCCCGCGCACGCTGGCGCTTTCGGTGTACGGCGACCTGGATACGAGCATCATCCGCCATCGTCCCGTTCCGGGTGCCGGCGTGACGACGCGCGTCCTCACCGAGTCGAGTCGCGACCTGGCCTATGGCGCCATTCGCGAGGCGCACGAAAAGGGGCAGCAAGCCTACGTGATTTGTCCGCTCGTGGAGCCGAGCGATTCGGCCGATGAGCTCGAAGACGTCCCCGGCATCGCTCGCGACGACGAAGGCCGCGTGACCGTGCCCGTGCCGTTGCATGACACGGCGACCGAGCTCGATCGCCTTCGTCTGGCGCTACCGGGGCTTACCATCGAGCGTCTTCATGGCCGTATGCCGGCGGGGGAGAAGGACCGGGTCATCGATGCCTTCAAGCGCGGCGAGATCGACGTGCTCGTATCGACCACGGTGGTCGAGGTGGGCGTCGACGTGCCCAACGCCACCGTCATGGTCATCGAGAACGGTGAACGCTTTGGCTTGGCGGCCCTGCATCAGCTTCGCGGGCGCGTAGGCCGCGGCAGCGTGTCGGGAACGTGCCTGGTCATGACGCACTCCAAGGGCAACGGCGGCGCGTCGGCGGCACAAGACCGCCTCCAGTCGCTCGAGAAGACCTCGGACGGCTTTACGCTCGCCCAGATGGACCTGCGTCTGCGCCACGAGGGTGAAATCCTGGGTTACCGCCAGCATGGCGGCGTGACCTTGCGCTTTGTTGACCTCGATGCCGACGAGGAATTGATCGAGTGGGCCCATTTGGACGCGGTCGAGCTCTTGCGGTATGCTTGCAACCTTGACTCCGTGGCGACGCGTCCCTTGCGCGATGCGGTCGCCATGCGGTATCGACACATCTTTAAGGAGGTCAGCGGAGGATGAGAATCATCGGCGGCGAATGGCGCGGTCGTAAGATCGAGGAGCCCCGTGGTCGCGATGTCACCCGCCCCACGACCGATCGCGTGCGCGAGGCGTGCGCATCTATGGTCATGTCGGCATTCGACTTCGATCTGGACGAGGTCCGTGTGCTGGATGCCTTTGGCGGCTCCGGCGCCTTGGGCATCGAGATGCTCTCGCGTGGTGCCCGCTCGCTCACCACGTTCGAGATCGATCGCAACGCTGCTCGTCTGATTACCAAGAATATCGAGTCGCTCTGCCGTGACCGTGCGCGTTGGCGCGTGGTGACGGGTGACGTGCTGGCAAGCGCCTCGCGCGGCCGCGTGCCTGGCGGTCCCTTTGACCTGGTCCTGCTCGACCCACCCTATGCTTTTGGTGCCGAGCCGGTCGAGGAGCTGCTGCAAAACCTAGCTCAGCAAGGCTTGCTGGCGCCGGGCGCCTACGCGCTCTTTGAGCACGCCGCGGCCGATACGGGCGCTCACCCGACCGGTTTTGAGACCGTGCGCGAGAAGCGCTACGGCATAACTTCGGTTGACTTGCTGCGCTGGTCGGCCACGAACGAGGCCGACAACGCCGACGACAGCGACCATGACGAGGATGCGCCTTTGGAGGACGCCCATGAGTGACACCATTAACCGCGTAATCGTCCCGGGCACCTTCGATCCCATCACGTTTGGTCATATCGACGTCATCCGCCGCGCCCGCCGCATTTTTCCCAGCGTGATCGTGGCCGTCGCCGAGTCGCAGGGCAAAAACGGCGTCGGCACCACGTTTATGCTCGACGAGCGCGTGGCGCTGGCCCGTGAGGCGCTCGGCGATATTGACGGCGTCGAGGTGCTGCCCTTCACCGGCCTCTTGGTCGATTTTGCCCGCGAACAGGGAGCAGGAGCCGTGGTCAAGGGCCTGCGTGCCATGACCGACTTTGAGTACGAGCTGCAGCAGGCCGACCTCAACTACCGCCTGGATAACGAGCTGGAGTCCATCTTTGTCATGAGTGCGCCGCAGTACGGCTATATCTCGAGCTCGGTGGTTCGCCAGATTGCCTCGCTCGGTAGCGACGTCTCTAATTTTGTTCCGGCCAATGTGGTCAAGGCGCTCAAACATCGCTTTTCGTGACGTTTTTTAATGCCTGGTGGCATGTGGTAAACTAACACGATGATATGTTACCTATGAAAGGAGACCGGATGCCGGGCGAGAATTTTCCTGGCGACAGGATCGTGAGTCTTGTCGACGAGCTCGAGGGGCTCATCGAAGAGGCTAAGACGCCGTTCGGCAAGAACGCCCAGATGAAGGTTATCGACGCCGACGTCTTCTTTAACATCCTCGACGAGATCCGCATGAGCTATCCCGAGGAATGGCAGAAGTCCCGCCGTATCCTCAAGGAGCGCGAGGAGCTTATGGCTTCCGCCGCCGCTCAGGCCGATTCCATCATTGCCGATGCTCAGCAGCAGGCCCTCACCATTGCCGGTGAGCAGGAGATTGTCCGCTTAGCGCAGCAGCAAGCCGATGACATTCGCGACCGTGCCCAGCAGTATGAGCGCGAGACGCGCTATGCCGCCGAGGATTACGCCGAGCAGGTCTTTACGCACCTCGAGGAGAACCTCAAGAGCCTGACCGGCACCGTCACCCGTTGCCGTCAGCAGCTCAACGAGGGTGCCGCCCAGCAGAATGGTCAGTGGTAATGGCTGAGTTCCCGAGCGTTACCGTCGATCTTTCCGAGCAGCTTGAGTTTCCCGGAGACTCGTATCCGCTGACTGGCAAGGTCGATGTCGCCACCTATACGGTGGGCGAGAAGGAGTACCAGCTGCAGGATGGCATTGACTACGACGTGGTCTTTACCAATGCCGGCACCGGTGTTCTGCTTACGGGTATGGTCCGCGCGCACGCCACCGGCGAGTGCGACCGTTGCCTGGAGCCCGCCTCGTTTGATATCGCCGGCGAGATCGAGGAGTTCTACCTCTTTGAGGAGCCCGAGGATCCCGAGGCCTACGAAGACGGCTACGAGTTACTGGGCGAGGATCGCATCGTCGATCTGGGGGAGCCCATCAACGACGCGGTCGTCATGGACACGCCGTTCGTTGTCCTGTGCAAGCCCGATTGCCGCGGCCTATGCCCCACCTGCGGCATCAATCTCAACGTCGAGCAATGCGATTGCGCCGCTCAAGCAGAGGCCGAATGGGCCGCTGCCACGGAAAATCCATTTGCAGCATTGAAGAATCTCAAGCTTGACGAGTAAAACTGTGGTAGTATCGCTACTTGCGCGTAATCGCCACACTGGATAGTTCATAAGGAAGGTCACTATGCCCGTACCTAAACAAAAGCAGGGTCGTATCCGCACTCACACCCGTCGTTCCTCCAACATGAAGATCTCGGCTGCGGCTCAGTCCACGTGCCCCCGTTGCGGCGCTGTCAAGCTCCCGCACCACGTGTGCCCCAGCTGCGGTTTCTACAAGGACCGCGAGGTTATCGTTACCGAGTAACTGTATACTCTGGATGCGATGCCGTTCCAACTGGAACCACAATGGCCGGCTCAATGAGTCGGCCATTTTTGTATAAGGAGTATGTATATGAGTAACGTTCGCGTTTGTGTAGACGTTGTGGGCGGAGACGAGAAGCCTCAGGTCGTCCTCGACGGTATCGAGGCGGCGCTTGCTGCGGATCCCGATATCGAGGTCTTGGCCGTCGGTCCCGCAGAGATCGTGAACCCCTTTGCCGCGGCTCACGCTCGCGTTGAGGCCTTGGAGGCGCCCGATGTTATCGCCATGGATGACGATCCCATTCGAGCCGTGATGACCAAGCGCAAGTCCTCGATCGTGCTTGCCTGCCGCGCCATTAAGAAGGGCAACGCGGATGCGTTCTTCTCTGCCGGCTCCACCGGTGCCATGACCGCTGCCGCTACCGCCTACGTGACACCGTTTAGGTATCAGGCCGAGGGCAAGAAGCAGCCGGTGCGTCCGTGCCTCACCAATGCACTGCCCAACCGCGCCGGCGGCCTGACGGTCCTGTGCGACATGGGCGCGAATCCCGATGTCGAGGTCGACGACATGGTGCGTTTTGCCCAGATGGGTAGCGCCTATGCGCGCGTTGTCTTGGGCATTGAGCATCCCCGCGTCGGTCTGCTCGGCAACGGCACCGAGGACGAGAAGGGCTCCAACTTTACCAAGTCGTGCTTCCCTGCCATGAAGGCCGCCGTTCCCGGCTTTGTGGGCAACTGCGAGGGCACCGACCTGACCTCGGGTAACTTTGATGTCGTCGTTGCCGATGGCATGTCGGGCAACATCGCGCTCAAGGCAACCGAGGGCGCCGCTAAGTTTTTGCTGCAAGAGCTCAAGGGCGCCTTTATGGCTTCGCTCGGCACCAAGATCGCCGCGCTGCTCATCAAAAAGCAGATGCGTGAGATCAAGGCAAAGCTCTCGGGCGATGCTAAGGGTGGCGCGATTCTGCTGGGCCTGCGTGGCGTGGTCCTGATTGGCCACGGTGCTACCTCGGTCGAGGCCGTCAAAAACGGTACGCTCGCCGCGGCGGAGGCCGTGCGCGCCGGGCTTGTCGAGAACGTCGCCAACTCTATGGACTGCATCGTTTTGTAGGAGCGAGTTAGGGCGCTGTTATGTGCCTCGCGGCCTTCGTCGTGGGGTAGAATCAAAACCGTGTCTGGCGTTGCGCTTGTGGCGCCAGCGCGTTGATGTTCACGCAATACGAGAGGAAGCGCTATGGACCGCTCCGAAATCTTCGATAAGATCGCCGAAGTCGCCGCTGACGTTCTGGGCGTCGATGTCGCCGACATTAGCGACGAGACTACCTTTGACGATCTCGATGCCGATTCGCTCGAGCGTCTGCAGCTGGTGACGGCCATCGAGGACGAGTTCGACCTCGAGATCGATGACGAGACCCTGCTGTCGCTCAACTCTGTCGCCGACGCTGTCGACGCTATTGAAAACGCCAAGGAGGCCTAAGTCTTGGCTTTATCTCAACGACTCGCGCGCGCCCAGGAAATCCTGGGCCACGAGTTCAATAACAAGGTGCTGCTGCGCGCGGCGCTCACGCACCCCTCTGCCGTGGAAGGTCAGCCCGTCTCGGCGAGCTATGAGCGCCTTGAGTTTTTGGGCGATTCCATTTTGGGCGCCGTGGTTGCCCGCTCGCTCTTTGAGTCCTATCCGGAGTTTGACGAGGGCAAGCTTACGCGCCTGAAGGTGTCGCTCGTCTCGGGTGCCACGCTGTCCGAGGTCTCCCATGAGCTGGGCATCGACGACATCATCATCTTTGGTGCCTCCGAGACCGGCACGGGCGCGCGCGGCCTGCATTCGGCGCTCGAGAACGTTTACGAGTCGCTCGTGGGCGCGCTGTATCTGGATGCCGGCTGGGACGTTGCGGCGGACTTTATCCACCGTACGCTTAAGCCGCACCTTGCCTCCGAACGTGCCGAGCATCCTGCGAACCCCAAGTCGTTTTTGCAGGAGTGCGTGCAGGCCGACGGCCACGAGCCTCCGGCGTACAAGCTCGTTGGCTCTGAGGGCCCGGCACACGCACCGACCTTTACCGCTGTGGTGCTCATCGACGGTATCCGCCAGGGCCGCGGCACCGGTTCCTCCAAGAAGGAGGCCGAGGGAGCTGCCGCGCTCGAGGCGCTCGACCGCATGGGTTACACCACCAACGGCGTGATTCTGAACAAGAAGCCTGTTTAAGCGAGGAGCCGTGTATCTCAAGTCCCTCACGCTCAAAGGGTTCAAGTCGTTTGCCGACCGCGCCCATATGACGTTTGAGCCGGGCCTGACCGTCATCGTCGGCCCCAACGGCTCGGGAAAATCGAACATCTCAGACTCGATTCTTTGGGTCCTGGGCGAGCAGAGCGCCAAGCAGCTGCGCGGCCAGGCCATGGAGGATGTCATCTTCTCGGGCTCGTCAGCGCGCAAGCCGGTGGGTGTCGCCGAGGTTACGTTGGTGCTCGATAACTCGGACCATATGCTGCCCGTCGACTTTGACGAGGTCGCCATCACCCGTCGCATGTATCGCTCGGGCGAAAGCGAGTACCTCATCAACTCGAGTCCGTGCCGCCTGATGGACATTCAGGACATCCTGCACGATTCGGGCCTGGGCAAGGATACGCATTCCATTATTAGCCAGGGCAAGCTCGACGCCATTTTGCAGAGCCGCCCCGAGGAGCGCCGCGCCCTCATCGAGGAGGCCGCCGGCATCTCTAAGCACAAGCGCCGCAAGGAGCGTGCGCTCAAAAAGATTAAGTCGATGGACGAGCACCTGACGCGTGCCCGCGACATCAATAAGGAAATCGCCCGTCAGCTGCGACCGCTGGAGCGTCAGGTCGATCGCGCGCGCAAGTACAAAGAGCTGTCCTCGCGCGCGAACGAGCTTACGCAGATGTTGGCCGTCGACGAGCTGCGTTCGCTTCAGTCGCAGTGGAACGACCTGGAGAGCCGCTCCAAGGAGGGCGCTGCCGAGCTTGAGCTTGCGCAGTACCGCTTGGGCGAAAAGGAGCGCGAGCTCGAGAAGCTCCAGGTCATGCTCGAGGAAAAGGGCCTGTTTGTGGGCGACTTGGGCGAGCAGCGCCGTCATATGCAAGATGTGGTCGGCCGCATTAACTCCGACATGCGCCTGCTCGAGGAAAAGGGTCACAACATGGTGTCGCGCCTGTCTGACATGCGCGGGCAGATTTCGAGCTCCGAGCATCAGCGTCGTCGCGTGGTCGAGGAGCTCGAGGACGCGCGTGCGCAGCTTGAGGAAGTGACCGGCGCGCACATGCAGGCCCAGGAGGACGTTGACGCCGCTGGTCCTGCCGCCGCAGAGCTCCACGAGCGGCGCGTGGCGCTCGACAATCAGATTTCGCAGCTTACGCGTGAGCAACGCGATGTGCAGCGCGTGGCCGACAACGCCGCGCTCGAGCTCGCCAAGGTGAAGGACTCGCTGAGCAATGCCGAGGTCGAGGACAACATGTATGCCTCGCGCCTGGAGCAGATTGACGAGCAGCTCGAGGAGGTCACGGCCTCGCTCGAGAGCCGTCGCAACCGCGCAGAGGAGCTTGAGGGTGCTCTTGAGGAAGCGCGCCAGGCCCAGGCCGATGCGCGTGAGGCCACCGAGACGGCACGCGCGGCCCTGAAGGACCTGCGTGCCCGCGAGAGCGAGGCGCGCAACAAGTTGTCCGAGGTGCGCTCGGAGCTTTCCAGCCAAAAGAAACTCGATGCCCGCATGGCCGACAGCTCGCCGCTCGTTAGCCGTCTGGTGGGCGCGCTGGGCGACGACGTCTCGGGCCGTCTGGGCGATGTGCTCGAGGCACCGCGTGAGCTTGAGGGCCTGGTTGAGCAACTGCTCGCCTGCGATATCGATGCCCTGTTGTTCGATAACGCTGCTGCACTTGAGCGTGCCGGTCGTGCGGCTCTGGACCAAAAGAAGGCCTCGGGCGAGGCGCTGCTGGTGGCGCGCAGCGTGAGTGGCTCTGCGGTCGCCGAGGGTGCCGCCGGTACCCGTCTTGTTGATCGTCTGTCCGTGCGTGCGGGCTACGGTCCGGTCGTCGAGGCATTGCTCGGCGGCTATTACGTGGTCGATGACTTGGCTGCCGCCCTGGCCGCGCCCGTCGTTGATGGTGTGACTTACGTGACTCCCGATGGTGCGCGCGTTGCCTGCGGCGGCCTGGTTCGCGTGGGGCTTGATGCCGGCGAGACTTCGGGCGCTTTGGAGCGTAAGCGTCGCATCCGCGAGCTGGAAGGCCTGGAGCCCGATCTTGCTGCCGTGTTTGAGCATGTTTCGGATCAGGTCGTCGAGGCCAATGCGGCCGTCGAGGAGGCGCGCGCCGCCGAGGGCGATGCCGCCGGCGAGATTGCCCGTCTTGAGGGCGAGCGCCGCTCGCTGCTCTCTGAGATCGGCCGCCTGGAGCAGAGTGCCAACAATGCCGAGGTCGAGCGCGTGCGCATTTCCAAGCGCCGCGAGCAGGCTGCCGAGGCCGTTCGTGCCGCACGCCCGCGCGTGGACGAGCTCACTCGTTCGCGTGACGAGGCCCGCGCGCAGGCAAGCGATCTGGGCTTGCAGATTGCCGAGGCCAACGACGAACTCGACCGCGTTCGCCGTGACGATTCCGAGGCTGCCGGCAAGCTCGCCGACGCCAAGGTCCGCCTAGCCCAGACGAGTGAACGCCTGCGTTCGCTGAAGGGCCGCGTGCCCGACCTGGAGCATCGTCTTGAGGGCATCGACCGTCGTATCCGCGGAACACGCCAGGCTTCGCGCTCGCTCGAGCTGCTGCGCCTGCGCGTCGATCCCATGCACGAACGCTATTCTGCCCTGTTGGAACGCGCGTCGGATTGGGCAGCGCGCCTGCGTGACCAGGCCTCTCTGGAGGAGGCGGACTCCGCTTCGCTCAAGAAGACCATCGAGGATGCCAAGGCAGAGGTTGCCCGCGCTAAGGAGCGAGTCGATACCGCCTCTGCCACGCAAAACGAGTTCAAGGTCGCGCGTGGCAAGCTCGAGGTGCAGGTAGAGGCCGCCATTAAGGCCATTACCGCCGATGGCACGACGGTGCTCGAGAAAGCGCTCATGCTTCCGGCGCCCACGGACCGCGATGCCGCCGAGCGCGAACTCAACCAGCTTGTGCGCCAGATCAACAACCTTGGTCCCGTTAACCAAGTTGCCATGGAGGAGTACGAGCAGCTCAAGTGCCGTGCCGACTACATCGAGGAGCAGCTGGCCGATCTGGAGCGCGCGCGCAAGGCGCTCACCAAGATCACGGTGGCCATTGATCGCAAGATGCGGAAGGCCTTCCTGGTGACGTTTGAGAAGGTCGACGCGAACTTCCGCGAGATCTTCGCTATGCTCTTCCCGGGCGGCCAGGCTCATCTGGAGATGACCGATCCCGAGCATCCTGCCGAGACGGGTATCGAGGTCGTGGCGCAGCCGCGCGGCAAGCGCATCACCAAGATGATGCTCATGTCGGGCGGCGAGAAGAGCCTGACGGCGCTCGCCCTGCTCTTTGCTGTGTATCGCACGCGCACGGTGCCGTTCTATGTGCTGGACGAGGTCGAGGCGGCGCTCGATGACGCCAACCTGTCCAAGCTCATCGGCGCGCTCGATGTGTTGCGTTCCGATACGCAGCTCTTGGTTATCTCGCATCAGCGCCGTACTATGGAGGACGCTGACGTCCTCTATGGCGTCTCGATGCAAGCCGACGGCGTCAGTCGCGTCGTCTCGCAAAAACTCGATCGCGAAACCGGAAAGGTCGTGAATGCATAATGGGATTCTTCGATGCTCTCTCGCGCGGACTTGAGCGCAGCCGCGAGGCCCTCAACGAGGTCTTCTACTTTGGCGGCGAGGTCGACGAGGATTTTTGGGAGGACCTGGAGGACACCCTCGTAATGGGTGACATGGGCGCCGAGGTCGCTATCAAGGTCTCCGATGACCTGCGCGATGCCGCGGCCAAGAAGAACCTCAAGACCGCTCCGCAGCTTCGCCGCGCTCTGGCCGAGCAGCTTGAGCAGCACTTTGTGCCCATCGAGCGCGATCCGTTCTCCGATACGCCGAGCTGCGTGCTGTTTGTGGGCATCAACGGTGCCGGCAAGACCACGACGGTCGGTAAGATCGCGAGCGCCATGGCTGCCCGCGGCAAGAACGTGGTGATCGGTTCGGCCGACACCTTCCGCGCCGCCGCCATCGAGCAGCTTGATGTGTGGGGCCAGCGCGCCGGCGTTCCCGTCATCAAGCGCGATCGCGGCTCCGACCCGGCAAGTGTTTGCTACGACGTGCTCGACGAGGCCGATAAGCGCGGCAGCGACCTGGTGCTCATCGATACCGCCGGCCGTCTGCACACGAGCCCTGAGCTCATGCGCGAGCTTGCCAAGGTGGTCAATGTGACCCGTAAGCGCGCCGCCAATATGGCCGCCGGTCCCATGCCGGTTTCGGTCGTGCTTGTGATCGACGCCGCGACGGGCCAAAACGGTCTGAACCAGGCGCTCGAGTTTAACGAGGCGCTGGGCCTGGACGGTATTATCATGACAAAGCTTGACGGCACGGCAAAGGGCGGTATCGCCATGGCCGTGGCCGAGAAGCTCAAGCTTCCCATCCTGCGCATCGGCGTGGGCGAGCAGGTCGATGACCTGCAGGAGTTTAATGCCAAAGATTTCTGCCGCGCCCTGGTGGGCGAGTCCAACTAAGGAGTGACTAGTGTTTGATTCTCTGAGCGATCGCCTCAACGACACATTTGACCGCCTGCGCGGCAAGGGTAAACTGACCGAGGCCGATATCACCTCTGCCATGCGCGACATTCGCATGGCGTTGCTCGAGGCCGACGTCAACTTTAAGGTCGTCAAGGAGTTTGTCGCCAAGACCAAGGAGCGCTGCATGACCGCCGAGGTCATGGAGTCGCTGTCGCCGGCGCAAAACGTCGTCAAGATCGTGCTCGACGAGCTTACCGAGATGCTCGGTTCCACCGAGAGCAAGCTCGTCTTTAGCAACCGCATCCCCAATGTCATCATGCTCGTGGGCCTGCAGGGCTCCGGTAAGACTACGGCAGCCGTAAAGCTGGCTTATCTGCTCAAGAAGCAGGGTCGCTCGCCGCTGCTCGCCGCGTGCGACGTCTACCGCCCCGCCGCTGCCGACCAGCTGGCCACGCTTGGCGGCGAGATCGGCGTGCCGGTCTTCCGCGGTGACGGCGCGCACCCGGTCGATATCGCCAAGGGCGCCATCCAGGAGGCCGTTGACCACCTGCGCGACGTGGTCATCGTCGATACCGCCGGTCGCCTGCAGATCGACGAGCAGATGATGCAGGAGGCCGTGGACATCAAGAAGGCCGTCAAGCCCGATCAGGTGCTGATGGTCGTCGATGCCATGACTGGCCAGGATATTGTCAACGTCGTCTCGACCTTCGCCGAGCGCACCGACTTTGACGGCGTGATCATCTCCAAGCTCGACGGCGACGCCCGTGGTGGCGGCGCGCTTTCCGTGCGCCAGGTGACCGGCAAGCCTATCAAGTTCGTGAGCATGGGCGAGAAACCCGATTCGCTGGAGCCGTTCTATCCCGATCGTATGGCCAAGCGCATTCTGGGCATGGGCGACGTTATCGGCATTATCGAGAAGGCCCAGGAGGCGGCCGACGCCGAGCAGCTCGAGGCTGCCGAGCGCATGCTGCGCGAGGGCTTTACCATGAACGACATGCTCGACCAGATGAAGGCCGTCAAGAAGATGGGCGGCATGAAGGGCATCCTGGGCATGCTCCCCGGTGGCCAGCGTGCGCTCAACCAGATGGGTGGCAACCTGGACGAAGGCATCTTCGATAAGAACGAGGCCATTATCATGTCGATGACCAAGGAGGAGCGCCTGCGTCCCTCCATCATCAACGGTCAGCGCCGTGCCCGCATTGCCAAGGGCGCCGGCGTGACCCCCACCGAGGTCAATAGCCTTATGAAGCAGTGGGGCGAGATGAACAAGATGATGGGCCGCATGCGCACGATGGCCAATCAGGCTCAGGCCGGCGGCAAGAAGGGCAAGAAGGGTAAGAAGGGCAAGAAGATGCGCATGCCCAATATCCCTGGCCTGGACGCTATGGGTCTGGGCGGCATGGGCGGCCTGGGTACGGGCGGCCCCAAGTCCGATATGGACCTGCTGCGCCAGATGGAAGCGCAGATGCGTAATAAGAAATAGTGCTGTAATTCCAGCTTGATATGGCAAAGGCCACTCGGTAGCTACCGGGTGGCCTTTGTTGTTGGCTTTGATTGTTGGGTTGCGTTCAGTGTCGCGCCCCGAGTTCACGGTGCCGTGCCGTTAGTGGCAGCCGCAGCCCTCGTGGCCCTCGTGCTCGTGATGGCCGTGGCAACCACAGGATTCGCCGTGCTCATAGGCGTGCTCGTGGTCATGGCCGTGGCAGCTGCACGTGGCCTCGCCGTTCTGTGCGAGCGTGCCGGAGATAAGTGCCTCGACGCAAGCGTCGCAGTTGCCTTGGGCACCTGCATATACCGTGATGCCGGCTTGAGCAAGCGCGTTGATAGCGCCACCGCCGATGCCGCCGCAGATGAGCGTGTCCACGCCGCCGTTGGCGAGTAGGCCCGCCAGGGCGCCGTGACCGGTGCCGCCGGTGCCCACGACCTGCTCGTTGAGCACCTTGCCGTCCTGAATGTCGTAGATCTTGAACTGCTCGCTGCGGCCAAAGTGCATAAAGATGTTGCCGTTGTCGTACGTGGTTGCCACCCTCATGGTGTCGACCTCCTTTGCTGGCCATGCGGCCGTTGTCGTGGTGATGGGGGAGTATGCGATATTGCCGCCCTCGATACTGAGCGCTCGCCCGTTGACCAGCGCGTTTGCCACCTTACGATGCGCTCGGCTGCAAATAGCCGCCACCGTGGCGCGCGCGATGCCCATCTGCTGTGCGACTGCCTCTTGGTTAAGGCCTTCCAGGTCGCACAGGCGCAGCACCTCGAGCTCGTCGACTGTCATATCGATGGCGTCTCCGCTGGCAAGGCCGTCTGGGGTAAAGCCGCGATATTCGGGGATGATCCCAACACGGCGTAATTTTTCGCGTCTTCCTGCCATGCGCACTCCTTATCTGACATATATCAACAATAGAATAGCGAACGTGCAGATTTGCGCAAGGAATTTCTGTCATATGTCAGAAAATGAGCGCTTATGTTTGGGCTGTGGGGCCGCGTGCGCCTGGGCTACAATGAATCTCGCTTGTAGGCGACTGACAGGAGGGTCAATGAGCAAGGCTGATCAACAGTTTGTAACCATGTGCCGCGATATCTTGGACCATGGCACCACCACCGAGGGCCAAAAGGTCCGTCCGGTGTGGGAGGACGGCACCCCTGCCTATACCATTAAAAACTTTGGTGTCACGGCGCGCTATGATCTGCGCGAGGAGTTCCCTGCGCTCACCCTGCGTCGTACGGCGCTTAAGTCTGCCATGGACGAGATTCTGTGGATCTATCAAAAGAAGTCCAATAACGTGCATGATCTCAACAGCCATATCTGGGATGAGTGGGCCGATGAGACCGGTTCCATCGGTAAAGCCTACGGCTATCAGATTGGTCAGAAGAGCCATTACGCCGAGGGCGACTTCGACCAGATGGACCGTGTGCTGTACGACCTTAAGCACACGCCGTATAGTCGCCGCATTATGACCAATACGTACGTGTTTAGCGATTTGTCCGAGATGCACCTTTATCCGTGCGCCTATAGCGTGACCTATAACGTGACGCAGCGTCCTCAGGACGACAAGCCGACGCTCAACATGATTCTCAACCAGCGCAGCCAGGACATTTTGGCCGCGAACAACTGGAACGTGTGCCAGTACGCCATTTTGCTGATGATGGTCGCGCAGTCGGTCGATATGATTCCCGGTGAGCTGCTGCACGTGATCGCCGACGCCCATATCTATGATCGTCATGTCGATATCGTCCGCGAGCTTATCGAGCGTCCGCAGTTTGCGGCACCCAAGGTAACGCTCAACCCCGATGTGCATGACTTCTATGCGTTTACGACCGATGACCTGATCGTCGAGGGCTATGAGCACGGCCCGCAGGTCAAGAACATTCCCATTGCGGTGTAGGTGGTGCTCATGACGTGTAAGCTATCTACTATCGTTGCCGTGTGTGACGATTGGGGCATTGGGTGCGAGGGCGACATGGTAGTGTCCAATCGCGCCGATATGCGCCATTTTGTGGCCTGCACCAAGGGCTGCCCGGTTATCATGGGACGCAAGACGCTGCTGAGTTTTCCCGGCGGGCGTCCTCTCAAGAACCGCCGCAATATCGTGCTTACGCGCGATATGGGCTTTACCCGCGAGGGCGTCGACGTGGTGCATAGCGTTGACGAAGCGCTCTCTGCGGTTGCCGATGAGCTCGTTGCCTGGGTGATCGGTGGCGGCGATGTCTATCGGCAGTTTTTGCCGTACTGCGTGGAGGCCGAGGTCACGCACGACCATTGCACTCATGCCGTGGACACGTACTTTCCCGACTTGGACGCCGATCCCGCGTGGGAGATTGCGCAGCGTAGCGGGGTCGCGACGATTGCCGCCGGTGAGGGTGACGAGGGCGTCAATTATGAGTTCGTGACGTATCGTCGCATCGAGGCGTAAATCGTCTGGCGTGAACGGTATCATCGGGTTGATTGAATGCATGGGGCGGCGCTTAGCGTCGCCTCGTTTGGTATAGATGTGCTGTAAAGAAGGGTGCGGGCTGGCTGCTATGATTGATGCCGTTGAGGTTCTGCGAATTGATTCGCTCGAGGACGAGCGGCTCGATGCCTACGTGCGACTGACCGAGCGTGAGCTTCGCTGCGTGCTGGAGCCGCAGAAGGGCATTTTTATCGCTGAGAGTGCCAAGGTCATCGAGCGTGCGGTTCGCGCCGGATATGAGCCGGTGAGCTTTCTTTTGGGCGAGCGCTGGCTCGACCAGATGATGCCGCTGTTTGACCAGCTTGTCGTGCGCGAGGGAGCGGGTCCGGTTCCCGTGTTCGTGGCCTCCATGGAGCTCATGGAGCAGTTGACGGGCTTTAACGTGACGCGCGGCGCGCTGGCGGCGTTCCGTCGCCCGCGTCAGATTCCGGTTGATGAGTTCTTGGGCGGCGTCGTCGAGGCGGCGGGGGACCGTCCGGTGCGCGTGTGCGTGCTTGAGGGTATTGTTGATCACACCAATGTTGGCGCGATTTTCCGCTCGGCTGCCGCATTGAACGTTGACGGTATTTTGGTCAGCCCGACGTGCTGCGACCCGCTGTACCGTCGCTCGGCCCGCGTGAGCATGGGCACGGTGTTTCAAGTGCCGTGGACGCGCATTGGCAGCGAGGCTCGTGTGTGGCCGCATGATGGCCTGAGCGCGCTGCACGATGCCGGTTTTTCGTGTGCCGCTATGGCGTTGACGGACGATTCCGTTTCGCTTGATGATCCTGTGCTGCAGAAGATTGATCGCTTGGCGATTTTTATGGGCACCGAGGGTGCCGGCTTGGGCGCCAAGACCATTGCCGGCTGTGACCACGCGGTGCGCATTCCGATGGCGCACGGGGTCGATTCGCTCAACGTGGCCGCGGCGAGCGCCGTCGCCTTTTGGCAGCTATGCCCGCACGTGAGCAATGGGTATCACTACCAGCCGGGTTTGTATCACTAGGCAGTTATTCCGCACCGTGCTCTAATTCGAGGTGTTTCGGTCGCTGCCAGTCGGTGCTAAGCTGGTTTTGGCTTTGGTTTTAAATTGCTGTTTTGCTGTTTGACGTATGCGTGTGGGGAGGGCGTGTGGCTACGAAATCTACGGCTATCGATGTTACGCAAGGTGTCATTTGGCGGCAATTGCTGTCGCTGTGCGTTCCCATCTTTTTTAGTTCGTTTTTTCAGCAGGCCTACACGCTAATCGGCACCTATATCGTCGGTCAGTTTGGCGGCAAGCTCGCACTGGGTGGCATTTAAGCCACGATGGTGCTCACCGAGCTCTGCATTGGCTTTTGCGTTGGCGTCGGCGCCGGCTGCGCGGTCATTACCGGTCAGTATTTTGGCCAGCACGATGATGAGCGACTGAGTCGTTCGGTCCATACCGCCATGACGCTCGCGCTGGTGGGCGGTATCGTTTTCTCGATTCTTGGCATAGTGTTCGTTGAGCCCATGCTGGTGCTTATGAACACGCCGCATGAACTATTGGCCGAGGGCGTGGCCTATGCTCGCTGTTATTTTGCCGCGATGGTTGCGGCACTGCTGCTTAATATGGGAACCGCACTGCTGCGTGCCGTGGGCGACACGCGCGGCCCCGCTGTGATCATTGCCTCTGGCTGCCTGGTTAACGTGGTGCTGGATATCATCTTTGTCGCTGTGTTGCATATGGAGGCGCTGGGCTGCGGCATCGCAGTGGCGCTGACCATTTGCTCCAATGCAACGATGATCGTGTTGCGCATGATGCGCGCTCCGGGCGCATGGCGTCTTTCGCTGTCTAAGCTCGGCATCGATCGCGGTATTTGCAAGAGTATGATCTCGTGTGGTCTGCCGCTTGGCTTTCAGTCTGCTGCGTATTCGATTTCCAATGTTTTGATTCAGGTGTCGGTCAACTCGTTTGGTGCCGATGTCACCACGGCGTGGGGTCTTTCGGGCCGCTTAGATGGCATTGTCTGGATGGTTACCGAGGCGCTCGGCGTGTCGATCACCACGTTCTCGGCACAGAACTTTGGCGCGCGCAACTATGAGCGCATGCGCAAGGGCTACCATACGTCGCTCGTGCTGTCGTTTATGCTCATTGGTGGCCTGTCTGCCGTGCTGCTGGTGTTCTCGGGTCCGTTGTCGCGTCTGTTTGTCGACGATGTTTCGATTTCGGCGTACACCACGACGATTCTTCATTTCATCGCGCCGTTCTACGCGATCTTCTCGATTATCGAAAACGCGTCGGGCTCCATTCGCGGTGCCGGTGTGAGCTTGCAGCCCATGCTGCTCACGATTTTTGGCACTGTCGTGCTCAGGGTGATCTGGGTGTTTGCGATTATGCCGTTCAATCCGTCGCTTGAGCACCTGCTGCTGGTTTACCCCGTAACCTGGGTAATCACCGCCATGATGTTCACCGTCTACCATCTCAGCGGCAACTGGCTCGGCCGCGCCACCGCCTAGCCATTCGGGACGTCCCCAATGGCTAGTATTCGATGCCTTGGCGGGCTAGGAGTCCTTCGTCGAAGTAGTGTTTGATGGGGCGCATTTCGGTGACAAGGTCGGCGAGGTTCGCGAGGGGCAGCAAGCCCCGGCCGGTGAGCACGAGCTCCGTGGTGGCGGGCTTTATCGCGATCAGCGCTTCGACATCCTCGCGCGTCACGAAGCCGCGGCGCATGGCCTCGCCGAGTTCATCCAAAATCAGAACGTCGACCTGTGATATCTGCTCGCATGCGAGCTCCATGATCTGCGCGGCGCAAGCCTCGGGTGTGTCGCGGTCGGCTTGTACGATGCGTAGCCCTAAACGAGGTGCTGCATCATGTTCGGCGCAGTGCAGCTTCTTGGCAAACTGAAGCATGAGCACGTTAAGTCCATAGCCCGTGGCACGCAGCGCGAGCCCCAGCTCAGCCGTCGTCTTGCCCTTGCCGTCGCCCGTATAGATTTGAACCTTGCCGACTTCCAGTGATGCCATCTCTGTCTTTTCGTGCCCGGCGTCGGTTTATCGCCGTCCGGGTTGGGTATTCTAGAAAGCATTATCAACCCCAGTAGATGGAGTTCAAGCAGATGGAGATGGATGACAACAAGCGTAGACGGAATATGATCCTCTACGTGCTCATCGCCTTCGTCGTCTACCTCGTGCTCTCGACCGTTCTGTTCCCCAACATCGGTCACACGCAGCAGATTACGAAGACCGATTACTCGACGTTTGTCAAAGCGCTCGATAAGAAGAGTGTCGACAAGGTCGAGTACAACACGGACGATTACTCGATTTATTACACCAAGAAGGGCGAGGACGAGAACATCGCCTATAAGACGACCGGTGTGCCGAACGATGCGGGCTTTACCGATCGCGTGCTTGAGTCTGGCGCTTCGCTGGAGTCGGTCGTTCCCGATAAAAACTCGGGTTTGATGACCTACTACCTGCTTACGCTCATCCTTCCCATGGCGATTTTCTTCCTGATCGGCTGGTGGCTCAACCGCCGCATGAAGAAGGCCATGGGTGATGACGGTCCTTCGATGAACTTTGGCGGCGGTGGCTTTGGCGGCGGTGGACTGGGCAAGTCCGGCGCGCGCGTGATCGCCTCCAAGGACGTGGGCGTGACCTTTAAGGATGTCGCCGGCCAGGAAGAGGCCAAGGAGTCCCTCAAGGAGGTCGTCGACTTTCTGGAGAAGCCCCAGCGCTACGAGGAGATTGGCGCCAAGCTGCCGCGCGGTGCTCTCCTTGTTGGCCCTCCGGGTACCGGTAAGACCCTGCTAGCCAAGGCTGTTGCCGGCGAGGCTGGTGTTCCGTTCTTTAGCATTTCGGGTTCTGAGTTCGTCGAGATGTTCGTCGGCCGTGGCGCCGCCAAGGTGCGCGACCTGTTTAAGCAGGCCAAGGAAAAGGCCCCGTGCATTGTGTTTATCGACGAGATCGATACCATCGGCAAAAAGCGCGACGGCGGCGGCTTTAGCGGCAACGACGAGCGCGAGCAGACGCTCAATCAGTTGCTGACCGAGATGGATGGCTTCGATAACCACAAGGGTATCGTTGTCCTTGCCGCAACCAACCGCCCCGACAGTCTCGATCCCGCTCTACTGCGCCCCGGTCGTTTTGACCGCCGCATCCCCGTTGAGCTGCCCGATCTGACCGGCCGCAAGAACATCCTCGAGCTGCATGTCAAGAGCGTGAAGACCGAGCCGCCGATCGACCTGACCGCGATTGCCCGCGCCACGCCCGGTGCCTCGGGCGCCGACCTGGCCAATATCATCAACGAGGGCGCCCTGCGCGCCGTTCGCGAGGGTCGCAAGCGTGCAACCCAGGACGACTTCGAGGAGTCGGTGGAGGTCGTCATTGCCGGCCAACAGCGTAAGTCCACGGTGCTGTCCGACCACGAGAAGCAGGTCGTTTCTTATCACGAGATCGGCCATGCCATCGTTGCCGCTCGCCAGAAGGGCTCTGCGCCGGTCACGAAGATCACCATCGTGCCGCGCACGAGCGGTGCTCTTGGTTATACCATGCAGGTCGAGGAGGACGAGCGCTTCCTGACGACGCGCCAGGAGGTCTTGGACAAGCTCGCTGTCTATTGCGGTGGCCGCGCAGCCGAGGAGCTCATCTTTGGAGAGATGACGACCGGCGCCGCCAACGACATCGAGCAGGCCACCAAGCTCGCCCGTAATATGGTGACGCGCTTTGGTATGTCCGACGAGTTTGGCATGATGGCGCTCGGTACCGTGCAGAACGCGTATCTCAATCAGGACACGTCGCTCACCTGCGCCCCCGGTACGGCCGAGCGCGTGGACGCGATTGTCGCCAAGCTGATCGAGGATGCGCACGACCGCGCCCTGCAGATCCTCAAGGAAAACAAGTTCAAGCTCCACGAGCTGGCTCGTTATCTGTACAAGAAGGAGACGATCACGGGCGAGGAGTTCATGAATCTCCTCACGCGCGAGAACCCGCTGATGCCCAAGCAGCAGTAACGCCGCGGCCGAGCCAGTAAACGCCGACGCCCCATTTGAGCAGCTTTCTCAAATGGGGCGTTTTGCTTGAGAGGGATGGAAATGAAGATCGTGGTGAGCGCCTGCTTGATGGGCGAGAGCTGCAAGTATAACGGGCTCGATAACTACCACCGCGCGTTGGTCGAGGCTTGCGAGCGCACGGGGACCGAGGTCCTCCTCGTGTGCCCCGAGGTCTTTGGCGGCCTGCCCACGCCGCGCAAGCCGTCCGAGATTGTGAACGGCGAGGTTCGTACCTGCGAGGGCATCTCGGTTGATCGCGAATTTCGCCTGGGTGCCCAACGTGCGCTCGATATGTGCGAGCAGGCAGGCGGACCGGAAGAGATGGTCGCGTGCATCCTTCAGGACCGTAGCCCCTCGTGCGGTGCGGGTCACATCTACGACGGCACCTTTGGCGGTACGCTCACCGCGGGCAACGGTGTTTTCGTCGACCTGCTCCTGCGCCACGGCTACCGTGTGATCCCGGCAAGCGAGTTCGATCCCAGCATGTTGGAGCAATAAAAAACCACCACAAAGGTGCCTGTCCCCTTTGTGGTGGTTTTGGGTTAGAGCTAGAGCGTGTGGCCGTAGGCGTTGGCGGCTTTGATGGCGGCGGCGAACTTCTCGTCGGTGAAGGGCTCGGGGTTTCCCTGCTTCCACTCGTTTGTGGCGTGAGCATTTTCGCACAGGGCCGGGATATCGGCCTCGGAAAGTCCGACCTGCTCAAGCGTCACAGGCAGGCCCATCTGCTTGTTAAAGGCGG
Organism: uncultured Collinsella sp.; assembly: GCA_900548265.1. Taxonomy (GTDB): domain Bacteria; phylum Actinomycetota; class Coriobacteriia; order Coriobacteriales; family Coriobacteriaceae; genus Collinsella. The sequence goes on from URKG01000007.1 coordinate 64,042, forward strand.
CGTAGCGCTCAAGGTTCTCGGTATCGCCCGTATAGGCAAACAGCACGAGCACGCCCAGGCTCACGACCTCGCCGTGCAGATAGGTTCCCTCACGCGGAATGCTGCACGTCGCATTGTAGAACGCGTGTGCCACGCTCGAGTTGTAGTAGTAATCGTTTTGGTTGGTCAGGTTTGAGACATAGCCCGTGTTGACCACGATGTCGAGCGCGATCTGCTTGACGGCTTCGCTCGACAGGTTCTTGCGTACGTCTTCAAGACCCTGGACGCCATAAGTAAACAGCGGCTCGGAGCAGGTGTGGGCGAGCGCCAGGCCAAGACCGGCGGTGTGCTCCAAATTACCGGCGCTCGTTGCGTACTCGACCTCGGGCTGCTTGGACAGGGCATCGCCCACGCCGGCCCAGAAGTACTTCGCCGGAGCCTCGGCGATGATCTTGGGGTTGATGAAGATGTGCGCCGGTCGGTTGGGGTACGAATAGCCCTCGAGCGAGCCGTCGTCGTTGTACACGACGGCAATGGCGGTCGCGGCGGAGCAGTTGGAACAGATCGTCGGGACAGTGAAGACGATCTTCTTGAGCTCGATGGCCGCCGTCTTGACGGTGTCGAGCGCCTTGCCGCCGCCGCAGGCGATAAGAACATCAGCCTCCTGGCAGGCAGGGGAGTTCACGACCTTGGCGATATTGGCACGCGTACTGTTGGTGCCATAGACGCGCGTCTCCAGGACCTCGACATCGGTACCTTCAAGTGCCGCCTCGATTCCCGGCAGCGCCGCAGCCAGGGCTCGCTTGCCGCCAATGATGGCGACTTTCTTCGCGCCGTACTCCGCCAGTGCAGTTGGCAGCTCGGTAAAGCAATCCTCGCCAACGGTGTAGTCGCTCATTCCAATCGTGCGCATAGCAACCTTCTTTCGTTCGATAAAGTGCTTTCAGGTATTTTGCTCCTAGAGAAGGGCTGTAATAGCGAGAAATTTCGAACGTATAAAACCAGTGTTGAGGGTTTTTCGCCGGCGCGGAACGTGCTAGCATACTCCGCATAAGCGTTGATGGGGACGAGTAGTCGGCCGTCCGCATGCTACAGAGAGCGGGGAGCGCTGAGAACCCGTGCATGCGACCGATGGAAATCACCCCGGAGCTGCGGTCCCAACGGACGTGCCGCGCAGGTTCGTCTTAGTAGACATCGCCGAGATGGTCGTCGATACAGGCCAGCCGAGTAACGGATGCGAGCGCGCGAATACGCGGGCGAGGGCATCTAAGCTGGGTGGTTAAGCGAAGAGCTTTTGCGGGCGTACAGCTCGTTTTGTGGCGCTTCGTCCCAGCTTGTAGGGACGGGCGCTTTTTTTGGTGCCCAACGGGCGTGCGCGCCCACGACATGAAAGGGGTACCGTGGCAAACGAGTACAAGCAGACGATGAATCTGCCCAAAACCGGTTTTCCCATGCGTGCCGGTCTTTCCAAGTCCGAGCCCAAGCGACTCAAGGACTGGCAGGACAACAAGGTCTACGAGCAGGTTCTGAAGAAGAACGAGGGTCACAAGAAGTTCGTGCTGCACGACGGCCCTCCGTACGCCAACGGCCCGATCCACATCGGCCACGCCATGAACAAGATCTCCAAGGACATGATCAACCGCTACTGGATGATGCAGGGCTATGAGGTTCCCTATGTTCCCGGTTGGGACTGCCATGGCCAGCCGATCGAGCATAAGGTCGAGGAGAAGCTCGGCACCGAGAAGTTCAACCAGACCTCCACGGCTAAGATCCGTGAGCTTTGCAATAAGTTCGCTGTCGAGAACATCGAGCTGCAGAAGGCCGGCTTCCGTCGCCTGGGCGTGCTCGGCGATTGGGACAACCCCTATCTGACGCTCTATCACCAGCATGACGCCGCCGACATCGAGGTTTTCAAGGCCATGTTCGACAAGGGCATGATCTATCGCGGTCACAAGCCCGTCCACTGGTGCAAGCACTGCCATACCGCACTTGCTGAGGCCGAGATTGAGTACTCCGACGAGACGAGCCCGTCCATCTTCGTGCGCTTTGAGATGACCTCCAAGCCCGTCGGCCTCGAGAACTTCGACGGCCCGGTTGACTTTATCATCTGGACGACCACGCCGTGGACCATCCCCTCCGACCAGGCAGTTTCTCTCAAGCCCGGTGCCGCCTACGTCGCCGTTGAGCACGACGGCCGCGCCGAGGTCATGCTCGAGGACCTGGCTCCCAAGTGCTGCGAGGAGTTTGGCTGGGAGTACACCCCGGTTGTGGTCGACGGCAAGCCCTATGTGGTTCCCGCCGAGACCTTCCATCACATTCACTATAAGCAGCCGATCTTTGACGGTGTTGAGGGCGTGGCACTGTTGGCCGATTACGTCGGTGTCGATGACGGTACCGGTATCGTCCACAACTCGCCCGGTCACGGCGTCGACGACTACTTCGCCTGCCTCAAGGAGGGCATCACCGACATTTGCATGCCGGTCGATGGCGACGGCAAGTTCTACACCGGCGAGGAGTTTGGCACCGGCGGCCCCTTCAGCGGCATGGATACCGACGAGGCCAACCCGCACATCATCGAGTTCCTGCGCGAGCGCGGCACCCTGGTCCTCGAGAAGAAGATCACGCACAGCTATCCGCACTGCTGGCGCTGCAAGCACCCGGTGCTCTTCCGTGCTACCGACCAGTGGTTTGTCTCGATGGACAAGACCGGCTTGCGCGAGCAGGCTGGCAAAGAGGTCCGCGAGAACGTTAAGTGGTATCCGGCCCACGCGGCCAACCGCATCGGCGCCATGGTCGAGCAGCGTCCCGACTGGTGCATCAGCCGTCAGCGCAACTGGGGCGTGCCTATCCCCAGCTACACTTGCGCCGACTGCGGTGAGAAGGTCATGAACGACGCCACGCTCGACGCCGTCATCAAGCTCTTCCACGAGAAGGGCTCCGACGCCTGGTTCACCGACGCTCCCGAGAGCTACCTGGGCGAGGCCTGCGTCTGCCCCAAGTGCGGCGGCCATCACCTCAAGGCCGATAAGGACATCCTCGACGTGTGGTGGGATTCCGGCGTCTCTTGGAAGGCCGTCTGCGAGTACCGTCCCGAGCTGGAGTATCCGGCTGATGTGTACCTCGAGGGCTCCGACCAGCACCGCGGTTGGTTCCAAAGCTCGCTGCTCACCTCGGTGGGCGCCAACGGCCACGCTCCGTACAAGGCGGTTGTCTCGCAGGGCTTCACCCTCGACGGCCAGGGCCGTAAGATGTCCAAGTCGCTCGGCAACGTCATCGACCCCAATAAGGTCTGCGACGAGATGGGCGCTGACATCATCCGTCTGTGGGTTGCATCCGTCGATACCAGCTCCGACGTGTCCATCGACCACGAGATCCTTGCTCGTACGTCCGATGCCTACCGTCGTTTCCGCAACACGCTGCGCTTCCTGCTCTCCGAGCTCGAGGGTCAGTTTGAGCCCGAGACCGACGGCGTCGCCTTTGCCGACCTGCTGCCGCTCGACAAGCTCATGGTTGCCCGCCTGACTCAGGTTCAGGCCGAGGTCGACGACGCCTACGCCAGCTACGAGTTCCCGCGCGCCTACCGTGCGCTTTATGACTTCGTGGTTACCGAGCTCTCCAACGTGTACCTCGACGCCCTGAAGGACCGTCTGTACTGCGACAAGCCCGGCTCGCTCGAGCGTCGCAGCGCCCAGACCGTGCTGGCCGAGCTCTTCTCGATGCTCATGCGCGACCTGCAGCCGATCCTGTCCTACACGGTTGACGAGGCCATGGCATATGCGCCCGCTGGCTGCGTCGATCACCAGAAGTACGCCGCGCTGCTCGATTGGTACAAGTCGCCCATCACGGTCGACGAGGCCAATGAGTTCGAGGGCGTGCTCGAGGCTTCTCTTGAGCTCCGTAGCGCCGTGACCAAGGCCCTTGAGGATGCCCGTTCTGCCGGCACCTTCACCAAGAGCCAGCAGGTTCGCGTCAAGGCGGTCGTTCCCGCCGAGATGTACGCGCTGCTGACTGGTGACAAAGCGGTCGACCTGGCCGAGTTCTACATCGTCTCCGATGTTGAGCTGACCCAGGGCGAAGAGCTTTCCGTCTGCATTGATGCTGCCGAGGGCGAGTGCTGCGACCGTTGCTGGAACTACCGCACCACCGTCGGCGAGTACAACGGCCACGCGCATATTTGCAAGCGCTGCGCCGATGTTTTGTAGGTTACGGCGTTCGTAGAACGCCGTAACCTACCGACGCTGCAAACGCCCCTAAGCGGCAATCTGACGTTCAATCGTCGGTCGCGTACCAAAGTACGCTTCCCTCCTCTTTCACGTCACCTTGCTCGCTTAGGGACGTTTTCGCTGTTGGTGACGATAACGCGGCGTTTCCATTGCTGGAGCTAGAGGCTTTCTTTCGACTTGCGTTTTTAGTCGAAAGCTATTAAGCGACATTCCGTTATTCGGAATGTCGCTTTCGTTTTTAGCTGGTTATTTCGCTTGCGTTGGTGGATATGTCGTGCGTTCTGCGTATGGCAATATAAGATAGTTCTTTGTATTAAACGTAATTCGATGATCTTGAGGGTAGGGGATTGATTTGGGTCGTGCTGGGGATATGACGCCGCCTTTGCGTTGGCGGTTGGGGGTTGCTGGTGGGGTAGCGCTCGTTGTGTTGCTTGTTGACCAGCTGACCAAGCTTGCGGTTCGTGCCGTGGGCGACGCTTTGCATGTGACTGTTATCCCCGGTGTGATCGATTTTGTGTTTGTTCGCAATATCGGAGCCGCCTTTAGCATGGGCGAGGGTCATGGCGTCGCTTTCGCTGTGTTGGCGCTTGCGGTCATTGTCGCCATTGCCGTGTACTTGCTCCGTGCATCCCAGCTCGCCCATCTTGAGGTCGTGGGCATGGCGATGGTTGCGGGCGGCGCCATTGGCAACGCAATCGACCGTCTGACTTTTGGCTTTGTGACCGATTTTATTGCCACCACCTTCATCGACTTTCCCGTCTTTAACGTGGCCGATATCGGCATCACCGTAGGCGTCGTGCTTGCCCTCATCGGCTACATGTTCTTGAGCCCTGCGGCCCGCGAAGTCGATGCGACTGCCGAGCTCAATGCCCGTGATGAGGCACGCGCCAAGCGCAAAGCCAAGCAGCGTGGGGAGCGTGCCCGCAAGATTCGCGAAAGGAATGAGCGTTAATGGCCGACATCCATATTCTCGTTGCCGACGATTGCGCTGGTCAGCGTCTTGACGCCTATCTGGGCTCCAATGACGGCTGCCCTACGCGCTCTGCCTGCGCGCATCTGATTGAGGGCGGTGCCGTATGTGTCAATGGCGAGACCTGTCTGTCTAAAAAGTACGCCGTGAGAGCCGGCGACCGTATTTCGGTCGATTTGCCTGAGCCGCACGATCCCACCGATGTGATTCCCGAGGCCATCCCGCTCGACATTCGCTATGAGGACGACTATCTCATTGTGCTCTCCAAGCAGCGGGGCCTGGTGTGCCATCCCGCCCATGGCCACGAGAGCGGCACCCTTGCGAACGCTCTGGTCTACCACTGCGGCATCGATCATCTTGGTACTGTGCAGGGTGAGGACCGCCCCGGCATCGTGCATCGCCTGGATCGCGATACCTCGGGCCTTATGCTCGCGGCAAAAGACGACGACACCCAGCGCGCGCTTCAGAATCTCATCCGCACGCGCACGCTCGACCGTCGCTATATCACGCTCGTTCACGGTCACATCGCCATGGACGAGGGCACTATCAACACCGGTATTGCCCGTTCCACGCGCGACCGCGTGAAGATGGCGGTTTCGGATGACCCCTTTGCCCGTCAGGCCATTACGACCTTTAAGGTCCTCGAGCGCTTTGATTCCACGCGTTTTGACGACGGCTATACGCTCGTTGAGTGCCACCTGTTTACGGGCCGCACACATCAGATTCGCGTGCATATGCGCCATATCAACCACGCCTGCGTGGGCGATCCGCTCTACGGCAAGTGCGATGCGCGTGCCGATCAGGGCCTGACCAGGCAGTTCCTGCATTCTTGGCGCGTTGCGTTCGATCATCCCGTAACGGGGAAGCGCATTGAGTGCCGTGACGAGTTGCCGTGGGATCTCGCTGCGGTTCTCGACGATCTGGCTCCGCGCTCGCTCGGTCGCACGGCCGTTGGAGATGAAATCGTTCCGCAGCTCGGTCTTCTCGAAGCCTAGCCAGTATTAGGTGGTTTCTTGAACTCGGTAAGCCTGCGGTAAGATATACGATTGTTTACGTTACACGTTGCTGGGAGCCTGCATGCTCGCCTTTTTACAAACCAACACACCCATCGTGATCTTCAACCAGATTGTCGTCACGCTGCTCACGGTCTGCTTTCTGTACCAGGTGGTCTTCTTTGTCATTGGCGCTCTTCGTGGCGAGGTCGCGCCTCCCAAGGCCAAAAAACTCCATCGCTATGCCTTTTTTATCGCGGCGCATAACGAGGAAGCCGTAATTGCCAATCTCGTACGCTCCATCAAGGACCAGGACTATCCGTCCGAGCTTATCGAGGTCTTTGTCGTTGCCGACGCCTGCACCGACAACACCGCTCAGCTCGCACGCGAGGCCGGTGCCATTGTTTACGAGCGCAATGACCTGGCCCGAAAGGGCAAGAGCTGGGTCATGGACTTTGGTTTCGATCGCATTCTCAACGAGTATCCCGACACGTTTGAGGGCTACTTTATCTTCGATGCCGACAACGTTATCTCCCGCGATTACGTGTCCAAGATGAACGATGCCTTTGACCAGGGCTTCCATGTGGTCACGAGCTATCGCAATTCCAAGAACTTCGGCAGCTCGTGGATCTCGGCTGCTAATGCCACGTGGTATCTACGCGAGGCGCGCTTCCTCAACAACGCGCGCAATATCTGTAAGACGTCCTGCGCTGTTTCGGGTTCGGGTTACCTTATCTCGTCAAGCGTTATCGAGGGCATGCACGGTTGGCAGTTCCACACGCTGACCGAGGACATTCAGTTCACTACGTTCTGCGCTATTCACGGTATTCGCATTGGCTATGCGCCGGCGGAGTTCTTTGACGAGCAACCCGTGACGTTCAAGGCATCCTGGAAGCAGCGTATGCGCTGGACCAAGGGCTTTTACCAGGTGTTCTTTACCTACGGTAAGCATCTGGTCAAGTCGATGCTCCGCTATCATCGCTTTGCCGCCTACGACATGTTCATGACGATCGCCCCGGGTATGCTGCTATCGCTGATCTCGATGCTCGCTAATGCGACGTTCTTGATTGTGGGTGGCCTTTCGCATGGTTTCTTGGCAACCGAAGTCGAGATGCAGGCGTGCGCCGCTTCGCTCATTATGACCTTCGCCATGATGTATCAGACGTTCTTTATCCTGGCGCTGCTCACGACTATCTTTGAGTACAAGCATATTCACTGCGCGCAAAAGTGGCGCCTGGTGACTAACCTGTTTACCTTCCCGATCTTTATGTTCAGCTATATCCCCATCACGGTGGCCGCGCTGTTCCTGAAGGTCGACTGGGTGCCGACGCAGCACGCCGTCAACGTTACCCTTGACGAGGTCATGCAAGGCGCCAAATAACCACCACCAAAACCACCGCAAAGGGGACAGGCACCTTTGTGGTGGTTTTTGCTTTTGCGATGCAGCTCGAGGAGGAGTCCGATGGCCTATATCCCGTTTTGGATTTGCATCTTTGCCGGCGTGGCAATTGATGCCCGAGAGCGACGGTTTCCCAATGGGCTTGCCGGCGCATGTGCCGTGGCGGCGTTGGCGGGCGTTTGGCTCGACCTCGGTTTGAACACAGCGCTTGACCACGCCGGTCTTGCGGTCATCGTCTACCTTGCCCTTGTGCTCACTGAGTCGCTCTGGCGGCGCCTTCGCCACGCCCCGGGCATCGGCATGGGGGATGCCAAGGCGCTCTTCGCGCTTTGCACGCTCGACCCTATGGGTGGCATCGTGGCATTTGCCGTCGCACTCCTGGCCCTGGCCCTCTCCTGCCTCTTCACAAAATCACGCTCCCTGCCATTGCTCCCGTTTTTGGTGCCGATTTTTGCCATAATCGAGGTCGTGGGCTGCACTTTGTAACCGATTGCGCATCCTTCTTAAGGAGCATGCCATGGCAACTAATCAAGAAACGGCCGTCATTAAGGCGCGCATGGACCGTATTCCCTCGGCGTTGTCGCCCGAACTTGTCGAGCGCATTGCCGCCGATCGTGCTTCGGGCTATGTCAACCCGTATCGTTGCAACGACGATCAGGTCATTCGTCGTATTGATCGCGCCGCCGACAAAGGCACGCTTATGCGTCCGGCGTTTATGCGCGATACCGAAAAGATACTTCATCTTCCGGCGTACACCCGTTATGCAGGCAAAACGCAGGTCTTTAGCTTCCGTAGCAATGACGATCTGTCACGCCGCGGTTTGCACGTGCAGCTCGTCTCCCGCATTGCGCGCGATATCGGTCGCGCCCTGGGGCTCAATTGCGATCTGATCGAGGCGATTGGCCTGGGTCACGACTTGGGACACACGCCTTTCGGCCATGCCGGCGAGCGTTTCCTCAACGATATCTATCATGAGCGTACGGGGCGTTATTTTTTCCATAACGTGCAGTCGGTCCGCGTGCTCGACACACTGTACGGCCGCAACGTGTCGCTCCAGACGCTCGACGGCGTGCTATGCCATAACGGCGAGTACGAGCAGCGTGTGTTTGAGCTCTCGGACATGAGCTCCTTTGACCAGTTTGACCAGACGGTTGAGGATTGCATTGCCACGGGCTATAGCGCAATTGGGCATCTGCGTCCCATGACGCTCGAGGGCTGCGTCGTTCGCATCTCGGATATTCTTGCCTACGTCGGTCGTGACCGTCAGGATGCGATCGCGGCGGGCCTGCTTTCGCCCGACGTTTTTGATGATGGCCGGGGCGGTGCCTACAACAGTTGGATCCTTACGCACGCTTCCATCGATATCGTTGAGCACAGCTATGGTAAGCCGCGCATCGAGATGAGCGAGGACCTGTTTGGGGAAATCCGCCGAGCCAAGCGCGAGAACTACGAGAAGATCTATAGCAAGGGCGGTATCGAAGGCGATTCCGAGGTGGAGCTGCGCGAGGCCTTCGAAAAGCTCTACGACCGTTGCCTGCGGGATCTAAATAGTGGTGACGAGTCCTCTTACATCTTTAAGCACCATATTTCGCGCATTGAACAGCAACTTTCCTACTACGATCGCACCTATGCCTGGCAGGACGACAAGGATCAAGCCGTGGTGGATTATATCGCGAGCATGACGGACGGTTATTTCTGCGAACTGACGAGCAAGCTGTTCCCGGGTCTAAAGTTTCCGCATCGTACCTATATTAACGAACGGTAGTTCGTATCCTTTCGGTATACTGGTTAGTTGAAAACGTTTTTGATTGATGCACGGGATGGCTATGGACGACCTTTTTTCTGCCTCGACGCGCGAGCGTTCCTTTAAAAATGCGCCGCTCGCGGTGCGCATGCGACCCAATTCGCTCGACGAGTACGTGGGCCAGCAAAAGGCCGTCGGTAAGGGCTCATGGTTGCGTGCCGCGATCGAGCACGACGTGCTTTCCAGCGTGATTCTGTACGGGCCGGCCGGTACGGGTAAGACGACGCTGGCCCACATTATCGCCAACCATACCAAGAGCGAGTTTGTCGAGGTCAGCGCCGTGACGGGTACCGTGAAGGATCTTCGCCGCGTGATTGACGAGGCCAAGACGCTCCTGAATACCTACGACCGCCGCACCATCCTGTTTATCGACGAGATTCACCGCTTCTCCAAGTCTCAGCAGGATGCCTTGCTGCATGCGGTTGAGAACCGTACCGTCATTATGATTGGCGCCACGACGGAGAATCCGTACTTCGAGGTCAACTCGGCATTGCTCTCGCGCGGTCGCGTGGTGGAGCTTGAGCATCTTAAAGACGAGGATATCGCCACGCTTATCGAGCGTGCGCTCGAGGCGCCGCAGGGTTTGAACGGCAAGTTCTCGGCCGATGAGGATACGGTTAAGACCATCTGCACGCTGGCAGCGGGTGACGCTCGCTCGGCGCTCACGACGCTCGAACTTGCGAGCGAGATTGCCGTCACGCGTCCCGATACCGAGGGAACGCCAGCGCCCGTGGCGGGGGAGCGCTATCCCATTACCGTGGATGACGTGAAGATCGCCAACCCGCGTCGTGGATTTTCGTATGACAAAAACGGCGACATGCACTACGACATCATCAGTGCGTTTATTAAGTCCATGCGCGGTAGCGACCCCGATGCCACAATCTATTGGCTCGCGCGCATGATTGATGCGGGGGAGGATCCTAAGTTTATCGCTCGCCGCATTATGATTCAGGCCTCTGAGGACGTTGGCAACGCTGACCCACAGGCGCTTTTGGTGGCGCATGCCGCGTTTAAGTCTGCCGAGGTCATTGGCTATCCCGAGTGCCGCATTAACCTGGCTCAGGCTGCACTCTATGTGTGTTTGGCCCCTAAATCCAACGCGTGTGAGGCTTCGATTGATGCGGCGTTGGCCGATATCCATTCTAGTGGGCTTCGCGAGGTGCCGAGTTATCTGCGCGATCGCCATCGCCCAGGCAGCGACGACTACGGTGTGTATAAATACCCGCACGATTATCCCGAAGGCTGGGTCGATCAGCGCTATTTGCCCGAGGGGCTGGAGCGCGGTGCGTTCTGGCAGCCTGCCGGGCGCGGCTGGGAAGAGTGGCGCGTAGAGCAAAGCGAGCGCGACCGCAGCGGGAATGCACCGAAGTAGCTGCTGATAATTTTGTCCCACGTTGCTACTCTTGGCATGTTCGGTCCCCTTTGGGGTACCATGAAAAGCGTCTGTATATCGATTCCTTTGGGAGGCTTGTATGAGTCCCATTCAAATCGCCCTGCTGCTGCTCGCCGTTGCCGGCGTGTGGGCCATCGCTGAGCTCGCGCTTACCCTGCGCAAGACCCGCAATGTTGTCGACTCGCTCGATAAGACCGTGAACGACCTCAACAACACCATCGCCGAGGCTCAGCCTGTGGTGGCAAAGCTCGATGGCGCTGTCGATGAGCTTACGCCGGCACTTGCCCAGATGGAGCCGCTGCTTAAGTCGAGCAAGACGGCAGTTGATGCCCTTACCTCCAATCTCGTAGAGGTCGAAGCCGTGGTTCGCGACATTTCTGAGGTTACGGGCAGCATGGCCGAGGCCAGCAATGCTGTGTCTAGCGTGACCGACTCTGCCGCCGGTGCTGTGCAGAAGCTCTTCAATAAGGTGAAGGCTCCTGCAGCCGACGCCGATCGCAAGCTCGCCGCTGCCGCTGCGGAGGCCGAGCTGCCTACCGAGCACGTCCTAATTGGCGAGGACGAGGCTGCCGCGGCCGACGATGATGGTCAGAAGTCTGTAGCCAAGCCGGCTCAGTATTACACCTATACGCCCGCCGAGACCTCTGAGGAGTCCTGCGATGAGTAGCGAAGCAACCTGCCCTATCACGCTGACCGTTGCCGGTGACCCGCGTCTCGCTCGCCTTGTGCGCATGACGGCAGCCAACGTTGGTGCCCTGTGCTCTATGTCTGTCGATCGCATCGAGGACATCCGCATGGCTGCTGAGGAGGCTTTCATCTTTGGTTGCACCGCGGTCGACTGCGATGACATCACCATCAAATTCGATGTCGATGAGACCCATGTTGGCATGACTATTACCTTTGGCGACCAGGCTACGGTCGATGAAGACGACCAGGCTGCGGTGTATGCCGAGCTCATCCTCGCGAGCGTGTGCGACTCCTACGAAAAGACTACGGCGCCCCTGACGCTTTCCCTCGACCTCAAGGCGGATATCTAATATGACCGAACGTTCCCGGAGCGGCAAGACCGCTTGGGACAAGGAGAAAACCCGCGAGCTGTTTCGTCGTTACAAGGAGACCGGTGATCCGGACGCCCGTGAGCAGCTCGTCATGTCCCATATGAACCTGGTAAGGTTTCTTGCCAACAAATTTAAGAATCGCGGCGAGCCGCTCGACGACCTCATGCAGGTCGGCTATCTGGGCTTGCTCAAGGCTATCGACCGTTTTGACCCCGAGCGCGGACTCGAGTTCACGACGTTTGCGACACCCACTATCCTGGGCGAGATCAAACGCCATTTTCGCGACAAGGGCTGGAGTGTGCGCGTACCGCGTCGTCTGCAGGAGCTCTCGGCCAAGGTCAACCAGGCTACTGACAAACTTACCAACGAGCTGCAGCGTTCGCCCAAGGTTGAGGAGATCGCTGAGTATCTAGATGTGACTGTCGATGAGGTCCTCGAGGCTATGGAATCGTCTTCGGCCTATACCTCGGTGCCCATCGAGGCTCCTGGTGCGTCCGATTCCGACGATGCCCCTTCGATTCTCGACCGTTACGCCGACGACGACAACGAGCTCGACTTTACCGATGACCGCCTAGTGATCGAGGAAGCCATCCGTGATTTCTCGCCGCGCGAGCGCGAGGTGATCGAGCTGCGCTTTGTGAAGGGCATGACCCAGATCGAGATCGCCAAGAAGCTGGGTATTTCTCAGGTGCAGGTTTCGCGTCTGCTGCGCCGCACGCTTAAGAAGATTCAGGACAAGATCGACCCCGACGGAGTGATGATTCGTTCATGAGTGAGCACCCCCAACAAACCGATCGCGTGCTGCGCGACACCCGCATTCTGACGCTTCGCATTTGGGCTGTTGTCGGCTGCATTGTTATTGCTGCTGTCATCTTTAACCTTATGGGCATCCTGGCGCCGGTTATCGAGTTTCTCGCTGTTGGTTCCATCATTGCCTTTGTGATGTCCCCGATCACCAACTGGCTCGAGCATCATGGCGTGAATCGCGGCATCGGTTCGCTTATCGCGCTTATTGTTGTTGTTGCCGTGCTCGTCGGTGTCGTTTGTATCTTGTCGCCGATTCTCTTTGGTCAGATCATGGAAGTCCTGAGCCGCCTGCCCGAGCAGCTTCGTGTTGCGGGAGGCGACCTCAATGAGATGATCTCGCATGCCAAGACGCTCAACAACACGCCGCTCAAGGAGTATTTGGACGATAATCTTTCGTCGTTGGTTACCGTGGCATCGAAGTATGTGTCTCAGATCGCTGCCGAGCTTGGCCGCGGTGTGTTCCCGCTCATCACCAATACGGCTTCGCAGTTGTTCGTGATCTTCCTTGGTCTGGTGCTTGCCTACTGGATGGCCTGCGACTACCCTCGCATGCACCACGAAATCTGCACCATCATCGGTCAGGAGAAGGAGACCTCGTACCGCTTTATGGTCGCCATCCTTTCTCGCTCTGTCGGCGGCTACATGCGCGGTATGGTCGTGACGTCTATCTGCGGCGGCATCTTGGCCTTTATCGGTTTTATGATCATCGGCCATCCGTATGCGGCGCTCATGGCTATCTTTACCGGCATCATGCATTTGGTTCCGGTCGTCGGTCCTTGGGTGAGCGCAGCAATCGCCACGGTGCTCGGTTTCATGTTCAGCCCCATGTTGGCGTTATGGACGCTTATCGTGACGATGGTCGCGCAAAACGTCACCGACAACGTGATTTCTCCTAAGGTCATGCAGAGCTCGGTGCAGGTGCATCCCATCATGAGCCTCACGGCGCTCGTTATTGGCTCGGCACTCATGGGCCCCATCGGCATGATTATTGCCATCCCGCTGTGCGCGGCCCTCAAGGGTATCTTCGTGTACTACTTCGAGAATGAGACCGGCCGCCAGCTTGTGGCCTATGACGGCGCCGTGTTTAAGGGCACACCGTACCGCGATGCCGATGGCAACCCGGTTGCCGCCTACGACGCGCTCGGCGACGACACCTTCATTTACGAGTCCGAGCTCATCGGCAACGAGACTGCGCCCGAGGCCAAGGCCATGCCCAAGCCCGATCTCGATAATCCCTGGATCAAGCTCTCTGGTCTGCAGCCCGATGCGACGGGCTTCTTCAAGAACCCCTTCGCTAAGGATGACGATTCCAACACGGATGACGACACCAAAACCGGCATCGACGGCTCCGTGGACGATGATGACAACTAGCGGGGTAATTCGGATTAATATTCATACGCGCTAACATGCAATTTCGCTGAAGGGCCGGCATTGTGCCGGCCCTCTTTTTTGCACTTGCGCGGTGGGATGGTAATATCGTTACGTTTGAACTGTTTCGATGTGAAACCGAGGAGATTCCCTCTATGAGTGCTGACTACCCGTCAATGACTACGGCCGAGATTCGCTCCAAGTTCCTCAACTTCTTTGAGGAGCGCGGTCTTAAGCTCTATCCTTCTTCGTCCCTCGTCCCCGACGATCCTTCGCTGCTGCTTGCCAACGCCGGCATGAACCAGTTTAAGGAGTACTACCAGGGCAAGAAGACCATGAAGGAGATCGGCGCTATCTCCTGCCAGAAGTGCGTCCGCACCAACGACATCGATTGCATCGGCGAGGACGGCCGTCACCTGTCCTTTTTCGAGATGCTCGGCGACTTCTCCTTTGGCGGCGTCTCCAAGCAGCAGGCTTGCGCCTGGGCCTTTGAGCTCATCACCAAGGAGTTCAAGCTGCCGCTCGACCGCCTGTACTTTACCGTCTTTACCGAGGACGACGAGACCCACGACGTGTGGCGTTCTCTGGGCGTTGCCGAGGACCACATCTCCCGCCTGGGCGAGGACGACAACTTCTGGGCCGCTGGCCCCACTGGCCCTTGCGGTCCCTGCTCCGAGATCTACTTTGACATGGGCGAGGAGGTCGGCTGCGGTAGTCCCGACTGCAAGCCCGGCTGCGACTGCGACCGCTTCCTGGAGTTCTGGAACCTCGTCTTTACCCAGTATGACCGCCAGGAGGACGGCTCCATGCCGGAGCTGCCGCACCGCAACCTCGATACGGGCATGGGCCTGGAGCGCATGGCCGCCATCATGCAGCACAAGACCGCCAACTACGACGGCGACTTGATGCAGCACCTCATCAAGCTGGGCGAGAAGATTAGCGGCAAGACCTATGACGCCGACGATTACTCCGGCGCCAGCCGCTCCCTGCGTATCATCGCCGACCACTCCCGTGCCGTCGACTTTATGATCTCGGACGGCATCCTTCCCGGTAACGAGGGCCGCGAGTACGTCCTTCGCCGCCTGCTCCGTCGTGCCGTGTTCCACGGTCGCCTGCTGGGCATCGAGGGCGCCTTCCTGACCAAGTTCATCGACGAGGTTAACGCTCAGATGGGCGAGGCTTATCCCGAGCTTCTCAAGAATGTCGCGCTCGTCAAGGGTATCGTCGCCTCCGAGGAGGAGCGCTTCTCCACGACGCTCGACAACGGCCGCGTCTATCTGGACGAGGCCCTGGCAGCGCTTGCCGAGGGTGCTGTGCTTCCGGGCGATGTTGCCTTTAAGCTGCACGACACCTTTGGTTTCCCCATCGACCTGACCGTCGAGATCGCCGGCACCGCTGGCCACGATGTCGATATGGACGGCTTCACTGCCTGCATGGAGGACCAGAAGGCCCGCGCCCGCGCCAATGCCAAAGGCGACGCCTGGGGCAGCTTCAACGACGTTTGGGTCGAGCTTTCCGACAAGGTCGCCGCGACTGAGTTCGACGGCTATGACAACGATGTGATCGAGGGCGCCAAGGTTGTTGCCATCGTGCGCAACGGCGAGTCCGTCGAGTCCGCTGCCGCGGGCGAGGACGTCGAGGTCGTTCTCGACCGCACTCCGTTCTATGCCGAGATGGGTGGCCAGCAGGGCGATGCCGGCGAGCTTTCCGCCGAGGGCGTTTCGCTGACCGTTTCCGATACCAAGAACCACAACGGCCTGTATGCTCACGTCGCCCACGTTGCCGAGGGCACGCTGGCCGTCGGTGCTACCGTGACCGCCGCGCTCGACGCCGAGCGCCGTGGCTTCCTGCGCCGCAACCACACCGCCACGCACCTGCTCGACGCTGCTCTTAAGCAGGTCCTGGGCGAGCACGTCTCCCAGGCCGGCTCGCTGGTGACGCCCGAGCACCTGCGCTTTGACTTCACGCACTTCGAGGCTCTGTCCTCCGAGCAGCTCAAGGCTGTCGAGGACCTGGTCAACCAGCAGATCTTCGCTTCCAAGCCGGTCGTGACCCGTGTCATGGGCATCGACGAGGCTAAGGCCGCCGGCGCTGTCGCTCTGTTTGGAGAGAAGTACGGCGATGTCGTCCGCGTCGTCTCCGTGGGCGCCGAGGACCAGCCGTTCTCCCGCGAGCTCTGTGGTGGCACGCACGCTGCCAACACCGCCGAGATCGGCCTGTTCAAGATCATTTCCGAGTCCTCCACGGGCTCCAATGTCCGCCGTATCGAGGCCGTGACCTCTAAAGGTGCCCTCGACTATATGGCCGACCGCCTGGCACTCGTTGACGCCGCTGCTACTGCGCTCAAGTGCCGCGTGGATGAGGTTCCCGCTCGCGTGGAGAACCTGCAGGCCGAGCTGCGCGAGACGTCCAATAAGCTCAAGAAGGCTCTGACCGGTGGCTCCTCCGACGCCATCTCCAGCGCCATCGAGAGCGCCGTCGAGCTCGACGGCTATAAGCTCGTTGTCGCTGGGCTCCAGGGCCTTGAGGCTGCCGACCTGCGCAACGTATGGGATACCGTGCATCAGAAGGTCGCCGGCCCTGTCGCTTGTGTCGTCGCCAGCGTGACTGAGAAGGGCACTCCGGCCCTGCTCGCTGCCGGCTCCGATGACGCTGTGAAGGCCGGTTTCCACGCCGGTAACGTGATCAAGCAGATCGCGGGTCTGGTCGACGGTCGCGGTGGCGGTCGTCCCAACATGGCCCAGGCCGGTGGCAAGAATGCTGCCGGCATCGCCGATGCCCTCGCGGCCGCCAAGACCGCGCTCGGCGCCTAAGAATCTAAGAAGTCGCTGTGGTTGCGCTCGCGCTGGACATAGGGGAGACCAGGATTGGCATCGCCGTCTCGAGCCGTGATGGCAAGATGGCGATGCCTGTCAAGGTGCTTCCGGCTGCCGAGGTCACCGGTATGGCCAAGACGTTCCGCTACCTGGTTGAGGACTATGAGCCCGACATCCTGGTAAGCGGACGTCCCCTGACCATGGCCGGTGAGCCCGGCCCTCAGGCCGAGCGCGTTGCCGCCGTGGCGCAAAAGATTGCCGACGAGCTCGATCTTCCGTTGGAGTTTGAGGACGAGCGTCTGTCCTCGCAAGAGGCCAAGCGTATCCTGCGCGAGCAGGGACTCAACGAAAAGCAGATGAGGGGCAAGATCGACATGATTGCCGCCAGCCTGTTTTTGCAGACGTGGCTCGATCGTAAAAACGAGGAGGTTTCGCATGCCTAGTGTTTCCGATCCGCGCCAGCCGAATCGTACACAGCAGCCGGCGTCGCGCCCTGCCCAGCCTGGCCAGCGTCCGGCACAGCCGACGCAGCGCGCAGCTCAGCCTGCCGCGCGCCCGGCGCAGTCCTTCTCTCGTTCGGCCCAACCTGTTCAACAGACGGGTCAGCAGCCTTCTGCTCGTTCGGTTCAGCATTCGGCTTCTCACGCGGCTCAGCAGCCCACTGCTCGTACGGCCCAGCCTGCAGGCGGCATCCGCTTTAAGCAGCAGGCACCTACCCAGCGAACGCAGGCCCCCCAATCGCATTCGCATCACGCTCGTGGTTCGCATGGCGTTGCTCCGGCGACCCGCTCGAGCTACAACACGCATGCTCGTCGCGGTGCTCAAAAGAAAAGCTCCCCGGTGCCTATGATTATCGGTGGCGTTGTTGCCGTGCTTGCGCTTGTCGCGATCGTTTTCTTTGTCGTGCCAGCCGTCAAGGGCTTCTTTGGCGGTGAGGGTGCGAAAGTCGTTGCAGGCCAGCAGGTTACTATCACGATTCCCGATGGTGCCTCGGGTGACAGCATCGCTTCGATTCTCTCCGAGAATCATATCGTCGAAAATCCCAAGGATTACTATGCGGCGGTGAAAAAGCTCAACGCCGATATGTCGCTCAAGCCTGGTGATTATTCGTTCACCACACTCATGGATGCGACCAAGGTTGTTCAGCAGCTCATGGAAGGCCCCAACGCGGGCTCCAATGCGCTGACTATCCCTGAGGGCCTAACGGTCGATCAAGTCGCCGACCGTGTGGCCCAGGCCTACGACAGCATCTCTAAGGAAGACTTCCTCAACCAGGCCAAGGCCTCCAACTACGTTGACGACTATAGCTTCCTTAAGGGCGCCGCCAACGATTCGCTCGAGGGTTTCTTGTTCCCCAAGACCTATTCGCTGGGCGATTCGCCGACGGCCGATGACGTGATTCGCGCCATGCTCGATCAGTTTAAGACCGAGTACAAGTCGCTTGACTTTGCGAGCTGCGAAGCCAAGATCAAGGAACGCTACGGCGTGGAGATGTCCGACTACGACATCGTCAACTTGGCCTCTATCGTTGAGCGCGAGGGCCTCAACGCCGATCAACGTGCGCACGTGGCCTCGGTCTTCTACAACCGCCTTGCCGGCAAGCTCGACGGTCTGCGCTATCTCAACAGCGATGCGACCATGATGTATGTCACCGGTGGCGAGGTTACCGCCGACGACCTGCAGAGCGATAGTCCGTATAACACCTATAAGCATGAGGGCCTGCCACCCACGCCCATCTGCTCTCCGTCGCTCGAGGCACTCAAGGCCACGCTTGAGCCGACCGACTCCGATGACCTGTATTTCTACATTACGCAGGACGAGGAGTACTTCTCGCAAACCTACGAAGAGCATCAACAGTCTTGGAATTAGCATGAGGATTTTTAGCCCCAAACGTTACGTTGCCTCAGTCGATCGCATCGACCTTGATACCCTGTGGGCCGACGGCAAACGCGCCATTCTGCTCGATCGCGATAACACCCTGGTGCCGCGCGACACCGAGCAGGTTCCCGCCGCGGTTTCCGCCTGGCTCGATGCCGCCCGCGCCAAAGGCTTTAAGCTGTGCATGGTGTCCAACAACTGGCATCGCGACCAGGTCATGAGCTCTGCACGCGAGCTGGGACTCGAGGCCATCAGCCACGCCATGAAGCCGGCGCCGTTTGCCCTCAAGGCGGGTCTTAAGCGCCTCGGCGCCACGGCCGACGAGGCGGTGCTGATCGGTGATCAGCTCTACACGGACGTGTGGAGCGGCAACTTCGCCGGCGTCGATACCATTCTTGTCAAGCCGCAGGCAACCCAGGACCTGTGGTACACGCAGATCTTCCGTATCTTTGAGCGCCGGGCCCTGCGCGACCTTCCCTGCGAGGAATAGGTTTCGCCATGTCTCAGCACATCAAACACGGCTGTGACCATATCTTCTTTATCGGCTTTTTGGGCGCGGGCAAGTCGACGCTTGCGCGCAACGTGGGCACTATGTTCAAGCGTCGATTCATCGATACCGATCGTTTGGTTGTGCGTCGATGCGGCAAGTCGGTGACCGAGATATTTAAGACCGAAGGCGAGGATCGTTTTCGCGAGCTCGAGACCTCGGCACTCCGTTCGCTTCAAAGCGAGCGCAGCCTGTTGGTATCGTGCGGGGGTGGCATCGTCGAGACGCCGGTAAACATTGAGCTGATGCACGAGATGGGTACCTGCGTGTACCTCGAAGGCGACTTTGAGGATTCGTTGCGCCAGATTCGCCGCTCCGATACCCGGCCTGATTTCCGCTCGCCCGAGCATGCTGCGCGCCTGTTTGAGCATCGCCGTCCGCTGTATCGCCAGGCCGCCGATATTACCCTTGATATTCGCAACAAGTCCTTCGAGGACGTTTCCTACCTTTGTGCCGAAATGCTTTTGGAGCGTGGACTGCTATGATTCGCCGTCAACTTATCAATTTCCAAAACCGCAGTGTCGATGTCCGCGTCGGATTGGGCGCGTTCGAGGAGCTGTCGCGCATGTTTGCCTCGGCTGTGGGCAAGCCTAAGCGCGCGATGGTGGTTTGGAACGACGCCACATCCGAGCGTTTTGGCGAGGTCGTCGAGCATGCGCTGGTCGACGCCGGGTTTGCCGTGTCGCTGCTCGCCCTTGAGGTTTCTCCTGCCGGCGCTACGCTGGCCGATGCCGATACCGTCTTTGGCGCCCTGTCGGCTAACGGCATTACCTGCGACGATCTCGTTGTCGCTGTCGGCGACACGGCGACCTGCTCGGTTGTTTGCTGGTGTGCCAATCAGTGGTGCGGTCGCACCGAGTGCGCCTTGCTGCCGACCACGTTCGACGCCATGCTCACGGTCGCGACGACTATGAAGCCGCTCGTCGCCTCGTCGGCGAATGCGCTTCCCACTATCGCGTTCCGTCCCGAGCCGGGCCTGGTCGTGTGTGACCTCGACCTTGTTCGCGAGGCGGACCCCGAGGACCTCAAGCTCGGCTATGTGGTACTTGTTGGCACCATGCTTTCGAGCAGCAAGTCCCGCTGGAATCAGTTTACTGAGACCGTCCCCGAGATTCTCGCGGGCGAGGAGGTCGCGCTCGTTAATGCCGTTCAGTGGTCTCAGACTGCCCGCAAGGACGTACTGATGGCCACGAACCCGAGCGCCCGTCATGCGCTCGATTTTGGTAAGACGGGGGAGCGTACCCTGCGCGCCTGCTTGGGCGATGCCGCTACGCAGATCCCTGCCTACCAGCTGTTGTCCGAGGGCATGCGTTTTGAGGCGCGCGTTGCCCACGATGCTTGCGACTTCGATATCGATTACGTTTTTGAGGTCGATGACTGCCTGGAGGACTTTGGCATCGAGGAGCTTGCCTTCGATCTGGAGCCCACCGCGTTTATCGAGGAGTTCCGCAAACAGCAGTTCGCCCGCTCGAACCGCAGTATGTTGCCGCTGCCCGCGGCACTCGGCGCCATTCGTCTAACGAGCGTTGAGGACGAGGTTCTTGAGCGCCATGCTCACGCCTACTTGGCTTCTCGCAAAGAACTTCTCTAAGATTTATTGACATCCATCGTCTTTCGTATCATGTTGAGGGACGGGTTTCCAATCGATTGCAGATCGCATGCGATTCCGTCGTTCGGTTGAGATCCGTCCCGTCTTTATAGAGACAATAAGAAAGGAATCTGCATGTCTGAGTTTGCTGCCGGTCCTGCCGGTCGTATCGAACGTGTCCGTGCCCTGATGGTCGAGCGCGGCTACGACGCTATCGTGGTACGCGACGAGGCCAATCTTCGTTGGCTCACGGGCGTGAAGGGCGTCTTCGATTACACCTTCGAGTTCCCGCACGCGGCGTTTATTACGGCTGACCAGTGCCTGTTCCATACCGACTCGCGCTACCTCAACAGCTTTGAGGAGAACACGCCCGCCGGCAGCCTCTGGGTCTACGACATGGACGAGGGCACCATCCCCGGTTGGGTCGCCGGCAAGATCGCAGCCAACAAGTGCCGCGTCTGCGCTGTCGAGGACGACATGCAGATCAACTTCTACCAGGGTATTCAGCGTGGTCTGGAGGACCGTTCCGTCGCCTGCATGTTGCCGCTGATGCATGACGACATCCGTAAGATGCGCGCCATCAAGGACGCCGAGGAGATCGAGCTCATGCGGCATGCGCAGTCGATCACTGACGCCGCCTTCCAGCATATGCTCGGCTTTATTAAGCCCGGTATGACCGAGAAGCAGGTTCGCAACGAGCTCGAGAACTTTATGTTCGCCAACGGCGCCGACAGCCTGGCCTTCGGCTCCATTGTGGCGAGCGGCCCCAACACCGCCAACCCGCATGCCGTGCCGAGCGACCGCGTGATTGAGAAGGGCGACTTTGTCCTCATGGATTACGGTGCGGGCTACTGCGATTATCGTTCCGATATGACGCGCACCGTCGTGATGGGCGAGCCCACGCAGGAGCAGCTCGACCTGTACGCGCTCGTGCGCCGTACGCACGAGGAGTGCGTCGCCGCCATCCATCCGGGCGTCGAGGGCAACGACATTTTCAAGCTTTCCAAGAAGATCATCGGTGATGCCGGCTATGGCGATTACTACAACCATGGTCTGGGCCACGGCGTGGGCATCGACATCCATGAGCTGCCCAACTTCAACCGCAGCAAGAACACTATCGAGGTCGGCTCGGTTATCACCATGGAGCCCGGCGTGTATCTGCCCGGTGTGGGCGGCGTGCGCCTGGAGGACTACGGCGTGGTCACCGAGAACGGCTACGAGCCCTTCACCAAGACCCCGCACGACCTGCACGTCATCGATTGCTAGCCCATTTCGATAGATTTTTGGGGCGGGGCGTCCGGAGTAATTCGGGCGCCCCGCGTTCTCTTTTTATGCGCTCGCTGCAGGCGCCGTCTGCAAGTGTATAATTTCGGTCGTATGTAATTTGGACGCTTGCGCGTTCTGCCCATAACAAGAAAGGTCGCTATGCCTACCATTTCTACCGCCGACTTCAAGAACGGCCTCGGTCTCCGCATTAAGGACAAGGTCTACACCATCGTCGAGTTCCAGCATGTCAAGCCGGGCAAGGGCGGCGCGTTTGTGCGCTACAAGACCCGCGACATCAAGAGCGGCCGCGTCGTCGAGAACACCTGCAACGCCGGCACCAAGTTCGAGAGCGTTATGCTCACCACCCGTGAGTTCCAGTACCTCTACAACGATGGCGCCGACTACATTTTCATGGACAATGAGACCTATGAGCAGGTTCCCGTTCCTGAGGACATGGTGGGCGAGAACTCCAAGTGGCTGCGCGAGAACGACATCTGCCAGCTGCTCTTTGCCGACGATGAGCTCATGGGCGTGACCCCGCCGATGTTCATCGAGACCACCATCGTCCAGACCGACCCGGGCTTTAAGGGCGACACCGTCCAGGGTTCCACCAAGCCGGCCACGATCGACACCGGCGCTGTCATCCAGGTCCCCATGTACCTCAACGAGGGCGAGGTCATCAAGGTTGACACCCGCGACGGCAAGTTCGTCTCCCGCGTCTAGCAACCAACTCTTCTAGGAGGACTCATGCCCCAGGAAATCAAGATTGACGGCATCGGCATTTCGCCCGATGTTCTGACCGCCATCGTCTCGCGCGCCGTGTCGGATGTCGAGGGCATCGCCTCCGTTGGCGTCAAGGACCTTGCCACCAACCTTGTCTCCATGATGCTCTCGTCCAAGGCCCCGGCTTCTGAGCCGGCGGTCGAGGCCGAGGTCGTCGGCGACAAGCTCGCACTCACCGTGCGTGTCGTGGTGTTCTTTGGCTATCCGTTCAAGAAACTCGCCGAGGCCGTTCGCGCCGCCGTGGTCGCCGCCATCGATGCCCAGGTGGGCGTCGAGGTCGAGCGCGTTGACGTTTGCATCGACGGTCTCGTTTTCCCCAAGGAGTAACCTTTGAGCCTTAAGGTTTATCGCGGGCGCACGCTTGCCCGCAGTCAGGCGCTGCAGCTGCTGTTCCAGGCCGAGGCCACGGACAGCCCGCTCGAGCGCGTCCTCGAGGGCGATTTCCTGATCTCGAAGGGTCCCCTCGACCCCTATGCGCTGGAGCTTTGCCGCGGAGCCTACGAGCACATTGATCGCATCGATTGTGCCTTGCGCGCCGTCGCCAAGAACTGGGATCTTATGCGCATGCCCGGCGCCGACCGCAACCTGCTGCGTATCGCCGTCTACGAGATGCGCTTCCTTACCGACGAAGAGGTCTCGGACGCCATCGTCATCAACGAGGCCGTCGAGCTTGCCAAGGCCTATGGCACCGACCAGTCCGCTTCGTTCGTCAACGGCGTGCTGGGCAAGATCGCTCGCAGCGAGGAACTGCCGGGCGAGGACCTGTACCAAGAGCTGCTGGCCGAGGATCGCGCTCGCGAGGAGGCACAGGCTGCCGAGGCAGCCGCCAAGGTCGCTGCTGCTCAGGCTGCTGCCGGTGTACTTGCCGAGGACGCGGACGCTGCTGGGGCCGTCGAGGCCGACTCCGTCGAGGAGTAGCCATGCCAGAGGGTTCCGTCCGCAACTTCGATGAGATCTCGGATCGCCTGGACCAGATCATCGCCACCGTTCGCTCCAAGGATACGTCCTTGGAGCGTTCGCTCGATTTGTTTGACGAGGCGATTGAGCTGGGTTCCCGTGCGGTCGATATGGTCGACAAGTTTGAGCTGACGCCGCGTGAGGCCGACAAGCTCGAGCAGGAATACGATGAGGATGCGGCAAGCGAGTCTCAAGATGGGCAGGCCGCATCACCGGATACGAATGGTTGATGGCATTCATGAAACGCGTGCGTCTCGATGACGAACTGATTTCACAGGGCATCTGCGCCGATCGCGCGGATGCCCTTCGCACTCTTATGGCCGGCTTGGTTTCGAGCGGCGGTGAGCGTTTGACCTCTCCGGGCCTTAAGGTGACGCCTGGCCTGCCACTGCACGTTAAGGGGCGCATTCCGTACGTTGGGCGCGGCGGCCTTAAGCTCGAGGGCGCGCTCGATGCGTTTTGTATCAATCCGACGGGCCTTGCCTGTTTGGATGTGGGCTGCTCTACCGGGGGTTTTACCGATTGCCTGCTCAAGCGCGGAGCTGCGACCGTTGTCTCTGTGGACGTGGGTCGCGCCCAGTTCGATTGGTCGTTGCGTCAGGACGATCGCGTGACGCTGCATGAGCGCACAAACGTGACGCAGCTGCCTGAGCTTGGCTATGCCGGCGCCATCGACCTGGCTGTGTGTGATGTCTCGTTTACCAGCATCGCGAACATTATCGATGCGGTACTGGCGTGCCTGGCGCCTACGGGTGCATTCTGCACGCTCGTAAAGCCACAGTTTGAAGCTCCGGCGGCGCTGGTGGGCGAGGGCGGCATTGTGACCGATCCCGCTGTGCGCCGCGATACGCTCGTGGCGGCGGTTGAGCTCTTTGCTGCCAAGGGGTTGTTCCCGGTCGATGTGTGCGTGTCGCCCATTCATGGTGCCAAGGGCAACGTTGAGTTTTTCCTGTACGGCACGAGATTTGAATCTGGCGACCGCTCGCAAGACGTGCTGCAATCCCAGGTATCAGTTTTGAGCGAGAAAGCTGCAACGCTATGAAGGTCTTTCTGGTTCCCAATTACTACAAGCAAGAGGCGGTCGAGAGCGGCCTGATGCTCGAGCTTTGGCTGACGCGCCAGGGCTATGAGGTCGCATGGGCTGCCGACCAGCGATCGAAGATTCAAAGCACGCCTGATATCGACGGCTCCGATCTGGTCATTACGCTCGGCGGCGACGGTACGTTGCTGCGCGCTGCCCGCATCCTCAACCATCGCGAGATTCCTATCCTCGGTCTTTCCTATGGTCACCTGGGCTTTTTGACGGCTGCGAGTCCCGAGGAGCGCGACATTCTGCAGGTCGTGAGCGACGCCCTGTCCGGCGAGCTGCATGTGAGCCGTCGCGCTACCATCGCCGCGGATATCGTGTCCGTGCGCGAAGACGGTACGAAGGATGTCGTGCGCACCTTCGCCCTCAACGACATGGCGCTTACCCGCGGTCCGCTGTCCGATATGGTCGAGTTCGACATCACGGTGTCCGGCCATCATATCGACCGCCTACGCGGTGACGGTGTCGTCGTTTCGACGGCGACTGGTTCTACGGGTTACGCGCTCAGTGCCGGTGGCCCCATCGTGAGCCCCGACTATACGGGCATGGTCTGCGTACCCATTGCGCCGCACACCATTCAGGCCCGTGCCTTCTTGACTTCGCCGAGTGATGTCGTCGAAATCTTTATGTCTGATGACCGTCCGAGCGTTCCGGCGATCGCTATCGATGGACAGTTTATTACCTGTGATGGCACCGTTGAGAGCGTGGCGGTGCGTCGTGGGCCCGGTGATGTGCTGCTGCTGGATTACGGCCCCGAGAGCTTCTATAACTCGGTGAGCCGCGTATTCTACGGAGTCCGTCATGATCGATGAGCTGCAGGTTTCTAACATTGCACTCATTCGCGAGGCGACGCTGGTACCGAGTGCCGGCCTGACTGTCCTGACCGGTGAGACCGGTGCCGGCAAGACTGCGCTGCTCTCGGCGCTCAAGCTTATTTTGGGCGAGCGCGCGGATTCGTCGACGGTGCGCGAGGGCGAGGCGCTGGCGAGCGTCGAGGCGCGCCTGTTTGACGGGCCGCACGACACGGAGGGCTTTACCGTGCAGCGTAGCCTTTCTGCCGAGGGCCGCAGCCGCGTGAAGATTGACGGCCGCATCGCCAGCGTGCGCGAGCTTTCGGAGCGCGTTGGCGTGATGATGGATCTGTGCGGCCAACACGAGCATCAGCGCTTGCTCGATCCATCGCATCACGTTGCGATGGTCGATGCCTGGGCGGGGCGCTCTGCGCTCAAGGCGCTGGATGCGTACCGTGCCTGCTTTAAAGCATCGCGCGCTGCCGCCAAGGAGGTTCGACGTGTCGAAGAGGCCTCGCGCGCGCAGGGGAGCCGCGTCGAGGAGGCGCGCTTTGCCCTCGAGCGCATCGGCGAGGTCGACCCCAAGCCGGGCGAGTATGAGGAACTCGAGGAACTGCTGCCGCGCTCCGAACATGCCGAGGTACTGGTTGCCACGGCTAACGATGCCCATGCGTCGCTTGCTGCCGAAGGGGGAGCGCTCGATGCCGTGAACAGTGCCGTGGCAGAGCTTTCCCGTATGGCTGCCGTCGATCGCAAGCTGGGCGACATTGCCGATGCGCTTTCGGATGCCTGTATCTCCCTTGAGGATTGCGCGAACGAGCTTCGTTCCTATCGCGATGGCGTCGCCTTCGACCCGCGCGAGCTCGCTCGCATGCGTGAGCGGTATTCCGACCTTAAGGGTCTATTGCGTCAGTGGGGCCCCACCATGGACGATGTTTTTGCCATGCGCGATCGCTCGCAAGAGCTGCTGTCCCTGGTCGATGATGGCGATGAACAGATCAAAAAAGCGCGTGAGGCACTCGGGAGCGCCGAGCGCGAGTTGTTTGCCGCTGCCAAGGCACTTAAGCGCGCCCGTAATACGGCGGCCCCTCGCTTCTGCCACGAGGTCTGCCGTCAGATGGCTCGCCTGGAGATGGGCGGCGCCGAGCTTGTCTGGGAGTCACGTGATCTTCCACGTGCTGAATGGACGCCCGTTGGTCCTTCGAGCTACGAGCTGCTATACCGCAGCGGTGCCGGCTTGACGCCACGTCCCCTGCGCCGCATTGCCTCGGGCGGCGAGTTAAGTCGCGTCATGCTGGCAAGCAAGGTTGTCCTCGGTAACGCGGACGGTGCCGATACGCTGGTGTTTGACGAGGTCGATGCTGGTGTCGGTGGCTCCACTGCGCGTGCGCTCGCGGGCGTGCTGGCAGATCTCGCCTCTACGCATCAGGTGATTGTCGTAACCCACTTGGCGCAGGTCGCCGTCATGGCTGACAAGCATTACGTCGTCAGCAAGGAACCGGGCGATGTTCCCCAGACGCATTTGGACGAGGTAACCGGTGAAGCGCGTACCGCCGAGATCGCCCGCATGTTGAGCGGCGATCAGTCCGAGGCAAGCCTGGCGCACGCCAAGCAGATGCTCGAAGAAGCTCGAGGTTAGGCCGTATCAGCGGTGTTGGTGGGACAAAATAGACTGAATTTTTTGTCCCACTTCGCGTTTTACTCAACGACCTTATCCGGCTGGATGAGCTCCTCGTAGTAGCTGATATGCTCACGCGCGTCTTCAATCTCGGGCAGCAGGAAGTTGTAGATGACTTCGATGATCATCGTGGCACTGATCTTGGAGAACGCAAAGTCGCCTGTCGTCAGCAGCGCTTCGTGGTTGACGGTATTAAAAGTGTAGTCTGCCAGGCGCGCGAGTGGGGATTTGCTGTCACTGCTGATGACGACTACGGTTGCGCCGCAGTTGCGAGCCGCTTTTGCCATGCGATTCAATCGGCGCGATTTGCCGGAGTTTGAGATAATCACGATGACGTCACCCGGGCGTAACGTGAGCGCAAAGCCGATTGATGTCTCGCTAATGGTGCTCGCCATGCAGCGCAGGCCCAGCTGCGAAAACTTAAACGTCGCATCGAGCGCGACCGCGTTCGTATTGCCCACAGCTGCAAACTCAATAACCCCTGCATGCTTAAGGGCATGCACAACAGCCGCCAGCGTATCGTGGTCGATCCCGTCGATAGTCGCATTAAGCTCGCTCACCTTGGCAGCCAGGATGTTCTTGAGGCTCTGCTCCATATTGTCGAGCGAGACCTCGTCGGTCAGGCCCTCGTTGCGCTGGCTTTCCAAATCCCTCGCCAACGAAAACTGAAAGCTGCGAAAGCTGCCAAACCCAAGCTTGCGGCAGAAGCGCGAAACGGTCGCCTCGGACGTGGCAGCGGCGCGTGAGAGCTGAGCCGCCGTGAGGCGTGGAGCCTCGGACTGGTGCTCCAATATATAGTCGACAATGCGCTGCTCGGACTCGCTGTATCCCTGATGGGTGCTAATGAGGGAAAGTGCGCTCTTGCTACTATCGGTCATGGATGGCTCCTGGTTGGCATGAAAATCTAGCTTGATTTGCAATGCCATAGTATACGGGCATTTTCAATTACAAGATACACCTTGCCGTTTCAAGTGTTGATGGTAAACTTTCACCTACCGTTTACGGTTATGAAAGAACCTTTCACCGGAGATTTGCACCTTAGCTCTTCTCACGCGGACGGTAGGTTGGTATCTTTCAGTTGTGGAAAAACGCGCATCGAAGCGCGTGTAGGGGAGCGCCCGCGGGCGCTGTACTCAAGAAGGAGGGACACATGGCTAAGTTTGACATCATCGCCGCCACCGGTTGCCCGACCGGCATTGCGCACACCTTCATGGCGAAGGAGGCGCTGGAGAAGGCAGCTGCCGAGCGCGGTCTGACCATTAAGGTCGAGACTCATGGCCAGGTCGGTGTCGAGAACGAGCTCACCAAGAGTGAGATCGCTGGCGCCAAGGCCGTCGTCGTCGCAGCCGATAAGGATGTCCAGGCCGAGCGTTTCGCCGGCAAGCCCATGGTTTCCGTTGGTGTTTCCAAGGCCCTGTCCGTTGAGGCCGCCGGTAAGTTGATTGACCGCGCGCTCGCCGCTAAGGGCGACAGCACGGTTGCAGCCGCTGCCGATGTCGAGGACGAGGTTGAGGAGAAGGAGTCCATCGGCCACATCATCTACAAGCACCTCATGAACGGCGTCAGCCACATGCTGGTCTTCGTCGTTGCTGGTGGTGTTCTGACCGCCGTTTCGTTCCTGTGGGGCATTACGTCCTTCGATTCGACGGCGTCTGACTACAACAGCTTTGCTGCTATGCTCAAGATCATCGGCGGCATCGCCATGAACCTTATGGTTCCGGTGCTTTCCGCCTACATCGCCGAGTCCATCGGCAAGCGCCCGGCGCTCGTCCCCGGCTTTGTTGCTGGTATGATCGCCATCCAGGGCCTGCCTGTTAACGCCGAGACCGGCATGATCGACGCCGGTGGCACCGGCGTGGGCTTCGGCTTCCTGGGCGGCATCGTCGGCGGCTTCCTCGCCGGTTATGTCATCCTGCTGCTCGAGAAGGTCTTTGCCGGTCTGCCCAAGAACCTGGACGGCCTCAAGGCTATCTTCCTGTACCCGCTGTTCTCGACGGCTATCGTCGGCCTGGTCATGCTCGGCATTTCCGGCCCCATGGCTGCCATCAACACCGCCATGATGGACTTCCTCAAGGGCCTGTCCGCCTCTGGCGCCGTTGTCCTGGGTCTTGCCATTGGCTGCATGTGCGCCTTTGACATGGGCGGCCCGGTCAACAAGGCTGCTTACGTCACTGGTACCGCTATGCTCACCGAGGCTCTGGCCGCCGGTGTTGGCACCGACACTTACAACTTCGGCACCAACTTCATGGCTGCCGTCTCCGCCGCTTGCATCGTTCCGCCGCTGATCACCACCTTCGCCGTCGTTGTCGGCAAGAAGTACTTCAGCCAGGAGGACCATGACGCCGGTGTCGTCAACCTCATCCTTGGTTGCACCCACATCACCGAGGGCGCCATTCCGTTCATGACCAAGAACATCTGGCCCGTCATGCCCATCATGATGCTCGGTTCCTCTATCGCTTCGATCCTGACCATTATGTTCAACGTTCACGATCCGGCGCCTCACGGTGGCTTCCTGGTCCTGCCCGTTGTCGAGAACGGTCCGCTGTGGGTCCTCGCGATCCTCATCGGCGCTGTGGTCGGTGGCATCCTGTTCGTAGCCTTCAAGAAGTACGACTTCGAGAAGAACCAGAAGGCCGCTCCTGCAGCCAAGCCGGTTGAGGCCCCCAAGGCCGCTGCCGTAGAGGCCCCCAAGGCCGAGGCTGCCGACTTCGTGAAGGTCGAGAATGTCTTTGTCGCCGAGGACTTCGCTTCTCGTGACGAGGCTCTGAGCTTCGTTTCCAACCAGGCCGTCAAGGCCGGTATCGCCAGCGACGCCGACGCCGTGATGAACGCCTTCCTGGCCCGCGAGGCCGAGGGCACCACGGGCATGATGGAGGGCTTCGCTATCCCGCATGCCAAGTCCCATGCCATTACCGAGGCTGCCGTCATCGTCGTCAAGGACGAGTCCGGCGTGACCGGTTGGGACACCATGGACGGCGCTCCCGTCAACGTGGCTATTGCCCTGCTCATCCCCGGCGCCCAGGCCGGAACCACGCACCTCAAGATCCTGTCCAAGGTCGCCGAGGCGCTCATGGACGAGGACTTCCGTGCCACCGTCAAGGGTTCCACCGACGCCGCCGAGATCGCCAAGACGATCAACGCCCGCTTGGTCTAATTCCACGGTACGCGAATAACATCGCCCCCTGTATATAAGGCGGAGCCCCTCTCCAGGGCCTCCGCCTTTTTTCTATCCCTCCCATAAGTTGCGGTGAAATAGGGACTGTTTAAACGATTCAACCCCAAATTCAGTCCCTATTTCACCGCAACTTATAAAAGGGCATAGAGGGAGCTGCCCATCGAGTCTTTGTCGCGAACAGTTCATCAGCCAGAATGATATTATTTAGGACCGACTGGGTTTCCGCAGCTTGCTCGCCCACAGGGGCCCGCGCGCGGCCTGTGAGATTTATCGCGAGTTCCGCACGAGCC
>URKG01000008.1 GCA_900548265.1 uncultured Collinsella sp.
TGCGACACATCTGGTGTGTCCATCCTCGCAGTATCCGGTTCTCAAGGTGCACGCCCCGCGGCTCATCCGGTTCCACCGGGCCGCGCGGCAAGGAGATATATTGCCAGACCGGAGGGGCGCCGGGGGCGGGAATCTGGGCGTACACATTTCCTACACATCTTGGGATCCGACTAACGTTTGCCAGCCGTTACCTACCGCTCGCCGAGCATCTCTTTATATAAGGCAGTCTCATGGTTAAAGCGGATACGTCCCCCTAGCTAAAGCACAGCCAGCATCGAGCAACTCATCACGTTCTTCCACCGAGAACCCCTCGGCGTAGACGCGCACCACTGGTTCGGTCCCGCTAGGACGGACCAGCAGCCACGTGTCATCCTCGAATGACAGACGCAAGCCGTCCATATGACTAACGTTTTGCGGCACCTTGCCACAAATCGACTTGGGGTTTACGCCCGGCAGCAGGGTTCGTAACGTTTCGGCATCTTCGGCCTCAAGGCGCAAATCGCGTCGACCGTAACTCGTCTTACCAAAACTGTCCTCGAGTTGGTCGACCAGAACGCCCAAAGGCGCGTCCGTCTTTGCCATAAGCTCACACAGAATCAGACAGGCGAGGATTCCATCGCGCTCGGGCATATGCGCGGCGATGCCGATACCACCGGCTTCTTCGCCGCCTATGAGGACGC
This sequence comes from uncultured Collinsella sp., assembly GCA_900548265.1. Classification (GTDB taxonomy): domain Bacteria; phylum Actinomycetota; class Coriobacteriia; order Coriobacteriales; family Coriobacteriaceae; genus Collinsella. Next base: position 681 of record URKG01000008.1, read on the forward strand.
CGCCCTTCTTCATCTCCGCCGCTATATATTTGAAACCGACTGGTTTGACGGTCACGCGGCAGCCAAGCGCCTCGGCAATGCGACGTACGAGCGTCGAGCATGAAAGATTGACGACGACGCGCCCCTCCAAATTACGAAATTGAACCAAGTCGCCCAAAACGAGCGCCATGATCTGATGCGGATGTATATATCTGCCGCGCTCGTCAACCGCGCCGATACGGTCGGCGTCGCCGTCGGTCACCAGGCCAGCGCAAGCTCCGTCCTCGACAACCGTGCGCTCGCAAGCGTCCACCCAAGGCTCAACGGGGTCGGGGCAGATATCTTCTTGGTCAGACGCCTGCCCGGCGTGAATCTCGTGCACCTCAACGCCAAGCTCGCGCAGCAAGTCGGCTAGATAGCCCTGGGCTGCGCCGCCCATGGGATCGACAACCACGCGCAGGTGCGCGGCGCGGATGGCTTCGGCATCGACAAACGATGCCACCGCCTGCATATAGTCAGGAATGATATCCGCGGTGCGATATTGCCCCTCGATCCCCATTGGCTCGGGAGCCATAGTCTCTTCGAGCTCTTCGATGACATCCTGGTTGGCGGTCGAGCCGTCACCCATGCGAATCTTGAGGCACAGATAGCCCTGCGGATGATGGGACCCCGTCACCATGAGCGCGCCGCACGCTTCACCGTCATAAGCCGCCGCCCACGTAAGGGCAGGGGTCGGGACAGGTCGCGAAGCGAGCACGGCGTCTAGCCCGTGCGCTGCTAGCACACCCGCCGCAAGCTCAGCGAACTCGCGCGCCAGGGGCCGGGTGTCGAACCCTATATATACCGTTTTGCCCGGATTGGTCTTTTGCCACAACTCGCCGACGGCATCGGCGATACGGGCAACGTTATCGGCAGTGAAGTCCTCATCGACGCGAGCGCGCCAACCGTCAGTTCCAAAATGAATTATCGCGCACACGCGCAGACACCTCACAGTGTTTGGATCATGGTACGCATGGGGTATACCCGCAACATGCACTCGGCAACCTGCCGGCACCAGCATTCACCATTTGGGCAAATGCTGCCGAGGACATGCAAGCAATAAAAAAAACCGCCCCGTATGGAGCGGTTTTGCCCTTTATATATCGAGCGCCTCGGCCATCGCGGCCGTAGTGATTGCCGTGGTTCCACAGCAACTGCCCACCATTGCGGCACCGGCATGTCTCCATTCGATGCATGCGCGCGCGAAAGCTTCGGGGTTCTCGTGCCATACGGGGCCATCCTGAGTCTGGACCGGATCGCCTACGTTGGGACGCACCGTGACGGGAGTAGTCGCCGATGTAACCATCCTGGGCACCGCCGCGTTCGCGGCCGCAAGCGAACAGCAATTAACACCAACCGAGTTTGCGCCGTGTTTTTCGGCGTACAAAACGGCTGCCTCGATGTTGAGGCCATCGCCCAACAGGTCGCCTTTATCGTCAACGACAAAACTCACCAGAACAGGCATGCCATCGGCGGCATCTCGGGCGCCGGCAAGCATGGGCTGCAAATTACGGATAGACGTCACCGTCTCGATCAGCAGACCGTCAACGCCGGCATTGAGCAAGGCGTGCGCCTGTTCGCGCGCAATGCCTCGGATTTCACGATACTCGGCAGAGTCCTCGGCAAACCACTCAATACCGATCGGGCCCATCGAGCCTAGCAGCAGCTGAGGGTGCGCCTGGCGGGCATCGTCGACGGCCCCGCGATTGACCTCCGCCACGGACGGCGCAATCTGGTCGTGCTTGAGGGCATAGCTCGATGCCTGAAAGGTGTTGGTAATGAGCACCTGTGCGCCGGCGGCGACATACAAGCGATGGATACGAGAAACGGTCTGCGGCTCTGCCAGATTCCAAAACGCCGGTGGAATGTCGGCGGCATCGTACTCACTCAACAGAACACTGCCCATGGGACCCTGCGCCAACAAGGTCTCGCTCGACAAGCGGCGCGTAAGTTCCTCGGCACCAAACCGGTTGTAATAACTCGTATCCATATATATCCCGCTATTCCTCGACGCTGATTCCCTGCTTTTCGAGATAGGCGAGCCAGCGGTTCATCGTGTCCTCGGAAAGCGCATGCTCCATCATGCAGGCCTCGGAATCGGCTCGCTCAAATTCGACACCGAGCTCCTGAACCAAAAACGTGCGGATGAGGCGATGACGGTACCAGATAGCCGTGCCAACCTCGCGGCCGCGATCGGTCAGGACTACCTTGCCGTAGTGCGATTGCTCGACAAGTTCGGATGCCTTGAGCGCCGAAACCGCTTTATTGACCGATGCCTTGGAGACGCCAAGGCGCTGCGCGATGTCGACCGATCGCACGCCGTTGGTTTCCCCCTCTTCGCTTTCAATGCGAACCATGCACTCCAAGTAGTCTTCGTTCGCCACCGTCAGATGTAGTTCGCGCGAGCTATTTGTCGTATCCATGATCTTCCGTCCCTTCTGCATTCAATGGCTGATTCTACCCCATCCAAGCGTCGTGGTATGCCGTGGCATACCGTGCTAGAGTTCTTGTTGCACACGACGACCAAGATTGGAGCGGTCTTTATGGAAAACACCACCACGAGCCCCGATGTCCTCGAACGCTTTTTGCGCTACGTCCAGATCAACACGCAGTCCGAGGATGCAAACTGCGACCAGGTACCCTCGAGCGCCGTTCAGTTTGACCTTGCCAACGTGCTGGCTGAAGAGCTGCGCGAGCTTGGTGCGGAAGATGCCCACGTGACCGAGCACGCCTATGTCTGCGCGCATATCCCCGCAAGTGCGGGCGCTGAGGACAAGCCCGCCCTGGGCCTGATCGCCCATCTCGACACCACCGAAGTTGCACCGGGCGCCGGCGTGAAGCCGCACATCGTACACTACGAAGGCGGCGACCTGGTCTGCGGCACGGTTGACGGTAAGCCCGTTGCCATGAGTACCGCCAAGCTTCCCGCCCTGAATGACCTCGCGGGTGAGGACCTGGTCTGCAGCGATGGCACCACGCTGCTGGGCGCGGACGACAAGGCAGGCGTCGCCGAGATCATGTCGCTTGTCGCGCGTATCGCTCAGGACCCCTCTCTGCCCCATCCCGCACTCGGCATTTGCTTCTGCCCTGACGAGGAGATCGGCCACGGAGCCGAGCTGTTGGATATCGATACCTTTGGCTGCAAGTACGCCTACACGGTCGACGGCGGCCCCATCGGCGAGCTGGAGTGGGAGTGCTTTAACGCCGCCGAGGCGACCGTCCGCTTTGAGGGCCAGTCCATCCACCCGGGCGACGCTAAGGGCCGTATGGTCAACGCAGGCAATCTGTTCTGTGACTTCAACGCGTTGCTCCCCTACGTGCAGCGCCCGGAGTATACGGAAGGCTACGAGGGCTTTTATCACCTTGAGGGTGTATCTGCGACCGTCGATCACGCCACAGCGCGCTATATCGTCCGCGACCATGACGCCGCCAAGTTCCAGCAGAAACTCGACCTTGTTGATGCCGCTGCCTCGATGCTCAACCAGCGTCTGGGTGAGGAGCGCGTGACGGTCGAGATTAAGCAGCAGTATCGAAATATGGCCGAGATCGTTCGTGACTATCCCGAGCTTATTGATGTTGCCAAGGAAGCCTACCTTGCCTGCGGCGTTGAGCCCCAAGTGCTGCCAATTCGTGGCGGCACCGACGGCGCCCAGCTGTCGTTCCGCGGTCTGCCCTGCCCCAACCTTTCCACCGGCGGCTATTGCTACCACGGCGTCAACGAGTTCGTCCCGGTCAGTTCGCTCGTCAAGATGACCGACGTCCTGCAGGAGCTCGTCGCCCGCTTTGCATAAGCCTGGCTGCATAAGCCCAAAAGACGAATCGCCCCGTCCTCAACCGAGAACGGGGCGATTTTTTTGCTGCAACGAGAACAGGTTGACGCACGCCAGCCTCTTAACGCAAGGAGTGTCCCAAACTGCCGGCACAAAAGGAACGTCCCCAAGTGCCAAGTGTTCCGGCAACGCCGATGTTTTGGCGCGGACAGCGAAAACCCGCCAGAGCGAGCAAGGTGCCTTGAAACGAGGCGGCATTGATCTTTTGATCATGCCGCCGAAGTTGAAAGGCAGATTGCCGCTCTGGCGGGTTTGCAGCGTCAAGCGGTTACGCGGTTTGGTAAAACCGCGTAACTTAGTAGTTGGCCTCGTAGCCGTTACCGTCGCCGGTGGGCTCTTCGTAGTAGTCCGAATCGCTCGAATCGCTTGAGCCATCGGAATCGTCAGAGCTGACCGATGAGGTTGCGGTACCGTTTGCGTAGTCGTCAGACGTGTTGTTGTTCAGGTCGCCGATCGTAGAGCTAGAACCGTCGGAAAGACCCATGGTGTTGGGACCCTTGGGATCCTTGCCGGCATCGACGCGCTCCATCATTTCCTTGAGCTCGTCCTCGTAGACAAAGACGTAGCTCACACCGTCAATCATGGTGCTGTCGTCGGCGTACGAGGGCAGGTTGGCCGAGTAGATACCGTCGACATCCATACCGCGCATGGCGTTGACCGTAGCCACGATATCCTGAACGCTCATATCGGTTACGAGCATATCGGACAGCGAATTAACCAGGCCAAAGATCTTCGTGGCATCGAAGTTATTGAGAATCTGGTTGGCAAGGGCGCCAAGCACCTGACGCTGGTGGCGCATGCGCGTGTAATCGCCGTCGGCATAGGTGTAGCGGCAGCGGGCATAGGTAAGGGCGGTGGCGCCGTCCATATGTTGCTGACCAGCGGTAATCTTAATATCCAGGTGCTCGGGGTCGTCAACATCATCGGTTGCGTTAATGTCGATACCGCCAACCGAATCAATCAGCGCCTGCATACCGTCGAAGCTGACCTCGGCATAGTGGGAAATCTGAACACCGCACAGCTCGTTGACAGCCTCGACCATGGCCTCGGCGCCGCCAACGGTATGGCAGGCGTTGATCTTCATGGTCTCGCCCTTGTACTCGACCTTGGTGTCGCGCGGAACGGAAATGAGCGTCGCCTGCTTTTGCGTGGGATCAATGCGTGCCAGGATAATCGAGTCGGCACGGTACGTATCCTCGCCCGGACGGCCGTCGGTGCCAAGAAGCAGCACGTAGAACGGATCCTTTGCCTCATCGGTGTCAACCAGAACCCGACGCAGATTGTCGGTAATGACATTAGAATCGCCGAGCTTGCCCATAATGGTGGCAAACCACAGGCCGGCAGCGGTAGTGGCACTCAGCAGCACGCCAAGCACGACAATGAGCGCGACGTGACGAATCGTGTGGCTACGACGACGTTGGCGAGCGCGCTCGGAATAGCGAGCCACGTTATCGCGACTGTAGATCTTGGCCTGCGCACCAGTTGAGGGTCTTCGGGCGGTGGTATCCGCGAGGGGCTTTTTATTAAACATAGGCAACCTGTATTAGTAGATGACGGGATCGGGGACGGTAGCATGCTCGACATGCGCGCCAAGCGCCTGCAGCTTTTCGACAAACCGCTCGTAGCCGCGCTTGATGTGATGGATGGCCGAAACCTCGGTCGTCCCGTCGGCGATCAAGCCCGCTACGACGAGGGCCGCTCCGCCACGCAGATCGGGCGAGGTAACCTGTGCACCTGAGAAGCCCTTGACGCCATGAATCATGGCATGATGGCTCTCGATACGAATGTCGGCACCCATGCGCACCAGCTCAGAGGCAAACATAAAGCGATTCTCGAAGATGTTCTCGGTGATAACGGAGCTACCATCGGCAAGGGCGGAGAGCACCATAATCTGCGCCTGCATGTCCGTCGGGAAGCCGGGGAACGGAAGCGTCTGGATGTCGACCGGCTTGATACGCTCGGCACGGTTTACATGGACGCCATCCTCGACGCGCTCGCAGTCGATACCCATGAGCTCCATCTTCTTGAGCACCATGCCCAAGTGAATGGGGCAAAAACCCGTGACGTCGACACCGCGATCGTCGGCCATCAACGCACCGGCGACGATAAAGGTGCCGGCCTCGATGCGGTCGCCCACTACGCGATGGGTAACGGGATGCAGCTCTTCCACGCCCTCGATGGTCACGACAGGCGTACCGGCGCCGACAATCTTAGCGCCCATCTCGTTGAGCATGTTGGCGAGATCGACGATCTCGGGCTCGCGGGCGGCATTGTCGATAACCGTGGTACCCTTCGCGCGCACGGATGCCATAATGAGGTTCTCGGTCGCACCGACACTGGCGAACTCGAGCGTGACGGTGGTACCGCGCAGACCTTGGGGCGCATTAGCGTTGATGTAACCGTGGGCGGTATCGAACTCAACGCCCAGGGCCTCAAGACCAAGAATGTGCATATCGATCTTGCGAGCACCCAGGTTGCAGCCGCCCGGCATGGCGATCTTGGCGCGATGGAAGCGACCCAGCAGGGGTCCCATCACGGCTGTGGAAGCACGCATCTTGGCAACGAGCTCGTAGGGGGCCTCCCAAGAATCGACCTGAGAGGTATCAATCTCGAGCGTGTGCTCGTCGAGAACATCGATCGTAGCGCCCATGCCCTTGAGCACCTTGCCCATCACGTGGACATCGGAAATATCGGGCACGTTCTGCAGCGTCGTCTTGCCCGGCGCCAGAAGCGTTGCCGCCATGAGTTTGAGTGCGGAGTTCTTGGCACCCGAGACGGGCACGGAGCCTCCGATGGCGTGGCCACCCTCAACGCGGATAATATCCAAGGTCTACCCTTTCAAAAAGCATGCCCGGGATGGCTGGGCCATCCCGGGCATGATGTGTTCGCAAATGGTCGAACGCTAAATCGTTTGACTATTGGGCAAGCTTGAGCTTACACCATGCGATTTCATTATAGAGGTAGGCGCGGCGTGCATCATCCTCCGACAAATTACCCAGCTTCTCTTCAAAACCTTGAATATCAGCTTTAAGCTTGTCGGCATCGACGGTCGCCAAATCGCAAGCGCGCTCGGCGAGAACGGTCACGACATCGTCCGCAACCTGGGCATAGCCGCCGGCCACGGCAAACGTGTGGTCGACAGTGCCCATGGCCTTATCGGAAACGCGAACGTAACCGCGGTCGATCGTGCAGATCTCGCTGGAGTGAGCGGGCAGGACGCCAAACTCGCCATCCGTGGACGGAATCGACACAAACGCAGCGTCGCCCTCATAGGCGCAGCTCACGGGGCACACGATGCGGATACGCATAACCTACTTCTCCCCCATCTTGCGGGCGCGCTCGCGCACGTCCTCAATCGTGGAAGCATAGCGGAAAGCCTGCTCGGGCAGGTCATCGGCCTTGCCGTCGACAATCTCGGCGAAAGAGCGGACGGTATCCTCGACGCGGACGTAGACACCGGGGTTGCCGGTGAACTTCTCGGCGACGTGGAAGGACTGCGAGAGGAACTGCTGAATCTTACGGGCACGGTTGACCGTAAGGCGCTGCTCCTCGGACAGCTCGTCCATACCAAGAATGGCGATGATGTCCTGAAGGTCGGAGTACTCCTGCAGGAGCTCCTGGACCTTGACGGCGACACGGTAGTGCTCCTCGCCAACGATCGAGGGATCGAGAGCGTCGGAGGAAGACGCAAGCGGGTCGATAGCCGGGAACAGGCCGAGCGACGAAATGCTACGCGAAAGAACCGTGGTGGCATCGAGGTGCGTAAACGTCGTGGCAGGCGCCGGGTCGGTCAGGTCGTCTGCGGGGACGTAGACAGCCTGGACGGAGGTAATGGAGCCCGTCTTGGTCGAGGTAATGCGCTCCTGGAGGTCGCCCATCTCGGTTGCCAGCGTAGGCTGGTAACCAACGGCGGACGGCATACGGCCCAGCAGTGCGGAAACCTCGGAACCTGCCTGAGAGAAGCGGAAGATGTTGTCGATGAACAGCAGAACGTCCTGGCCGCGATCGCGGAAGTACTCAGCGGTGGTAAGGCCGGCCAGACCGATGCGCAGACGCGCTCCGGGCGGCTCGTTCATCTGACCATAGACCAAGCAGGTCTTGTCGATAACGCCAGACTCGCTCATCTCGAGGAACAGGTCGGTGCCCTCGCGGGTACGCTCGCCGACGCCGGTGAACACCGAGGTGCCGCCGTGCTCCTGGGCGAGGTTGTTGATGAGCTCCTGGATCAGAACGGTCTTGCCGACGCCGGCGCCGCCGAACAGACCTGTCTTGCCGCCGCGGATGTAGGGCTCGAGCAGGTCGACGGCCTTGATGCCGGTCTCGAAGATCTCGGTCTTGGTGGTGAGCTCGTCGAAACGGGGCGCTGCATGGTGGATGGGGTAGAACTCCTCCACCTCGGGCATGGGCTTGCCGTCGACGGGCTTGCCCATGACGTTCCAAATGCGGCCGAGCGTCTTGGGACCAACGGGCATCTTCATGGGCTCACCGGTATCGGTGGCGATGAGGCCGCGCTGCAGGCCGTCGGTCGAGGACATGGCGACCGTGCGGACGACGCCGCCCGGAAGCTGGCTCTCGACCTCGAGGATCGTGCTCAGATGACCGATCGGGGTCTCGGCCTCGACCGTGAGCGCGTTGTAGATCGGGGGCACCGCGCCGTCAAACTTGACGTCGACGACAGGGCCGATGATTCGCACGATGCGACCATCACCGGCAGTCGTCTTCTTGGTGGCTTCCTCGACCGCAAGCTTTACGGTGTTATTAGCCATTACTGTTCCTCCAATGCTGAGGCTCCGCCGACGATCTCGTTAATCTCGGTCGTGATCGAAGCCTGGCGCACGCGACTATACGTGCGGGTAAGGGTCGAGATGATCGCGGTGGCGTTTTCCGTCGCGGAGTGCATGGCCTTGCGGCGTGCACCCTGCTCGGCAGCCGCCGAATCGATCAAGGCCTGGTAGATGACCGTCAGAATATAAGACGGCACAAGCTTGCCGAGAACATGCTCGGGAGAGGGCACGAACTCGAACGTGGACGAGATGCGCTTAGGTGCGTCGGTCTCGTTCTTACGCGGACCGTGGGCCATAGCGATCATCTCGGGGTCGAGCGGCAACAGATGCTCGACGCGAAGCTCCTGATCCACGCGGTTCTTGGCGTGGTGGTAGACAAGCTCGACACGGTCAAGCTCACCGGCACGATACGCATCGCAGATATGAGAGGAGATCATGCGAGCCTGATTGAAATCGGGCTCAGAGGAGTTGCCCTCAAAGTGCATGACAACGTTTGCGCGGTCACGGAAATACGTGGCCGGCTTACGCCCGCACGCGATGATCTCGCACTCGATGCCGTCGTTCGCCCAAGAAGCGGCGAGCTTTTCGGCCGTGCGCTCCACCGTCGTATTGAAACCGCCGGCAAGGCCGCGGTCCGAGGCAATAACGACAATCAGGCCATGCTTGACGCTCTCATGCTTCTGCAGCATGGGATCGGTGCCCGAACAGGAAGCGTCGCCGGCGACCGTCAACATGACGTCGGTCAGCGCCTCCTTATAGGGCTCGGCCTGCTTGGAGCGATCGAGGGCACGACGGATCTTGGCCGTAGAGACCATCTCCATCGTGCGCGTGATCTGCTTGGTCGTGGTAACCGAGGAGATTCGCTTCTTAATGTCGCGAAGGTTGGCCATGGGGCTTAGTTCTCCTCTGATCCAGAAACATCCGAATGGTGCTTGGCCATGAACTGCTGCTTGAAGTCGCCGATGACGCGCAAGAGCTCAGCCTTGGTGTCATCATCGATCTTCTTGGCGCGAACCTTGTCGAGCAGTGAGCCAAAGCCATTGTCCATGTACTCGATGAGCTCGGCACGGAAAGGCAGCACGTCGGCGATCTCCAGGTCATCCAGGAAGCCCTCGTTGCCAGCGAACAGCGTAACGATCTGCTCGCCAACCTCAAACGGCTTGTAACGCGGCTGCTTCAGGAGCTCGGTCATGCGGGCACCATGGGTCAGCTGCTTCTGAGTAGCCTCGTCGAGGTCGGAGCCGAACTGGGTAAAGCCAGCGAGCTCCTGATAGGAAGCGAGGTCCAGACGGAGGTTGCCGGCGACCTGCTTCATGGCCTTGGTCTGCGCATCGCCACCGACGCGGGACACGGAGATGCCCACGTCGACTGCCGGGCGCTGACCCTGGAAGAAGAGCTCGGACTGCAGGTAGATCTGACCATCGGTAATGGAAATGACGTTGGTCGGAATGTAGGCCGAGACGTCGCCGTCCTGGGTCTCGATGATCGGAAGAGCCGTCATGGAGCCGTAACCGTTCTTCTTGGACATCTTGACGGCACGCTCGAGCAGGCGAGAGTGCAGGTAGAAGATGTCGCCAGGATAGGCCTCGCGTCCGGGCGGACGATGCAGCGTCAGCGACATCTGACGGTAGGCCACAGCCTGCTTGGACAGGTCGTCGTAGATGACGAGCACGTGGCCGCCGGGGTTGGTCTCGCTGGCGGGCTTACCGTCCTCGCCGTTGTACATGAAGAACTCGCCGATAGCGGCACCGGCCATAGGCGCGATGTACTGCATAGGGGCGGAATCGGCAGCGGTGGCCGAAACGATGATGGTGTAGTCGAGCGCACCGTGCTGAGCGAGGGTCTCGCGGATGTTGGCAACCGTGGAGGCCTTCTGGCCGATGGCGACATAGATGCAGACCATGCCCTTGCCGCGCTGGTTGAGGATAGCGTCGATGGCGATGGCGGTCTTACCGGTCTTACGGTCACCGATGATGAGCTCACGCTGACCGCGGCCAATAGGCACCATGGAGTCGATAGCGAGCAGACCGGTCTGAACCGGCTCGCACACCGGGGTACGATCGATGACGCCGGGAGCCTTGAACTCGATGGGGCGACGGTGCGTAGCGACGATGTCGCCCAGGCCGTCGATGGGCTGGCCGAGCGGATTGACGACGCGGCCGAGCATGGCACGACTCACGGGGATATCCATAACGCGGCCAGTGGTGCGGCACTCGTCGCCTTCCTTGATGGAGTCGACGGCACCGAACAGAACGGCGCCGACCTCGTCACGGTCAAGGTTCTGGGCAAGGCCGAAGACGGTCTCACCGGTATCGGAGCTCTTGAACTCCAGAAGCTCGCCTGCCATGGCGCTCTTGAGGCCGGAGACGCGCGCGATGCCGTCGCCTACCTCGTCGACCGTTGAAACCTCATGCGTATCGACCGTCGCGGAGAGGCTCGTGAGCTGCTCCTGCAGTTTCTTGGCGATATCCTGGGCATTGAGGGTTTCGGACATTAGGCTTCACCTCCGTACGAATTAGCAGAGTTTGCGAGGGTCTCCTGCGCGATGCGCAGCTGCGTCTTGACGGAAATGTCACGACGCTCGCCGCGGGCCTCGAGCACCAGGCCGCCCACGATAGACGGGTCGACCTGCTCGATAAGGAATACCTTGCGGCCGAAGTCCTGCTCGCATTTCTTAGTGATGGTTTGACGCAGCTCGTCGTCGAGCGGGATCGCCGTGGTGACGGTCACGCCCACTACATCCTCGTCTTCCTCGGCAACATACTTAAAGGCAGCTGCCACCTTGGGAAGAAGGTCGAGCTGGTCGCGCTTGGACATGGTGTCGAGCACGGCGATGATCTCGGGGCTGGCAGAAGCCAAGCGCTCGATCATCTCGAGGTCCTCGAACACATGGTTCTCGGCCTTGGCGGCTTCCAAAAGGGAACGCGCGTAGGTCTCGAGCACCTTGTCCTGATAGCGGCTAGTCGGCATTCAGGCTACCTGCTTCCTGGATGTAGCGCTCGATGAGCTTCTTCTGCTCGGCATCGTCCTCGAGTGCCTCGCCCACGATCTTGGTGGCGACGGCAACGGACAGGTCGGCGATGGAGCTCGCGGCACCGGCGTAGATGGACTTGCGCTCGTCCTCGACGGTCGTATGGGCCTTGGCGATGATCTCCTCGGCCTCCTTGTGAGCAGCCTCGATGATACGGGCACGCTCGGACTCGGCGTCCTTACGGGCCTCGAGAACGATGTCGGCAGCCTGACGACGGGCGTCGGTGACGATCGAGTCGGACTCAGCGCGCTTGGCGATAGCCTCCTGCTTGGTCTTCTCGGCCTCGTCGAGGCTCTCCTCGATCTTCTTGCCGCGCTCCTCCATGGTTTTCATGATGCCCGGCAGGGCGACCTTGGCCAGCACGATCCAGATGATCAGGAAGGCGATAAGCGCCGGGATGAACTCCGCCATCTTAGGGATGAGGATGTCCGCACCGGCAGCGCCGTCCTCGGCGAACGCGGAAACCGGCATGAGCAGCGCGGCCGCGGACGCGGAGAGTGCGATCGCGCTCTTCTGGGATGAAAGATTCATACTTGACGCTCCGTGCTATTTAACGATCAGCGCGACAACGAAGCCGATCAGAGCCAGAGCCTCGCCGAAAGCGGAGCCCATGATGAAGACGGTGAACACGCGGCCCTGGACCTCAGGCTGACGGGCCATAGCACCCGTAGCACCCAGAGCAGACAGGCCGATAGCAAGACCAGCGCCGATAACACCGAGACCGTAACCGATAACTCCCACGATTCCTCCTTTGTCGTGCGTGTCTTATTTCACGCAGGATAACCTTTTTATAACTGCCGGGCTCCATGGGTACGGGCACCGGCGGTTTAACGAATTGCCTTACCTTTAAGGCGCGAACGGAAGACTACTCCTCCTCCGCGACCTCCTCTGCCTCGGAGACATACACGGCGGTAAGGACCGTGAAGACGTAAGCCTGGATGGCGCCGACCACAAGCTCGATCGCATAGATCAGGATGAGAATGGCAAGCCAGGCCAGCGAAGGCAGGGCGCCGACGGCGTGGGCCGCGGAAACCTGCTGAAGCAGCGGCTGCATGAACATGCTCGCCATGATGGCGAACGAGCCCATGACCACGTGTCCTGCGAACATGTTGCAGAACAGACGGACGGCGAGCGTGATGAGGCGCAGGAAGGTCGAGAAAAGCTCGACGACCCACACGAGCACGTTCATCGGGAAGCTCACGCCCTGCGGAGCGAGGCTCTTGATGTAGCCGATCACGCCGTGAGCCTTGCATCCGTAGTAGATGAAGTACACGAAGGCGAAGATGGCGAGCGCGGCGGTGGAGCCGATTGCACCGGTGCCGGGCTTCATTCCCGGGATCAGGCCGATCATGTTATTGATCAGGATGAACAGGAAAAGCGAGCACAGGAACGGGAAGTGCTTCTTCCAGTTCTCACCCACGACACCCTTGCCGATATCGTTCTCGACGTACTCGATGATGTACTCGAAACCGTTGACGAAGAAGCCCTTGGGGACCAGGGTCTGCTTCTTCTTGAACACGGCCAGGACGATCAGGAGCACGATCGTGGAGACGATCAGCCAAAACGAGTACTGCGTGATGCCGCAGCTCAGATCGCCCACGACAGGGGTGGAGCTGAACTCGCTGACCAGATGATTAATCTCATCAGGCAGCTTTTCAAAAATTTCCACGACTTACCTTTCGACCTCATGAGGATCTCGTAGCGCCTTGGCGACGCGAACCGCGCAGGCGGCCATAAAGGCCACGAAGCCGATCGCCTCGCCCAGGAGGAACATGCGAAATGCCTCTCCGAACAACACAAACACAACCAAGGTAAAGACGAGCAGAGCGATTGCCGAGACCGCCAGACTCACCATACCCTTGAGCATGTCCGCATTCTGCTTATCGTCAAGAACCGGCTTGAGCGTAAAGACAAAGGGAAGGAAGGCAATCGCGCCCGCGATGGCACCTGCAACGATAGCGAGCAGATCGGCTATCTGAAACACTGGCGTCCTCACTTTCCTTTTTTATCGCCTCACAGGACAGTTCCCGCCAAACATTGGTGACTATTGTACGAGCCAATCGCTAAAGTACAACCGAAAAAGCATCGGTTAATACGCACCTGTTCGTTTTCTTAAGACCTTCTTTATGCCGCAGGTACGGTAATACGTTTTTCTCGAACCCTGCGGGGCAAAACGTCCGTTAACAGGAGTGCGCGCGGTCGTCTTTTGTTCGACCGCGCGCACCATTTCTTCGTATTTTCGACGTTAGCCGGTATGGCCCAGAGATTACAGCGTGCCGTAGATGCGGTCGCCGGCGTCGCCCAAGCCGGGAACGATGTAGGCAGCTTCGTTGAGATGGCCGTCGATGGCGCAGGTATAGATATGCACATCGGGGTCCTTCTCAGTCAGCGACTTGAGGCCCTCGGGGGCCGCGACGATGCACAGCATGCGGATGTCCTTGACACCGCGCTCGCGCAGGTAGCTGATGGCCATCTCGGCCGAACCGCCCGTGGCGAGCATGGGGTCGACAACCAGGCAGATGCGCTGGTCGATATCCTTAGGCATCTTGCAGTAATACTCATGCGGCTCGTGGGTGACCTCGTCGCGTTCCATACCGATGTGGCCCACGCGAGCGGAGGGCACCAGGTCGAGGATGCCGTCGACCATGCCAAGGCCCGCACGCAGGATGGGCACGATGGCGAGTTTCTTGCCGGCAAGCTGCTTAAACGTTGCGGTGGTGATGGGGGTCTCGACTTCGACGTCTTCCATGGGCAGGTCGCGCATGGCCTCGTAGCCGTCAAAAAGTGCAAGTTCGCGCACAAGCTGGCGGAACTGGTTGGTGCCGGTGTTTTTGTCGCGCAGGATCGACAGCTTGTGCTGGACGAGCGGATGATCGACAAGCGTCACACGGGACGCATCGTAGGTGACGGTCATGGGTTGATTGCCCCTTTCGTTGCGGCCGCAAAACGGCCTTGCTGACAAGGCGCGCAGCAATGTTGCCGCCGCACGCCATGCATAAGTTTAGCGGTTTGTTGTATCGAGCAGCCCATCGCAGCCCTACTGTGCGGTACTGAGCGAGCGCTTGACTGCATCACGCCAGCCCGCAAGGTTTTGCTCGCGACGCTCGGCGGACATATTGGGAAGGAAGGTCCTAACGATCTGGGCATTTTGCTCCAGCTCTTCAAGGTCTTCCCAATAGCCGACGGCAAGACCCGCCAAGTACGCGGCACCGATTGCCGTGGTCTCCACCGTCTCGCATTGCAGCACGGGGATATCCAGCAGGTCAGCCTGGAATTGCATGATGAACTCGTTGCGCGAGGCACCGCCATCGACAGACAGGCGCTCAATCGAAAGCCCCACGTCCTGCTCCATGGCGCGCAGCACGTCATAACTCTGGTAGGCCATGGACTCGCAGGCCGCACGCACAATGGTCGCGCGACTCGAGGCACCGGTCAGGCCGCACACGATACCGCGGGCACGCGGGTCCCACCAGGGAGCGCCCAGGCCAGCGAAGGCGGGGACGAAGTAGCAGCCCTCGTTGTCGTTGATCGAAGCGGCGAGTTGCGCGGACTCGCTCACACTCGAGATGATGCCCATGTTGTTGCGCAGCCAGTTCATGGTTGAGCCGGCGGCAAAGATAGAACCCTCGAGCGCATAGCTGATCTTGCCGTCCGCGGCGATACCGATCGTGGAGACCAGACCGTTCTTGGATTCGACGACCTCGTCGCCGGTGTTCATGAGCATAAAGCAACCCGTGCCATAGGTGTTTTTGGTCTGGCCGGGATGGAAGCAGCAGTGGCCGAACAGCGACGCCTGCTGATCGCCCGCCACGCCCATGATGGGCGGCATGTTGGTCATGATGTCGCTCGCGACGCGGCCGTAGTCGCCCGAGCTCCAACGAACCTCGGGCATCATGGAACGTGGAACGTCAAAGAGCGCCAGCAGGTCGTCGTCCCAATCGAGCGTATGGATATTAAAGAGCGCCGTGCGGCTGGCATTGGTGTAGTCGGTGGCAAAGACCTGACTGCCGGTGAGGTTGTAGATGAGCCAGGTATCGATGGTGCCGAACATGAGGTCGCCCGCCGCCGCGCTCTCACGCGCACCGTCGACGTTGTCGAGGATCCACTGCACCTTGGAAGCCGAGAAATACGGATCGAGCGTGAGTCCCGTGCGGGAGCGCACCAGCTCTTCTGCGCCCCGCTCGACCAGCTCGTCGATCAGAGGTGCGGTGCGACGGCATTGCCACACGATGGCGTTATAGATGGGTTGGCCGCTTATGCGGTCCCACACCACCGTGGTCTCGCGCTGGTTGGAGATACCGATGGCGGCGATGCGGTCAGAATGGATGCCGCTCTTAAACTGGACCTCCATCATCACGCCGATCTGGCTGGCAAGCACCTCCATGGGGTCTTGCTCTATCCAACCGGGACGCGGGAAGCTGGTTTTGACGCTACGACGTGCCTGCGCGACGATGCAGCCGTACTCGTCGACGATGGTCGCAAGTACCGAGGTGGTGCCGCAGTCGAGCGCCATGATGTAGGAACCGCCAAAGTTAAACGAGGCATCTTCCATGCCCAGGCTGCCCAGATTCAACGACATCGCTTACACCTTTCTATTGCATCGGGTCGGACAGGACCCGTTCGATCTCTGATGCGGGAAGTGCGCCTTGGCGCAGGATCTGGAGCCCGCCGTGCTGGAACGACACGATGGTCGAGGCGTCGCGACACGGGGTCTCGCCGGCGTCGACGGCAACATCGACCCCCTCCAGGATGCGACCTTCGACGGCGGCAAAACTTGCCGGCGCGGGCGCGCCATGCGTGTTGGCGCTGGTGCAGGCAAGAGGGCTACCGCAGGCGCGGATGAGCGCTTGCACCACGGGCGAGGCCGAAGCGCGAAGTGCCACGGTGTCGTCGGCAGCACGCATAAAGGTCGGCACGCAGGGGGCCGCCTTGACCACGATAGTCAGGGCTCCCGGCCAGCATCGTCGCGCAAGTACGCGGGCATCTTCCGGGATATCCACGCCATAGCGGTCGAGCGCCTCGACGCCATCGACCAGCCAGGCGACCGTTTGGGTGAGCTTGCGCTGCTTGAGGGTAAAGATGCGGCGGTAGCCAGTACCAAGCGCAGGGACCGCGGCGCCATTGACGACAGCCTGCGGATCGCGCGGCCACGATGGGAATTCGCTTGTATCTTGGGGTACGGCGTCCGAGAAGGCGTTGACTGCCACGGCGACACCGTAGACGGTCTCGGTCGGGATCAAGGCCAGGCCGCCGCGGCCGAGCACCTCGGCCGCGCGCTCGACGGCAAGCCGATGCGGCTCGCGCGTTCCCTCATATACCCGATAGACCGTCTGCATGTGTATGCCAGCCCCTTACGCTCTGGTGCAAGTTTGTTTACTGTGGGGCATTCTCGCACGAAACGTTCAACCTATTTGCCCAGAGCGCATGTTGGTTTGGTGAGCGGCTCTAGTAGTCGGTGAAAGTGAGGGGGTTATTGGACTGCGACGAACTTCTTTGGCCTGCCGGCGTGGCGTTCTTGGGCGGCGTAGCGCTCGATGCTGTCTATCGTTATCATCCGACGGCCGTCGACAAGTTCAACATCGAGCTTTCCGGCTTTGACCAGCGCGGTAATCCGCGGAGCGGAGACTTTGAGGTCCAGCGCTGCGTCTTTAAATGTTCGGCACGCCGCTTCCCGAGCGTCCTCGTGGTCGATTTCGACTGAAAGGGCCACGACCTCGGCCGAGCGTTCGTACCCTGCCGGAGTCAAACCGTTGTTGAGGTCGTCGGCCAAAAACGCCATCAGTGCCTCGGTGGCATGGGCAATCGCTTCTTCGCGCGTATCGCCATCGGCAAAGGCGCCGGGGATCTGCGGGAAACTGGCGCAGTAACCGTCGTCTTCTTTTATGAGAACGCAGTCATAGGTAAATCGCTGCCTCATTTTGCCTCCAACTACCATTCAGCTTGGCGACGAATACTTGCCCACGTGCCCTTCTTTGGTCGATCACCACCAGAGCCGTTCACGGTGACAACACGGTCACCAGAAACATACTTAGCATGACTACCGACTTGCGCGACCTTCACGAATCCATCGTGCTTGAGTAGGGCAATGATTTCCCGAAAGGTAGGAGGTTGCATGGGCCGACCTCTTTCAGCCGTCCTAATTATAAACTACTTTATAATTTTTGCTAACCAGTTAATAAATATTACTGGCGCTGTTTGGGCTCGGTGACGATGGCTCGAACGATGCGGGGACGATCGGTGAGGTCGTGGACGATACGCACGTCCGAAAGGCCTGCCTGGCGACAGAGCTCGGCCGCGGCATCGAGGGCACCCTCGTAGAGCTCGCAGGCAAACAGGCCGCCGGCACGCAGCATGTAGGGCGCCGCGTTGAGCAGGCGGCGGAAGATATCGAGGCCGTCGGCGCCGCCCTCAAGCGCCAGGTCGGGCTCGAAGTCCTTGACCTCATGCGGCAGTGAGCGCATGACGTCGGTCGGAATGTAGGGCGGATTGGAGACAAGCACGTCGAAGGTGCCCCACTCTTCGCGGGGAATAGAACTCACCAGGTTGGTGAGACTAAAGGCGACCTCGTCGGACGTGAGGCCAAGCGCATCGCGGTTTTTGGTGGCCAAATCGATAGCGCGCGGCTCGATATCGGTGTCGGTGCAGGTAATGTGGCCGCGGCGCTCCCAGGCAAGGGAGAGCGAAATGCAGCCCGTGCCGCAGCCGACCTCGAGAACGCGGGCGATGCGGGGCTCGGCTGGGGCAGGCGAAGCGGCATCCTGAGCTGAAGCCGTCTCCTGGTCGGCACCCTCGATGGCGATG
Source organism: uncultured Collinsella sp. (assembly GCA_900548265.1). GTDB lineage: Bacteria > Actinomycetota > Coriobacteriia > Coriobacteriales > Coriobacteriaceae > Collinsella. The sequence continues at coordinate 19,145 of URKG01000008.1, forward strand.
CCGTATTCGTCGAGCTCGGGCTCGGCGGCTTCCGCGGCTTCGGCTTCTGCTGCCTGCGCGGCGGCTTCCTCGGCCTCGCGGTCGGCCAGCTCCTCGGCATAGGCGCGGCTGCCGAGCACGTCGCTACCCAGCGCAGCCTCATCGGCGGCCGTCAGGTTGGCGGCACGGCGCTCGGCGGCCGCGCGTTCGTCAGCCAGCGCCGCCTCGGCTTTGCGGGCCTGCTCGACCTCATCGTTCCAGGGCAGCTCAACGCGCTGACGGGCGGCAGCCTCGGGGCTCAGCACCTCGGCATCCAGATAATTGAGGACTTCCTCGACGAGCATCTCGGTCTCGGGACGCGGAATGAGCACGCCGGGGGCGCACGCGACGTCGATCATGCGAAACTGCGTGCTGCCGGTGATGTACTGCAGCGGTTCACCTTTAGCGCGACGAACAACGGCCGCGTGCATGGTCTCGAGCTGAGCCGCGTTAAGCGTCTCGTCCATGCGCATATATAGGTCAATGCGCGCCAGGCCCGTGGCGGCGCACAGCAGCCACTCGGCAGAAAGACGGGGGTGCTCCTCGCCGCGCTCGGCCAGGTACTCCTTGGTCCACTCGAGACAACGCTTGATGGTCCAAATCTCGTTTGCCATGGGGCCCTCCCCTCTTAAGCGCCGGACGGCGCGCGAATGTCGGAGCAGATTGTACGCGAGGCCAGCGCTTGGCAAGGGACGATTGAAGGCGATTATCGAGAATCAGCCCAGATTTTTGCACCGAGCTCGCTCAAAGTGTTCATTCGCCGACGTCTAGATTTGCATTCGTCAAGCTTTTGGCAAGGTTGCCCCAAAACTAACCAATATCTAACCAAGAACTTGCCAAATCACTTGACGCGCGACGCATCAAAAATCGCCCCGCGACTTCTTGAACGATTTTTCGAGCAATATTATCAATAGCAGATGAAGGCTGTTAATTACTTTGAGCAGGTAGGCAGCTTAATTTCTAACAAAGCAGATTAAATAAACTCGAAAAGTAATTTACCCAACCTAGTCATTTAAGAACGTCCCCAATGACTAAAATGCCATCACAGCCGACTGAATAAAATATCAAGGCAATGTCCCCAATGACTCCCTACGGATCATTTGACAACCAAGAAAACGCCGATGTTTTGGCAATGCCAGCGAGCGACGTCCAGAGCGAACAAGTTGGCATGAAAAAGGCAAGGCATAGACCTTCTGGTCATGCCTTGCCTTTTGAATGACAAATTGTCGCTCTGGGCGGCGCGCAGCGTCGAGCCGTTACGCGGTTTGGCAAAACCGCGTAACCCACTACACAGCCTGTGCCAGCTTCTCGGCACGCTCGGCGGCGGCGAGCGCCTCGATGACGGTGCCGAGCTGATCGCCCAGAAGGACGCCGTTGTAGGTGGAGTTGAAGCCGATGCGGTGATCGGTCACGCGGTCCTGGGGCTGGTTGTAGGTGCGGATCTTCTCGGAACGGTTACCGTGGCCGATCTGGCTCTGGCGCTCGGCACCGAGCTCTGCCTGCTGCTTCTCGAGTTCCATCTCGTACAGACGGGCGCGCAGCATCTGCATGCAGACCTCGCGGTTCTGGATCTGGGAACGCTGCTCCTGCGACTGCACCACGGTGTTGGTGGGCAGGTGGGTGATGCGCACGGCGGAGTAGGTGGTGTTAACGCACTGACCGCCAGGGCCGGAGGCGCAGTAGGTGTCGATGCGCAGGTCAGACTGGTTGATCTGGACGTCGATTTCCTCGGCCTCGGGAAGCACGGCGACGGTAGCCGTTGAAGTCTGGATGCGGCCCTGGGACTCGGTCTTGGGGACGCGCTGGACACGGTGCACGCCGGACTCGTACTTCATAACGGAGTAGACGCGGTCGCCCTCGACCTTGAACTCGATGGACTTAAAGCCGCCGGCCTCGCTGGGGCTGGAATCGAGCACGGTGGTCTTCCAGCCGCGCGACTCGCAGAAGCGCTGGTACATCTTGTACAGGTCGCCGGCAAAGATGGCCGCCTCGTCGCCACCGGCGGCGGAGCGAATCTCGACGATGGTGTTCTTGTCGTCGTTGGGGTCGCTCGGGATGAGCATGTACTTGATGTCTTCCTCGAGCTGGGGGAGCTTGGCCTCGTTTTCGGAGATGTCCATCTGGAGCATCTCCTTCTCATCGGCATCGGTGGTATCGTGCAGCATTTCCTTGGCCGCCTCGATGTCATCGAGCGCGCCGATGTACTCGCGCGAGGCGGCAATGAGGTCAGACTGGTGCGCGTACTCCTTGTTGAGACGCGTGAACTCCTTAATATCGGAGGCGACGGCCGGGTCGGAGAGCTTCTTCTCGAGCTCCTCGTAGGCCTTGATGATCTTTTCGAGCTTGTCGCGCATGGCGGGACTCCTTTATATGCGTGAAGGTGAAAATCGGCAGAGTTGATGGGGCGCACGGCGCCACTGCGGGGGTAAGCCCGGCTAGAACATGTCGATCTTCAGATACATGCGCATCCCTTCGCGTATGGGGTACATAGTTGCGGTCTAACCCATACATGATAGCGTGCGCAGGCAAACCTGCATATAACCCGCACGGAATGATTGGTGCAAACAAACCTGACCCCATTGCACCAAGGGCTTGCTTTTTGGCTAGAGCGTTTGGAGTAGAGCGACGAGGAAGCGAATGCCCTGGAGGTAGGCGCGGCGGGTGATGCGCTCGTTGGTGCCATGGACGCCGCGATCACACTCGTCGTCATCAACCACAAAGGCCGAGAAGCGAATGCACTCAGGGCAAATGTGTTGGTAGTTGGCGGCGTCGGTCGCACCGATCACGGTCGAGGGCACAATTGCCACTGGCTCGAATGATCCGTTTTCCTCCGTCCCCTTTGGATCACGGAAATAGCGGGCGGCGATGGAGCGAACCGCCTCGAGACCGGGACCACCGATGCGCGGGGACGGCGAGGGTTCGGAGCTGCCGGGGCCCAGCTCCACTTCGACACGACCGGCAAGGTCCGCCCCGGCAACCGCATCACGGCATCGCGCCACAACGTCGGCCACGCTCGTGCCCTCGAGCATGCGGAAGTTGATATTAGCCCACATATCCTGCGGCATTACGTTGGCGCCGGTGCTGCCGCCCTCGATCTGCGTGGGCGCGCAGGTGGTCGTCACGAGCGGGTAGAGCTTCTTGCTGGCGAGGCACTCGCGCACGATGGTGTCCTTGTTGGAGGCAATCTCGTCGGCCGTGTAGAGCCCCAACTCGACGAGCTGGGCGGCAAGCAAGTCGGTCACGCGCGTCGGCCACTCGATATCGCAGATTGCGGTGATGGCGCGGCTGAGCACCTCGAGCGACGTACCGCCGTAGGGGTTAGAAGAATGTCCACCCTCACTCTTCGTCTTGAGCACGATATCGGCATAGCCCTTCTCCGCGAGGTCGGCGTGCATGAGCCAACCCTCGCCCGCGCTGTACTCGGCAGCCGGAACGATGCGGTAGTCGCCCTCGTCGATCAGGTACTCAAGCTCAATGCCGCGCTCCTCGAGCGCGCGGCCAATGGTGCCTGCACCGTACTGCGCGGTTTCCTCGTCCTGGCCAAAGGCCAGGAGCAGCGTGCGCTCGTGCTGCCAACCGTGCGCCAGCGCATACTCGACAGCCTCGAGAATGCCTGCGACCTGGTCCTTCATGTCGATCGCGCCGCGGCCCCAGATGTAGGTGTCGTCCACGCGCCCGCTAAAGGGGGCATGCGTCCAGTCAGCCTCGGTGCCGGGTACCACGGGAACCACGTCCATGTGGCCCATGAGCATAATGGGCTTGAGGGCAGGGTCGGAACCGCCAAGCGTCACCAATAGCGAATGGTCGATAAGCTCGACCTTACCCGCCGTAAATACGTGCGGCCAAGCCTGCTGCATATACGCGCGCAGGTCGTCGAACGGCTGCCAGTCCACCGCCTCGGCATCCATACTCGAGATGGTCGGAAACGACAGCACGCGACCCAAGCGCTCGCACGCGCCAGCCTCGTCTATATCGGCAAAATCATCCTCATGCGCAAAGAAGCGCCAAACCTCGGCCATGACATCCTTTCGATTGTGATGACGAGGGCCGCCCCACCGGAGCGGCCCTGCCACATAAGCGTTTGCGGTCGGTTATTTGTCCTCGAGATAACGCGAGAGGAACTCGCGAGTGCGCTGGTGCTTGGGGTTGCCGAAGAGCTCGGCCGGCGCGGCGTCCTCGAGCACCACGCCCTTGTCCATAAAGACCACGCGGTCGGACACCGTGCGGGCAAAAGCCATCTCGTGCGTGACGACGACCATGGTCATGCCTGCGGCAGCGAGCTTGCGCATGACCTCGAGCACTTCTCCCACGATCTCGGGGTCGAGCGCGGAGGTCGGCTCGTCGAACAGCATGATCTGCGGATTCATGCACAGGGCACGAGCGATGGCCACGCGCTGTTTTTGACCACCGGACAGGCGGCCCACGGCGGCGTGCACGAACTTCTCGAGTCCCACGCTGGTCAGGTGCTCCATCGCGGCCTTCTCGGCCTCGGCCTTGCTCATCTTTTTGAGCGTGACGGGCGCGAGCGTGCAGTTGTCGAGCACATCCATGTTGTTGAACAAGTTAAAGCCCTGGAACACCATGCCGATGTCCTCGCGGAGTTTATTGATATTGCAGCGCTCGGCCGTAAGGTCCTGGCCGTGGAACCAGATGTGGCCCGCGTCCGGGGTCTCGAGCAGATTGAGGCAGCGCAGGAAGGTCGACTTGCCCGAGCCCGAGGCGCCGATAATGGTGACGACCTCGCCGGGGTTAACGGACAGGTCGATGCCCTTGAGTACCTCGAGCGAGCCGAAGCTCTTGCGCAGGCCCTCGACGCGGATGAGCGGCTCATTGGTCTGTGCGGCGGCCGCAACGCCGGTAGTGGCGGTATCTGCCATGATGATTCTCCTCGTCTTAAGCCTAGTTAGAGCTGGGCAGCGTGGCCGGAGCCTCGGCACCGAGCTTTTTGCCAAAGGCTTCGAGCAGGCGGCTCGCCACGAGCGTCAGGATCAGGTAGACCACGAGCGCCACGCAGTAGACCTCCATCTGGCGGTAGTACACGCCGGCGACCGTGGTAGTAGCGTACATAAGGTCGAACACGCCGATGACCGAGAGCACCGACGAATCCTTGATGTTGATGATGAGCTCGTTGGTGAGCGCCGGAATCGCATTTTTAATGCCCTGGGGGAACACGACTTTGCGCATGGCCTGCCACTGCGACAGGCCCAGCGATCGCGCCGCCTCGGCTTGGCCGGGATCGATGGACTCGATGCCGCCGCGCAGGACCTCCATCATGTAGGCGGTGGAGTTGAGCGAGATGGTGACGAGGCCGGCGGTGAAGGTACTCCAGATCTGGTTGGCCTGGGCGGTCTCGAAGCCCATGCCGCGCAAAACGGTGAAGCCCGCGTAATAGATGAGCAGACCCTGGACCATCATGGGCGTGCCGCGCACGATGGTGGAGTAGACGGTCGCAAAGCCGCGGCCGATACTCTTAAAGAAGCGCACCAGGTCGTTATCCACGCGGTCGAACGTCTGAATACGCAGGAACACAAAGAGCAGTGCCAGGAAGAATGCGATGACAGTGCCGAAGGTCGCAAGCGCGATGGTGATCTCGATGCCGCGAATAAAGAAGTCACCGCTCTTGTAGGTCATGTAGACCAGGCTCGACAAAAAGTCGCTGGGGTTGGAATCCGAGACAATGCTCACCTGCACCAGGTCGATAAACGACATGACGCAACGGTCCACGAAAAAGACCGCCGCGATGGCGACCACGACGTAGCTGCCTAAGCGTGCGCCACGACGGAAACGCTCGGATGCGAACGACGACTTTTCGCGATAGTCATTCCAGTGCATGAGTTTGGTGACCAGCGCCGCCGCCGACACGACGAGCCAGGCCCAAAGGATTGCCCAGAGGCAGTCTTGGAACACGCCCGTAGGCGCCAAGAAGCTCAGCGGCGTGGGGTTGCGTTGGCTAAACGCCAGGCCGAGCGCCGCGATAACGCTCGTGCCCAGGTACACATAACGGTGGTCTGCCCTGATAAAGGAGGCCAGGCGATTGATGGTTTTCATGCTGCCTCCCTATGCCGGCTGACGGTCGAGGCACGCGTCCCACATTTGGTCGCGCTCCTCTTGGCTGATGCCCTTGAGTGTCTTGTCGATGAGCTTAAGCAGTTTGTCCGAGCCCTTGCGGCAACCGACATTTGCCGCGACCTCCTGCTTAAAGCCCTCGCCCTCGGCAAAATGGATGGGGAGGATACCGGGATTTTGGGCCATATAGCCCTTCTCATTCTCGGTGTTGTAGGTCACGGCGTCGCACGTGCCCTGCAGCAGGTTCGAAAACACCGTGGGGACGGAGTCGACCGGGTTCTTGTGCACAACGCCCGGGATTTCGTCGATGACGGTATCGAGCATGGTGTCCTTTTGGCCGAGCACCGTAGCGCCGCTAAAGTCGCTGAGCTTGGTCGCGTTTTGGTAGGGCGAGCCCTCTTTTACGAACAGGCCAAAGTAGCCAATGAAGTACGGATCGGAAAAGCCGACGGACTCCTCGCGCTCGGGCGTGGCGCTCATACCGGCGATGATGAGGTCGATTTGGCCGTTGTTGAGCGAATCGATAAGACCCGAGAAGCTCTGCTTGACGGCAACGGGCTCGCCGCCGAGGGCCTTGCAGACGATCTTGGCGATCTGCACGTCGTAGCCATCGGCATAGGCGCCCTGCACGTTGTCGATGGGGATGGTGTACTCGCTGGCTTCGGAGACCTGCCAGTTGTACGGGGCGTAGGCCGCCTCCATGCCAATGCGGATCTTATCCTTGCCGATAACGGAATCGGACAGGTCGTCGCGACCGCCACCCGTCGTGGGCTGAACTACTTCCAGCGTGGAGGGGCGCTGGCAACCGGCAAGTGCGCCGACGACGACGGAAGCGCTCGCAGCGAGAGCGCTACCCAAAAAGATGCGACGGCTGCATACCGGCTGTGGATGCGCGTCGCGTTGATGGGGAGAATGCATAATCTGCCTTCCCTGTTGAATCGTATGCTGACGACTTAACAGGATACCGCTCAGCGCTACCTCCAGCAAATGCATATATAAATGCATATATACAAGTTTACGAACTGAAAACGATTGATAGTCGTTGGGGACGTTCTTAAACGACTAGTCAAACAAGAACGTCCCCAACGACTAGGCATGAAAAAGGCAAGGCATAAACCTTCTGGTCATGCCTTGCCTTTTGAATGACAAATTGTCGCCCTGGGCGGCGCGCAGCGTCGACCGGCCCGCCGTTCATTAGAACGGCGGAACCTCTAGAGCAGGGTGACGCTAAAGCTACGTTTATCGGTAGCGCCGGGAGCCAAGGTGATGGTGTTGACCTTGTGCTCAAAGACGTCGTCCTCGGTGTCCATGGTGGTGTGACCGGTCCAGGGCTCAAGCGCCACAAACGGGGCGTCGTTGGCGGCAGACCACACGCCAATGTACTTAAAGCCCTCAAAGTCGATCTTGACGCCGTGGCCCGACTTGCGGCCGCGCAGCGTGAGCGTGGAGCCCGGGGTATCAGTGAACATGATGGCGTCGTTATCGAAGCTGCGGTGCGTGATGGGCAGCACGTCCGAGTTATCGGGAGCCTTGTAACTGCCCTCGAACGTCATAAGACCGTCGGGCGTGATGATGGGAGCCTCATTAGTCCAAGCCTCGGTAAACGCCAGCTCGTAATCCTCGAATGCCTCGTCCTCGGCACCGGGAGCCGGTACGTTAAACGCGGGGTGGCCGCCCACCGAGAACGGCAGGTCCACGTCGCCGGTATTGGTGACGGCAAAGGTCTGGGTAAGTGTGGCGTCACCAGTCAGGGCATAGGTCATGTTGAGCTTAAAGTGGAACGGGAACGCCTTGAGCGACTCGGGCGTGTCGGTGATCTCGTACGTTACCGAGGAGCCGTCCTCCGAAACCTCGACCAGCTTGTGTTCGACGATGCGCGCGAGTCCGTGGCGCGGCATCTCGCAGGTGCCGGCCGCAGACGTCGCCGTGTTGTTGCGCAGCGAGCCCACAATAGGGAACAGGATGGGCGCGTGCTTGCCCCAAAAGGCCGGGTCGCCCTGCCACAGATACTCGTTGCCGTTGAGGGCAAGGCTCGTGAGCTGGGCGCCCATGGAATCGATGGCCGCGGTGAGGCCGCCGCGCTTGATGGTAGTGACGGTAGACATGCTACTTCCTCCAAAAATAAACAATAGTGTCGAGGGCTATTGTCCCACTCTTGGCGGCGGGACGGGACAGCAGGCGATTATTGAGTAGTCATAGCGGAATGAGCGGCGAATGCCTACTGGGTATCCACGTAAAGGTCGAACCCGCCCTGCGGTGTGGTGTCGACCGTGTCGGGCGCCTGTGAGTTAAAACTCACGGGGACCATGCGCTTTGAGGCACGGAAGCGCGTGCCGTCGGTGGCGACGGGCGGTTCATCGACGGTGAGCTCGTAGTCGCCGGGCTTAAGTTCGATGCCGTCACCAGCGGAATTGACGTATTGATACTCGTCAATCGTCTGCCCTTTGAGCGTGCGCCCCACGATGTGGATGAGCATTTGGCTGTCGCAGCGCGCGGTGTCCCACGTCGCGCCGTCCTTGACCTCGACCGACACATGTACCGAGCGCGTGCGGCCGAGCGATTGCTCGATAGACATCTCGACCTTGGCGGCGTCTTTTCGCTGTTGTTCAACATGGCTCCAGACGTTTCCAATTACCGAGCATGCGATAACGCCGGCCATGAAGGCGATAAGGATGGGGCCGAGCGGAGAGCGACGTCCTGCATCTTCCTCGCGAGACAGATTGGGACGACGTGTGGGCGCGGGCGCCTGAGCACCCTGCGAGGGCACGTCGAGAATACTGAAGGATGCCGTGCTGTCGGGGTCGATGTTATGGCGCGGCTGCGGGGTCTTGGCCGGCGAGATGGACATGTCCGCCGGCTCACCGAGTGTGGCCGTGGCATCGGCCTTAGCCTCATCGGCCTCGGCTTGGGCCCAAGCCTGCTCAAAGGTCAGGGGCTCGGCGGCATCGGAGGCGGCATCAGGCTCGACAGCGGCATCGTTGCCGGTCTCGTCCTCGTCGCTCGACACGTCACGCGACGCGGGCTCGTCCCACTCCTCGTCCGGAGCCTCGCCCTCGCTATACCACCATTCAAAGTTATCGATATCCATACGGGGCGCCCCTTAGGCCTCGCAAATAAACACTCGCTAGTCTTATACCCCCAGACGGCACCGAAGCTCACCCGCGCCGGACACGAAAACCGTCACAACATTCGACGTTTTTCCTCGTTTTCGAGATTTTCATCGAATGTTGTGACGGTTTAGGCGGCAGCCACGCCGCGAATGTGACAAAGAGACTGTCCCTTTGTCACATTCTGTTAGAGTTGCAGGGATTGAATCCCGCTTATTCACGCGACATTGGAGTGACAACCTTGACCGCCGCAACCACGCCAAAAAGTAAGTCAACCGCCGCCGCGCTCTCCCCCGCGCGCACCAATCTTTGCCTGGCGCTGCTCGTGCTGTTGGGATTCTCGCTCGGCTGCTCCGAGTTCGTGGTCATCGGCATCGAAAGCGACCTAGCGACGGAACTCGGCGTATCGCTTGCCACCGCAGGCCAACTTATTAGCGTGTTCGCACTGATCTACGCTATCTCGACGCCGGTGCTCGCGCTCAGTACGGGGCGTTTTCGCCGCTACCAGCTGCTCGTGTGCTACAGCATCGTCTTTGTGCTCGGCAACCTGGTCATGGCGTTGGCGCCCAACTTCCAGGTGCTGTTCATCTCGCGCATCATCCTGGGCTCCGTCTCGGGCGCACTGCTCGCCGTGGGCGTGACGTACATCCCCGAGCTTCTGTCTCCGCAGCAAACTTCGCTTGCCATCTCGGTGGTATATGGTGCGTTTTCCGTGGCAATGGTCTTTGTCACTTCGATCGGCAAGTTTGTGGCCGACACGCTCGATTGGCACGTGGCCATGTACGGCACGCTGGCCTTTGCCGTTCTGATCTGCGGAGCGCTCGTGGCGTTTATGCCGCGCGCTGGGCAAACCGACGAGCCCGCCACTTTTCGCGAGCAGGCGGGTCTGCTACGCGAGCCGAGCATCATCACCGGCATGCTCATCTTTTTGTTTGGCGTGGGGTCGGTCTACGTTTTCTACGGCTACGTGACGCCTTATCTTGAGCAGGTGCTGGGCATGGGCACGGTCGAAGCCAGTACCACGCTCATGGCCTACGGCGTGTTCTGCCTGATCTCGAACATCCTGGGCGGATGGATCGATGCGCGCTTTGGCATGAAGGCGCTACTCGTGACGTTTGTGCTGCAGGCTGCGGCGTTACTCGGACTGTTTGCTGTGGGCGGCACCATGCCGCTCGCGCTGGTCTTTGTCTTTAGCTTGGCGTTGCTCATGTACCTGTTCTCGGTATCGTGCATCACGCACTTTATGGACGTGGCACACAGCCGCCATCCCAAGTCGATGGTACTCGCAAGTTCGGTTGAGCCCATGGCGTTTAACGTTGGCATCTCTTTTGGCACCGCAGTGGGCGGCGCCGTGGTAAGCAGCGTTGGCATTGCGTACGTGGGCGCAGTGGGCGCCGCGTTCTCGCTTGTGGCCTGGGCCCTCACGCTGGTGACGATTAAGTTGGCTCGCTGGGAACGCAAGAGGGCGATGGCGCAGGCGTAGATGCGATACTCGAGCTCGATGATGGCGATCGAAAGGAAACCGCATATGCAACGTGTACTGTTCATCTGCTATGGAAACATCTGCCGCTCGACGATGGCCGAGTCGGTGTTTACCGAGCTCGTGCGCCGCGCTGGGCGCGAGGCGGAGTTTGCCATCGATTCCGCGGCGACCTCGACCGAGGAGATCGGCAACCCGCCACACCACGGTACCGTTGCCAAGCTACGCGAGGTCGGGATTCCCGTCGTCGCACATCGCGCACGTCAGGTGCGTCGCGCGGAGTATGGCGACTGGGACCACATTGTCTATATGGACGACGAGAACGCCCGCGCCCTGTACCGAATTTTTGGGAAGGACCCCGATGGCAAGATCTCGCGCCTGCTCGATTGGACCGATCGCCCCGGCGACGTGGCCGACCCCTGGTACACCGGCAATTTCGACGCCACCTACCGCGATGTACTCGCCGGTTGCACCGCCATGCTCGAGCAGCTGTAGGCGCTCGGGCGGCGCGGGCACACGGGCCACGCCATCGGCATAAAACGAGCGTGGATTTTCTCCCACTTTGAGCGTTCGAGTGCGCTCTAAACGGGAGAAAATCCACGCTCGTTATCTCGGTGGGAGAAAATCCACACTCATGAATGTGACAAAGGGACTGCCCCTTTGCCACATCCGGGACTGGCCCTAGACCGGCTTGACCTCCAGCTTTATCCCCTCGGCGCAGGAGTCGCCCAAAACATCCGAAAGGGCCCAGGTCGCATATAGCGGCAAATAGAGAACCGCTCCGTTGCGCTCAACGTTGCCTCTCGAGAAAACGATCCCGAGCCTTACGCCATATTCAGCCGTATCAAGCACATGACCGAGCGCAGCGTGCGCGTGGTAATAGGAGCCCGATTTAACCTCGATCGGAACAGCCGTCCCATCCGGTCCATCGACCACAAAGTCCACTTCACCGCGCTTTTTTGTCTGATAGTAGTAAAGCTGGCGATTTTGGGTAGCCAGCTGCTGGGCCACCACGTTTTCGTAAATGCCGCCCAGATTGGGCTCCTTGCTATCAAGATACGCCGCTTGGGCGACTCCAACGGGGTAGCGCGCCATCAACATGCCCGTATCCGATTGATATAGCTTGAACTGCGATGGCCGTGCCGTCTTGAGCAGGGGCGATTTTGGCTCGGTTACGATATCGGCTTTGAGAGCAACGCCGGCATCGGCAAGCCAGACAAAATCTCGCTGGTACTTCTCGTAGTGAGCCTTGGGGTCAATGGAATTGAGCACGAAACGCTTGTGTTCGCCCTCAAGCATAATGGGGAGCTGATCGTAGATGCTCTGCACCTGAAGGGCACGCCCGCTTGCATACTTGGAAATATCCCGTCGGTACTGTTCGTTGAGCTCGGACTGTAGCTGACGAACAGAGGCAAGGTCGCCCTGCGTGTCAAGGAAACGCTGCACGACCTCCGGCATTCCGCCGACAACGGTATAGGTCCTGAAGTTTGCCATCATCGCGTCATGAATGTAATCAGGAATGGGCCTCTCGCTGATACACGCGTCACGTATCGTTTGGAGAGCCCCCTCGCTCACCCCGGTTGCCCAGCAAAACTCCTCAAAATCGAGCGGGAACATCCTAAGCTCGTGGACATACCCCACGGGATAGGACCTGACGCCCTTGAACTGAGTCCCGAGCATTGACCCCGAAAACGCCCAGCGGCACCTCCCGTCCTCAACAAGGAACTTTGCCATCGTCATGATGTCGGGGGCCTCTTGGACCTCATCGATAAACACGAGCGTTTTGCCTGGTGCAATCGACTTTCCCGAAAGAAGCGTCACCCTGCTGATGAAATCATCGGCATCCCGCGCCTCGAGAAGAGCATCTTTTGCCTGGCGATTTTCCATGAGGTTAAGCTCGATGTAGGTTGCATGGCTGGCTTTGCCAAATGCGCGAATCGAATAGCTTTTGCCGATCTGGCGAGAACCCGTGATGAATAAGGCCTTTTGCTCGGCAGACTTCAGCCAACGCTCCAGCTCTGCCGCTATTTTCCTGCGCAGCATAGGCTCTCTCCTCAGTGTCATCAAATGAAATGCAAAGTTTTATACGCTTGATTATCGATGAAACGCAGAATTTTTAGAACCTAAAATCAAATGAAATACAGAGATTTGAGATTATAAGCAAAAGAAGGGGCACCACCGGCGAATGTGTCAAAGGGGCTGTCCCTTTGACACATTGCGCTCGACTACTCGTCAACGATCTCGGCAAGCCAGACGTTCAGCGTATCGACCTCGGGGCAGCAGAACTTTGCCGTACCGGGCTCGTTGCCAGGCACAGTTCCGCCATAGCGCAGGATATCGATATAGGGAAAGCCCACATGGCAGGCCATGGCGCACATCTTGCCGCGGTCTCGGTCGAAGTCAAAAACGTCGCCCGGCTTGTGACCATGGTGGCAGCGGCACGCACCCAGCTGGTCCACGCAGCTCACGCGGATACGCGGACGCTTGCCACGCGGCGCGCCGAGCGGCTTGTTATCGCCCGCAGGCTTGATGCCGCCCTCGCCAGCATTACTCATGGTCGATCACATCCAGGCAGGCCTCGATGGGAAGGCCGGCCGATTTGTCCTCTTGGTCGGCATTGCGCTCGATAAGCTCTGCCACCACGCGCATGGCATCGGACGTCGCGCGCTGCAGACTCCAGCCTGCCATAACGCGGCCGACGAGCACCGCCGAGAACGTGTCGCCCGTGCCCGGGAAATAGACCGGAATGAGCTCAAAGGGAATCGTGAAGTACTCCCCCGCCACATGGTCGTAACCAATAACCGCGTTCGTGCCATTGACTACGGCGCTCGTAATGACCACCGACTTGGCACCCAGCTCGCGCACGGCGTCCACAAGGGCGCGGGCCTCATCGGGCGTAATTTGCTCGACGATAGGCGTGTCGGTGAGCAAACAGGCCTCGGTGTAGTTGGGAACCGCGTAGTCGGCGCACTCGAGCAGGTGCCGCATAAGGCCAATCGTGGACTCGGGCACGCCCGCATAGAGCTTGCCGTTGTCGCCCATGATGGGGTCGACGAACACCTTGGTGCCCTTTTGCGCACGGCGGTGGCAAAAGTCCGAGATGATGCGCGTCTCTTCCTCGGTCACGATAAAGCCGGTCGAGATGGCGTCGAATTCAAAGCCGAGCTCCTCCCAGATGGCGAGGCTCTGGCGCACGTACTCCGTGGTGTCGTGGATGTAGAACTTGGGGTAGTTGAGCGTGTCGGAAACGAGCGCCGTCGGCAGGTTATGGATACGGTAGCCCATGTGCGACAGCACCGGCAGCATGGCGGAAAGCGCGACCTTGCCGTAGCCGCACATATCGTTAATCAGCAGCAGCTGAGTGTTCTTCATGAGGGTCTCCCTTGGTTCGGGCACGGCGCAGCAGCGCCACAGTGCGACTAAGTGTAGCGCAGGGAGCACGGCAGGCGGGCGCTGGTGCCGTGGAGGTCGAATTGTTGCGGAAAGGTTACGGGAAGGAAGTTAGTCGTTGGGGACGTTCTTAAATGACTAGTCAAACAAGAACGTCCCCAACGACTAACCCAACGACTATCAGCGCAAGGAGTGTCCCCAAGTGCCGGCACATAAGGAACGTCCCTAAGTGCCACCTAAGTGCCAAAACGACTGGTCGGGCAACACCGATGTTTTGGCGAAGTCAGCGAAAACTCGCCAGAGTGAGCAAGGTGCCTTGAAACGAGGCGGCATTGACCTTCTGGTCATGCCGCCGAAGTTGAAAGGCAGATTGCCGCTCTGGCGGGTTTGCAGCGTCGAGCCGTTACGCGGTTTGGTAAAACCGCGTAACCACTAGTTTGGTACCTTGACATTCATTTCTCATGCTCCTAGATTGGTCAGGCACAAAACAATTCCACTACCTAACTAAAGAAAGGAGCAACACTAATTCATGTGCGATGAACCTCTTAACCTTTGTTCGCACGAGCCCGGCGGCGACCCGTCACAGCCGGCGGATGTACCCGAAGCGGTCAGCGCCGAAGACAAACTCGCCAAGCGCATCCTGAGCGGCCTGGGTTTTTGCGGCCATTACATGCATTTTCATGGCGGAGGCGTGTCCGGCAAGGCGCCCATCATCTGCCTGCTGGCCAAGCAGCCCGGCGGCGAGATGTCGCAGCAGGAACTCGGCATGCACTTTGACCTCAAGCCGGGGTCGCTTTCCGAGATCCTGTCCAAGCTCGAGGTCAACGGCCTCATTGAACGCAGCCGTAACCCCAAGGATCGACGGCAACTCACCATTCGCCTGACCGAAACCGGCCGGGAAAACGCCCGCATCGACCAGGCAGCCCGCATTCGCTTTAGGGAACAGGCCTTTAGCGCCCTTACGCACGACGAGCGCGAACAGCTCGCCGAGATGCTCGAGAAAATCCGCGTAACCTGGGAGGAACTGGATGATTAAAACCCTCATGGGAAGCATCCGCGATTACAAGAAGGTCACGATCGCCACGCCGCTGCTGGTGCTTGGCGAGGTGCTCTGCGAAATGATGATCCCGTTTATCACCGCCGACATGATCGACGCCATCAAAGACGGTGCCACCGTCGCCCAGATGCTTCCCACCGCAGGCTTTTTGGTGCTCATCGCACTGACGTCGCTCGCTTTTGGTGCCGCCGCCGGCGTCACCTGCAGTCATGCGAGCTGCGGCTTCGCCAAGAACCTGCGTCACGACCTGTTCTACAAGATCCAGACGTTCAGCTTTGCCAACATCGATGAGTTCTCGAGCTCCTCGCTCGTCACCCGCCTCACCACCGACATCAACAACGTGCAGCAGGCCTTTATGATGCTCATCCGCATCGCCGTGCGCGCGCCGCTGGTGCTGGTCTTTGCCTTTGCCATGGCCTACGCCATGGGCGGCAGCGTCGCCATGGTCTACCTGGTCATCATTCCGCTGCTGGGCTTTGGCCTGTTCTTTATCATCTATAAGGTGCGCCCGATCTTTGCCCGCGTGTTCCGCAAGTACGACGCGCTCAACGAGTCCGTCGAGGAAAACGTCACCGGCATGCGCGTGGTCAAGAGCTACGTGCGCGAAGACTTTGAGAAGGAGAAGTTCGCCACCGCCGCGCGCGACGTCCAGATGGACTTCACCCGCGCCGAGAAGCTGCTCGCCTTTAACAACCCCATGATGAACATCTGCGTCAACGGCGCATTTGTCGTCATCATCTACCTGGGATCCAAGCTCATCATCACGAGCCAGGGCACGCTGTTCGACGTGGGCCAGCTCTCCTCGATCTTTACCTATGGCTTCGCGATCCTCATGAGCCTGATGCAGCTGTCGATGATCTTTGTCATGGTGACCATGGCCGACGAATCGGCGCACCGCATTACCGAGGTGCTGGCCGCCGAGCCCACGATCGCCGATCCCGCCGAGCCCGTGCTCGAGGTTGCCGACGGTTCCATCGACTTTGACCACGTGAGCTTTAAGTATTCCGCGCATGCGAAGCGCCAGGCGCTCGACGATATCGACCTGCACATTAAGAGCGGCGAGACCATCGGTATCATCGGCGGTACCGGCTCGGCCAAGTCCACGCTTGTAAACCTCATCGCCCGCCTGTACGACGCCACCGAAGGCACCGTGCGCGTGGGCGGCATGGACGTACGCGACTACGACCTGGACGCGCTGCGCCACCAGGTGGCCATGGTGCTGCAGAAAAACGTACTGTTTAGCGGCACCATTGCCGAAAACCTGCGCTGGGGCGACCCGAACGCCACCGACGAGGAAGTCCGCGAGGCGGCACATCTGGCCTGCGCCGATGAGTTTGTCGATGGCTTCCCCAAGGGTTATGACACCTGGATCGAGCAGGGCGGCTCCAATGTTTCCGGCGGTCAGAAGCAGCGCCTGTGCATTGCGCGTGCCCTGCTGCGTCGCCCCAAGATCTTGATCCTGGACGACTCCACCAGCGCCGTCGACACCAAGACCGACGCCAAGATCCGCGCAGGGCTGGCAAGCTATCTGCCCAACACGACCAAGCTCATCATCGCCCAGCGCATTAGCTCCGTGCAGGATGCAGACCGCATCATCGTCATGGAGGGCGGCCGCATCGCGCAGATCGGCAACCACGATGAGCTGCTCAAGACGAGCGAGATCTACCGCGAGACCTTTACCTCGCAGAACAAGATGTCTGCCGAGGGCGAAGAGGCCGTCGAAGCCGACACCGAGGCATCCGCAACACAAGCTCAGACCCAGGAAGGAGGCGAGGCATATGAGTAAGGCAACGACCGCCGAGCGCGCGCTCAACCGCAAGGGTGGCACCATGTCGCGCCTCATCAAGACGCTCTTTGGCTTCTACCCCGTGCTTTTGCCCCTCGTCGTCGTCGGCGTGGTGCTCTGCGCCATCATCAACTCCATCGGCGCGACCTTCCTTCAGAGCGCCCTGCAGATTATTAGCGAATCGTGGCAGTCGGGCGATTGGGAAGCTGCACAGCCCAAGATCGCACAGCTCGTGACCACCCTCGCCTGCATCTACGGCGTCGGCATCCTGTCCTCGCTGTTCTGGAACCGCGCCATGGCCATCGTCACGCAGGGCTCGCTCGAGAAGCTGCGCGAGAAGATGTTCAACCGCATGCAGGACTTGCCGATCCGCTACTTCGACACACACCAGCGCGGCGACATCATGAGCCACTACACCAACGATATCGACACGCTGCGCCAGATGATCAGCCAGTCGCTGCCCAACCTGCTCATGACGACCATCGTCATCGTCACGGTATTCTTTATCATGCTGTACTACAGCGTGTGGATGTGCCTGGTCATTGTGGCCGGTGTCGCCTTTATGACCTTTATGACCAAGCTGCTCGGCTCCAACTCCGCGCGTTTCTTTATTGCGCAGCAGACCGAGCTCGGCGTGGTCGAGGGCCATATCGAGGAAGTCATGAACGGCCAGAAGGTCGTCAAGGCATTCTGCCACGAGTCTGCCGCCGAGGCCGATTTTGACGAGCGCAATGAAAAGCTCTTCGAGGTCTCGCAGAAGGCCAACATGTACGCCAACATCCTCATGCCCATCCTTATGAATCTGGGCAACCTGCTCTACGTGCTGGTGGCCCTTGCCGGCGGCATTTTCCTGGCGCTGGGCGTGCCCAACCTGAGCATCTCGGGCATGGCACTGTCCATCGCCGTCGTGGTGCCGTTCCTCAACATGACCAAGCAGTTCTGCGGACAGATCGGCCAGATCTCGCAGCAGATCAACGCCGTGGTCATGGGCCTCGCCGGCGCCGACCGCATCTTTGAACTCATCGACGAGAAGCCCGAAGCCGACGAAGGCTACGTGACGCTCGTCAACGCGCAGGTCAACCCCGACACCTGGCAGCTCGAGGAGGCCGACCACCACACCGGCATGTGGGCGTGGAAACATCCGCACCGCGCCACCGGCGAGATCGAGTACGTGCCGCTGCGCGGCGACCTGGTCATGGACAACGTCGACTTTGGCTACACGCCCGACCACGAGGTGCTGCACGGCGTGTCCGTGTTTGCCAAGCCGGGCCAGAAGGTCGCGTTTGTCGGTGCCACCGGTGCCGGTAAGACGACCATCACCAACCTCATCAACCGCTTCTACGACATCGCCGACGGCAAGATCCGCTACGACGGCATCAACGTCAACAAGATCCGCAAGGCAGACCTGCGCCGCTCGCTGGGCGTGGTGCTGCAGGACGTGAACCTGTTCACCGGCACTGTGATGGATAACATCCGCTACGGCAACCTGGACGCTACCGACGAGGAGTGCATCGCGGCGGCCAAGCTCGCCGGCGCGGACGACTTTATCACCCGCCTGCCCGACGGCTACGACACCATGCTCACCGGCAACGGCGCCCAGCTGTCGCAGGGCCAGCGCCAGCTGATTTCGATCGCCCGCGCCGCCGTCGCCGATCCGCCGGCGATGATTCTGGACGAGGCCACGTCGAGCATCGACACCCGCACCGAGGCTATCGTGCAAGCGGGCATGGACAAGCTCATGGAGGGCCGCACGACGTTTGTCATCGCGCACCGTCTCTCCACCGTGCGCAACTCCGACGCAATCATCTGCCTGGACCACGGCCGCATCATCGAGCGCGGCAACCACGACGAGCTGATTGCCAAGCGCGGGTATTACTACCAGCTCTATACCGGAGCGTTTGAGCTGGAGTAGTTCGGCTCGCCGAGATGGCCGATTTGTCGCTCATTCGTCGGGCATGACCCTAAGGTCAATGCCCTCCTCTTTCGGGGCAAATCGACTCATCTCAACGACCCAAACACAATGCACCGCAACGCATAAGCCCCCGCAGTTCATATGAGCTGTGGGGGCTTTTTTCATGCCAGCCGGAAACCGTATCCCACTTTTCGGGCTCAGAATGGGATGCCGTTTCCCGCTGGGCCCCCTCCGGGAAACGGCATCCCATTTCAAGGGCATAAACCGGGATGTGGTTTCCCCTAACGGCACCTTTGGGAAGCCGCATCCCACTCTAGACGCACAAAACGAGATGAGCTTTCCCATGGTGATCCAAGACCAGAAGCATGTCCGATAGCGCGGCCAGGTCAAGAACAACAAGGCAAGCGTCACGCCAATTTGGACGAGCGTCTGCTGCAGTTTAAGGCTGCTGGCCCATATGGTAGAGTTAACCACCCATGAATTTCAGCACACTGCGTGCTACCTGTACTTTTGTCATTTAGGGGAGTGAACTTGTGAATACTTCTGTCGCCAAGAAGGCCGGCCAGGCGGTGCGCCTGCTCATGATGGTGCTCACGGCAGTTCTCATCTTCTTCTTCATCAATGTTATGCTGCTCGTCTCCGATATCCAGGGCACGGCGCGTGTGGTCAACTACGCCGGTCTGGTGCGCGGTACCACGCAGCGAATCGTTAAGCTCGAGGATGCGGGCCAGCCTCAAGATGACCTGCTCAAAGCCGTGGATTCATACATCAACGGTTTGCGTTACGGAAGTGACGACCTCAACCTCGTCCGTCTCGACGACGATGAGTATCAGGCAAAAATGACCGAGCTTGCAAATTATTTTGATGAGCTTTGCACCGAGATCATCCGCGTGCGCGAAGTCGGCTATGAGAACACCGACATCATCTCCATGAGCGAGGAGTTCTTTGGCATTTGCGACGATGCTACGCGACTCGCAGAGGACTACTCTCAGGAGAAGGCGTCGGCGCTCAACTATCTCGAGGGCTTGGTGATCATCGACATCGTGGGCTTGGTGGCGACCTTTGCGGTCGAACTCGTTCGCGCGGTGCGCGCCGCCGCGCTCAATCGCGAACTGCAGAGCAAAGTCTATCTCGACGAAGCCACGGGGCTGCCCAACAAGAACAAGTGCGAGGAGATCTTGGGGCAGGAGCAGCCTGTCTCCGCGGAGGAGCCCGTTGCGGTGTGCGTCTTCGACCTTAACAATCTGCATATGGTCAATAACAACTTCGGCCATGAGAAGGGCGATGAATACATTCGCTCTTTTGCCCAACAACTGGGAAGTGTGGCGTCGGAGACGTGCTTTGTGGGTCGCGACGGCGGCGATGAGTTTATCGCGGTGCTGCGGGATGCCGACCGAGCCGCTGTGGAATCTTGTCTCGCTCGGATTCGCGCGAACGTGAACGAGTATTCCGAAGTCCACCCCGATATGCCCATCAGCTACGCGGTGGGCTATGCGCTTTCCAGCGATTTTGACGAGCCGCCTACCATGCGCGAACTCTTTTCCCAGGCCGACAAGAACATGTACGTCGATAAGAACCGCGTAAAGACAGCCGAGGCAGCCGGGCCGCAACGCGAGGACCGCTAAACCCGTAGCAAAGGGTAGCTAATTTGGGACGGGACTCGGTCAAGCTAACGGAACGCCGTAGCTAAAAATCCCCGTCCCGGAAAAATCATTGCGCAGGTAGGACGGCAAAGGTAGCTAGAAAAGCCCCATCCTAAATGAGCTACAAGATTTCGGCTAGGAGCGCTCGGCGCCCATTTGTTTTATCGCTGCAGGTAGAAAGCGCGATGATGCGTGCATCGGGGCCAACGTCATCCATGTTCTCGTGCACCGCCGTCTGCGAGATATGCGCGAGCAGCGTCTGCATTGAGGCCTGGTCCAGGTTTCCCGGCCCAAAGATAATGTCATCACTCGCAGCAAACGAGCACACGGCAACAATGCGCAGGCGGAACGCCCCATCCTTTGTGTAGAGCGTGCCCGTGCGGTGCAGGTCAAAGAAGCCCCTGTCTAAAAACCGATCGACATCGCCAAACATCGCGCCGTTATCCATGTGGTGCGCATAGAGCAGATTGTAGGAATCGGTCATCGCGCGACTGTTGCGCGTATCCAAAAACACCGCTCCCGAAACCGCGGACTCCCCCAACACGTTTTTGTTGAGGTATTCCTGGTTATCTTTTCCCTGAACAAAGGGATAGTCGATGTTGGTGCCATCGATGGTAACCCATCCGACCACGTCGGGATTTTTGGCCATCAGTTCCTGCAGGCGTGCGCAATCGTTGGCCCCGGTGGGTTTGTAGTGCAGCAGCTCATCGCTGATGAACCCACCGTTCATAACGTTGTTTGTGTCCCACAGCGAATAGCCCCCGTACAGCAGCATGAGCAGCACGAGAAAGCCGGCAAACCACGTAAGCACGCGGTCGCCGGCTCTCGCCAGCCGAGCCATGCGTTTAAGCTCCATCGGCTGTAATCCTCGCTGTTTTAATGGCGGTTACGACGAGGACGGAAGAAGACCACGCCCATCACGGCAGCAAACGCGACGATTGCCGCATAGGGAACGACCGTCCGAATAACATCGGTGGGAACGGTAGCCTCTTTGGTGTTGGTAAAGGTCACCGTGGTGTCAGAAGTACCGATACCCTTCTCGGCAATAGAGTTACCTTCTGTCGAACTGGTGCCATCACCAATCTTGTACGACGTCTTATAACCTTCGCTATGATAATCCGCCTCAGTTACGGCGAATTTATCCTCCGATGAGAGACCGTAAAAGATGACGGATTCTCCGTTCTTAAGGCTCACGCTAATCGCAGTTCCCGACGCGGCCTTAACTTCGTTCGGGGTAGTAGTCCCGTCTTTCACAGTGGCGTACTTATAAGTCTCCCCGTCAGCGCCTTTAATCGTGACGGTAAAGTCAAAGTCCTTATTCTTGTCACCCTGGTTGCCGGCAACGACCTTTTTGATGGTCAACTTTTGGGTGACATATTTGTTCTCAAAGCCTGAGGTCTTGTCGCCCGATCCCGCCGCTGTGCTAAGAGTGCAGCCCTTAGCAACTAAGCCTGAGTCGCCATTTTCTACGTAAACATCCAGGAACAGTTCCTTATACTCAACGTCGTTGAGGCCATCCAGCTCTGGCGGCGTCTGCGTAATTTTGTATCGATAGATGCCCGGAGCCGCGAACTTTGAGGTATCAAGGCTGACGCTCATTGGGGCGGTTATTGTCTTAGTAACGCCGTCGGTATTATCTTCGCTAGAAAGACCTTTGGCAGAATAATTTACGGAAGACGGCGAAAGCGAAACGGCCCCTTCCACTCCAGCAGTAACGGGCATACCCGTGTTCGTAAGCTCGCTCGTCTCCGCCGGCGAGATCGAATACTTAAACTGCGCATTCGGCTCCACAGCATCCTTGTTCATGGTAAGCGTCGAGGTGATCGTAACCTTGTTGCCAGTTACCGGCAGATGCGGAGTAGTAGATCCCCCCTCCGCCCACGCGGGCGTGACAACTCCCACCAAAGCCAGCAGCATCGTGGCAGCCACAACTGCAAACGCCGTCAGTCGCCTCTTTCCAGTTTTCATGTTGTATCCTTCCTCTCGGGCACATGCCCTTAATAAAACCAATCTCCGTGCCTACAGGTTCGACCTGCGCAGCACGCTGATCACGTTGCCTTTGATCTGCGAACGGGCAATCGGCCCATACAGGCGGCTGTCATGCCCACCCTCGCGCAGATCGGCCAGCACAAAGAACTCATCCGCTGCCAGGTGTACGGGATAGTCCACAGCAGACTCGTAGCGCGGCGTCGGCGTGGTGATATCGCTTTCCACCACAACAGCCCCGTTAACCATGAGCTCGCCCGACTCGGTAATCGTGACCTCATCACCGGGGCGGGCAACCATGCGACCCAGGCGCTCTTCGCCATCCGCGGTGTATACCACCACGTCACCCTCGTTGAAGCCCTGGCTGAGCCTCCAGTAGAGCATGACGTCACCCGAACAGATACGCGGGGCCATCTCGCCGGTCGTGACCGCACCCACGCCCAGGACCACGCCAAAGAGCAGCCAGAGCGTCACGACAAAAAATGCCAGGCGCGCCAGAAAGCCCACGATATCTCGCCGGTCGTCTGCTTCCCTTAGATCTGGCGCCGCGTGTGCGCCTATCTTCGCGCTCGACACGATCGGGCACCCCGCGCCACAGGACCTCCCCCGCGGAGCGGCAGGTGTGGGCGCCCCGCCACCAGCATTGCTGGCGCCATGTCTTCTCATAGGCGCCCGCCCCTCCTGGAGCCGCGATGTAAACGCAGCGCAACCATGCCCGTGACCAGCAGCACGCCGGCGGCCAAAATCGCCAGGGCATAGATGGGATTGCGCGTGATACCCGTAGGCACTGCGACCTGTCGGGAATTGGTGGCCTTAGCTTCAACGGCAACGGTCACACGCGGACCGTTGAGCGTGCCGCTCGCACCCGTAAGCTCAGCGTGATAGCCCAACGAAGAGTAATCGTCTTCGCTCACGGTATAGGTCGCGTTGTAATCAAGCGTTTTAATCGAAACGGTCAGGCCGTCCTTAACGGCAAACGGCACGATCGCCCTGCCCTGGCCATCGGCCGTAAAGGCCGTCTTGTTTTCCACGGTTTCGGCCTGATCATTCGGTCGCGCCACGAGCGTATGGCTGCCCTGGGCAGGCGCATCCGAATACTCGATGGCGTAGGTCTGACCAGCCTTGAGACCCGTAAAGGTCACCGTCATCTTAAAGTAGGCACGCTTGTCGCCCATATTGCCCGTAACGCTCTTGGAAACCTTGAGCGTGTAGGTGCGCGGGGTGAATCGTGCGTATACGCATCCCGTATGGCGGTCCTTCACGTTGTACGTATAGGTGGGTGAAGACGACAGCAGCTCCGGGGCGTCTGGATTCGATAGGTCATACCAGCCCTCAAAGTGATAGCCCTCCTTGGGAGCGGCCACCGCCTCCACAAACGTGCCGTCATCCACAAAGTAGGCAACGCCCGATTTTTCGTACGCGTCGGCGTCCTTGCCCGAGCCATCCCCGGCATCGATAGAGCCCTTTGCCCCCTTAAGCTTGGAGCTGACCGTGCCGCCCGTCGTTACGTTGCTCCACGTGCCATCGGCATTTTTAAGCTGGGCAACAAAGGCCTGACGATACTTCCATTGCGCCACAAATGTCGCGCCCTGACTCTCAGGGATGTTTTCGACCGTTACCGTATCGCCCGCAGCGCCGGTATCAGGATTGACCTTCTTGCCCCTAATGGTAAGAGTACCGGAATCCGTGGTGCCCTCGGGTGCCGTATGGGTCACGGTGTGCTCCGCGCTAAAACAAACGGCTTTTCCCGAGCCCGCGTACTCCCAGCCCATAAACTTCCAGCCGTCGTTTTGTCCTTCGGCGGCATGGGAGGTATAGCTCGCTCCAGCGCCAGAAAGCTGCACGAAATCGCCCGTGGACTCATTGGACGGATCATAGTGATACGCTTTGCCGCCGTTCACATCGTATTGAACGCCTGCCTTGGAAAACACGAGGTGCACTTTATAGTGCTTTGTGACCTTGTCGACCCTAAAGTGATAGGTGCCATCGTTCAATTCGGTCCAGTGCGCCGCATCGTTCGCGGAATAGAACTCGCCGTTGACAAAAGCACCGATAAAGACTGCCCCGTCATCGCGCTTGGCATCGACCATAAAGTAGGAGTTCTTTTCCTGTTTACCTACGTAGTTTTTGGCATAGGTAAAGTCGGCGGTCTTGGTATCGGAGTTATAAAAATACGTTCCGCTTCCGTTGGGCGTCGTGTACGTCTCTATGCGATAGAACTCCCTAAACGAGATATTGTCGAGGAAGTTGCCGGTCGAATTGCTCCCGTTGGCCGTGTTGTAGGCCACAAAAGCAAAGACGCTCTGGTTTTGGCCATCCGGAATGGTGTAGGTATAGTCGTAGTCGACCTTTTTATTGTACTCGAGCGCGTTGGAACCGTAGGAAGCCCACGCGTCGTTTTCGGACACCATGATCCACACGCACCATTTTTCGGTATGTTCCGCATCGGCCGTCCATGAGAACGCGCTTCCGCTAGACGCACTGGCAAATCCACCCACTTTGTCAAATTTGGTCGAATACAGGATGATCTTTTTGCTGCAGCCCGATTGGGAAAAATTGGCCACATCCAAGCCGACATAGTTATCGACGCTTATTTGAATCCATTGAATAATTTGCTGGTACTGATCGAGTGCTTTTTGATTGTCCTTGTACGGCTCGTTTTCTTGTCGCGGACCGATGATAAGGGCCATGGCGTCTCGACCCGAGCGGCCGCGGTGGTCGAGCCCCCACTCGTACTGTTTTCCCGGCTCGGTCGTCACATATTGGTAGAGCGAACTCGCCTCGTGTGCGTTGAGCTCGGCTGCATAGTCACCATCGGAGGGCGTAAACGTAACAGAATGCCCAGCTGGATCGATATAGTAGTCGTTCTGGGCAACGATCTCGATACGATGGTCTGTCTCGGTCGTACGCCAATGGGGCGAGCACAGCGTAAACTTGCTGGTGCTCTTGTTCCCTAGATGTATATCGTCTTCAAAACTGCCGTTAGCAATGTTCGTATTCTCGTTCTTAAGATTCGAGGTCGAGAACGCATAGCGCGTGAGCGTTGTCATGGTCTCGGACGAGTTTTCCTGATACACCTTGGCAAAGTCGCTATAGATGTCACGCGTGCCCTGCTTTTCCACGTGAACGTCGTTGACCAGATTGCCAAACCACTCCCGGTATTGTTCGTTCGCCCCCGTAAGATTTGAATCATAGCAAGTCAGTGCAAGCATCGTCTTTTCGGACGCTGCGGTATAGTCAGCCTGATAGGCAAACTCATCGTCTTGTTCGGGAAGCGCTCGATAATAGTGTGTACTGTTGGTGCCAAAGGAGAACCAGCCCTGTCCGTTAGAGCTTACGAGCCACACAGAAAGCGCAATGCGACCGTCGCTCTGCTCAAACGAGAAGTGGGATCCGTCGGCGCTGCTACCAGCAAAGCCGCCATTTGCAGCAAAGAGATCGCTGTAAACGGTGTACTGCTCAACGGTATTTCCCTGGGGCATCTTACCCTGCGCCTTAAGCCAAGTCCGCAGCTGCATGAGCTGGTCTTGGCCTGCGCTGTTAACCGACAGATTCTCCTGTTGAGGACCCATCGTGAGCATCAGCACGTCGTGTTCGGTTGCGGCGCGATGGTTGAGGCCCCACTCGTACGTGGAGCCGCTCTGGGTGGAAAAGGTGGTGTAGGTTGATCCGGGTTCAAAATAATAACTGGTACCCTGTGGCCTCAAATTCCATGCAAGCGCAAAATGATTACCGTTAGCTTCTTTGGTGTTCGTTTGGGGCTTGAGGAGCTGCGTAGGAAGCTCGACGCCCGTCATTTCACCGATTCTCTTGGCCGGAGAGGTCGTCGACCAACCAGTAGCTGGGCTAAGAAAGTTTGGGTTCGTTATAAGGTTGCCATCGTCACCGTACGCACGCGAGGGCAACCCCCCCGACCATAACGAACGCGCATAAGACCGCTGCCAACATCGCAAAGCTGCGGCGCATCGACGCTATATGACCGAAAGGACCCTGCATGGGCGCATCCCCCCCCAGCCGCAGCCCGAGCTTTCGCGCAAGCTACACAAGTAGTACGTTTGAGTTTTTTGATTCTACAACCAGCCCAGGGCAAAAGCAAAATCATGCGTAACCGATTTGCAGTCATTTTTCGAATTTTTCGCATTGCGCAGGTAGGACGCCAAAAGTGGCTAAAAAGGCCCCGTCCTAAATGAGCTACTTGAGAAGCTGAGCCATTGCGTTGACGAATTTTTGTACTTGGAGGGTGGGCTCGAGCGGATAGTGCAAAAAGACCGGCACCTCTCGCCCGCATAGAAACGGCACGCCCACAAAGGCCGGGTGCACCCCCGACCACGCCCCGCAGGTGAGCACCGCGTCGCCCTTTTCCTCCGCCTCGTTAAAGAGCGCAAAGTCGAAGCTGTCCACATCGATCACGTCCACGCCGCCGTCGGCCAAAAGGTCGATGCGCAGGCTGTCCATGGCGTCGTTGCCGTGGCGCAGTACGCGCAGACGCATGCCCTCCAGGTCGGCAACCGTAATGCGATTCTTGCGCGCCAGCGGGCTCGTGCGCGGCAGGTCGATATAAAACGGCACGTTAACGATGCGAAGCTTTTGGCAGGCGTCGCCCCAGCGTGGAGTAGAAAAACTCGACTGCACTACATCCACCTCGCGGCCCAAGCTGCGCATGACGGATTCGCGCTCGTCATAGAGGTCGCTTACCGGCACGATCTCAAATCGCAGCGATGGTTCCAGATCGTGGATGTCCGACCACATCGACAGCGTTTGGCGCCCCGGGCACATCATCGACACACCCAGGCGCACGGCCCCGCCATCGCCTGCCGCGCGTCGGGCACGGCGTAGCGCGTCCTCGGACTGCCGCATGATCGAACGTGCATCGTCCACCAGCAGAGCACCTGCCGGCGTCACCTTAACACCAGAATGCGAGCGCTCGAACAACATGATGCCGAACTCGGCCTCGAATCCCGACACCTGTTTGACGAGCGCCGGGGTCGACACGCGCAATTTTGCCGCCGCACGCGAGAAGCTTCCCAGCTCCGCGGCGGCCGATATGGCCTCAAGTCGTCGATCGTACACGTCAATCTCCCGTTTTCGCGCTTGTGGCCACATGATGCCACAGGGGGTTGTTTTCGCAGGTCACGCGCTTAATTGAGAAAAAACTGCATCGCACGGTGTAAACCTACGGTTAACGCCATTCTAACAAATATGCAATTCACCTGCGCAAATGCAAAGCATACGATAACCAGCGAAAACCACGTGGGTCGATTAATGGGAGCGACCCACCGGGAGGCACAAGAAGGGAAGTTCCTATGAGCAATTGGCTCAAGCTCGAGGGCGATGTCTGCGCCGTGACTGGCGCGCTCGGCGGTATGGGCGTCGAGATTTGCCGCGAGTTCGCCCGCAACGGCGCCAACGTCGTCCTGCTCGACCTGGACGAGGAAAAGGTCAAGGCCGCAGCCGCCGACCTCGCTGCCGAATTCGGCATCCACGCCGAGGGCTACAAGATGAACGCCACCGACGAGGCCGAGGTTCAGGCTGCCGTCGACG
The DNA here is from genome assembly GCA_900548265.1 of uncultured Collinsella sp. Classification (GTDB taxonomy): domain Bacteria; phylum Actinomycetota; class Coriobacteriia; order Coriobacteriales; family Coriobacteriaceae; genus Collinsella. Next base: position 47,131 of record URKG01000008.1, read on the forward strand.
CCACCATCGCCAACTTCGGCCGCGTCGACGTTCTCGTCAACACCGCCGGCATCCTGCGCTTCGCCGCCATGGAGGACCTGCCGCTGAGCGACTGGGAGCAGGTGCTCAACATCAACCTCACCGGTTACTTCATCACCTCGCAGCGCTTTGGTCGCGAGATGATCAAGGCCGGCCAGGGCCGCCTGGTGCACATCTCGACCGTCGCCAGCCACTCCCCCGAGACGTTCTCGGGCGTGTACAGCTCCACCAAGGCCGGCGTCAACATGATGTCCAAGATGCTGGCTGCCGAGTGGGGCCCCTACGGCGTGCGCTCCAACTGCGTCGAGCCTTGCTTCGTTAAGACCCCGATGTCGGCCAACTTCTACGCCGACCCCGAGGTCGAAAAGAGCCGCAGCCGTCTGATCGCCACGCGCCGCATCGGCGAGGTCAGCGATATCGCCAACGCCGTCATGTTCCTGGCGTCCAAGCGCTCGGACTTTACCACCGGCGACGCCATCAAGGTCGATGGCGGCTTCTCCAACATGATGGGCGACCTCACCGCCAAGCCCGGCGGCCGTCGCGCCTATGCCGACAACTACCTTAAAAACAAGGGTGTCGAGCTTTGGTCCGATGAGTCCGGCGTCGCCAAGCCGACTGACCAGTAAACCAACCTAACAGGGAGGCCCGCGGACACGCCCGCTCCTCCCCCGCATCGATGAGAAAGAGTCCAATGGCTTCCACCAACTCCAACAAGGGTCGCGCCGTCGTGCTTTCCGCCGCGTGCGTCACCATGTTCTTCATCAGCTCCATCGCGCTGTATTCCGTCGTGAGCAAGAACCTACTCGCCGTCTACCCCGAGTGGTCGAGCGCTCTTACCTGGGCCTTCCCGGTCTTTCAGACCATCATGGCCGTGACGGGCATCTTCGCCGGCCGCATCTCCGATAAGATCGGCCCGCGCAACGTCGTTATCGCCGCCGCCGTGTGCTACGGCCTGGGCTGGTTCATGTCCGGCACCGTCACCGAGCCGTGGCAGTTCTACCTGTGGTTCTCGCTCGTCGCCGCCATCGGCAACGGCCTGGGCTACAACCCGGCGCTCACCACCGGCCAAAAGTGGTTCATCGACAAGAAGGGCCTCGCCTCCGGCATTACGCTCGCCGCTTCGACTGCCGGCCCCGCCGTGCTGTCCCCGGTGCTCGCCTCGCTGCTCATCCCGAGCCTGGGTATCTTTGGCGCCCTTAAGGCGCTCGGCGTCATCTTCTTTGTGATGATCGCCGCCTCCGCCCTGTTCCTGAAGGCCCCCGAGGCCGGTTGGCTGCCCGAGGGCTTCGAGGCCCCCAAGGGCGGCGCGCACGCCGGCACCTTCGGCGACCTCACCCCGGGCGAGATGGTCAAGACCCCGCGCTTCTGGGTCCTCATCATCACCTTCGCCTTTGCCGCCACCGCCGGTACTCTGCTCGTGGGCAAGGTTGCCTCCATCGCCGCCGTCCAGCTCTTCGCCGATCCCACGAGCGCCGCGGCCGTCGCCCTCGGCGGTGTGGTGGTCTCCGTCAACACCTGCGCCAACCTGGTCGGCCGCCTGTCCTTTGGCCAGATCATCGACAAGCTCGGCGCCTATAAGTCGCTGCTCATCAGCCTTGTCGTCACCATCGTCGCACTCGTCATCATGTCGATGAGCTTTACACAGAGCATGTTCTTTGTGGCGCTCGCTCTGCTCGGCTTTAGCTTTGGCGCCCTGCTCGTCATCTACCCGCCGCTCACCGGTGGCGCCTTTGGTACCAGCAACATCGGCGTCAACTACGGCATCATGTTTTTGGGTTATGCCGCTTCCACCTGGATCAGCCAGCCCATCACCGCCGTGCTGTATCACGCCGAGGCCGGCAGCGCCGCCTACCAGCAGTCCTTCTACGGCGCCATTGTGATCGCCGCCATCGCCGTCGTGCTCACCGTCTACATGATGGTCTCCGACAGCAAGAAGAAGTCCGCCTAGTTTTACCGATGCGACAAAGGGACAGTCCCTTTGTCGCATTCCACCGGTCACCAGTATTAAGGAGTCGAAATGTCTGAGCTCAACCCCGTCCGCATTGCCGTTATCGGCGCCGGCGCCATGGGCCGCAACCACATCCGCTTTGTCACCGAGGAGCCCGAGGCCGAGCTCGTCGCCATCGCCGACGCCTTTGAGGGCGCCCGCGCCACGGCTGAGGCCGCCGGCGTGCCGTTCTTCACCGATCCCGCCCAGATGATGGACGAGGTTAAGCCCGAGGCCGTCATCATCGCCACGCCCAACGACCTGCACCTGGGCGTTGCCCGCGAGGCTGTGAAGCGCAATATCGTGCCGTTGATCGAAAAGCCGATCTCCAACGATCTCGAGGATGCCCAGGCCTTCGCCGCCGAGGCCGAGACCGCCGGCGTGCCCGTGCTCGTAGGTCAGCACCGTCGCCACAACCCCTTCGTCAACAAGGCCAAGGAGATCATCGAGTCCGGCGAGCTGGGCAAGCTCACCGTGTCGAGCTTCCACTACATGATCTATAAGAATGACGAGTATTTCGATGTCGAGTGGCGCCGCAAGAAGGGTGCCGGCCCGATCCTGGTCAACCTGGTTCACGACGTCGACCTGCTCCGCTATCTGCTGGGCGAGCCTGTTGCCGTCCAGGGTATGCAGTCCAGCGCCGCCCGCGGTTTTGAGACCGAGGACTCCGCCGTGGTCAACGTCCGTTTTGCCGATGGCGCGCTCGCAAGCATGACCATCTCCGACGCCACCGCCAGCCCCTGGAACTGGGAGGCCACCGCCCGCGAGGATCCGCAGTACCGCCCCTTCGACGCCGACGCCTACTTTATCGGCGGCACTAAGGGCGCCCTGTCGCTGCCCCGCCTGCACCAGTTCTCCTACGACGGCGCCTCTAACTGGCACAAGCCGCTGCAGATGGAGATTCCGGCCGTCGACCCGGCACTGCCGCACAAGATGCAGCTCAAGCACTTTGTGAAGGTTGTCCGCCGCGAGGTCGAGCCCGTCGTGACCCCCGCCGACAACGTTAAGACGCTCACGCTTCTCAACGCTATCAAGGAGGCCGCCGAGACCGGTCAGCTCGTCGAGCTGTAATGCCTTAAGAGCGACCGCGGCAGAAGCCCCATGCCGAACCCTTCGGTCCGTCACCAACAAGCCCCTCTTCTTTGCCCCGCGAGCAGCCTCCTGCCCGCGGGGCATTTTGCTACCTTGCCGACGATTTTTCTGGAGCGGGGGGCTATTTTGCACCTCGGCTTGATTCGTTCGCCACGAAACGCGCCTATCTACTACGTTTAGCCGATCGCCCTCAACCATGCCAAATTTCTCGAAATAAAAACCGCAGGTAGACGGGTTGCATATTTTCGGAAAACCGGGGGATGGTCGACCAATACGGTTCAAACGTAGTAGATAGGCCGTTTTCATGGCGCGGCCCCAAAACAGTCTTTTGGGACGGGTGGTATCCTTGGTAGCCCTGTGCTGCAAACGCACCTTAAACGCAAGGAGTCCCATGGATCTTATCGCCCAGCTCGCCCGCGAGCTCAACCTTAAGGCCGCCAACGTCGAGGCAGCCGTCAAGCTCATCGACGAGGGCAACACCATCCCCTTTATCTCGCGCTACCGCAAGGAAGCCACGGGTGGCATGGACGACGTCGCCCTGCGCGCGCTCGACGAGCGCCTGTCCTACCTGCGCAATCTTGAACAGCGCAAAGAGGACGTCATTCTGCTCATCGACGCCCAGGGCAAACTTACGCCCGAGCTCGAACAGCAAATTCGCGAGGCCACGCAGCTCCAGCGTGTCGAGGACCTCTACAAGCCCTACCGCAAAAAGCGCATGACCCGCGCACAGAAGGCCCGCGAGGCAGGCCTGGAGCCACTTGCCAACATGGTCATCATGCAGGCCTCGGCCAAGGGCAGCGCGCTCGACGCCGCCGCGGCATACGTCAACGAGGAAGCCGGCTTCGACACGCCCGAGAAGGCGCTCGCCGGCGCGGCGGACATCGTGGCCGAGACGGTAGCCGAGGACCCCGAGAACGTCGCCGACCTGCGTGCCTTTACGCAAAACACCGCAGACATCGTCGTCGAGGCCACCGACCCCACCGAGAAGACCCCCTACGAGCCGTACTACAGCTATGATGAGCCGCTGCGCCGTATACCCAACCACCGCGTGCTGGCTATCGACCGCGGTGAGCGCGAGGGCAAGCTCCGCGTGCGCGTGAACGTCGACGGCGCCGCCGCCACGGCACGCCTCGGCAGCCGTTGGCCCCGACGCCAGGGCGTCTTCGCGCCCGTCTTTGACGCCGCCATCGCCGACGGCTACAAGCGCCTCATGGCCCCCTCGCTGGAGCGCGAGGCCCGCGCCAAACTCACCGTCCGTGCGCAGACCGAGGCCATCAATGTCTTTGCCAAGAATCTCGAGGGCCTGCTCTCGGCACGCCCCGTGCGCGGCGCCCGCGTGCTCGCGCTCGATCCGGGCTACCGCACCGGCTGCAAGGTCGCCGTCATGGACGAGACCGGCAAGCTGCTCGACCACGGCGTGGTCTATCCCACCAAGCCGCGCCACGACGTCGCCGGCACCAAGCGCGAGCTCGCCCGCCTCGTCAAAAAGGACAGCGTCAACACCATCGTCATCGGCAACGGCACCGCCAGCCGCGAGACCGAGGAAGTCGTCTCGGAGTTCATCGCCGAGCAGGCGCCTGAGCTGCGATACACCATCGTCAACGAGGCCGGCGCATCGGTGTACTCCGCCTCCGAGCTCGCCAGCCAGGAGTATCCCGATCTGGACGTCACCGTGCGTGGCGCCATGAGCCTGGGCCGCCGTCTACAGGACCCGCTGGCAGAGCTCGTCAAGATCCCGCCCCAGTCCATCGGCGTTGGCCAGTACCAGCACGACCTTGACCAGGCCGAGCTTTCGCGCACCCTGGGCCATGTGGTGGAGGACGTCGTCAACCACGTGGGCGTCGACGTGAATACCGCGAGCGCAAGCCTGCTGGGATACGTATCGGGCATCACGCCGAGCGTGGCCAAAAACATCGTGGCCTACCGCGAGGAAAACGGTGCCTTTACCGATCGCCGCCAGCTTAAGAAGGTCCCCAAACTAGGACCCAAGGCATACCTCAACGCCGCGGGCTTCCTGCGCATCAGCGGCGGCAAGAACCCGCTCGACGCGACGAGTGTCCACCCCGAGAGCTACGAGGTGGCCACGTCCGTCCTGGAACGCGCCGGCGTTAAAGCCAGCGAGCTCAGCCGCGGCGGCGTGCCCGACATCGAGCGCCGTCTGGGCAGTATCTCGGCGCTGGCAAGTGACCTGAACTGCGGCACCCTCACGCTCATCGACATCGTCAACGAGCTCAAGAAGCCCGGCCGCGACCCGCGCGACGACGCGCCCGAGGTGGTCTTTAGCCGCTCGGCACTTTCCATCGACGACCTGGAACCCGGCATGGAGCTCAAGGGCACGGTGCGCAACGTCGTCGACTTTGGCGCCTTCGTCGACGTGGGAGTGCACCAGGACGGCCTCGTACATATCTCTAAGCTGGCCAACCGCTTTGTCAAGCACCCCAGCGACGTCGTGCGCGTCGGTGACACGGTCAAGGTGTGGGTCGAAAAGGTCGATCGCGACCGCAAGAAGATCTCGCTCACCATGGTGCAGGGCAAGTAAACCGCCAAAGCAAAGGTACCCCCTGTAGCGATGTGCAAAATCGCGAGTATTCTGCAAATTCCACCGTTCCGGATGCCCCTCAGAGACGAAAAAGCAAAAAACAGCCCCCGTTTTAGCGTCGTCAGAGCCAAAACGGGGGCCGTTCCATGCTTCGGTTAACTGATAAAGACCTTTACCTTGCTGAATACTCTCAATTTTGCACGGCGCAGGCGGGGGTACCTTTGCCCACGGCAGGATATGGAAGCCAATCGCCAACTTGCTGGCAAGCTCGTGCCGGCAGCCCCGGCCTTTCCTTTGCCTAGCGCGACCCTCGCGGAGCGCGTGAGCGATAGGGAAAGGAAAGGCCGGGGCGAACAGCCCACGGTACAGTCGGTGTTCGCGCTACGGCAGGATATGGAAACCGAGCGCCGCGATATCCTTGGCAAAACCGCGCACGGTATCGAGCGAGACCTCGTACGGGTCGCGACCAATGTTCTTGCGCTTGGCCAGGATGCTGTTGGGCACCGTAATGATCTGGCAACCGCAGGCCTCGGCCTGGTAAATGTTGATGAGCTCGCGCGTGGACGCCCACAGGACCTCGCAGTTGGGCTTTGCGGCGGCCTTCTTGACCGACTCCGTCATAAACGGAATGGGGTCGACGCCGGTATCGGCGATGCGGCCGGCAAAGAGCGAGATGATGGACGGCGTCTCGGCGTCGACGGCCTCGACCATCTCATCAACCTGCGTAGGCGTAAAGATGGTGGTGACGTTGACCTTGATGCCGTCGGCCGAAAGCTTGCGCACCAGCTCGGCGGTGGACTCGCCCTTGGTGGTCACGCACGGAATCTTGACGTAGACGTTCTCGGCCCAGGTAGCGATCTCGCGCGCCTCGACCTCCATGGTCTCGACGTCGTCGGCAAAGACCTCAAACGAGACGGACACATCGGTGATGTGGGCCAGGACCTCCTTGGCAAACGCGCGGTAATCCGTCACGCCGCCCTTCTTCATAAGGGACGGGTTGGTCGTGAAACCCTGAACGTTGCCGTTCTCGTACATGTCGAGCATGCCCTCGAGGTTTGCACCGTCAGCGAACACCTTGATTGCCATCTGCCTGATTCCTTTCGCTTGCACATGGGCGTTAAACTGCTAAACACTTTACCTACGTTTATCAAGGCGTGAGCTGCGGTTTTTTATCTTCTCGGCGAACGGTATAAACACCTCAGTGTTTGGATTGATAAATCGATTGAGCATGCAAAAGCAAAGAGTCGCAGTTTGAGCAAACGTCAGAACGTGGGATTCATTAGATGAGGCCGAAATGCTGCATCGCTGTGACGGTGCCGTCGTGTGCGACATCATCAGTCACGTAGTCGGCGAGCGCCTTGACCTCGGGCATAGCGTTGCCCATGGCCACGGCCGTCTCGACAGCGGCGAGCATACCCAGATCGTTGCCGGAATCGCCAAAGCCAAAGGTGCGCGCGTTGCCGGTGCGACCCAGGTATTCCAGCGCTCGCGCCACGCCCACGCCCTTGTCAATGCCCTTGGGGCTCAGCTCGCGATTCTGGCCACCGGTGTTGCACAGCTCAAACTCGCGATCGATAAAGCCGTCATCGTTGGCCACGCGAGCCAAACTGGGCACACTGAGGCATACCTTGCCCACGCGCAGACTGCCGTCGACGCGCATTTCCTCGGTGCTGTGCACCACAGAAGTGCCGATCAGAGACGACTGCTCAACACCCGCGGGTTCCAGGGCAAAAGTAGCCACGTTGGTCTCGAAAAAGGCCTCAATCCCTGCCGCGGCCATACGGCGCGCAAGCTCCTCAATAACGTCCTCGTCAAAGCAGTCCTCATGCACCACGCGGCCCTCGACCTCGAGCGTCGCTCCCGCCATGGCAACGACACCCGCCGGGTTCAGCGCGCGCAGGCCATCGGCAATCAGCCACAAGGGACGACCCGTGCAGATAAATGCATGGTGTCCCGCGTCGCGCAGACGATGAAACGCCTCGACGACCGCCTGCGAGGGGTGAACCGCCGAAAAGTCCTTGTCGGTCATGTTGTCGGGATCGAACGACGTCAGCGTGCCGTCCACGTCAAAAAAGAGCACGGCGGAATCGGGGCACGCATCAATCATATGGGTTCCTTTCGGGGGCGAGAGTAAACGAAGTATCCATCATATAATGGAGCGACGCAACCAGAGAGGTCACCCATGGAATTTTACGCAAGCTGCCCCGAGGGCTTTGAGTCCGCACTCGCCGATGAGCTTAAACGCCTCGGGCTTTCGCATGTTCGCCGGCTGAAGGGCCGCGCTACATTTGAGGGCGAGCTCGAAGAAGGCTACCGCGCCTGTCTGTGGTCGCGCCTGGCGAGCCGTGTGTTCGTGGTACTCGGGCGCTTTGAGGCGCAGGATGCCGATGAACTGTACGATAGCGTTTACGACATCGCCTGGGAGACCATCATCCGCCCCGGCGCCACCATCGCCATCACCGCCCGCGGCGTGACCGAGCAGCTGCGCAACACGCGCTTCTCGGCCCTGCGCGCCAAAGACGCGCTGTGCGACCGTCTGGCCGAGACCACGGGCCGTCGCGCCGACGTCGATGCCGCCGACCCCGATGTTCACCTGTTGCTTTCGCTGCGTCAGCGCCGCGCGAGCATCAGCCTGGACCTTTCGGGCGACCCGCTGTTCAAGCGTCTGCCGCCCGCTGCGACTCGTGCCGGCGAGGGCGCACACGTGTTGCGCCCCGACTACGCCGCCCTGGTGCTGGCGCAGGTCGGCTGGACCGCACTATGCGAGCGCGAGCTGACGGCCGACGATTACGAAAACGAAGCCCTTCCCACGCTGATCGATGCCTCGTGCGCCGGCGGCGGTCTGCTGCTGGAGGCCGTGAACATTCTGACCGACCGCGCCCCGGGCGCCGCACGCGAGCGCTGGGGCTTTGAGGGCTGGCAGCTGCACGACGCTGTCCTGTGGGAGCAGCTGCTTGCCGAGGCGCGCGAGCGCGAGGCGGCAGCGCGCGAGCGCCAGGCGCGCATCGTGGCCGTAGACATCGACCCCGCCGCCCGCAAGACTGCCGAGCGCATGGTCAAGTGCGCCGGCTACAAGCGTTTTGTCGACTTTTGTGCCGCCAAGCCCGCCACCGTGCTGGACCATGCGGGCGCCGTCGCCGGTGCCGCCCTGGTCGCGGACACGACCGAGACCCCGCTTTCGCTCATGCACGATGCCATGACGCTCATCGGCGAGCTGCGCCGCGCCCCCGAGCTCGCTTCGGCGCCGGTCGCCGCTCTCACCCGCGACGGCTTGCTGGCCCGCGCGCTCCACGCCGAGCCCGAGCGCTCGATCGCCGTCATGCCCAATAACGAGGAGGCGGCTCTTGAGGTTTGGCCCTCACTCGACCACGCCGCTGCAGCGTTTGAGGCTGCGACCAGCGCGGATACCGAGGCCGAGGTTGCGGATGCCAACGAAGCCAACGACGAAGCCGCCGCTTCCTCCATGCCCGAACCTGCCGCCACGCTCGACTTGGGCGACGGCAAGCCGCTGCCCGTGCTCATCCCGGAGTCCGAGCAGTTCGCCAACCGCCTGCGCAAGAATGCCCGTCTGCGCCGCAAGTGGGCCAAGCGCGAGGGCGTGAGCTGCTATCGCGTCTACGATGCCGACCTGCCCGACTACTCCGCTGCCATCGACCTGTACGAGGGTTGCCCGCAGACGCCGGGCCGCTGGCTCGTCATCGCCGAATACGCCGCGCCCAAGACCATCGACCCCGCGCTGGCCCAGGCCCGCATGCTCGACATCTTGGCCATCGCGCCGCGCATCCTTGATGTTCCGGCCGAGCATGTGCACGCCAAGGCCCGCATGCGTTCGCGTGGCGGCTCGCAGTACGGCAAGCAGGGCGCCGGCAAGGGCGGATCGGGCGAGCGCGCCAACATCGCGCGCCGGCGTCTGCCGCTCATCGAAGAAGGCGGGCTCACCTTTGCCGTCAACTTTGACGACTACCTGGATGTGGGCATCTTCCTGGATCACCGCGTCACCCGCAACCTGGTGCGCGAACACGCCAAACAGGCACGCCGCTTCCTCAATCTGTTCGCCTATACCGGCACCGCCACCTGCTATGCGGCCGACGGCGGCGTCGAGGAAACCGTGACAGTCGACCTTTCCAACACCTACCTGGACTGGGCCGAGCGCAATATGCGCCAGAACGGCTTTGTTGGTCCGCAGCATCATTTTGTGCGCGACGACGTGCTCGCCTGGATTCGCGACCAGCGCCAGACGCGCAACCGCTGGGACTTGATCTTTGTCGACCCGCCCACGTTCTCGAACTCGTCCAAGATGGGCCGCCGCACCTGGGATGTCCAGCGCGACCATGTTGAGCTTTTGGCCGGCGTATCTCGCCTGCTTGCACAGGGCGGACATGCCATCTTTAGCTGCAACCTGCGCGGCTTCCGCCCCGAAACGCGCAAGCTCGCGCGCGCGGGCGTCGTGCTGGAGGACATTACGGCACAGACCATCCCCGAGGACTTCGCGCGCAACCAGAAGGTGCACCACTGCTATATCGTGCGCCGACTGCCCATCGAGGACGCCATGGCCGAGGTCGGCTTTAGCGCCGAGGAGATTGCCGAGCGAACCGAAGAGCTGCGCAACCCCGAGGCGCGCAAGCCTCGTGCAGCAGCGCCCGCGCCCACGCAGGCCGGCAACGGCAAATCAAACTTTGCCGGCAAACCCTCCCCTGCCGGCAAGTCCAAAAAGAAGAAGTTCTACGCCAGCAAGCCCAAGGGCAAATAACAAAGTTGCGGTGGAATACGGACTGTTTTACCTGGAATTAGGCAAATATAGACCGTATTTCACCGCAACTCATAGTGGGATGGCGGACGCCGTCCTACCCTTGGGTGACCAGGCGGTAACCGATGCCCACGTGCGTCTGGATATAGCGCGGATGCGCGGGGTCGGACTCGATCTTCTTGCGCAGCGTGCCCATAAAGACGCGCAGGCTCGCCAGGTCGCTCTTAGTTGCCGTGCCCCAAATCTCGTGCAGGATAAACTGGTGCGTTAGTACCTTGTCGGCGTTATGTGCCAGCAGGCACAAGAGCTTGTACTCAATCGGCGTCAGATGCAGCTCCTCGCCATCCATCGTGGCAATGCCGGCATCAAAGTCGATATGCAGCTCACCGGCATCGAACGTGCCCTCGGAGGCAACGCCGCCCGATTGCGCATACGAAAGGCGCCTGAGCGTCGTGCGAATGCGCGCGAGCAGCTCCTCGACCGAAAACGGCTTGGTCAGGTAGTCGTCGGCGCCGGCATCGAGTGCGCGAATCTTGTCCGCATCCTCGCTACGCGCCGATACCACGATAATCGGCATGCCCGACCATGCGCGCACCGACTCCACCACCTTGACGCCGTCCATATCGGGCAGACCCAGGTCGAGCAGCACAATGCTCGGTGCCTGCGATGAGGCGGCAGCGATGGCGGCATGGGCGGTCTCCACGGCCATATGACGCAAGCCGTGCGCCTCGAGCGCGGCAACAATAAGATTGCGGACAGCGGGGTCGTCCTCAACGACCAAGATGAGCGGTTTTACGGCAGAGTTCGGCACAGCGCTACTCCTTATCAAACGAAACGTCGGCGACGGGAAGCTCAATCGTAAAGACCGAGCCGTGCGGGTCCGCCGCGGCAACCTCTATGCTACCGCCATGCGCCAGCGCAATGGAGCGGCAGAGCGAAAGCCCCAGGCCCACACTACGGTGGCTGTCGGCCAGGCCATGGTTGGCGGTATAGAACGACTCGAAGATGCGCTCGCGATCCTCGGGTGCGATGCCTGGACCATCATCGGCCACCGAGCACGCCACGCGTCCATCGTCGACGCTAATCGAAATCATGATATGCGAGCCTGCGGGCGTATAGGTGATGGCGTTGTTCACCAGATTGACCACCAGCTGCACCATCAGGCGCGCGTCGACGTTGACGAGCGCCGGCTCGTCGCACGCCACCACCTTAAGGTCGTGCTCGCGCACGGCCGGACTTACGTGGCGCAGCGCCTCCTCGACGATATCGTCCATGAGCTCGAGCGTTGTCGACAGATGCATGCCGCCGCCCTCGAGCTTGGTGATGGCGAGCAGGTTCTCGACGGTGGCGTTGAGCCATTGCGCATCCGAGCGAATGGACAGGAGCAGGCCGCGGCGCGTTTGGGCGTCGAGCACGGCGGTGCCGGTCGAGCCCTGGTCGAGCAGCACGTCGGCATTGCCCGAAATACTGGTGAGCGGCGTGCGCAGGTCGTGCGAGATGGAGCGCAGCAGGTTGGCGCGCAGCTGTTCGTTTTTGGCAAGCACCGCCGCCTCCTCGCGGGCCTCCATGGCGCGGGCGCGATCGAGCGCCAGCTCGCCTTCGCTCACGATGGCATCGGCAAGTGTCCGCTCCTCATGCGTCAGCACGTCGGGCTCGGCAACGATAGCCAGCACGCCCACCACTGAGGCGGGGTCGCCCGAGCGCGCGAAGCCGTCGCCTGTGCGAACCGTCAGGTAGATGCCATAAAACGCCGAGCCGCCAAACGTGGCGTCGAGCGGCGTTCCCACATAGGCGGACGCCGAGAGCCGCGGCGGCATCTGCGGCGCCAGCTCGTGCACCGGCGCGGCATCGCCCACGGCCGTGTATGTCGCACGCGGCAGCAGGTCATCGCCCTCGGCGTCGGCGCTGTACCACACGACCGGACAGCCCGAAAGACGCGCCAGCTGCGTGGCCATGGCGTGAACGATCTGATGCTGATCGGCGCACCGCTGCAGCATGCGGTTGGTCTCGAGCACCATATGCGTGCGGCGGTCGCTGGAGGCAGCCTGTGCCAAGGCGCGGCGCAGGGCCAACGCAATCGAGCTCGACACAAGCGAGACCACAAACATGATGAAGAACATGCCGGGATAGCCGCGGTCGATAAGCGACAGCGAGTAGCGCGGGTCGACAAACAAGAAGTTGTAGAGCGCCACGGCGGCAGCCGAGCTCAGCAAGCAATACAGGCGACTCCAGGTAAAGAATGCGCACAGCTGAACGGCGAACACATAGACGATCATGATGCTCGGCGCGAGACCCGGATGGTCGAGCAGCGCGCCCACAATCGTCGCCGCGACCAGCAGCCCCACCGACACGCAGATATCGTACAGGGGGCCGCGACGCGTCATCGTAGTGCGCCGCCACCAAAAGCTATCGGCAATATCGCCGTCCGTACGGACGTCCATCAGCGTCCCGCCCCTCTCTCAAAAACAAAAACCACCACAAAGGGGACAGGCACCTTTGTGGTGGTTTCCCCTTGTGGTGGTTCCAAGTGTAAAGCCTTTGCAACCTGCGGACGTTAGACAAACAGCACGTGCGCGAGCAGTGCGCACACGCACGCCGCGACAAGCACCGTCACCACGATCGAAATCACGCGGTCGGCCATGTCCATGTTGGCCCGATTCGTAAAGAACCGATCTTCGGCAGCATCGGCGCGTATCTCACGCACCAGCTCGGTCGCAAGATCGCAACCGTCAAGCACCTTTGCATCCATGGTTTCCTCCCAGGACTCAATCCCCGTCAATACAAGCCCGCCCGTTCGCAGACAAACCTCGAGCTTCGACTACGGCCGCTCGTTGGGAGCCAGGCGCTGCATCTTGTTCACGGCCTTGAACTTGGTGAACAGCGGCACGTACTCAAAGCTCACGTTGGAGTTCTCCAGGCCGTACCAACGCGCGGGCGTGCCGGCGGCGCGGCGAATGATGTACTTGAGCGTGATGGCCGTACGCTCGCTGGGCTCCACATCGCTTTCGGGCGCCAGAAGCTTACGGATCAGGACGAACTTGAACGTGCCGATGTTACCCGGATCCTTGTAGACCGAGTAGTCATGCGTCTGCGGCGGCAGCTCGCCGGTGGCAGCCAGGTCCTGAACAACCTGACGCAGGTAGGCATTGACGCGCTGGTTGATCTTGTAGCCCAGGTACAGATGCACGCGGAACACGTAGTCGGTGCCGAACGTCTCGACCGAATAGGCAAAGGTGTGCGGTTCGTCCATAGTCTCGACATTCACAAACCACCAGGCGCGGGCGCGCTTGGGATGCTTGTCCAAAATCGAGTAGACGATGTCGCGGTCGATGTAGTCGGTATGGGTGTCCTTGGTCAGGTACACGACGTTGTCGCTCATGCGCTCGTAACGGTCGTCGTCGCGCAGGCGCTTGAGCTGCGGCAGGTAGCTGCGCAGCGGCAGCAGCGTAAACTGGCGCTGCTCGACCGCCGTGCCGTTGTACCAGCACACCATGATGCCCATGATGAGCGCGGCCATGAGGATGGTGAAGTAGCCGCCGTGGAAGAACTTGGTGAGCGAGCTCACGAAGAAGAAGCCTTCGAGCAAAAGGAAGAAGGCCGCGAAGATCCACGGCGCGACCTTGAGCTTGCGCTCCTCGTGCAGGTAGAAGAAGAGCAGCAACGTGGTGCACATCATAGTCAGCGTAATGGCAAGGCCGTAGGCGGCTTCCATATGCGCCGAGTTCTGGAACAGCAGCACCACGATGACGCAGCCGACAAGCATGACGTTGTTGACCATGGGGATGTAGAGCTGGCCCTTGGTCTCGGCAGGGTAGAAGACCTGCATGTGCGGCATAAGGTCCAGACGGCTGGCCTCGGACACCAGCGAGAATGCGCCGGTGATGAGCGCCTGCGAGGCAATGATGGCCGCGACGGTGGAAAGGCCGACGGCAAACGGGCGCAGGCCCGGGGCGAGCATCTGGTAGAACGGGTTGAGGTCGGCAATGCCCATGAGCTCGGGGTTGGCAGCGTTGTTCATAAGCCAAGCGCCCTGGCCCATATAGGAAAGCAGTAGGCAGCACTTAACGAACGGCCAGGTAGCGTAGATGTTGCCGCGGCCGACGTGGCCCATGTCGGAGTAGAGCGCCTCGGCACCGGTGGTGGCGAGGAAGCAACTGCCCAGAATCATGATGCCCGCGTGGTTGTTGGGGCTCAGCAAAAAGGCGATACCGCGCACCGGGTTGAGGCACAGCAGCACGGCGGGGTGCTGGAAAACAAAGAAAAGACCCGTGCCGCCCAGGAACAGGAACCACAGCGTCATGATGGGGCCAAAGGCGTGACCGATCTTGGCCGTACCGATGCGCTGTACCAAGAAGAGCACGATGATGATGGCGAGCGTAATGGCGACGACGCGGCCCTGGTCATCGCCCAGCACGGCATGGACCGCCGGGATGGTGCGCAGGCCCTCGATGGCCGTGGTAACGGTAACGGCCGGCGTCAGGATGCCGTCGGCGAGCAGCGCGGCGCCACCCAGCATGGCGGGGATGATAAGCCACTTGCCGCAGCGCTTGACCAGGCTGTACAGGGCAAAGATGCCGCCCTCACCATGGTTATCGGCGCGCAGCGAGATGAGCACATACTTGATGGTGGTCAGCAACGTGACCGTCCACACGACAAGGGAGAGCGCGCCGAGCACGAACTCCTCCGTGACGCTTCCGATGCCGCCGTTGCCGGCAACGAGCGCCTTGGTTACATACATAGGGCTGGTGCCGATATCGCCGTACACCACGCCCAGCGTGACGAGCATCGCCGAGATGCTCACAGGAATCGCAGCGTGCGAAGCTGCCTCCTTGGCCTTTTGTTCCATAAGCCGGTTTCCTCCCAACTTTAATGTTCGAAGGAATTATAGGTAATCGGCCCATGTTTGAATGGCACTGTTTTCCCAGCTAGATAAACATTTATACGGCCTTTAAGCCACCTCGGCGATATGGAATGTGACAAAGGGACTGTCTCTTTGTCGCATCCGTCATTTTCCGAGCCAATTTTTGAACCACCACTCCATGGAGCGGCTCATCTCGGCCATAAAGGGACTCGTGTGCTTGCGGGTATAGATGTCCACGACGCGCTCCCCCACCACGCGGGCATGCGGACGGAACATCGCGTCCATCTCGGCTACCTGCGCGTCCATAGTCGCAGCATTGGCGCGGCAGTAGCGCTCCTCGTGCACCAGGTTCACCACGGGATGCGCAATGGCCGGACGCTCCTTACGGGGCGTGCCGATGATGAGCATCGACAGCGGCATGGTATACGGAGGCAGATCGAGCAGCTCGGCCACTTCCTCGGCATTCTCGACGATATCACCGATGTAGCAGCTCCCCAGGCCCAGGGCCTCGGCGGCGACCACGGCGTTTTGCGCAGCGATCACGGCGTCCTGGGCCGCGATGGCAAAGTCACCCAAACCCGGTGCACGGCGGGGCGCCTTGCCCGTGCGCTCGACAAACTCGGGCTCAAAGCAGCCCACGTGCTCAAACAGATCGATCCACTTGGCATAGTCGACCACAAATATAAGTGCCCAGGACGCCTTGGCGATCATGGGCTGGTGGTCGCACAGGTCGGCCAGACGATCCAGCGTAGCCTGCTCGCGAATGCTCACGATGGAATACATCATCATGGCGCCCGCCGACGGCGCGCGACTCGCCGCATGCAAAATTGCCGCCCGCTGCTCGTCGGTCACCGCCACGGGACGGTCGTCGTCATCACGCGCAAAGACACGCGTGGAGGAACGGTGCTCCAACGTGTCCAGCACCGCATTGCCCGTCGTCTCGACCGGATAGCCGCCCGCGTCCATGCCAGCGTCCACGTCACCCGCACTCGTCATACAAGCCCGTTCGTTCATCGCCTCATCCTCGCCAATTCTTTAAGAAGCCTTTACGTTTCCGTGTAATTCCCGTCCATTATCGCGCAGGTCGCCACTACATTGCGCCACACCGTCACACGTGCGCGTTAATATGGCTGGTTGTTGTGCGCAGACACCAATTGCAGCGCATATCTTGGTAACAATCGGGTAAACCCCCGCTTTCGTACGTTTTAGTTTGTGAGGAGTCTCAGCATGTTCGCTGCCGCCATCTCGCTCGTCGGTCTTGCGGCGACCGTCTACCTTGTCTTGCGCGAGGCCAAGGCCATTCGCGCTCAGTCGGGCACCGTTGCCAAAAGCGCTCTTGGGTGGAGCGTCGCCTTCGGCCTGTTCCAGGTCTTTTTGACCGTCTGGGGCGCCATTGGCCTCGTCGCCCAAAACGAGCCGCTCGCCTTTGTGATGCTCATCCTGACCAATGCCATCCTCACCGGCTGCGCCTGGGCCAGTATCGCCCGCGACCGCATCGCCCCGCGCGTCTTTGCGTTCGCCTCGGCCGATGCGCCCGCCCCCACCGGCAAGCTCGCTCGTTTGCGCGGCGCCTTTGTGGGCAAACCGCTCGTCGCCGCCGTCCTGTGCCTGCTGCTCGCCGGCGTCTTTGCGCTGCTGGGCATGGAGGTCTCGTCCAACCACGACTTTACCTGGGTCTACCCCCTGTGCATCCTGCTCGAGTGGGCCATCATCACCACGCTCATGGTCGGCCTGTTCTTCCTGTTCCAGCGCCACGGCGCAGCCCCCGCGGTCCTGGCCTTTGCCCTCTTTATCCTGGGCATTGCCGAGTTCTTCGTTATCACGTTTAAGTCCATGCCCATCCAGCCGGGCGACCTTTCGGCCATCTCCACCGCCGCCGCGGTCGCCGGCACCGGCTACACCTTCTCCATCTCGCTGTTCTGCGTGCTGTCCATGGGCTTTACCGCCATCGCCATGCTGCTATGCGAGTACGCCGGCCTGGTGGCACCGCACCGTCAGAAGGGCGCCGCCAACGCCAAGCGCATGCTGCTCACCAACCTGCTCGTGGCCGTGCTGTGCCTGGGCGGTGTGACCGCGCATGTTACGCTCATCGACTACTACAACACTCTCGGCATCACCGTCTACACCTGGCGTCCGCTCGAGAGCTACTGGCGCGAGGGCTACCTGCCCGCTTTCATTAGCGCAGCGCAGTCCATCAAGCCGCCCAAACCCGCCGACTACTCCGTCGACGATGCCAAGGCCACGCTCAAAAAGTACGCCAAGGCCTACGACAAGTCCGACGCGGCCAAGAGCGACGAGCGCGCCGCCGCAAAGGAGCAGTTCGACAGCGAGAAGCCCACGGTCATCGCCATCATGAACGAGACGTTCTCGGATCTGTCGATCTACCAGAACATGCGCGCCGGCTACGAGGGTCCGCAGTACTTTAAGAGCCTGTCCAACTGCCTCAGCCGCGGCAAGCTCTACGTGAGCGCCTACGGCGGCGGCACCGCCAATACCGAGTTTGAGTTTATGACCGGCAACTCCATGGCCAACCTGGGCTCGGGCGTGTACCCCTACACCATCTACAACATGGAAACGACCGGGAACCTGGCAGAGCAGTTCAAATCGCTCGGCTATTCCACCACGGCTATGCACCCCAATCACGCAACCAACTGGAACCGCGAGAACGTCTACAAGGACTTTGGCTTTGACCAGTTCCTGTCCATCAACGATTTCCAGGGAGCCGACACCTTGCGCGGCATGGTGACCGACCAGGCTACCTACGACAAGATTCTTGAGCTGCTCGACCAGAACGCCGATCCGCAGTTTATCTTCGACGTGACCATGCAGAACCACTCGGGCTACGATACGGGCCTGCTGCCGGTCGACAAGCAGATGCACCTGAATATCGACACGACCGACCTGGACGCCAAAACCGTCGAGGACGGCACGCTCTCCGATGTCGACGAGTATGTCTCGTGCATCGAGCAGTCCGACCAGGCGCTTCGCTACTTCCTCAACGCCCTGAGCAAGCTCGACCGCAAGGTGGTCGTGGTGTTCTGGGGCGACCACCAGCCGTTCTTCCCGTCCAAGTTCAACGACAAGTGGTTTACCGGCGAAGACGACGCCACGCACCAGGAGCGTCTGTGGCAGACCGACTACATCATCTGGGCCAACTACGACGTTGCCGGCTGCGACCAGACAAGCGAGGTCGACGACCTGTCCACCAACTACCTGTCCACGCAGCTTATGCAGCTGATCGGCGCACCGCTGACCGACTACCAGAAGGCGCACATGACGCTGCGCGAGTCGCTGCCCGCCATCAACTCGGTGGGCTACGAGGACGCCAGCCTGCGCTGGGCGCTCTCCTCCAACGTCACCGGTGACGACGCCGAAGCCGCAGCCGCCACCAAGGCGCGCGAGGATTACGCCAAGATGCAGTACTACGAGATGTTCCGCGACGGCAAGAACGTGTACACCGAGCACTTCCAGACCGAGGCCAACGAAACCGACCCCAACCTGGCGCCGGGTACGACCAAGATCAAGTAGCAGCGCGTCTTAACTGGTTCGTCTGCCCGGCGACGCGGAACGTAAGGTTCCCTGCTCGGTCAGTCCTGCGCAAGACGAAGGCCACATTAAGTGGCCTTCTTTGCGTGCGGAACTCGCGATGAACCTTATATGCCTCCGCCTGGACAGACTCCCTGATGTTGGGGCGTGGCTTGTCTTGGGTGTATCGCCGAACATATATAAGTTGAAGGCCACGTTATGTGGCCTTCTTTGTTTGCGGAAAGTGTGTCCCGGAATTCTTGTCTGGAATGGGATGCAGTTTCCACTTGGGACCCGATTGGGAAAGTGTGTCCCACTATTCAGCTGGATTCCGGGATGTATTTTCCGGTTGAGGCTCGTTGGGAAAGTGCGTCCCACTTTGGGGGCTGATTCTGGGACGTGGTTTCCGGTTGGCTCTCATTGGGAAAGTTCATCCCATTTCTCGGCCTAATTATGGGACGCAGTTTCCCGTTGAGGACCCTTTGGGAAAGTGCGTCCCGGTCTGGGCGCTCAAACTGGGATGGATTTTCCGGATGAGGGCTTGACGGAAAATGTGTCCCGTTCCGGGCGCTAATTGTGGGATGCAGTTTCCGCTTGCGGAGTCTCCACTCAACAGAAAACCCGGGTGGCCTGTTTTTTGGCTACCCGGGTTTTTGGGTTGTCGATATGTTCGACTGGCTACTAGTGGGTCTTGCGGCGCTTGATCAGCATGATGAGGGCTATCACTACGAGCGTTGCTCCCGCTGCTGCTGCGGTGGCGACTAGGGCGAATGTTTGGTCGCCGGTGTTTGCGAGGTTCTTCGCTGTGGTCGTAGTCTTGACCTTGGTGTCGGTCTTAGCTCCGTTGTCGGACTTGGGCTTGTCCGGGTTCGTCGGGGTCTCAGGAGTCTCGGGGTCCTTTGAGCCTTCGGAATCGGTTGGGCCGGCGGTGTTTACCAGCGTATGGTCCAGGAACTTCTTGGCGCCCGCACTTGCCTGTGAGAACAGGCGGCGCGTGCGGATCGGGGTGGCGTTCACCGTTGTGGGCGCCGTCTCCTCGGCCTCGATATTCACGAGCGTCGTGCCGGTGTCGAGGCCCACGTCGTTGTATCCCACGTGGCAGTAATACTGCGCACCGTCATCGTCTGCGGTCAGGTCAATCTCGAGCTTTGAGGCCGTTCCAGCCGCGAGGTTGCCATCGGCACCCACGAGCTTAAACTCTGTCTCGCCGCGGCCCTTGCGGTACCACATATAGGTCGGTGCCAGCCCTGTTTCGCTATCGTCGGCACCGAGTTGCTTCACATGGCCAATCGCCGAGAGCGTCAGGTGGCTTCCCGCCGCGCGCTCAACCGAAGAGTCGTATCCAAGATCCGACCCCTCCGCAGCATCCGCCGCAGGTCTGCTCACGGTCATCGTCATGCCATCGGGCATGGTCTTGACCGTGATGATTGCCGAGCGAATACCTGTTTCGGTCGTGGATCCATTCTTAACGGCGGCGATGGCGAATCGATACTCCGTATTGGGCTGCAGCCCATCCCACTTGAGCGAGGTCTGCGTGTTGTCGGCAATCTTCCAGCTATTGACGACCGCATCCGCCGCATTGCTCTGCAGCATGCCCACGCCGTAGCTAAAGCCACTCTTGTTTGCGAGTACATCGTCCCAGCTAAACGTAACGCTGGTCGAATCGACGGCGTTTGCCGTAAAGCCCGTCACGGCCGGCGCGTCGGGCATCTCGACGTCCTTAACGTCATAGCCCACGATCCAGAACTGGTCGGTGTCCTTGGTGCCGAGCTTGTCGCCCGAGTCTGCCTCGAACTTGTCGACATCCACCGCGTTGACGCCCAGACGCCACACAAAACCGTACTTGCCCTGCGCGGCCTCGGGCAGGTTGTCGACGGTGCCGCCGTATTCGGTCGATTCACTCGAGGAGTTACCCGTAGTAAAGCCGGCGTTGGCACCAAAGCACAGGCCGCCAAACAACTCGTGCTTTGCGAGCTTCGCGCCCATGACAACGCTGCCGTTCAGCGTCAAGCCGAGCTCGAGCTCCTGCTCCTTGCCCTCCTCGACTTCGATGGTCTGCTCAATGCTCGCCCCCGACTGCGCGGCGGCGCCGTTAAACCCATCGTGCGTGTAGGCGCGCGTTACGCCAGGCTTGCCCAGGCCAAAGGAATCCCCAACGGGAGTCTCGCCGTTGAGCGTCGTTTGATAGGTTCCGGGTTCTCCCGACCGGTTGGTCAAAAAGTAGCTGAGCGGCGTCATATTGTGCTGTTTGGCAATGCGGTCATAGGCCTCGACATTAACGACCGAGGTCTGCGCGCCGAGCGACACAGGCGCCGCCATCACGCCCTTGCCACCAGTTTCCTCATTTTCGATCTCATACTCGTAATAGACCATCGGAATCGTGTAGAGCACGGCCTTGTCACCCTCGCCGGCATGCGACTCATAGCTTACGCTTGCGCTGACCGTGCGCTCGCTCCGGTAGTCATAGCATCCCTCGGCGGCAAAATCGACTGAAGCATTCATCGCGACCAGGGGCGGACCGGTCTGCACCTCGACGGCAACGCCCAACTCGGCGCCAATGGTATAGCCCTGGGATGTCCCCGTGCCCTTTTCCTCTCCGTATGACGTGCCGCCCAACACCAGATAGCCGTATGCCTGCTCCAGATCCTCAACATAGGGCGCATCCTGCAGCACGGCAAGCACGCGCGGGTTGGTATAGACCTTGTAGCGGTCCTTGTACGTGATCTTGACGCTGTCGTTGTCGACATCGGGCAGCGCGAGCGAGATAAATGTGCCGTAGGTAGTGCCGCGACGGTTGCTCTCGCTAATCACCTGCTCCTCGCCGCGGCGCACCTTTCCGTTCTCGTCGAGCGAAAAATGCGAGGCGGTCATCCAATAGTAGTCATCGTTCTTGCGCAGGTCCTCGTCGCGGTGCTTGCCCACCACGGCGATAAAGCTCTCGTTATAGCGGTCCGAACCCGAGACGCTGCCCGCCTTGACGTCGCTGATCCACACCTGTTCTATACCCTTGTGGTCATGCTTGTTGCTGCTGTTGTATTGCTGACCGCTCATGCTCATGGTTCCGACCATGGACCCCAAGCCCTGAGCCCCGCTCTGTGCCGTGTTGCAGGCAAAGTCGCGGAACACATCGCCGCCCACGAGCACCTCGTCAACCGCCAGCTGCTCGGACAGGCCGTCAAGGTTGGCAGTGGCAAGGGCAATAGGCGCCAAGGTGCACGGATAGCGCTTATCCTGAGCGCTATCCTTCCATGCGCTGTTGGGCGCATGCATCAGCCCATAGGAGGCGAGGAGCCCGTCTCTGTATTCCTTACAATCGGAAAGCTTGAACTCGCCAGACTCCGAGTCAAAATACGCGTAGCGGTACAGCGCGCCGTACAGCCCCTTGCTGCCGTCAGAAGCGCCGTAATCAAAAGCGCTGCGTTGCCAGTCATAGCCCGCAAGAATAAGGCCCGTGACGGTTTCACCCGTCTTCTTTCCTTCTTCATCGTAGGCGGCAAACGTGCCGAACGTCGCATTCGCAGCGACCATGGTCTTGCCGTTCGCGGAGAGGGAGATTGCGCCCGCGTCGCCCAGAGCATCGACATGGACGAGCGCACCCTTGGATACATCCCACGAAAACAGCTCGCAATGCGTCGACTTATCAATATTCTTCTTGCCGTAGGGTGCCGAGACCACGATGGCGAGGTCATCGCAAAAATCGCGATCGAGGTCGCCGGCCGCTAGCGAAACGACAGGAGCTGACTGAAGCTGCGTCCAGGAGTCGTTCCCGCCCTTGTTGTGCGTGGTGTAGTCCGCGGCGTTACCGGCATCGATCTTGACGACGCTTTGCTTCCAGTTGCCGCCCTCCAAGTCATACATGTCGACTACAGCCTTGCGCACGCCGTTCTCGTCGACATAGCAGCCCGCGTAGACAAAAAGCTCGTCGACGCCGTCGCCATCGACATCGCCCGCCTCGACATCAAAGACGGCGTCGTGCTCTTGCAGGTAACCGGCATCCAGGTACTTAAAACGGCCTTCGTACATCATATTAGTGTTGACCGTCACCGGCAGGTGTGTGTCGAGAGTGCGCGTACGCCCGTTGCTAAACGAGTAGAGGACCAGCTCAACCTTTCCGGCGTATGACTTGCCGTCAATCGTCGTGGAGGAACTGTCGCCGTAGGCACGGAGCTCGGCAACGCGGCTCTTTTTGCCCGTGCTGGCGTCGCTGCAGAACTCAACACTCGTGGCGTGAATGCCCGAGAAACCGTTGTTGTCGTTGGCGAGTACTGTTGAGGACTCATTGTTGCTTAGGTACGACCAGGTGCCGCCACCGTAGTCGCTATGCTTGTAGAGATCGCTGTTCGTGTCGAAGTTGTTGACGTTTTGCCAGAACTTTGCGGCGCCCCACACACTTCCATAGCCATCGGTGAGTTTGCTGCTGCCGCCAATGTCACCGCGCTCGACGTTCTCGAGCTTGTCGCGCAGAGTGTAGCGATTGCCATGGCTACCGTTAGCTGCCATATAGACCTCGCTGCGCGTGGCAAACGTCGTGGGGGTATCAGTGGAATAGGGGCCAACGGTATCGGCCGGAATGTCCTCGCTCGTGCCCAGACCCAGGGCTTGATAATCCTGCTCGGTCATATCGGTGATTGCGGGCGCGTCTGCCGCCTGGGCAACCTGGGGCGTGGCCGTGAAGCAGGCGACGCTCGTGGCGATCAACGCAGCAAGCGCCGCCGTCCCAACAAGCGGGATTTTCGACAGCCTACGGATACGGGGGTGTGGAACGTACATGAGGGACCTCGCTTTATTCGAGTGGAGTGGACTCATTTTTGCAAATGATACATCCGATGCCCGATATCACGTGTCTCATTTTCGCCAACGGCGTGTCTCATTTTTGAGAATCCGAGATGCCGCGGAAATCTTATCCCAGCTCAAAGGCCATTTCTGGGATGTATTTTCCGTCGAGTGCCTCATCGGGAAACTGCATCCCATTTCAAGCGTCGATTCTGGGACGCATTTTCCCCTTAGACCCTCAACCGGAAACCGCATCCCACTTTGAGCGCAAATTCCGGGATGCATTTTCCGCTTGAGCCTCATTGGGAAACGGCGTCCCACTTTGAGGGCTGATTGTGGGATGCATTTTCCGGTTTTGCTCTCATTGGGAAAATGCATCCCGTTTCTTGACCGAATAATGGGACGCAATTTCCCGTTGGAGCGCCTTTGGGAAAGTGTGTCCCACTTCGACCGCCCAGAGTGGGATGCACTTTCCGCAAAGCACCTCAACGGGAAACTACGTCCCATTCCAAAGGCAAATTCCGGGACGCATTTTTCGAAAGCCTGCCCATCCGGAAAGCCCGTCCCACTTTGGACGCATCCGGGCACGGAACCATCGACCTATCAGGCCTCCCATCAATAAAGAGGCGTCCTCCCGGACGGCGGGGCACGAAGTTCATCGCGAGTTCCGCACGCAAAGAAGGCCACTTAATGTGGCCTTCGTCTTGCGCAGGACTGTAGAGCAGGGAACTTCGTGCCCCGACGCCCGGGAGGACGCTTCATTTAGAAAGATGGACCGACCGCCGTCAGCGATGGGAGCTACTCCCCCAGCACGGCCTTCTTGGCGGCTTCAGCCATGTTGTCCAGATCTTCCTTGGTGGGATGGTCCTTTGCGGCAACCCAGTTGTCGAGCAGCATCTTATAGCGCGCGTTTTCGGGTTCTTGCTCAAGCATCGCCTCATAGCGCTGCTTGACCGCGGGGCCCATCTTGCCCTGGCACATCGCCCAGCCCGCAAGCTCGGCATCCCCAGCCAAATTAGAAGTTACGCGATCAATAATCTGCTGGTAATAGCTCTGGTCGGCGCCAAAACCGCAGGTGCCAAACAGGAAGACGCGCTTGCCGTGCAAGGCGGAGAGCAACGTCGCGACCGAAGGCGTGCACGCGCCCTTGTCGCACCAAAAACCGACGAGCACCGTGTCGGCCGCGCAGGCGCCCTGCGCCTCGAGCGCAACCTGATCTGCATCCGCATCGTCGCTCAACGCCGCGGCATGGACAAACTCAACACCCGCAGCCTGCAGAGCGCGCTTGATCGCGCCCGAAACCATCCTGGTATTACCGCTCTTGCTGTTAACCACCAAAGAGCACGTCATAGTCACGTTGCCTCGTTTCCCCCAAAACTAAAGCCACTAATGCAATTTATTAGATGAATATCTTAGTACTTACGTGACAGATGTAAACCACCGTCTGTCGATTGATTAATTTGCCCCACGGGCTTGCTCACTGGGCGAATTGGCTGCGGTAGAGTTCGGCGTAGAAGCCGCCTGCCGCTAGCAGCTCGTCGTGCGTGCCGCGCTCGATAATCTGGCCGTCGCGCATGACCAGAATGCAGTCGGCGTTGCGAATCGTGCTCAGGCGATGCGCCACGACAAAGCTTGTGCGGCCAGCCATGAGCTCGTCGAACGCCGCCTGCACCTGCAGCTCGGTGCGGGTATCGATGCTCGAGGTCGCCTCGTCCAGCAGCAAGATAGCCGGGTCGGTGAGCATGACGCGTGCGATGCACAGCAGCTGCTTTTGGCCCTGGCTAAACATGCTGCCGTCCTCGCCGATGACCGTATCGTAGCCGCTTGGCAGCTGCACGATAAACTTGTGCGCGTGCGCGCGCTTGGCGGCTTCGATAACCTGTTCACGCGTGGCATCCGGGCAACCGTAGGCGATGTTTTCCGCCACCGTGCCCTCGAACAGCCACGTATCCTGCAGCACCATGCCAAAGGCGCGGCGCAGGCTTGCGCGCGTGTAGTCACGCGAGGAACGGCCATCGACCGCAATGCGACCGGCATCGATATCGTAAAAACGCAGTAGCAAATTGATGAGCGTCGTCTTGCCACAGCCCGTAGGACCGACCAGGGCAAAGCGCATGCCGGGCTTAGCCTCGATGCAGATGTCCTGCAGCAGCCTGCGGTCGGGCACGTAGCTAAAGTCCACGTGTTCAAAAGTCACCTCGCCCTGCGGGGCGGCAAGCTCTACAGCGTCCGACGCGTCGGGCTCCTGCTCGCGCGCATCGAACAGCGCAAACATGCGGCGCGCCGAGGCGTACGCGGTCTGGATCTGCGTAATGACGTTGGTGACCTCGTTGAACGGCTTGGTGTACTGGTTGGCGTAGGACAGGAAGATCTGCACGCCGCCCACCGTAAGCGCCGCGGGCACGCCCGTGATCACGCCCACGCAGCCGATCACAGCGACCACGGCATAGATGATGTTATTGATAAAACGCGTACCGGGGTTGGAGAGCGAACCCATAAACTGCGCGCACTCGCCCGCGGTGTAGAGCTCGGCATTGAGGGCATCGAAGCGCTGCTGAGCGTTGGGGCCATAGGCAAAGGCGTCGACAAGCTTTTGCTCGCCCACATACTCCTCGATATGACCACCGAGCTGCCCTTGAATGCGCTGCTGAGCCGTAAAGCTCTTGTTGGAGAGCTTGGCAATAGCACCGGCAGCAAAGATGGAAAGCGGCGTGACGAGCACCACCACGAGCGTCATGGTCAGGTTAATGGAGAGCATAAACGCGAGCGTGCCCACGATGGTGATAACGCCGGTGAAAAGCTGGGTAAAACCCTGCAGCAGGCCGTCACCCACCTGATCCACGTCGTTGACCACGCGGCTCATAAGGTCGCCGTGGGCATGGCTGTCGATAAAGCTGAGCGGCATACGGCTGAGCTTATCGCTCGCCTCCACGCGCATGTCGCGCACCGTCTCGTAGGACAGGCGGTTAACGCAGTAGCCCTGTAGCCACTGGAAGGCCGCAGCACCTACGACGACAATCGCGAGCTTGGTAACGAGCGGCAGCAGTGCGTCAAAGTCCACCTGCCCGGCGGCAACGATCAGGTCGATGCCCTCGCCGATGAGAATGGGCGTGTAGAGCTGCAGAATCACCGAGATGGCGGCGCTCACAAACGACGCCGCAAACGAAATACGGTGCGGTCGGACGTAGCCCATCAGGCGGCGGGTCACCGCGCCCACGGGATAGCGCTCAGGGTCGCCGGGCTGGCGCGGACCGTCGCCCAGGTCGTTGAGGTTATCGTTACCGGACACGTTGGCCGTCATCGTGGCGACCGAACCGGAAGAAGTGTACGGATTCATTTAGCAGCCCTCCTTTGCGCAGACGGATGTGGGGACGGTCGGGGCGCCTGGGGCGGGCGCGGGCGCCGTACTCCCCTGCTGACCCTCGAGCTCCTCGCGGCGAAGCTGCGACTGGCAAATCTCGCGGTAGAGCTGGCAGGTCGTGTAGAGCTCATCGTGCGCGCCCAGGCCCGCGACCGAACCGTGGTCAAGTACGCAGATCATATCGGCGTCGCGCACGGTCGAAACGCGCTGGCTTACGATCACCGTAGTCAGCGGCAGCCCGCCCTCGGCGGCACCGCGCACACTGCGCTCGCGGATGGCATGGCGAAGCGCCGCGTCGGTCTTAAAGTCGAGCGCCGAGGCAGAATCGTCCATGATCAATATCTGAGGCGAGCCCACCAGGGCGCGCGCGATGGTCAGGCGCTGGCGTTGGCCACCGCTGAAGTTCTTACCGCCCGCCTCGACCGGGGCATCGAGCCCCTGCGGCTTGTTGCGCACGAACTCGCTCGCCTGCGCCATGTC
Source organism: uncultured Collinsella sp. (assembly GCA_900548265.1). Lineage (GTDB taxonomy): Bacteria > Actinomycetota > Coriobacteriia > Coriobacteriales > Coriobacteriaceae > Collinsella. The sequence goes on from URKG01000008.1 coordinate 74,514, forward strand.
GAGCGCCACCCAGAGCTCCTCGTCGGTCGCAGCCTCGTCGCGCCAGGTCAGGTTGCTGCGGATGGTGCCGCTCACCAGCGACGCGCGCTGCGGAACAGTCGCGACCACACGGCGCAACTGGTCGAGCGGCCAGGTGCGCACGTCGGCGCCCATCACACTCACGCTGCCGGTGCTCGCATCGTACAGGCGCGGGATAAGCGAGACGAGCGTGGACTTGCCGCTACCCGTACCGCCGATAATGCCAAGCGTCTTGCCCAGCGGGAGCTCCAGGGTCACATCGTTGACGGCATTTGCCGCGCCCGCGCCAAAGGAGAAGCTCGCATGGCTCAAGCTCAGCGCAGGAACTGGAGCGATATTGCCCGGCTTGGGCAGCGCGACCGGCTGGTTGCCCTCGTCGGTGATGCTCGGCACACAATTGAGCACCTCGTTGATGCGCGACGCGCTGGCGCTCGCCTTGGTAAAGACCACGACCAGGTTGGCGACGTACACGATGGAGGTCAGGGTCTGCGTCATGTAGTTCACAAACGCCATGACCTGGCCCTGCGTGAGCTCGCCCATGTTGACCTGGATGCCGCCCACCCACAGAATGGCACACACGCCCAGGTTCATCACAAGAAACGTGACGGGGTTGAGAATCGACGAGAGCTTGCCCACCGCGATGGCGGTATGGGCCTGGTCATCGGCGGCTTGGGCAAAGCGCTCGCGCTCGTGATCTTCACGCACAAACGCACGGACCACGCGAGCGCCCGAAAGGCCTTCGCGGCAGATAAGCGCGATGCGGTCGAGCTTTGCCTGCAGCTGCTTGTAGTACGGAATACAGCGCGCCATGACAAACCAAAACACCAGGCCGATAGCGGGCGTGCAGATCAAGAAGATCATGCCGAGCTTAAGGTCGATGGCAAGGGCCGCGACCATGGAGCCCACCGCTAGGAAGGGCCAGCGGATGAGCATGCGCACGCCCAGCGCCACAGCGAGCTGCACCTGGTTGACATCGTTGGTGATGCGGGTGATAAGCGACGGCGTGCCAAAGCGGTCGAGTTCGGCATAGCTCAGTTTGTTGATGTGCTCGTAGAGCGCGCCGCGGATATCGGTACCCATGCCCTGCGAGGTGAGCGCCGCCATCTTTTGGCAGACGAGCGTAAACGAGATGCCGATCACGGCCATGGCGGCGAGCACCATGCCGTAGTGGACGACAGCGTTCACATCGCGTGCGCCGATGCCCTTATCGATCATCTGGGCAATCACCAACGGCGTCAGCAGGTCAAAAATCACTTCGATCAGCTTGCACGCAGGGCCGATCACCATATACCGGCGAAACTTGCCACCAAAACGCCTGAGCAGCTCAATCATAAAAAGGCGCTCCCTATCATCATTCACACTCAATTCGAATCATGATAGTACGGTGAGCCCAAAAGACGAGTAAACAACTCGCCATTTCTAATGGGATTCGGTTTCCAAAGAAGCGGAGAGGCACGCGCACACCCAGCCAGTGTCGGGTCGACCGCCTGATATACTTACATTAGTGCTACCAAGTTAGTCGCCGACCCTTGAAATGAGGTGCCGAGATGAACGACATTCTCGCAAGAAGAGCAAGACGAGCAACTGTGGGCATCGCCCTTTCCGCGGCACTTGTCGCGGGAATCGCCCCCGTAACGGCGATCGCGGCAGAAACCAGCGCCCCCACCGGTGCAGTTGCCTTGCAGACGGAAGACGCGGCCGCCGCAAAAGAAAAAGCGTATGCAGCCATGCAGGAAGCGCTCAAAAACCTCGAGGCCGCAAAAGACGCCGCAAGTCCCGAGAAAATTGCGGAAATCGATGATGACATTGCCGCATTTCAAGAACTCTACGACATGGTGGTGGCGGAAGCCGCCAAACGGAGGGAACCCCTTCCCGCCATGCAAGCGAACGTCGATGCAGCCCAAGCCAAATACGATGAGGCCCACAACCGGACAAGCGGCCTTCAGGCAGAATTAGATAAGGCACTTGAAGCACTCGGCGGCGAGGAACCCAGCACAGCTATTAAGGAGCATATTAAGCAGTTGCGCATGGAGATCATGACGGCAGAAAGGCGAGAAGAATCTTGTGAAGATGATCTTCACCGCTACCAACGCCGGCTCGAAAGCCAGGAAAAACAGGTTCAGTATTTCGAAAGTGAGGCAAAGGAAGCTAAAGCCCACATCGACGAGGACATAGCCAAGCGAGATGCGCTCCTCGACAATTTGAAAAAAGCGCAAGCGGCCTATGACGACGCCTGCAAGGCATACGAAGAGGCGAAAGCCGCGGCAGACAAGGCCACCTCGCCCGAGATAACGAAACCGACCGAGACGACGCCTCCCTCCGGCTCAACGCAACCCGCCGAGGCGACACCGCCCGTTGCCTCACCTGCAACCGGCAAAGACGCCCTACCAAGCTCCACCAAGCAGGCGAACTCGAGCAGCGGCAAGCAAGCAGATACGACCGCCGGCAAGCTCGCGAACACGGGCGACACAGCACCGAGCGCAATAGCACTCGCAGGAATCGCCGCCATGGGACTCGGAATAACCGCCACAGCCACACGCCGCATCAGGAACTCAAAATAGCCGACAGAGCATTCTGCCTTCACCAATTCACAAGCCCAGAGACAAAAAGAGGTCCGTTTCCCCACCTAAGGAAACGGGCCTCTTTAACTGCAAAAATGCAAGCAACAGCACCGCCGCCTCTTGAACCACGTAGCCATCAATGCCCAGACAAAACCAGCAAGCCGCATTCCGCAAGGGATAGATTAAATTAGATAAACGCGCCCTTACGGGTGATTTTTGGACGACGGGGGCCGGCCGGCGGCGAGGTGTTTAGTAGTCGAGCGATCCCGCAGGCGAAGCCGAGGACCAGCGAGATGCCAAATACCTCGCCGCCGGCCGGGCCGTGTCGCGGCACCAAAAAGCGCCCGTGCGCTCGATGGATTCGGATGCCCGACAGAGGCTCCTTATGGCTGCTTCCTTCCGGACCTGACCAGATTCGGAACATGTCGTCATCCGAACCCATCGAACGCGCTAGGCGCTCGGTATATCTTACCTGCTCCCGCCCGCCAGAGCAAGGTAGCTAATTTGGGACGGGGCTTTTTTGACCACTTTTTGACTGGAGGGGCATCAGGGTGGCGAAAGTAGTCAAGTAAGCCCCATCCTAAATAGACCGATCTGGTGCCGTGCCACGAAAAGGGCCCATCTACTACGATTGGGTCGCAGGGTTCGACCATAGCCGACTTTTTCGAAAATCGGCAAGCTCTCTACCTGCGGTTTTATTTTTTCAAATTCCGGGATGGTCGAGGATGGTCGGTTAAACGTAGTAGATGGCCGCATTTCGTGGCAAACGGTCCGACCCAAGACCCAAGGCAGCCAACCTCGAATGGTCATTCTCGAAGTTGCGGTGGAATACGGACTGAATTGGCCCCTTAAAGGCAAAAACACTCCGTATTCCACCGCAACTTATAGGGAGATAGGCCTTAGAGGCGGGCGAGGTCGTAGGATTGAGCGGCTGCCTCGCCGCCACAGATGAGGTTGGTTGTGGCTTCTTGCGGATCGAGTGCCTGTTCCAGGTCCATGGGCTTGCGGCAAATCGGCAAAACCAAGTCAATACCCTGCCCATATACCGCGTCCAGGTTGACGGCGCGACCGCCCACGACGGCGACCACCGGCTTGCCATATCGCTTCGCACGACGGGCCACGCCCACCGGCGCCTTACCGGCGGCGGACTGCTCATCCATATTGCCCTCGCCCGTTATGACCAGGTTGACATCGCGTACGCGCTCGTCAAACCCCACGAGATCGAGCACCGTCTCCACACCCGAGCGCAGCTCCGCACCGAGCGCCAGCAACGCCGCGCCCAAGCCACCGGCAGCGCCCGCGCCGGGCACTCCGAGCACCGAGCCAAATGTCCGTGTGCCCTCGGGCACGCGCAACAATCCCTGAGCCCGCACCCCGGTAATTGCCGCATCGAGCAGGCGACCGTAGCCGACCATCCAGCTGTCGTACCTGCGCAGCGCCTCAGCGTCATCCGTCGGCAGACCCTTCTGCCCGCCAAACACCGCCAGCGCACCGCGGCGCCCCACGAGCGGATTCTCGACATCCGAAAGCACAACGATACGAGCGCCGCTCAGTGCACGAAGCGCTGACGTCAAATCGATACTCGACACGTGTTCAAGGCCCGCAAGACCGGGGGCGACATCGCAGTCCTGATCATCGACCACACGCGCGCCCAGCGCCTGCAGCATGCCGGCGCCACCGTCGTTGGTGGCGCTGCCGCCCAGACCAATATAGAGTGTCTTTGCGCCCATGCGAACCGCGCGAAGCATGAGCTCGCCCACGCCATAGGTTGTGGCCGCCAACGCCGCCGACCCCGTACAAGGCGAATACCCAATGCCGGCCGCCTCGGCCATCTCAATTACAGCCGACTCGCACTCGACATCAACCAGCATCCGGGCAGACGCGCGCTTGCCCAAGGGACCTGCCACCTCGCAGGTCACAATCTCACCGCCGCACGCGGCAACGGCATCGAGCGTTCCCTCGCCACCATCTGCCAGCGGCAATGTACACACCTCGGCATCGGACCACACACGGCGCACGCCTTCGGCAACCGCTGCCTCCGCCTGCGCGCTCGAAACGCTGCCCTTAAAGGAGTCGATCGCCAGCAGCACACGGCGGGGCCGACGGCATGCAGGACCAAAGTCAACCGCCGTGCCAGCATCCTCACCGGCACCTGCAAGCGCTGCGGCGTGAGCGGCGTGTGCTTCAAGATCGGCCCCACAACCGCAATCAGCGCCGCCCGCTCCGCGCAGACCGCCAAAATAGCTACTTAGCAGCTCGCGGCATTCATCCGCCAGGACCCCAGCCGTCACGTTAAACCGATGATTCAGGCGCGAATCGGCATTCAGGTCATACAGCGAACCCAGCGCGCCCGCCTTGGCATCAGCCGCGCCATACACGCAGCGCCCCGCGCGCGCGTTAACCATAAGCCCCGCACACATGCAGCATGGCTCGAGCGTCACGTAGACCGTGCAATCGGAAAGGCGCCAGCGACCGAGCGACCGAGCGGCAGCGCACAGGGCCGCGAACTCTGCATGAGCCGAAGGATCCTGGTCGAGCTCGCGCCGATTGTGCGCCCTCGCGACGATCTCGCCGTCGCGCACCACTACGGCTCCGATGGGCACCTCGCCCACCGTCGCGGCGGCGCGCGCCTCCGCCAACGCCTCGCGCATGAACTTCTCGTCGATTTCGGTGATCGTCATCGTTCGCCTTCCCTGTTGCAAATTCAAAACGATGCTATCATTACGACTCACGGAGAGATGGCAGAGCGGTTGAATGCGGCGGTCTTGAAAACCGTTGAGCGCGAGAGCGTTCCGGGGGTTCGAATCCCCCTCTCTCCGCCACTTCTAGTGATGCACCGGCGTCATGGTCCGCTCAAACAGCGCATCGACCACGTCGGCTATCTCAGGTCGACGCTCAAGATCGTGGCCCGATTCCCACCATATCGTGAAAAGTCGAATAATACCGCCGGCGACAAACTCAGACGTCGTCTCGAGTGACACGGGGGCCAGGGCATCCTCGGCAAGCACGTTCATCACACGCTCGCGGATGGAGCGGGCAATGCGGTCGCAAATAACGTTGGTCAACATGCCCGACATGCTGCTTGCCAAAATGTTATCCATGAGCCGCTCGTGCGTCAGAATCAAATCCATGGCATCGTCCAAAATCGCGTGCCGAAGCGCGCGCACGTCCTCGGCAGACACTGCGCCGGCCTCATCGGGCTGTTTTTGCGGCAAGCCCGACATGAGCTCATCGATATAAAAGGCAAAGTAATCGTTTTTGTCGCGAAAGTGCTTGTAGAACGTCGTGCGGCGAATCATGGCGCGGTCGCACAGCATGGCAACCGTCAGGTCCTCAAAACGATGCTCCTCGAGAAGCTCGGTGAAGGCATCGAACAGGGCGCGGTAGGTTTTCTTAATGCGAAGGTCCACTGGTATCGCCATCCTCAGGGCAAAGACAACACTCGTCAATCTGTCGCATATCTTACACCTGTACCTCGCGCGCTTTGCCCCGGTGCCAACCCCGCCGAAAACACAACGCTTACCGGAAAGTTCGGCACGTCAAAACGTTGCGGGTATACTAGTAGCGTTATACCAACGGCAGCTGGCGCATGCCGCCGCGGCCATTCGAAACGGAGACATCATGATTACCGTCATCATCGGCATCGTTGTTGTCATTGTGATTGTCTGCGCCATCGCCGGCATCTACAACAACATGGTCACCAAGCGTAACCGCATCGATAACGCCTGGCAGAACATCGATACGCAGCTGCAGCGCCGCAACGACCTGATCCCCAACCTGGTCGAAACCGTCAAGGGCTATGCCAAGCACGAGCAGGAGACGCTCTCCGCCGTGATCAGCGCGCGTAACACCGCCGTCAAGGCCACCACGCCCGAGGCCAAGATGGAAGCCGACAACGTGCTGACCGGCGCACTGCGCCAGCTCTTCGCTGTGGCCGAGGCCTATCCCGATCTTAAGGCAAACACCAACTTTACGCAGCTGCAGGCATCGCTCGAGGACACCGAGAACAAGATTAGCTATGCACGCCAGAGCTACAACGACTGCGTGCTCAGCTACAACAACGCCATTCAGACGTTCCCGGCTGTCATCTTTGCTGGCATCTTCCAGTTTAAGGAGCGCCAGGGCTTCGAGGCCGCCGAAGCAGCCCGTCAGGCCCCGACCGTCAAGTTCTAGTAGTTTGGCAGCGCATCCTTAATCGGCCAAATGCATAAACCGCCCCGTCGAATGCATACTTCGACGGGGCGGTTTCCTTTTTCGCGAAGGTCCCCCTCTAAGCGCCGTGCATTTTTAGGAGTATTCAACATAACCAAGAGCTTCGGGCGCCACGATAAATGCCAAAGACCGCGAATATCCCTGCAAATCAACCGCTGTCAGCCCATAACCCCGCCCATCATCCGTAGAAAACATCGAGAAATCCCGATTTTTTGCCCGAGGTCGGTATGCAGGGGCCTTCGATTGCAGAATACTCGCAAAAATGCACGTCGCCACCACCCCCACATGGCGCGAACCAAAACAAAAGCGCGGCCTAAAAGGCCGCGCACCATTTTTAATTCAGATTAATTATTGTTCGTTGTGACATCGCCGAGCCCGCAGGGCGGAGAGTAAGTTCCCTCCCGGCGCATT
>URKG01000009.1 GCA_900548265.1 uncultured Collinsella sp.
TTGCCATGGTGTGCTTTGGCGTTATGCGTGGCGAGGCGGATGCCGTGCTGGCCAAGGCGATTAGGCTGTGCTTGGAGTGTATCGGAATTGGATAAAAGAGAAAACACCGCGTCGCATGTTTTGGCCCGATTTCGCGGATTCATTCAGGCGGCGGCGACGCTGGTCACCAACATTCACCTGCCAAACTTTGCCAAAGGCGGCATCTATCAGGGCACGGGAAAAACAGTCTGCGTACCTGGACTTAATTGCTATTCGTGTCCCGCGGCATCGGGTGCGTGCCCCATCGGGTCGTTCCAGTCGGTGGTAGGCTCATCCAAGTTCAACTTTTCTTACTATGTTACCGGTACGCTCATTTTGCTCGGCGTGCTGCTGGGACGCTTTGTATGTGGCTTTCTGTGTCCGTTTGGCTGGCTTCAGGAGCTGCTTCATAAGATTCCCGGCAAAAAGTTCTCCACAAAAAAGCTTAAGCCGCTCACGTACATCAAGTACGTCGTGCTGCTGTTTGCCGTGGTGCTGCTGCCCGTCTTGGTGGTTAACGACGTGGGCATGGGCGACCCGTTCTTTTGTAAGTACATCTGTCCGCAGGGCGTGCTCGAGGGCGCCATTCCGCTGGCCATTGCCAATGCCGGCATTCGATCTGCGTTGGGACATCTCTTTACTTGGAAACTTGCCGTTCTCATTGCCGTGGTAGTGCTGAGCGTTTTGTTCTACCGCCCCTTCTGCAAATGGATTTGTCCACTCGGCGCGTTCTATGCGCTCATGAATAAGGTGTCCTTGTTGGGGATTCAGGTTGACGCGTGCAAATGTGTCTCGTGCGGCAAGTGCTCAAAGGCTTGTCAGATGGACGTTGATGTGGTCCGCGCGCCCAATCATGCCGAATGCATCCGGTGCGGAAAGTGCATCGGGGCCTGTCCCGTCGATGCCATCAGCTATCGCTATGGCCTGGATGTGTCGGCGGAAAAGCTCCCCTTGACCGCCGATAAAAAGTAAACAAGCTTCGACAAAACGGAGGAATGACCATGAAGCTTTCTAAGATTGCGGCCCTGTTTATGGTGCCGGTATTGGCCTTGTGCCTTGTGGCGTGCTCGGCACCCGGTGGCAATGCGAGTGAATCTGCGGGCTCCGATCCTAAGATTGCAGAACTCACTGCGCAGAAGCCGACCAATGCCGACGAGGCCGCCGAGCTGTATGCGAAGCTCATGCAGAAGGAGAACGAGATCTTTTCGAGTGATAACGCGCTGTGGGAAAAGGTATTCAATGCGGCAAATAAAGACTCGGCAATGATTGAGGATGGCAGCAATTACGGCGATTTTCTGCTCAAGACCATCGACGGCGCCAAGGATGAGTTCACGGCGGATGAGCTTAAGACACTCAAGGCCGGTGCACAGCAGATCAAGGAGATCGAGGACAAGCTCGAGAGCCTGGAGAAGGAGTTCCCCGGCTGTGGAAGCACGCCGAGTGCAGGCGAGAGCGTCGACGCTTCGACCGCTGGCATGACGGCTGGTGCCAATGCTTCGAGCGAGGCGACGAAGTTCCCCAGCTTTACGGGCAAGGACCTGGATGGCAACGACGTGAACAGCGACGAGCTGTTCTCTAAGAACAAGGTCACCGTCATGAACTTCTGGTTCACTACTTGCAAGCCGTGCGTGGGCGAGCTGGGCGATCTTGAGAAACTGAATCAGGAGCTTGCCGAGAAGGGCGGCCAGGTCGTGGGCGTCAATTCCTTTACGCTCGATGGCAACAAGGGCGAGATTGCAGATGCCAAGGACGTGCTGAGCAAGAAGGGCGTGACGTATAAGAACATCTGGTTCAAGTCGGATAGCGAGGCCGGTAAGTTTACGTCAAATTTGTTCTCGTTCCCGACAACGTATGTCATCGATCAGAATGGCAACATCGTAGGGGATCCAATCGTGGGAGCCATCAGCTCCGCCGAGCAGCGCGCAGCACTCGACAAGCTTATCGACCAGGCGATTGCGAATAGCGAGCAGTAAAAAACGCGTAAAGCATGGCGAGGATCGTGCGCCGCTGTGCGGAGTAGTCCGCTGCCTTTTAAGATAATCTCCACCATTTAGAGGTCCCGCTCGGGACCTCTTCTTTTGGACGTCGTCCCGTTCGTTTTTTGATGCGGTTCCCTACATTCCTCACTTGCACCGGTAAAAAATGGGGATAGAGTAGGACAAACGCGTCGAATACGAACGGCGGGGGAGAGCGGGCAGGGTGCCTGCGCAGGAGAGGTTGCCGTCCATGTTGGAGCTCAAAGGTATTTGCAAAAGGTACGTTACCCAGTCGTTTACGCAGGTGGCGCTCGACAGCGTAAGCCTGGCTTTTCGCGATAACGAGTTCGTGGCCATTCTGGGTCCCTCGGGCTCGGGTAAAACCACGATGCTCAACGTTATCGGTGGGCTTGATCATTTCGATTCCGGCGACCTGCTCATCGACGGCATCTCGACCAAGGACTTTCACGATCGCGATTGGGATGCCTACCGCAACAACCGCATCGGCTTTGTGTTCCAAAGCTATAACCTCATCCCGCATCAGACCATTTTGGAAAACGTGGAGCTGGCGCTTACGCTCACGGGTGTGGGGCATACCGAGCGCCGCGAGCGTGCGCGCGAGGCGTTGGAGAAAGTTGGCCTGGGCGAGCATGTTAACAAGCGCCCGAGCCAGCTATCGGGCGGACAGATGCAGCGTGTGGCCATCGCCCGTGCGCTGATCAACGATCCCGAGATTGTGCTGGCAGACGAGCCGACCGGCGCTTTGGATTCAACGACATCCGTGCAGGTCATGGATTTGCTCAAGGACGTGGCACGCGACCGTCTGGTTATTATGGTCACGCACAATCCCGAGCTGGCGTACCAGTACGCCACGCGCATCGTTAACCTGGCGGACGGCAAGATCACCGACGATTCCGATCCTTTCGATGTCGCTGACGCCACGCGCCGCGAAGCCAAGCCTACGCGCAAAACCTCGATGAGCTTTGTGACGGCGCTGGGGCTTTCTGCCCGAAACCTTATGACCAAAAAAGGCCGTACGGCCATGACTGCCTTTGCGGGCTCGATTGGCATTATCGGTATCGCGGCGATTCTGGCGCTGTCCAACGGCGTAAACGGCTACATCAAAAAGGTCGAGGAGGATACGCTCTCGAGCTACCCGCTCACCATTTCCAAGCAGGATTACGACCTGTCGTCCATGATGGGCGGACAGGGGGCTGCGGATGATGACTCGCCTGAAAACGTGGATTCGTCCGACGACAGTGCCGGCGGCAAGGCTAAGGGAACCGATAAGATTCCCGTGGTCACGGCCGTAAAGGATATGTTTGCAAGCGTTAAGTCCAACGACATGACGAGCTTTAAGGCGTGGCTCGATGCCGGTGGCGACGGCATCGATAAAGAAGTCAACGCCATCCAGTACGGCTACGGTGTATCGCCGGTTGTCTATCGTGCCGGCAAGGGCGATGAGAAGCCTGTCCGGCTGGTGCCCAACGCCATGACCGAGGCCATGAGCGGAGGTGCGAGTTCGGCGGCAACGGTGAGCATGGAATCCATGGGAACCTCGGTCTTTAACGAGATGATTGACGACCAGAGCCTGCTCGACAGCCAGTACGATGTCGTCGCCGGTCATTGGCCCACGTCTGCCAACGAAGCCGTGATGGTGCTTTCGAGCCGCGGTACGGTGGGCGACTACACGCTCTACAGCATCGGTGCGCTGGATATCAATGAGCTTAACAATCTGGTTAACAGCGCTATGACGGCTGACGGTGGGGTTGAAGCGCCCGAGACCGGTACCGACTTTACCTACGACGATGCGCTGTCCACGACGTTTAAGGTGTTGTCGCCGGCCGATGCGTATCGCAAAAACGAAGAGACCGGCATATGGACCGACATGTCTGGCGACGCCGACTTTATGGCTGCCAAGGTTGCCGACGGTATCGACGTGCACATTGTGGGCGTGGTGCGACCTAACGAGACGGCCAATGCGAGCGCGTTGTCTCCGGGCATTGCCTATACGCATGCGCTGACTCGCCGGCTTATGGAGCGCGCCGCCGATTCGCAGATTGTGCAAGAGCAGCTTGCGCATCCCGAGACGGATGTCTTTACGGGCAAGTCTTTCGATGAACTGCAGGGCGAGGCCAAGCAAGGCGTGGATCTGGGCAGCATGTTTAGTGTGGACGAGGCGGCGCTCAAGAGCGCGTTCTCGTTCGATGCGTCTGCGCTCTCGGGTGTTGCCGGCGGTATGGACCTGTCGGGTCTTGATTTGTCCGGGCTGGATATTGACCTTTCGGGCGTTGGTAAGGACATCGACTTCAGCGACATCATGGCCAAAGCGCCGGCCCCAGATTTCTCGGGTATCTTTGACGGTCTGGAACTCACGCCCGAGCAAATGCAGCAGGTGGGAACGCTAGCCAACCAGCTGTTTGAGGGCTTTTTGCAGTCTGATCAGTTTAAGGCGCTGACACCCGATGATCTTAAGGACGCGTCAAAGCTTGCCGCCGCGTTCTCGGCGTATCTTGAGAATGATGCGGCAGCCCAGCAAATCCTGGCCCAGCTCAAAGCGCTCGGCGGCGATGCCCTGGCCGAGCGCCTGCAGCAGGCGATGACCGACTATGTGCAAAAGCAGCTGGCTCCGTATCTGCAACAGGCAATGGACCAGGTGACCAAGACAATCAGCGACCAGATAGCGACAACGGTATCGTCCCAGCTTAAAGCAGGCGCGGCAGGGCTCATGGGTCAGATGGCGACGCAGATGTCTTCGAGTTTTGCTAGCCTGGCGAGCGCCATGCGCGTGGATGCGAGTGCCTTTGCTCATGCCATTCACTTCAACATGGACGCCGAGGACCTGAGCTCGCTCATGATGAGCTATGCGAAGGCATCGAAACTCACCTACGACAACAACCTGACCACGCTGGGCTATGCAGACGAGGCAGACCCCATCTCGGTCAAGATTTTCCCGCGTGACTTTGAGGCTAAGGAGCGTGTGCTCGATCACATCGATGCGTACAACAAGCAGGTCAAAGCCGTCGGCCACGATGAGCAGGCGATCTCGTACACCGACTACATGGGTATCATCATGGGCTCGGTGACCGACATCGTGAACACCATCAGCTTGGTGCTCATCGCATTCGTGAGTATCAGCCTGGTGGTGAGCTCCATCATGATCGGCATCATCACCTACATCAGCGTGCTGGAACGCAAAAAGGAGATTGGCATCCTGCGTGCGATCGGCGCGTCGAAGCGCAACGTGGCCAACGTATTCAATGCCGAGACCTTTATCGAGGGCCTCATCGCCGGCGTCTTTGCCATTGTCGTTGTGATGGCCGTGAGCTTTCCGGTTAATGCCTGGGCGCTTGCTGCCAAACAGGTGCCCAATCTGATGAGCCTGCCCGTGCAGGATGCGCTGGTGCTCATTGCAATTTCGGTGCTGCTGACGGTTGTCGCTGGCCTGCTGCCGGCCCGTAGCGCATCCAAGAAAGACCCCGTCGAAGCCCTGCGCTCCGAATAATGTGACAAAGGGACAGTCGCTTTGTCGCATTGGGTGTCACGCAAATCGAGGTCTAATACTTTTCCGAGAAGTGAACGAGTCAAACTGGACCCCCGAAGTATCGACACTTTTAAGATGCAATTTCCTGCGGTTTTGCCAGTCAAATCCTGCGGTTTTGACGTCTAAAAATGTCGATGCTTCGGGGGTCCAAATACAGCCGTTCACTTCTCGGAAAAGTATTAGACCTCGAGATATAGACGGCGTTTGCGAGCGTCAATTAGAGCGTAAGCTGCTAGTCCTCCTTTGCAGAGAGCATGAGCCTAATTTCCGGATGGGTGTATTCGTCGAACTCTTCCTTGGGCTCGGTGTCAAAGGTGTAGTACGACTTGATAGATTCGCCCTCCGTCTTGATGCTGATTTTTTCATATAGGGAGCCGGCTAAAAATGCCTGTTTAAATTCATCCGACAGGCTGCATGGCGTGAGGAGGCCCGGTGTGGCAACGGATATATCCAACCCGTTGAGCGGGGCGCAGAGCGTCGCGATATCCTGCTCGGCGCGGGCGAGGTTGTCTGCGAGGCTTGCCTCGGGGTCGATCTGACTGGTGTAATCGACGTCCGTGAGCATGCCGTCTGCATCAAAAGAAAGGTAGACATAGGCCGCTTGAGCGCCGAGGTCATTGTCGCGTAGATAGCCGATAATGCGGTAGCCGTAGTCGTGATACGACTCGTATGGGTCGTCTGCCGCGACGCGTTCGCACGCGGGCTCCAAGGCATCTTGCGCGATGGCGAGCTGCTCGGCGGCTGCAGCCTTTCTTGCCTGAAGCTCGTTATTTCCCTGGACAAACTGCGGGATGTAGACACCAAGCAGCACAATGGCGGGCACTGCGATGAGCGCGATAATCTGTTTCTTGGCGCTCGGAATCGCAACGCCGTATGCAGCCGCCATGGCCTCGGCATTGCTCGAGGTCTCGGCCAGCACGTCTGCCGCCGTGGCGACTGCCCCCACGGTGCTGGCGACCTCGGCGGCACCGCCCAGGTTGCGTGCGAGATCGTTATCGCTGTTCTTGAGCAGGCGGCCGGCAGCTTGCGTGGCAAGCACACCGGCGACCTCCGCGGAGCGGTCTTTGTTGGTCTGGGCTACCGCGAGCCTGCTCTGCAGTCCCTCCCACTGTTTGCCCTGCATTCCAAAGCGCGGCGCAAGAGCGCAATAGCAAAAGATGGCGAGTTCGATTACGGTGAGTGCGATAGCGGTATATATGCCCGCGGGTTGGAATTCCTTTTGGTGGAACGCGATATCGTTGATCATTTGGAGCGGCAACATCAACAGGCATGCTACGAACGACATGACGAGTGCGGTCGCTGCGATTTTGGGGTATGTGCAGTACCGCTGGATGCGTTTCTTTTCTTGTTCGGTGAGCTGCTGCATGGGGGCCTCGACTCTCATCGTTTTTGGGCGATGCGCACACGCTCTTGAGTATAGATGAGTGGAGGGTGTCTGTTGTTCAGACATAGCGGTCAACGGCGTGCTGTTGGTGCTCGCTTGATCGTGGGCGCCATTCACCTTCGTTGCACAGCGACGACTGGTTGGCTGGTTGGCGTCAAGTAACCGCCTCCGCCTTGTGGGCCGCCTCAAGGACAAGGCATAATGCATGTGACAAAGGGGCGATTCCTTTGTCACGTTCGTTGATCTGAGAGTAGATGTTGATGATTCTATCGTTGGCCCCCATGGAGGGGATTACCGGGCATGTGTTCCGTCGCGTGCATGCGGAGTGCTTTGGCGCGCTCGATTGTTATTACACGCCGTTTTTGCCGCCGCCGCGGGTGGGAAACCGCTTTGGCGGCAAGGCGCTTAAGGAGATCGATCCTGCCAACAACCAGGGGCTCAACGTAGTGCCTCAGCTGATGTCTAAGAACGCGGACGAGTTTGTGTGGGCGGCGCAAGTGCTTGCCGACATGGGCTACCGCGAGGTCAATCTCAACCTTGGCTGCCCCTCGGGGACGGTTGTTGCCAAGGGCAAAGGATCGGGCTTTTTGCGCAACTTGGACGAGCTTGAGGTGTTCTTGAGTGACGTGTGTGAGCGCTCTCCGCTGCCGGTATCGGTCAAGACCAGGTTGGGGTTGGAGAGCGACGACGAATACGAGCGCGTGCTCGATCTATATTGCCGCATGCCGCTGGCAGAGCTGATCGTGCATCCGCGCGTGCAGAAGGACCGTTATGCGGGCTCGCCGCGCAAAGAGTTTTATGGCGAGACGCTGGATCGTGCGCCGTTCCCGGTCGCCTACAACGGCGATATTTTTGATCTTGAGGATATGGACGCGCTGGTGGAGGCCTATCCCGGCACGCGCCATGTGATGTTGGGGCGTGGCCTGCTCGCGAATCCCGCTCTGGCTCGCATGGTCAACGGCGGCCTTGCTGCCACGGCAGCCGAACTGCAGCGTTTCCACGACACGCTGTTTGCGGCCTATGCAGAAGAGATTGGCGGTAACGCGGTCTTTCGTATGAAGGAGTGGTGGTTCTACGCCAAGTGCGCTTTCGCCGACCCCACTACCGTTCACAAGCTCGTACGTAAGACCAAAAAGGTCGACGAATACCGCGCCGCCGTCGAGCGCGTCTTCCGCGAGCAGCCACTTGCGCCCATAGCCCGCTTCCACGGCTAGCTAGTCATTGGGGACGTTCTTTAACGACTAGTCATTTAAGAACGTCCCCAATGACTATGTTGCAAAAGCTGTACGTCAGCATCCAAAGATGTCGAAAAATGTCGACTTTGGATGCTGGTGTACATGTTTGGGTGTGGTGGGTAACTAGGCAATCATTGCATCAAGCGTGATGAGCTCCCTGAGTCGCTCCGTGCGTGTTTGCCCATGGCGCTTTGCTTTTGCGTCAAAAGCTTCAAGGACCGATTCACCCACACGTGCGGATAAAACAACGCTTGGCTCGTCAGAAATCGGCGGCCTTCCCAGCTTGATGGTGCGACCCTTCGGCCACTCATCTTTTTCGTATGCCTCCGCGGCCTTTTCCAACTCTCCGGGGGCAAATCCGATCATCTTTTCGAGTTGCTTAGCGTCCATAGCGCCTTCTATCGATCGGCATAATGTCGAGCACAGGTCAACGGATACTCTTTTTGTATACAGTTTTGTAGACAAAAATACAAACAGTTTATCAGGCTAATTAGCTTGTTTTGACCCGCGTGTTCGATAGGAAATGAGCATTGACGGCTTCGATACTCCTTTGCTTTTCAGCCTGGAATTTGGATGCTCATTGAACTTCAGGAGGGGAGCGCTTTATTAAGCTATCGAGATTCTGGGCAGGAGCTCTCACTGGCCTTCGATAATGGGGCCAGCTTAATTCGCGACACAGTGTGTCGCGAATGGGAGTAGTCGTTAGGTGTCCTTCAATGGCTAGTCATATAAGAACGTCCAAGTGCCGGATTATGTCATTTAGTGTCGTCCTCAGCGGCTATTCTGGAGGGTCGTGGTCAAAAAAGGGCAAATATGAGTACTGTTGCCATTATAGTTGCATTTATTTTGCTATAAATAGTAGCTCCTGATGAGATTTGTTCCCATTAGGAGCTACTTTTATTAAACATATGAGGAGAAATAGCGTCGTCTACGGACGTATGGAACGTTGAATAGTTCCTGAAGTGATCAAAATCGCTGCTACTAAACAGGTAGCAGTACTCATATTTGCCCTTTTTTGACCACAGCCCTCTCGGAAACCCTTTCCAGAGGCGTCAAACAGCCATAATCCAAAGGTCGCCTCAAACAATTAGCCGGTTAAGAGCGTCCATGACTTCCTCTGCAAAAAACTGTACACCAGCATCCAAAGATGTCGAAAAATGTCGACTTTGGATGTTGGTGTACATGTTTAGGCCGTATGGGGTGGGGCCTTGGACGGACGGGATGCGCGTACTAGAGCAGGTTCTTCTGTACCCATGCGATGATGTCGCTCGATTCGTAGAGTGGCTTGCCGTCGATGAATAGGCAGGGAACCTGGCGCTTTCCGCCGACGGCGATGAGTGTCTGTTCGGCATCGGAATCGGTCGAGATATTGCGCTCGGGGATGGTCGCGCCGTTATCGGCAAGGAAACGCTTGACCTTTAAGCAATACGGGCAGCCGGTCATAACGAATAGCGCGAGCTCGTGATCAGTAGCCATGGGTCTCCAATCGGTTGAAGTTTTGATTGAAATACCCAAAGCCGCCGCGGTCTATGCGCGCGTCAACGACGACTCGATGGCCTGTACCAGAAACGCCGTGGCTCCGGTGCCGCAGGGCTTGTCGTAGTAGTCAACAAAGCGCTGGTCGGCAAGATAGCCGTGGGCGAGGCCCAGATACGCTTCGTTCTGGGGCTCGCATCCCCAGTTGAGAGCAATCCAGCGACGATGCATCGCGACAAGCTTGCGAGCCTCGCTTCCGT
Source organism: uncultured Collinsella sp. (assembly GCA_900548265.1). Classification (GTDB taxonomy): domain Bacteria; phylum Actinomycetota; class Coriobacteriia; order Coriobacteriales; family Coriobacteriaceae; genus Collinsella. Next base: position 9,894 of record URKG01000009.1, read on the forward strand.
CCGCATCGCCATCGCCCATGGCGATCGATAGCTGGCCCAGAACAGCGCGTTCAAGTTCCTTCATGTCGTTCCATGTCTGAGGATCCATGTCCAGTAACGTTTCGTTTGCTGCATCGATAGCCTCATTGCCATAGCGCGCCCGCGCTTCGGCGCCGTAGCGCTCCTCGTTTTCCTGTACGGTGTGCCAGCGCTCCAGTTGCGGCAGGACGGCGCCCATGAGCGAGACGGCTTCGTCGAGCGACATGCCGGTGTTTTGCGCCAGCCGCGGGGCACAATCTTCAATCATCGCCTCCATGGTGGTGCCGTAGGTGTACTTGCCGTGGTCGTAGCACCACTTGCAGTAATGGTCGGTCGTGGCGCCCGTGGCATCGGTGCCGCAGTCGTCGGGCGTGAGTATCATGCCGCAGCTCTGACAATAGTGCTCGGGCATTTCGAGCAGATGAGACAGCGGCTCGCCGGTCACGGCGGCAATGAGTTTCATCATGTCGATGCCCGGTGTGACCTCGCCGCGTTCCCAACGGCTGATGGCCTGGCGTGTGACGAAGAGCTTGGCGGCGAGCTGCTCCTGGGTAAGGTGATGGGCGCGACGGATGGCAATGAGCTTTTCTGCAAAGGCCATAGCGTCTCCTTTCTGCTGGTTGGCGGCTTAAGCATACGCGGCGGCTTGCTCCCCTCCAAGCAACCGTTGGTTGCACGATGGGGGCCGCGACAAAGAATTGCGCGCAACGCCCCACGCCTCCATGCCGTACAATGACCGGCATGAAACCTATTGCACACATACATACCGACCTGCCGCAGAAGTTCGGCATTCCGCGCAACAGCTTTTTGGCGCCCCATCTGCAGGGGCGCATCGTCTTTGAGCCGGAATTTGCCTCCAATGCAGCAGTTGAGGGCCTGGACTCCTTCTCTCACCTATGGCTGCTGTGGCGCTTCGAAAACGGAACGCCCGGCGGAACGGCTAAGGACATAGCCGCCGATGCCAAAACGCAGGACAGGTCCGGCACCAACGTCAAGTGGTCGAAAACCGTGCGTCCGCCGCGTCTGGGCGGAGCCGAACGTGTGGGAGTGTTTGCCACACGCAGTCCGTTTCGCCCTAACCCCATCGGGCTCACCTGCGTTAAGCTCGACCGCGTGGAGCTTACCGACGATGGCCCCATCATCCATGTGCTGGGGGCCGACCTGCGCGACGGTACGCCCATCTACGACATCAAGCCCTACATTCCATTTGCCGACTGTCACCCGGATGCGACCGGCGGTTGGATTGAGGATGCTCCGTGGCAAGAGCTCGATGTTGAGTTCCCGCAAGCTCTTCAAGACATGGTCCCGCCCGCAAAGCTCCCCGGTCTGGTTGAGGTCCTTCGCCAAGACCCGCGCCGCGCGGGCAGCAAGCACGAGCCAAACCGCGTCTATCATCTGGCCTACGCCGGGCTCGACATATCTTTTACGGTCGATAAAACCCAGCTAACCGTGGTCGCCGTCAACGACGCGCAAGACTAACCAGCCATTCGTCCGCACCCGTCAAATTAAGCGCCAAACCCCATGCCAAAATCGCCCGTGCTGGTGGACAATAACGCCTACCAAAACAATCACTTTGCACGGGAGTTCAGCATGAAATACGACTTTAGCTCGCTTATCGACCGCCACGGCATGGATTCCATCGCCGTTGACTCCTGGGGCGAGATCCCCGGTATGGCTCCGAACACACCCGACGAGGGCTTCGACCGCATTCCCATGTGGGTGGCCGATATGAATTTCGCCACGGTGCCCACGGTTCAGGAGCACATCATTCAGCGCGCTCAGCACCCCATGTTTGGCTATTTCAATCCGCGCCCCGAGTATTTCGACCGCATCATCGAATGGCAGAGCCGCCGCAACGGCGTCGAGGGCCTGCGCCCTGAGCACATCGGCTACGAAAACGGCGTGCTGGGCGGTGTCGTGTCGACGCTGCGCGCGTATGTCCAGCCGGGCGATGCGGTGCTGGTCCACAGCCCCACCTACATCGGCTTTACCAAGTCCATCGAGGCCGCGGGCTATCGCATTGTCCACAGCCCGCTTAAACTCGACGACCAGGGCGTGTGGCGCATGGACTTTGAGGACATGGAGTGCAAGCTCGTCCAAGACCACATCCATGCTGCGGTGTTCTGCTCGCCGCACAATCCCTGCGGTCGCGTATGGGAGCGCGATGAGATCGAGCGTGCCATGGACATTTATCGCCAGAACGATTGCGTGGTGATCTCGGACGAGATTTGGTCCGATATCATCCTGCCGGGTCACAAGCATATCCCGACGCAGTCGGTGAGCGAGGATGCCCGCATGCGCACGGTTGCCCTCTATGCGCCGAGCAAGACGTTTAACCTGGCGGGTCTGGTCGGCAGCTACCACATCATCTACAACGAGACGCTGCGCGACCGCGTGTGCGCCGTGTCCAACAAGACCCACTACAACGAGATGAACGTCCTCTCTATGCACGCGCTTATCGGTGCCTACCAGCCGCAAGGCTACGAGTGGGTGGACGAGCTTAACCAGGTGCTTGCCGGCAATATCGAGTACTTCTGCGCGTATGCAGAAAAACATTGGAAGGGCGTCGCGTTTTCGCGTCCGCAGGGCACGTACATGGTGTTCCTGGACTGCACCGAGTGGTGCCGCGAGCATGGCCGCGATGTTCAGTGGCTGCTCGACGAGGGGGCGCGCGTGGGCGTGGGGTATCAGGACGGCCGTCCGTTCCACGGGCCCTGTCACATTCGCGTGAATCTGGCGCTGCCGCTTTCGCGCGTAAGGGAAGCGTGCGACCGCCTGGACCGCTACGTTTTTAATGCACGGTAAGTGAGCACTGCATGCGGGGTCTTCTGCCAAGTCGGCTGGAAGGCCCCACATGGTAAAACGTCTGTAACCATTGGGCACTCGTGTGACTTCGTTTGCTATTATTTTTTACCGTTTCAGTCTGTGAATAGGATCGTCTGGAGCTCGATGAAAAGACCCCGCCGCTCGATTGCCATATCGCTGTTTGTTGCGCTTGCGGTGGCGAGCGCCTTTGTCGTTGTGATAGCTGGCTGTTCTGGGCGTAATGACGAAGCCTCGACGTCTGCATTAGAAGGTCTGGACGCCTCGCAGGTCAAAGACGACGACCTCAAGACGCTCAACGTCGGCAGCGACCTCTATCCACCGTTTGTGTATACCGACGAGTACGGCGATATCGTTGGCCTGGACGTCGAGATATTAACCGAGGCTTTGGCCCGCATTGGTTACAAGCCAAAATACCAGTTGATCGATTGGGAAAAGAAGAAGGAACTGCTGGCGAACGGCGAGCTCGATTGTGTCATGGGCAGCTTTAGCATGACGGGTCGCGAAAACGAGTATCGTTGGGCTGGCCCGTACCTTGCGAGCCGCCAGGTGGTCGCGGTCGATTCCCAGAGCGATATCTACACGCTTGCCGATCTTGAGGATAAGATCGTGGCGGTTCAGTCCACCACCAAGCCCGAGGACATTTTGCTCAATCGCACAAATGAAAACGTTCCGCAGATCAAGGAGCTCTACAGCTTTTCGGACGGTTCATATCTGAACCCGGCGCTCGTCGAGGGCCTGGTCGACGCTATCGCCGCGCATGAGTCCTCGTTCCTCACCTACGAAAAAGACTATGGTGTGACATATCGCATTTTGGATGAGCCGCTGCTAAAGGTTGGTTTGGGCACCGCTTTCGATATCAACGATACGCGCGGCATCGACGTCAAGCTCACTCATGCCTACCAAGAAATGCTTGCCGATGGCACCATGGAACGCCTAGTGTCAAAGTACTTTGATGACCCTTCGCCATTTTTGAATGTGGAGGGCCTGTCATGATCGATGCGCCCGACAACGCCGCTCAGGAGCGGGACAATCGTTCGACAGGGGCATGGCTCCTTGTCGCTCTGCTGGGGATAGTGCTCTCGGTTGCTGCCGGCATGATGAGCTACGGTTACATGACGGCCCAAGCCGAGCAGCACTTTGCCGACGTTGTCGATTACGTGGCGACGCAGAGCCTTTCCTACGATGCATTCAATAGCGCCTATACGACCAAAAACCTGATACGCGTTATGGAGATTGCCGGAGAGGCAGCGCGCGATATGGAGCGCGACGGTTCGGTGGATAACACAAGGCTGGAGCTATATGCCGACCAGTTCAACGTGAGCGCACTGATCGTGACGGACGCATCGGGCAATTTGGTGTCTGAGTCCTCGACGGATGGCGTGGGCTACGAGTCGCTTGCTACGTATCTCAAGGAAGCGCCCGTGCTGGAGGTGGCAACCCATCCGCTTAAGTCCTATACCGCCCGCATTACGCTTTCGGATGATTCGGTTGCAGACATTGGTTGCGTGGCTCGGCAGGATGGCGAGGGCGTCGTTATCGCGGTAAGGCATCAGGGCGCGAAGGCGGTCGCGAGTAATACGCTCAAACTGCAGAGCCTGCTCGAAGGCTACGAAACCATCGATAGCGGCAATATCGTGATCGAAAGCGACGGCAAGGTCGTTGCGACCAATGCCGTTGAACCCACCATATTGGGCGTATTCGATCTGCCTGTGACGGATGTCTTCATTGTCGACGGTATTAAGGATCGATGCCTGGCTGGTAAGGTCAAATTGATTAACGCCGACGGCGAGTGGTATTTGGGCACATTTGGAAAAGCGCACAAATTCTATGTGTACACCTATGCCTCGGCGCGGCATTACTTCGAGATCGTCGCCACCGTTGTCGCCTGCGTGCTGGTGCTCTACGGCGGTGCAATAGCCGCTGTTGTGATGATGCGTCGCCGTGCCGAGCGCCAGCGCATGACCGATCTGTTGCTGCAGGAGCGCGACTATGGCGACAAGCTGGCAAAGGCGGCGCGTGAGGCCTCGTCCGCGAACTCGGCAAAGACGGAGTTTCTGCGCCGCATGAGCCACGATCTGCGCACGCCTATCAACGGCATTCGCGGCATGGTCGAGGTCGGCGATGCCAATGCGGACGATCTGCAAAAGCAGACTGAGTGCCGCTCAAAAATCTGGACGGCATCGGGACTGCTGCTCGACCTTGCCAACGAGGCACTCGATATGAGTCGCCTGGAGAGCGGGCAGGTCGACCTGAACCTCGTACCCACAAATTTGGTGGCACTCAACTGTGAAGTGCGCGATATTCTGGAGCGCCAGGCCGAGGAACGTCTGGTGACAATTATCTGCGACCAGCAGACGCTTAATCATCCCTATGCTCGGGTGAGCGTGACGCACCTCAAGCGCTTGTTGCTCAATATTGCCGGCAATGCCGTCAAGTACAACCGCCAGGGCGGCTATGTTCGCCTGGTGTGCCGCGAGGTGGAGCCTGTAGATGGCGTCCCTGTCTATGAATACACGATCACCGACAACGGTATTGGCATGAGCGAGGAGTTCCAACAGCACCTCTACGAGCCGTTTTGCCGCGAGGAGCAGCAGGTGGAAGGCGCTTCGTCGAGAACTGGCCTGGGCGCGCCTATCGCAAAACAGCTGGTCGAGCTTATGGGCGGAACCATGAGCTTTACGAGTGTCTTGGGGCAGGGGACGACGTTTACCATCCGTCTGCCGTTCGAGAAATGCAAGCGTTCCGAGATTTCTCAGGATGTGCGCGTGGACGCGGGAGATGGCGATGCGCTCCAGGGCTTGCGCGTTTTGCTCGTAGAGGATAACGATCTGAATGCCGAGATCGCGCAGTTTACGCTCAGCCGTGCCGGTGCCGTCGTGACGCATGCCAAGGATGGCGAGTCTGCCGTTGAGGCGTTTGCCGCGAGCGCACCGCACGAGTACGACGTGGTGTTGATGGACATCATGATGCCTGGCATCGATGGCCTTGAGGCCACGCGTCGGATTCGAGCACTCGATCGCGAGGATGCCGCGACCACGCCGATTATCGCCGTGAGTGCCAACGCCTTTGCCGACGACCGCAGACTTTCGCGCGAGGCGGGCATGGACGCGCACCTGAGTAAACCCGTGAGCTCGCAGGAGCTCGTTGAGGCGCTTGCGCACATAGCTGCCGACGCTTCATAAGCATATGGCCCGGTTCCAAGGTGGGTTGGAACCGGGCCATATTGCTATTTGTGAGTTTTGCTTTTGAGGCTTACTTTTCTTGAATCTGCTTGCCGCAGAGATGCTCAATCGTAATCTCGTAGAGCTGGACGCCCTTAATGTCCTTGGCGATTTCCTCTTCGACTTCTTCGGCAGAAGGGTAGTACTTAAGCGCGAGCTGGCGGACTTTATCCTCGATAAACGCGGGGGTGTCATTCGCCAGGCGGCAGCGGCCAAAGACCACGGTACTCATAACGTAGGGGGCCCAGTCACCGTCCTGGTACCACTCGTTGCCGTAAACGGTAAAGCAGACCTTGTCATCGCGCTTGAGTGCGTCGACCTTGTGGCCGGCCTTGGCGCCATGGAAATAAATCTTGTCGTGCTCGGCGTCAAAGAAGTAGTTGACGGGAATGGCGTACGGGTAGCCATCGTCGCCGTTGACGGCAAAGACCCCGCGCTTGCAGGTAGCGAGCAGTTCGCGCGCTTCCTCGTCAGTGATGGCGCGTTTCTTTCGACGTAAGGGCCTAAACATCGTTGGCTTCCTTTCTGGTCGTGCGTGGTGGTTGGGCATAAACTATAGCGAAACGGATCCGTTTTTCTTGATGCGGGCGAGTATGTTTTTGAGCTTGTTAAAGTCGAGCGGTTTGGACAGATGGGCGTTCATGCCGGCGTCGTGTGCCGCCTTGGCGTCCTCGGCAAAGGCATTGGCGGTGAGCGCGATGATGGGAATGTCGGCTGCATCGACCTTCTCGCTCAGGCGAATCGCGCGGGTTGCCTCATAGCCGTCCATGTCCGGCATCATAATGTCCATCAGAATGGCATCGAAGCTGCCGGCGGGACGGCCAACGTATAGGTCGACCGCTTCGTTGCCATCGGCGGCGCGAGTTACGACAATGCCTTCGCTTTCGAGCAGCGCCTGGGCAATCTCGGCATTGAGCTCGTTATCTTCTGCCAAAAGAACGTTCATGCCGGCAAGCGAGCAGCTGTCTGCTTGCTCGTCCGCGCGTTCTCTTGCCTGAGGGTCTTTGTCGATATCGAGCGGAATCTGGACGTTGAACGTACTCCCCACGCCAACCTCACTCGAAATCTCAATCGTGCCGCCCATCAGTTCAATAAGCGACTTGACGATTGGCATGCCCATGCCGGTTCCTTGGAACTTGCTGCGCGCATCGTCACCTTCTTGGGCAAACGGTTCATAGATATGCTTTAAAAACTTGGGAGTCATACCAATGCCGGTATCCGAAACGCTAAAGCAAAAGAGCGCGCGCCCGTTATCGAGTGGCTTGGTCTTTGAGCTAAAGGTGACGGAGCCGCCGTGCTTGTTGTACTTAATGCTGTTGTCTAACAGGTTGATCATGATCTGTCGGATATGGGTGGGACTGCCGATCATGTATGGCCCCGCGGCGTACGGCAGACTATTGTCCTGCATTGTGATGCCGTTACTGGACGCGCGGAGCTTGCACAGCACCAGCGTATCGTCACAGAGCTCTTTGAGGTTAAAAGGCGTATGCTCCAGTGTTAGCTTGCGGTCTTCGATCTTGCCCATCTCGAGGATGTCGTTGATCAGCGAGAGCAGGTGATTGGCGGCAACGCGCGCCTTGGCACGGCTCTCGCGGGCGACCTGGATATCGCCTTCCTTCAATTCCTCGATCTCGATAAGGCCCAGGATACCGTTGAGCGGCGTACGGATGTCGTGGCTCATGCGCGTGAGGAATGCCGTCTTGGCGGCGTTGGCGGCATCGGCTTTTTTGCGCTCGGTTCGAGCGCGCACGGGTGCCCAGATGAGCAGGACGATGCCGACCGACAACATACCGATGAGGGCAGCTGCAACGGCGGCACGGTTGCGATAAAGGAATTGAAGCGTGTTGGATTCCTGGGCCGTGTACGACGTGGAGGAGTAATTGCTTGCAGAGAGCGATTCTCCGGCATTGATGATGCCCTTGTTGATGATTCCCAGCAGCTCGGGCCTTCCGCGCGAAATCCAGCACGAGAGCTCGCAGGTGTCAGGGAGCTCGGCCGTCTCGCAGTTCTCGAGATCATAACGGTCACCGATGGTTTTTACGCGTGAACTGGGGGCGAGGATGCAGTGCGCCGTTCCCTTCCTGAGGGCGTCGAACGCTTCATCGTCGGATTGGCATTCGGTCACGGTCGCTGTGGGGAACAGACTTTCGAGTACATTTCGGTTGATAAACGATGATTTGGTACAGGCGATGTTCTGAAGGTCTTTGTTCAGGTTGCTTTCGGTGTGGATGGCGGTGAGGGATGTGGTCCCCAACGATATCGACTGCACAACGCCTGATTGCTCGGCAAACCAGTAATCTCGGTATACCGGCAGCGCAACGTCGATGCTTCCCTTTGACAGGGCCTTTGACATCATCTTGTAGTTATCAAAGGCGACGGTTTTGACCGTAATGCCAAATTTATCGTGCAACGTCGTCGCAAGCGATGCGAGCGAACCTTCCATTTTGCCGTCTTCGTCTTCGTTGCAGTAGGGGAGTTTGCCCGTAATGTAGCCGAGCGTGATGGTGTTGTCATTTGCTTCGAGCCAGGAACGTTCGGGGCCGTTGAGCGATGATGAACCGCTGTTTTGGGTCGAGTAGTTAGATTTGACTTCGTCGATATAGCGTGGGTTGACGCGGGCGATTGCCGACATGGCGGCATTGATGTCGTTCCTTAGGTCGGGGCGGCTTTTGGGGACGGCAAAGTAGTAGTCGCTCGAACCAACGTAGAACATGGGCGACGCATCGGGCGACGAAATGGTGTCGTTCATGATGATGGCGTCGACCTCGCCGTTTGCGAGCGCGTCAAAGAGAGCGCCACCAGTGTCGATTTCTTTATAGGTGCAGGTAATGCCTTCGTTGGCGAGCCACTGCTGGCCAACGAAGGTTTGCATAGCGTCGGGGTTGTAGCCGATGGTAAGGCCTTGGAGCGCTTGGGGGTCACCCTTGGTCAGGTCGTCGCGATCGGGCTTGGCGTAGATGTAGTAGCGCTCGGTGCCCTCGGGGTTCGAGGAAAAGAGCAGCTTTTGGGCGCGTTCCTCGGAGTAGGAGATGTTGGGCATGAGGTCGATTTCGCCCGTCTCGAGCATGTCCATAAGCTCGGTGAAGGTGCCGGAGACGTATTCGTACCGCCAGCCGGGCGTGTAGTACGACAGGGTCTGGAGGTACTCGTAGCCCCATCCCGAGAGACGCTCGCCGGGGGTGCCGTCCTGGAAGCCCTCGTTGTTGACGAGCCAACCAACGCGGACCGTCTTGACTGGCTGACTAGAGTCATCGGCAAAAGCCTGGACAGGCGCGATAGAACTCAGCACGACAAGCGCGGCAAGCACAACGGCCAGGGCGCGATATATAACTGAACGAAGGACAGTGGCAGCTCTCACATGCAATCCTAACGAATCGAGACATTACCGCATAAGGATACCAGCTCAACCTGCCCAGTCGGCAGCTGGTAGTCATTGGGGACGTTCTTAAACGACTAGTCATTGGGGACGTTCTTGTTTGACTAGTCATTTAAGAACGTCCCCAATGACTAGTTCCGTTTGCGGGGGAGGCGTGGGACAATACCGAGCGAACGTGATTGGGCGTCTGGGAAAAGGGGTCGCGATGAAAAAGCTCAAGACGCTTGCTGACGTGTTGCGCCAAGCGGGCTTCGTGCGCATTACGGAGCTGTTCCTCGTCTTCTATCTGCTGTGCTCGACGGCCGTCTGGCTGTCCGAGCCCACGACCCTCACGTTTGGCGATGGCCTGTGGTTTAGCTTTGAGACGGTCTCGACCATCGGCTTTGGTGACATTCCGGCCGAGACACCGGTTGCCCGCGCCATTACCGTCATTCTGAGCGTCATCAGCATCTTCTACATCGCCATGCTCACGGGCGTGGCGGTGAACTACTGCAATACGCTTATCAAGATGCGTCAAAAGGACACCATGGCACGCTTTATGGATGATCTGGAGCATTTGGAAGAGCTCGATCGCGACGAGCTTGCCGATCTTTCGCGTCGCGTGCGCGAGTATCGTCGACGCCAGCGCTAAGACGAACGTCGTGTGCCATAACAAGGGGGACCAAATATGAACATCACCGTGTACCTGGGTGCCAGTGCCGGCAATGACCCGGCGTTTCTGCCCGCGGTGCGAGAGCTCGGCACGTGGATTGGCTCCAACGGCCACGCGCTGGTATACGGCGGCTCCAAGTCGGGCCTGATGGGTGCGCTCGCCGATAGCGTACTCGAGGCGGGTGGACACGTGACGGGTGTTGAGCCGAGCTTTTTTATCGAGGCAGAGTTTCAACATGACGGTATCGATGACCTCATCGTGACGAGCGATATGGCGGAGCGCAAGGCCAAGATGATTGAGCTCGGCGATGCGTTCATCGCCTTTCCCGGTGGGACGGGCACGCTCGAGGAGATTGCCGAGGTCATGTCCGCGGTGTCGTTGGGACACCTGAGTGCTCCGTGCATCCTGTATAACCTGGACGGTTACTACAACGACCTCAAGGCGCTGCTCGGGCACATGATTGATAAAGGACTTTCGAGCCCGAGGCGCCAGCACGGCATCTACTTTGCCGACGACTTGCGCGAGATTGCCTCGATTATCAACGGATAAGTCTTGAGCCTGCCCCACTATGGCTCCCAATGGTGCCGTTTGCAGCGCAGATGGTTAGCTTGTCTGGGCCACACTCGCTCTACAATAAAACGTATCTATGTCGACTTTGACCGCGGGAGGACCCGATGGATAACCTTGCCAAACCCACAAACCGCGCGCTCTTTTTAGTTAGCGTTGCCGTGACCGGTGCGTTCGCAGGTGCCGCGGTCTGGCTGTTCTTTTTTGCGATGGAGCACGGTATCGACTATCTATGGACCGAGATTCCGCACGCGCTGGGCGTCTCTTCGCCCGAGCTTGCCAGCGGCCCGTTTGGCTTTTTGCCGTACCCGTTTTTTGTCTGCCTGCTGGGCGGTCTGTTAATCGGTCTGTACGAAAAGATGACAGGCACCAAGACCGATGACCTCAACCAGGTGATGGCTAAGGTTAAGCAAGGCGGGCGCTATCCGTACGACAACCTGGGCAAGCTTTCGCTCGCGGCATTGCTGCCGCTGCTGTTTGGCGGAAGCATCGGACCGGAGGCCGGCCTGACCGGCGTTATCGCGGGTCTGTGCAGCTGGGTCGGCGACCGCATGCGTCGCTTTGGCGCCGAGTTTAGGGAGCTCACGCTGTTGGGCACTCAGGCCGCGCTGACGGCGCTCTTTACCGCGCCCGTCTTTGGCTTTGTGGCACCGCTTGCCGGTAGCGCCGACGACCAGGGCGAAGACGCCGACGATGAGTCCGCGTCCGGCGAGATCACCATCAAGCTGCCCAAGGCGCAAAAGACGGTGGTCTACGGCATTGCGATTGCCGGCGGTCTGGGTGCCTACCTGCTGCTTGGCCAGCTTGTGGGCGGCGGCATGGGCATGCCCAGGTTCGAGTCCGCCGAGGTGGGCAACCTGGAGCTTGCCTGGCTCATCCCCCTGTCGCTGGTCGGAACAATCTGCGGCTGGCTGTTCTTTGTTTCTGAGCACGCGAGCGAAGCGCTTGCCCATGCAATAGGGGAGCGTCCTGTCGTCAAGGCCATGCTAGCCGGTCTGGCGCTCGCCATCTGCGGCACGGTCCTGCCCTACACCATGTTTGCCGGCGAGACCCAGGCCGACGTGCTCATGGAAACCTATCTGACCATTCCCGCCGGCGTGCTTATCGCGACCGGTCTTGTTAAGGCCATGCTGACGCCCGCCCTCATCAACCTTGGTTGGCGCGGCGGCCACTTCTTCCCGGTTATCTTCTCGGGTGTGAGCCTGGGCTACGGCCTTGCCATCCTAACCGGCGCCGATCCGGTCTTTTGCGTTGCCGTCTGCACGGCATCGACGATGGGTGCGGTCATGCGCCAGCCCGTCATGGTCGTGGGCCTGCTGCTCATGTGCTTCCCACTCAAGGGTATCGTCTGCATGATCATCGCCGCCGTCATCGCCGCCGGCATTCCGCTGCCCAAGCCGCTGCGCAAGTAGCACGACAGCGTACGGTCGATACAAGCACCCTAGGCCCGGTGTGGCGCTGTGTCATGGATTTGCGAGCGCCTAGATCTCGCTCGGAATCGGCGCTATTTCCAAACCGCGAGCGCGGCGGTGCCCAGTACGATGAGGGCGAGACCGATAGCGCTGCGTCGCGAGACTTTTTCGTTGAATGCCAGGCGCGCAAATAGTACCGATACGACAATCGATAGTTTGTCGATCTGCACCACGACGCTCACCTGGCCTGTGGCGATGGCGTAGTAGCATAGCAGCCACGATGCGCCAGTCGCAATGCCCGATGCTGCGAGAAATACGAGTTCGTAGCGGTCTACGTGCACGGCTTGGCCCATCTTGCCTTTAGCTGCCACGATTGCCCATGCCATAACCAGTACCACACAGGTACGGATTGCCGTGGCCAGGTTGGATTCGACGCCTTCGATGCCAGCCTTGGCAAGGATGGACGTGAGCGCTGCGAACACGGCGGCGCCGAGGGCGTAAGCGAGCCAGGTCCGGTCTTGCTGCTGCTCGGGTCCGGCAGGCTGCTTCTTCTCGATCATTAAAAACGTGCCGAGGGTGATGACAGCGGTTCCCACGAGCTTAACCGCAAGGTTGCTCGTCTCGCCAAAAAGCACGATGGCGATCAGTGCAGCGAGTACGGTGCTCATCTTGTCGACCGGTACGACCTTATTGACGTCTCCGATGCCCAACGCCTTAAAGTAACAGATCCACGAAGCACCGGTAGCGAGTCCCGAGAGGACGAGAAAGAGCCAGGATCTGGGTTCGATGCTGCCGATGGTTCCAATGGATCCAGAAATGCCCGCCATTGCCCAGGCGAAAACGAGCACCACGCAGGTGCGAATGGCCGTCGCGACATCGGAGTCGGTCTGCTTGATGCCGCATTTGGCCAGGATAGATGTGATGCCGGCAAAGAAAGCCGACACAAATGCTGCTGCGACCCACGACACGGGTGAAATGCCTCCCCAAAGAACGACCGCGCCAGATTTACGGCGCTCGTCCGATGATACCGTCCCGCCATGAAGCTTTGATATCGCTGTGGTGAGACAGGGGCCATAGTTCGAGAGGGCATTTGGTTAAGGCTCGAATCGAAGGTGAATGGTTTTCCGCGAAGTGAACGAGTAAATCTGGACCCCTGGAACATGCACACTTTTTTCGAACAAAACTGCAGGATTCTTAGACAAAAACCGCAGGAATTGAGTCCTTAAAAATGTCGATGCTACAGGGCACTGTTTTTACTCGTTCACTTCTCGGAAAAGTATTCACCTTCGATATGCTGACGGTGTCTTTTTGGTTGCCAAGAACTAGACGGCCTGCTGTGAGGGGCGGTGGTGACGCTATGCTGCCTTGTTTCATTGAAAAAATTAGCGGGGTACCACCTAAGCTTTTTTAGCTGTCGATTACAGATCGCGTACTCGATAAACCTTGGTGCTGACGGTGCAGCTGATTGCACATAGTGCGAGGGCCAGCACGGCAATTCCTGCACACAGACAGCCCAGAACGGCAGGGTCGGGATTCGCTCCGGCAATCGACATGAGCCAGTTGCTGATGGGGTTGGAGGAGCTCAACGTGGCCATGGTGCCGCAGCCAAGCAGGGCAAACAGACCAACGGATAGGCGCAGCGCCTCCATGTGTCCAAATCGAAAGAACAGCGGCTGCGCCAAAAACACCATCATGAGGGAGATGAGCATCGATGCTGCCGAGGCTATTGCAATCTCAAAGACGATCTGTCCCGTCAACGGGATACCCGCGCTGTTGAAGAGCGGGAAGGAGACGATGCTCAGAAGCGCGGCGGCGCACGCCATGACAGCCGAGAAGACAATGATGCTCAGGTAGCGTGCGCAGATGATGTCTTTGCGCGAGAAGGGCAGCGTTGCCCGATATCGCTCCCAACCGTTTTGATTGTCGAAACCGGCCAGTGAGTTCATGAATATGATGGGCGACATGGCACTGACGGCGCAAGCGCCGGCGCTCATACCGGAATCGCCATCCGACGCGTTGGCGAGCGTCAGCACGACGAACATGAACAGGCCGACACCCGCGATGCTCGGGACAAGTGAGCGAACGATGGCGAGCTCGGACATAAAGGCGCGTTTCATTTCGAAGCCCCTTTCAGCATGAGGCGCAGATAGTCATCAATGGTTGCCCGATCGCAGGGAATCTCGGGAAAGGCCTCGAGCGTTTCGCGACGGTTGGGCACGAGCACGTCCACGCTATAGGCGTGGTGGGCGGCACGGGCGCCTTCGACGCAAGTCATTAGCTCGGCGGCCTGTGCTTGGGTACAGTGGGCGATGCCAGCGCGGTCGGTAATATCCTCGCGCGGCAGGTCAAACATAATCGAGCCAGCATCGATGCAGATGACGCGATCAGCGGTGCGATCGAGGTCGGACGTAATGTGGCTCGAGAGCAGCACGCTGCGCTGGCCGTCGGCGACAAAGGCAAGCAGCTCATCAAGCAGTTCCTCGCGTGCCATGGGATCGAGGCCCGCGGTGGCTTCGTCCAAAACGAGCAGCTTGGCATTGTGGCTGAGTGCACAGGCAAGCTGCAGTTTCATGCCCATGCCGCGGGAGAGGTCCTTGACCTTTGTCTTGGGATCGAGGCCAAATTGGCTGATGAGGTCGGCGAAGGTGCCATGGCTCCAGGCGGGGTACGCCGGTCTTACGAGTGCCTCAACTTCGGTCACCTTGAGTGTGGAAGGGAAAGGACACGTGTCCAGCACGAGACCGACACGGGTGCGCAAGCAGCGCTGCGCTTCACCGGGTGCGTCGGCGCCACAGCCCTGCCCAAACAGGTACACCTCGCCGGCATCGAGCTTTATAAGCTCGAGAGCAGCTCGAATCGTCGTTGTTTTGCCAGCACCGTTTGCCCCCACAAAGCCAACGATCTGGCCGGGCTCCACGGCAAACGTGACGTTGCGCAGCGAAAAGCGGTCGCTCACACGGCGCGATGCACCTTTGAGTTCTAGCAAGTTTTGCATGGTATAGCCTTTCTTGCAGATGACTACTGCATGGTTTCGGGGGCTACAAGGTCGAGCATTTCGTGCAGCTTGTCGCGCGTGACGCCCAGGGCTTCGGCTTGGCTTGCCGCTTTCGCAAGCAGATCTTCGATATGGCAGAGCTGGTTTTCGCGCAAGAGCTCTTGGTTGCCCTCGGCGACAAAACAGCCCTTGCCCTGCACGGTGCAGATAAACCCGAGCTGCTCCAGGTCGGCGTAGGCGCGCTTGGTGGTGATGACGCTCACGCCAAGATCGCTCGCGAGCGCACGGATGCTGGGGAGTTTGGCTCCCGCAGCGAGCGTGCCCGAAAGGATCTGAGCTTTGACCTGCGAGGCTATTTGCTCGTAGATGGGCTTATCGCTCGAATTGGATAGGATGATGTCCACAGCGGCTCCTTAGCTGTTGGGCTACACGTGTATATAACCGGTAAGCACAGTATATATACACTATGCACAGTTATGCAAGAGGTAAATACGGATTGTCCGCTCGTTCGTTCATCTCAATCTGTAACATCTGGAACCGATTTGGACGGCCACCTGTTACAGATTGAGATCTTTCTGGCGGGCCCCACCTGGTTGTCTCAATCTGTAACAACTGGAGAAGATTTTGGCTGCTAGATGTTACAGATTGAGACATTGGCCACCCGTCTATCCTTATATCTCTATCTGTAACAGATGGACCCGTTTTGAGTGGTTAGATGTTACAGATCGAGATCTTTCTGGGACGCCCACCTGTTTGTCTAAATCTGTAACAGGAAGAGGTTCAAAAACCGTCTAGATGTTACAGATCGAGACAAACTGCTGCGGAGTGCCGCCATCGACTGCTACCCCATGCCCCATCTGATGAATTTGTCCTGATAGGCGCTCTAAAACGGAATTTCGCGGCTACAATAGTGCGGTTACAACGACGTAATGCACTCAATGCAAGAAAGGAGCCGCATGGCAAGCCTGTCGGATGAAATCTCGTCGCGCCGCACATTCGCGATCATCAGCCACCCGGACGCCGGTAAGACCACACTTACCGAGAAGCTGCTGCTCTATACCGGCAGCATTCAGACCGCCGGCTCGGTCAAGGGCAAGAGCTCGGCCAAGCATGCCGTCTCGGACTGGATGGACATCGAGAAGGAGCGCGGTATCTCCGTTACCTCCTCGGTCCTGCAGTTCACCTACAACGGCGCCTGCGTCAACATCCTCGATACCCCCGGCCACCAGGACTTCTCGGAGGATACCTACCGTACCCTTATGGCCGCCGACGCCGCGGTCATGGTCATCGACGGCGCCAAGGGCGTCGAGGCCCAGACCAAAAAGCTCTTTAAGGTCTGCACGCTGCGCCACATTCCCATCTTCACCTTTGTGAACAAGCTCGACCACGAGGCTCGCGATCCGTTTGAGCTCATGGAAGAGATCGAGAACGTCCTGGGTATCAATACGTATCCCATGAACTGGCCGATCGGCAGCGGTCGCAACTTCCGCGGCGTGTTCGATCGTCAGACTCGTCGCGTTATCGCCTTTGAGGGCGACGGCCACGCCAACGCCACCAAAAAGGTCGCCGAGGTCGAGGCCGAGCTGGGCGACCCCGCCATGGACGAGCTTATTGGCGAAGAGAACCATAAGAACCTGATGGACGACATCGAGCTGCTCGATGGCGCCGGCGATGAGCTCGACTTGGATGCCGTGGCCTGCGGCAAGCTGAGCCCGGCG
The DNA here is from genome assembly GCA_900548265.1 of uncultured Collinsella sp. Lineage (GTDB taxonomy): Bacteria > Actinomycetota > Coriobacteriia > Coriobacteriales > Coriobacteriaceae > Collinsella. The sequence goes on from URKG01000009.1 coordinate 26,679, forward strand.
TTCTTTGGCTCGGCGCTCACTAACTTTGGCGTGGAGCCCTTCCTCAAGGAGTTCCTGCGTCTGGCCCCGACGCCGCGCGCCTACACCGACACGCTCACCAGCGAGCCGGTCGATCCTTGCCGCGACGACTTTAGCGGCTTTGTGTTTAAGATCCAGGCCAACATGGACAAGAACCACCGCGACCGCATCGCCTTTGTGCGCATTTGCTCGGGCAAGTTCGAGCGCGGCATGGACGCCTTCCACGTGCAGGGCAACCGCAAGCTCAAGCTTGCCACGGGCACGTCGATGATGGCCGACGACCGCGCCATCGTGGACGAGGCGTACGCGGGCGATATCGTGGGCCTGTTCGACCCGGGTATCTTTAGCATCGGCGATACCGTGTGCTCCGGCAAGCGCCACGTGCAGTATCCGCAGATCCCGACGTTTGCCCCCGAGATGTTCGCTCGCATTACGCAGGTCGACACGCTCAAGCGCAAGCAGTTCGTCAAGGGTATGGAGGAGCTTGCCCAGGAGGGTGCCATCCAGATCTTCCGCGAGCTGGGTGCCGGCATGGAGAGCGTCATCGTGGGCGTGGTCGGCGTCCTGCAGTTTGAGGTACTCGAGCGCCGCCTCAAGGCCGAGTACCGTGTTGAGGTTCGTCGCCAGCCGCTGCCCTATACGGACATCCGCTGGATCCAGAACGACCCCGATACTATCGATATCCCGGGCCTTTCGCTCACGCGCGACACGTTGCGCGTCGAGGACATGCGCGGTGGTAAGTTGCTGCTGTTCACGAGCCCGTGGAACGTGGATTGGGCAACCGACCACAACCCCGACCTTATCCTGTCGGAGTTTGGCAACGTGGCCTTTTAACGCATCGGCGCGGTGGCCCTGCGGGGCTGCCGCGCCGTTTGCTTGCCTGATGCCGTGTGAGCGGCTATCATACCCACCGTCGTCTCAAGACCGAGACGTCCGAGCAGTTCGGGTCCGATATCCTGCTCGTTAAACCTAAAACCAAAGGAGTACACAATGATCAAGAAGGTCATGGAGGACTACAAGGTCCTGTTGCGGAGCATTCCCGCGGCAACGGTTTCGCTGTTTTTCGTGAGCGTCATCATGATGAACCTGCTGGCCAACAAGGAGCTCATCAGCCTGCCGTATCTGGCACTCGATTGCGGCTTTGTGGTGAGCTGGGTTTCGTTTTTGTGCCAGGACATGATCTGCAAGCGCTTTGGCGCCAAGGCATCCATCAAAATCTCTATCCTCGCGCTGCTGGTCAACCTGGCCGTGAGCCTGTGCTTTTGGGCATGCTCGCTCACGCCCGGTATGTGGGGCGCCTACTACGACACGGGCATGATCGAGGTCAACACCGCCCTTAACGCCACCATCGGCGGCACCTGGTACGTGGTGCTGGGCTCTTCGCTGGCAATGCTCGTTTCTGCCGTGGTTAACTCCACGCTCAACCAGTCGCTTGGCCGTATGCTCAAAAAGAATAACTTTGCGAGCTTTGCCTTCCGCTCCTATGTGTCCACGGGTGTTGGTCAGTTTATCGACAACTTGGTCTTTGCCATTGTGGTGAGCCACACGTTCTTTGGTTGGACCTGGGTGCAGGTCCTTATGTGCTCGCTGACCGGCGCTGTCGCCGAGCTGCTGTGCGAGGTCTTCCTGAGCCCCGTGGGCTACAAGGTCGTGCGCGGCTGGGAGCGCGAGAATGTGGGTTCCGAGTACCTCGAGCGCCACGCAACCGCCTAAGGAGCAAGTATGCGGGTTTTGATCACGGGCGCTTCGGGCGGTATCGGAGCCGCGTGCGTGCAGCGCTTTTTGGACGAGGGCCACGAGGTCGTTGGCTTTGATCTTTTGCCGACGACGATCGAAGACGAGCACTACCGCCATCTGATCGTTGATGTCCGCGAGCCGGACTCGTTTCCAGACGATCTTGAACCCCAGGTAATCGTGAACGTTGCCGGTACGCAGGATTCGGCCGACGACATCGCCGCCAACCTGTGTGGCACCATCAACGTGACCGAGCGCTATGCCTTTGTGGGGGAGGGGCTTGCCGCCAAGCCGGCGCCGGCTATCAAATCCGTGGTCAATGTGGGGTCGGCGAGTGGGCATACGGGATCGGAGTTTCCCGCCTATGCCGCCAGCAAGGGCGGCGTTATCGCCTACACCAAGAACCTTGCAAACCGTCTGGCGCCGCAGGCCATCGCCAACAGTGTGGACCCGGGCGGCGTTATCACGCCGCTCAACCGTTGCGTGATGGAAGACGAGCACCTGTGGAACCAGATTATGGAGCTCACGCCGCTTAGGCGCTGGGCCACCGCCCAAGAGATCGCCGAGTGGATCTACTTTGTGGGCGTGACCAACCGGTTTATGACCGGGCAGAGTCTGCTGATCGATGGCGGCGAGGCCGGTCGCACACAATTTATTTGGCCCGAATAGGAAAAGCGCCCGATGGGAAGCCGTCGGGCGCTTTTTTGATGTATCGGTTTTTAGCCGAGGCAAGTCCAGTTGACTGGGGTCGAGCCGTGCTGTTCGAGTAGCCGATTGGCTGCCGAGAAGGGGCGCGATCCCATAAAGGCGGGGAGTTCTGCCGTGGCACGGTTGGCCGAAAGCGGCGAGGGGTGCGTGGAGGCCAGACAGAACTTGTCGGTTGCCTTGCCCGCGCCAGTTGCGACGAGCTTACCTTCGACCATCTGCTGGGCAAAGCGGCCCCATGCCAAAAAGACTACCGACTGGGGCAGCTGACAGCAGCGTTCGATAACGTAGTCGGTGAGCGTGCTCCAGCCCAGTTTGGCGTGCGAGTTGGCGGCATGCTCGCGCACGGTGAGCGTAGTGTTGAGGAGCAGGACGCCCTGTTGTGCCCATGGGGTTAGGTCTCCCGTGGCGGGAATGGGGCAGCCCAGATCGGCTTTGAGCTCCTTATAGATGTTGCGCAGGCTCGGCGGCAACTTGGTTTGCGTCGCGGGGACCGAGAACGACAGTCCCATGGCCTGGTTGGGCCCGTGATAGGGGTCTTGACCCAAGATGACAACTTTGACCTGGTCGGCCGGCGTGTAAGCGAGGGCATTGAGGATGTCGTCTTGTGCCGGGTAGATAGTCTGCTCGGTACGCAAAAGGGCGATGCGCTCGAGCAGCTGGTTCGTAGTGTCACGTACCGGCTGCGGCGCATCGCCCAACCAAGTTGCTATGTTGCGGTCGCGGGTCGCGGCGTCCATGGGGCTCCTTTACGTCAGATGCTTTGTTGGCATCTATTGTAAAGGCGCACCGGTTGCCTTTATGCCACGGCTGTATGAAGAGTAGGATCTACGAGACGTGCTCGGGCGCTCCTGCCATGCGAGCCTGTCCATGTGCGCGGAGGCGCGGAAGCTCGACGGTTGCCACCATGACGCCGGTGAGGATGAGGGCTGCGCCAAAGAAGGCGATGGGGCTCAGGACCTCGCCGACCAGGAAGAACGAGAAGACGGCGGAGCATACCGGCTCGAGCGAGAAGGCAAAGCCGGTGGTCTCGGCGGGCACGTGGGGCTGCACGAGCGTCTGGGTGATAAAGCCGTAGGCAGAGCAGATGAGTGCGAGCGCGACGACAACGACGATCTCGCTCGGCGTGCTGGGAAGCGTGAAGCCGCCAAAGACGCATGCGGCAATGCCCGAGAACAGGCCGCCGAAGCCCAGCTGCCAAACGCCCAGAGCCAGCGGGTCGACATCTTCGACAAAGCGCTTCGCCACAATGATGTGGCCGGCATAGACAAAAGCGGAGAGCAGCATGATGAGCGCGCCCGGGTTCAGGCTGGTGAAGTCGGCGCCCGAGAGCAGCAGCATGCCGCAGGTGACGATGGCGGTGCCGATGAGCACTTTGCGCTCGGGGGCACGACGCAGCAGGGCGGCGTTGGCAAACGGCACGATCACGACCGTCAGGCTCTGCAAAAAGCCGGCGGTGGAGGCGGAGGTGAGGCTGGAGCCCAGGCACATGCAGGTGAGCTCGGTTGCCATAATGGCGCCGATGATGGCGGCGCGGACCATAAGGTCACGGTTGATGCGCAACGCGTGCTTGTGGAAGAGCAGCAGGCAAGCCGCAAAGGCGATGATGCAGCGCAGCGCGACGATACTCGTGGCGTTCATGCTGTCCATGCCGATCTTCATGAGGGGGTACGAAAAGCCCCATGCGACGGGAACGGAAAATGAGAGCGCGATTGCTTTTTTGCGATCCATGGGACTCCTTTTGTTACAGAACGGTTTCGTAAAAAGGATTCTGCTCCCAGATATTGATGTAGTAAAGCGAATGTATCTTCAGTATGATTAAGAAACGCTAATGTTGGCAGAAAAAGCGCTGGCAAAACGTTTTACGGCTGCATTGATGTGGAGGCACGATGGCATCGCGGTATCAGATTGTTTGTATGGTGGTCGATTACGGCAGCCTGAAACGCGCGGCGGACGAGTTGGGCTATACGCAAAGTGCAGTGAGCCAGGCCGTCAAGGCGCTCGAGCGCGAGCTGGGCACCACGCTTATCGAGCGCGGTAAGCAGGGCGTTTCGCTTACGCGCGACGGTAAACAATATCTGCCGTACCTGCGCCAGATTGTGACCGCCGAGGCCGAGCTCGAGGGCAAGCGCCAGGAGCTGCTGGGGCTTTCGTCGACCGATATTCGCATCGCGACGTTTACCAACGTGAGTCGTACCGTGCTGCCGCGTGTGATTCGCGACTTTGGGGCGCTGCACCCGGGCGTACGCTTCACCCTCAAGCAGGGCGATTACACGCGCAACGCTCAATGGGTGCACGATGGCGTGGTTGATTTTTGTTTTACGGCGCGCGGATTTACCGCTGGGCTCGAGAAGCGCGTGGTCTATCACGACGAGTTGGTGGCATTGTTGCCGGCCGCGCATCCGCTGGCGGCAAAGGAAAAGGTGACGCTCGCCGACCTGGCGTCCGAGCCGTTTGTACTGTTGGATGAGGGCGAACAGAGTCTGGTGCTCGATGCATTTGCGGCGCATGGGCTGTCGCCGCACGTGACGAGTGAGGTGACCGACGACTACACCATCATGGCGATGGTGGAGGAGGGCCTGGGCGTGAGCATGCTCTACCGTCGTACTGTGGAGGGCATGCGGGCCGATATTCGCGTACGCCCCATCGTGCATGCCCCCTCGCGCGACGTGGTGGCCGCCTGGCGCAGCTGGGACACCATGCCTATCGCCACGAGGCGCTTTATCGACTATATGAGCTCGCATATTGTCAATTAATGACTGGCGTGGCGTTGAGTGCGGTGTTTAGCGGGCTGTCGCTTTGGCTTGGGTGGCGCGATAGGTGCGTGCCGGGTGGCAGAGTAGTACCGCCACGACCATAAAGAATGCCGTGGTGCCCAGGCTGATGGGGTAGACCATCATGATGTTCGCAAAGGTGCGGAAGTGCGGGAACACGCAGAACACCCAATAGAAGCGGATGCCGCAGACGCAGATCATGGTGATGAGGGCCGGCGTGAGCGAGATACCAAAGCCGCGCAGGTAGCCGGACATGTTTTCGTAGAACATGCTAAAGGCGTACGCCGGGAAGATCGAACATACGCGGATATAGCCGATCGAGACGATGTTGGGATCGCTGTTGAACAGCGACAAGATCTCGCGCCCCAGGCCAACAATAACGATAATTGTGGTGAGCGCGACGATACCGCCTTCGACTAGGCAGACCTTGAGCGTCTTGGTGCAGCGGTCGATCTGGCGAGCACCGTGATTTTGTCCCACAAACGTGGTGCAAGCCTGGCTAAAGCTGTTGAGCAGGTTGTAGCACACGTACTCCAGGCTCATGGCGGCGCTCGATGCTGCTATGACCTCGGTGCCCAGGCTGTTGATGGCGGACTGGATGATGATGTTGGCGACGGCGAAGACAGCGCTTTGGATGCCGGCGGGCAGGCCGATCTTGACGATGCGCTTGAGGGCGACGGGGTCGATAGCCAAGTCGCGTGGGGTGACGCGGATGACGGAGTCGGTCTTGAGCAGGCGGATAAAGAGCGTAGCGGCGCTGACGGTGTAGGCGATGGCGGTGGCGATGGCGACGCCCGCGACGCCCCAGTGAAGTACGGGGACAAAGATGAGGTCCAGGCCAATGTTGAGGACGGTGGACACGGCAAGCGCCTGCAGCGGCATGCGGGTGATGCCGACGGAGCGGAAGATTGCGGCTTCAAAGTTGTAGAGCAAGATTGAGGGCATGCTGAGCAAAAAGACGCGTAGGTAGAGCGAAGCGAGCGGCATGGTTTCGGCGGGAACGTTGAGCGCGGCGAGCATGGGCTCGGCAAAGATCTCGCCCAGTGCGATGACGACAAAGCCCACGAGCGCCATTAAAATCGAGGTATGGACGGCGCGTTTGACCATGTTCTGATCGTTGCGGCCGATAGCGTTGGCGATGACCACGTTGGAGCCAAGCGATATGCCAATAAACAGGTTGAGCATAAGGCTGGTAAGCGGAACATTGGAGCCGACCGCCGCCATGGCGAGGGTTCCCTGGTCGCCCGAGAAGTTACCGATGATGACCGTGGCGATGAGGTTCGACAGCTGCTCCAAGATGCTCGTGGCGGCCACGGGGAAGGCGAACAGGGGAATATTGCGCCACAGCGAGCCGGTGGTCATGTCAATGTGCTTAGATGCGGTATCAGCCATACGCTCTCAATCTCTAATATGCTCTTTCGTGCCTATTTGCGCAGACGATGATACTCCTAATCGACTAGTCATTGGGGACGTTCTAAAACGATTAGTTATTCAAGAACGTCTCCAATGACTAGGTGGGGAAGGCGTGCGACAATGGTGGGCGTTGTGTTGTTCGCGCTAAGGAGTTGCCATGTTGTTGTGTCCCGTTTGCCATGAGCCGTTGGCGGACAATGAGCGCGGTGCTGCATGCGCGGGCGGACACCGGTTTGACCGCGCGCGCGAGGGCTATCTATACCTCCTACGCTCGTCCAAGAGCGGCGATTCCATGGGCGATCCCAAGTCGCAGGCGCGCAGCCGACGTGACTTTCTGAACCGCGGCTACTATGCGCCGTTGCGCGATGCGATGGTTGAGCTGGTGCGCGAGCGGGTGTCTGGACGTGCCGCGTCTACGAACTGTCCCATGACGCTGCTCGATATTTGCTGTGGCGAGGGCTACTACACCAGCGCCATGGGCGCGGTGCAGGGCGTGGACGCTTACGGGTTTGATTTGGGCAAAGAAATGGTGCGCCTGGCCGCCAAGCGCGGCGATGCGACCTACTTCGTGGCCAACATGAAGGACATCCCCGTGGCCGATGGCGCCTTCGATATGGTGACCGAGCTCTTTGCTCCCTTTAACGAGCGTGAGTTTGCCCGCGTGCTGGCGCCAGAGGGCTCGCTCTACACCGTGGTGCCGGGCGCTCGTCATCTGTTTGGGCTCAAGGAAGTGCTCTACGACACGCCGTACCTTAACGATGAGAAGCTGCCGAAGACCACCGAGCTCGAGTTAGTCGGAACGCAGCGGGTATCTGCGAATATTACGCTTCAGACGCAGGCCGACATCGAGGCGGTGTTTCAGATGACGCCCTACTACTACCGCACGCGCCCCGCCGACAAAGAGCGCCTGGCAAACCTCGATACCCTTCAGACTGACATCGACTTCATCATCGCCGAGTACCGTCACTAACCTGCCAAAAAGGGACAGGTTTGTTTTGGCAGGTTTTATCTGGGCAAACGCAAAGGGCCGACCGCGGAGATGCGCGATCGGCCCTTTTTAGTTGCTTGGTTGCAACAGAGGTTATGAGAAGCGGGCGCTTACAGGCGGTCCTTGTTCTCGGCCTTAACGGCGTGTGCCTGCTGAACAAAGAACAGGTCGTAGACCACGATGACAAAGGCGCCAAAGTTGATGGCGTCGCCGCCAAACGCGGGAAGCGTGAGCACCGCTTGGGCAAGCGTGGCGACCGCGGCAACAATACCGAGCTTAAACGCGCCGTCCACCTGCGAAGGCTTGTTGGCGCCCTTGATACCGGCGACGCCTGCGGCAAGGTCGACGAGACCCTTGGCGATAAGCACGACCGCTGCGAGCGTGGCGTACGAACCGTACGTGGAATCGAGACCGCCCGTGGCGATACCGACGCCGGCGGTGACGAGGCTGGCGATGCCCAAAACAAAGTAGATGAGAGCAAGGATTTTGAGAGTCTTGCGAGTGAAGCTCATGGCTGGTCCTTTCGATACGAGTACGCCAACTTGGCGCACCCAATGTACTGCACATATGGTGAAGCACATTGTAGTTCAACGCGGCGATGCATGCGTTTGAAAGCGTCTCTTGCCCGCACGGTCCAACCTTTCAAAAAAGAAAGCTGGGCGTAAGTCAAATCGATGGCAGCGTATGCGCGGCGCTGCGATGATGGGGCCATGGTAAGAGCTGGACCGAAGGAGAAGCCATGATGTACGGAGCAGGGCAAGTGTGTGAGCCGCGGTCGTTGGGAAGGCGCATGAGTGATTCCGTGATCGCTGCCGTGTGCACGGGATTGATGGCGGTGCTTTGCATTGGGATGCTGTGGGCCATGTCGCATGTGGGACAATAGCGGACGGTGGGGTGCCGACACAAACGGCGCTCACGTATTCGTTTTGCTTGCTAAGGAGTACCCATGGGCGTAGTCGATCCCTTTTCTGTTGCTCGGGCCGCGGGGCTTGAGCTGGCCGGGAAGTCCGAGGGACTCACGCTCACCGACGGCACGATGGAGCTGCGCGCCGATTTCACCCGCATGCATCCGCGGCTCAAGCAGGGCCGTTTGCAGCAAGAGCTGCTGGTAAAGGCTGCGCGCGCAAAAGGCGTCGAGTGCCCATGGGCGATTGATGCCACGGCAGGCTTTGGCGAGGATTCGCTGCTGTTGGCGGCCGCGGGCTTTACCGTCGATCTGTATGAGCAGGATTGCGTGATCGCGGCACTCCTCAAGGATGCTTTGGATCGCGCGGCAGATGATCCGGCGCTTGCGACAGCCGTGGCGCGCATGCGCTTACATGCGGGCGAGGACAGCATTGCCGGCCTTCGCCATACAGCTGAGCTGATCGGGCAGGGCGAGCTCGCGGCTCCCGACGTGGTGTATCTGGACCCCATGTTTCCCGAGCGTACTAAAAGTGCGGCGGTCAAAAAGAAGTTCCAGCTCCTACATCATCTGGAACAGCCGTGCGCCGATGAGGAGACGCTGGTCGAAGCTGCGCTTGCGGTGCATCCGCGCAAGGTGGTTATCAAGCGACCGGTGAAGGGGCCGCTGCTTGCCGGCGTTAAGCCGAGCTATCAACTTGCGGGCAAGGCAGTTCGTTACGATGTTTTAGTGCCGTCGCGCCCGTAACTTGCGTGCGATTACCGGCGCTTCGCTAGCGCCGTGCCGATGCGGCGTCTATTTCCATGGGTGCGACGTCAGGTGCCATCCACCGCAGTATTCGCATTTGTAGCAGGCCAAACCACGCCGCCCGCGGTTTTCGCAGTCGGCCATAACTGCCTCGGCCTCGGCGCGCGTGTCGTAACGGTTTTTGCGCTCGCACGACTTGTAGCGCCAAGCCTCATCGCGCTCGGCGTCCAAGGCGTCGCGACGCTCGTCCTCGCGCGCAAACAGGTCGCTCATATCGCCGCCGGTGGCAGCGCCCAAAAACTCGCTTTTGGCCTTTGACCAGGCGGCTCGCTTTTTGCTTCCCATCTGCTTCGCGCCCCTCTTCAAACGCTGGTATCATTGCTCAATCAAAGTGATACCAATAAACGTGAGGCCGCCGCGTGATGATCAGAAAAACCCTCGATACCGACATTCCCGCCGTCATGGCTATCTACGACGCTGCCCGCGCCTTTATGCGCGCGCATGGCAACGCCACGCAATGGCCCGAGGGCACGCCTTCTGCCGAGCAGCTGGCTGCCGATATCGCCGCCGGTGGCAGCTATGTGTGCGAAGTCGACGGTCGCGTGGTAGCGACGTTTGCCTTTTTACCGGGCCCGGACGGGTGCTATGACGTAATTGAGGATGGTCAATGGCGCAGTGACACTCCGTACGCCGTGCTGCACCGTGTGGCGTCCGATGGCGCCGTACACGGTATCGCGGCTGCGATGTTTGCCTTTGCCAAAGAGCGTGCCGATCACCTGCGTATCGACACGCATCAGGACAACCTGCCCATGCAGGGAGCCATTGCCAAGGCCGGGTTTAAGCGCGCCGGTATCGTATATGTGTCGGACGGTACGCCGCGCGTCGCGTTTGATTGGCTGCGCGAGGCATAAAGGCCGAGTCACATACCAGCGTTTCACCGAAATGAAAATGGCCCCGAGTGGGGCCATTTTTGGTAAAACGCGTTGTTGTGGGGCTCGCGTTGTTACTGTCCCAGATGAACCCGGGCAGACAAAAAGGGGAGGTGCCGGCTTTCGCAAGGCGCGAACCTACGAAAATCGCCGCGCGGCAACGCGGGGCGATGAGCTCGGTCGGGGGATAGGGCCCGCTTCGCCCACCGGCTCGTAAATTGTATCATCCAGTGTGGAGCGCGAGCGCCCGTTGCCGCGTGCGATGGGCTTGTAATAAGAGGAGAAGCATGTCGAAACAAGCGGTCGTTGGAATCTTGGCGCATGTCGATGCCGGCAAGACCACGCTGGCCGAGGCCATGCTGTTTAACGCGGGCCGCATTCGCAAGCGCGGCCGCGTTGACGATGGCGACTCGCATCTGGATACGAACGAGATTGAGCGTGAGCGCGGTATCACGATCTTCTCGTCGCAGGCTGTGCTCGACCATGGTGACACCCACGTTATGCTCGTGGACGCTCCCGGCCATGTCGATTTTTCTGCCGAGGCGGAGCGCACGCTGCGTGCCCTGGACTACGCGATTCTGGTGGTAGGCGCCAACGATGGCGTACAGGGGCACACCGAAACCCTGTGGCGCCTGCTTGCGCGCTATGACATCCCGACGTTCATCTTCATCAACAAGATCGATTTGGAGAATCTCGGCCGCGATGTTTTGCTGGCACAGCTTGGGCAGCGTCTTTCCGAGGGCTGCCTGGATGCCAACGAACTGCTGGCGGGCGGTGCCGTTCAGGAAGACGCCGCTGCGTTAGACGAGGTGGCGCTCGACGAGTTTCTCGAGACGGGTGAGCTTTCCGTCGCGACGCTGTCGCGCATGGTTGCCGAGCGCAAGCTCTTTCCCTGTTTTGCCGGCTCGGCGCTCAAGGACCAAGGCGTGGACGAGCTGCTGGACGGCATATGCGCGCTGATGCGTGAACAGGCATGGCTTCCTGAGTTTGCCGCGCGCGTCTATCGTGTCAGCCGCGGGGATCGTGGCGAGCGCTTGGCTTGGGTTAAAGTGACCGGCGGCACGCTGCATGCCAAGCAGATGATTGACGGACGTTCCGGCGCCGAGGCATGGGAGCAAAAGATCGACCAGGTGCGCATCTATAACGGCGAGAAATACGAGCTTGCCCGGGAAGTTGCCGCTGGTGGCATCTGCGCCGTGACGGGTCTTGCGCACGTTCGCCCAGGGGACGCCCTGGGCGCGGAGCCCGCGGGCGATGCGCCCGTCATTGCGCCGGTCCTCACCTATACGGTGCTGCCGAACGAGCACGATGTCCATACGGTGTTCAAAGCACTGACTGAGCTGGCGGACGAAGATCCCATGCTCGGCGTAATCTGGAATACTCATCTGGAGCAGATTCACCTGCAGCTGATGGGCGCCGTGCAACTCGAGGTCGTGCAGCGGGTGTTGGCCGATTGCTTTGGCCTTTCGGTTGGGTTTGTGTCTGGCGGCATTCTCTATAAGGAGACTATTTCGCAGCCGGTCGAGGGCGTGGGCCACTTTGAGCCACTGCGCCACTATGCCGAGGTGCATCTGCGCCTGGAGCCGTTGCCAGCGGGTTCGGGCGTGCAGTTTGGGACCGTGACCTCGACCGACGAGCTCGATCTTAACTGGCAGCGTTTGGCACTCACCAACGCCATGGAGCGCGATCACTTGGGCGTGCTGACCGGCTCGCCCATCACCGATGTGCGTATTACGCTCACGGGCGGCCGTGCGCATGCCAAACACACCGAGGGCGGCGATTTTCGCCAGGCCACGTATCGCGCGATTCGACAGGGACTCATGCAGGCGCGTGAGGCCGGCGCGGCGGTGCTGTTGGAGCCGTGGTACCACTTTGAGCTCGAGGTGCCGGGGGAGTGCGTGGGCCGGGCGCTCTCGGATGCCACGCGCATGGGTGCCGAGTACGAGCCGCCGACGATGGCGGGAGACCGGGCGAAGCTTGTGGGTCGCGTGCCGGCATCCGAGGTGCAGGATTACGCGCTGGAGGTGGCTGCCTACACGAGTGGTCGTGGGCATCTGTACCTGGAGTTCGCCGGCTATGCGGCTTGCCATGATGCCGAGCGCGTAATCGAGGCGGCCGCCTATGAGCCCGAGGCCGATCTGCCCAACACGCCCGATTCGGTCTTTTGCTCTCACGGAGCCGGTTACACGGTCAAATGGTACGACGTACCCGCCGCGGCGCACGTAAAGGTCGATCCCGCCACCTTCCGCCCCTGGCGAGCAGCAGGCGCCGAGTTTTTCGGCCACATGTGACAAAGGGACAGCTCCTTTGTCATATGCTATTGGTATAACTCGGTATAAGTTGGTATAACTATTACCAGGGTTTGCCAATCCGAGGAGGCCGACATGAATCCAAATCCCTTTAAGCCCACGGCTGGCAAGCGGCCTCCGATACTCATCGGCCGCGAGTCGGTCATCGAAGATTTTGAGGAAGGGCTCGATAACGGCGCCGGAGCGCCGGGTAGGCTCATGCTCATTACGGGAAACCGCGGCTGCGGCAAAACGGTTCTCCTGCGGGAGCTGCAACGTCTAGCCAGCGAGCGCGGATGGGCGGTTATCTCCGATTCCGCTTCGCTTGGCTTATGCGACCGCTTAGCCGACGCGCTTCGCTCGAATAAACCCGCTGTGACGTCAATGGAGTTCGGGCCGTCGCTTGGCCGGATGTCGGTCGAGGCGGCGCGGGCAAAGGGCGAGACGTTACGAGGGCTGGTCAACGAGCGCCTCAAGAAGCTCGGTCCAGGCAAGGGCATACTGTTTGCGATTGACGAGGCGCAGTCTGCGTCTATCGAGGAGCTGGCGGCTCTTGCCGTTCTCTATCAGCAAGTGCTCGGAGATCAGGATGCTACGGGATTGCCCGATAGCGACCAGCGCGGTCTTGCGCTGGTGTTCGCCGGCTTGCCCAGTATGGTTGATGACTTGCTCGAAGAGCCGAGCGTGACGTTTTTGCGCCGTGCCCAGCAGCGTACGCTGGGGGCGATTTCTTTGCCCAAGGTGCGCGATTCATATATCCAGACAGTCAAAGACGCTGGTCTTTGCCTTGATGCGGGGACGGCGGACCTTGCGGCGCGCAGGAGCATGGGGCATCCCTATATGGTCCAGCTGGTGGGATATTACATGTGGCGGGCTGCTGTCCGGCGTGACTCGCGGGTCATTGAAGAACGCGATGTTGAGGTTGGGCACGCGGATGCCATCTCTGAGTTCTATGAAGCAGTCGACGCGCCCCTGTATTATGGATTGCGCAGTCCGCAACGCCTCTTTATCGAGGCCATGGCTGCTGACGAGGGTAAACCGACGCGCATGGCGGATATCATTGAGCGCTGCGATCGCACTCAGAGCTGGGCGAGCAAATATCGCGCAAGCCTGATTCGCGAGCGCGTCATCGAAGCTGCCGGATACGGCCTCGTCCGGTTTACCGTGCCCATGCTGGGCGCGTACATTCGCGATCGAGTTTTATGGCATGAGTAGGGTGATAAAGATGACGGAACAGAAGATGAGTCCGCAGGCTATCGAGGTGCGTGGCGCGTGCGTCCATAACCTCAAAGACATCGATATCGATATTCCGCTGGGAAAGCTGGTGGGTATTGCCGGCGTATCGGGTTCGGGCAAGAGTTCGCTGGCGCTGGGAGTTCTTTATGCCGAGGGCTCGCGTCGCTACTTGGAAGCACTCAGCACCTATACTCGCCGTCGCCTGACGCAGGTCGAGCACGCTCAGGTGGACGAGGTGCTGCACGTGCCGGCGGCGCTCGCATTGCATCAGCGCCCCAGCGTGCCGGGCGTGCGTTCCACCTTTGGCACCATGACCGAGCTCAACAATAGCCTGCGTCTGCTCTTTAGCCGCTGCGCCCATCACGTGTGCCCGCATTGCGGGACGCGTGTGGAGCCGAGCCTTAACGTGGCTGCGGGCCTGTCGCTCACGTGCCCCGCATGCGGCCGCGAGTTCTACGCGCCGGGTGCCGAGGACCTTGCCTTTAACAGCGGCGGCGCGTGTCCCGCCTGCGGCGGCACCGGTGTCATGCGCGAGGTGGACGAGGCGAGCCTGGTGCCCGACGAGTCAAAGACTATCAACGAGGGTGCGGTCCTTCCCTGGGGCACGCTCATGTGGGATCTGATGAAGCAGGTGGCTGGCGAGATGGGCGTGCGCACCGACGTGCCGTTTAACCAGCTCACGCCTCAAGAGCGCGACATCGTGTTCCACGGTCCGGCGGTTAAGAAACACATTCTCTACGTTCCCAAAAACGGCGAGGGCGCCACGCCGCTCGACTTTACCTATTACAACGCCGTCTATACCGTCGAGAATGCGCTCGCCAAGGTTAAGGACGACAAGGGCCTCAAACGCGTTGCACGCTTTTTGCGCGAGGGAGCATGCCGCGATTGCGGCGGCACGCGTCTCTCCGAGGCTGCGCGCCAGCCTCAGGTGCGCGGTATCAATCTGGCACAGGCCGCGGCCATGACGCTTGGTGATGCGGTCGAGTGGGTGCGCGGGGTGCCCTCATCCTTGCCGGTCGAGATGCGGCCCATGGCGACGGATATCTGCGATTCGTTTTTGAGCGTGGCCCGTCGTCTGGTCGACCTGGGTCTCGATTACCTTTCACTCGACCGCGCCGGTGCCACGCTCTCCACGGGTGAGCGCCAGCGCGTACAGCTTGCTCGCGTGGTGCGCAACCGATCGACGGGCGTGCTCTATGTGTTGGACGAGCCCTCGATTGGCCTGCATCCGGCAAATGTCGACGGCCTGGTTGGTGTGATGCGCGACCTGGTAGGCGACGGCAACACCGTGGTTGTTGTTGACCACGATACGCGCGTACTGGCGGAAGCCGACTATCTGGTCGAGATGGGCCCCGTTGCCGGAGCAGGCGGTGGCAATGTGATTGCCGCTGGTACGGTAGACGAGGTTGAGCAATCGCAGGACAGCCGCATCGCCCCGTTTTTGCGCGCAGAGTCCAAGCGCTTGCGTCCGCAGGTGACTGACGAGGAAATGTTCGACCAGGGCCATATCCGCATGGCGACCGATGCCATCCATACCGTCAAACCGCTCGAAGTCGATATCCCGCGCGGTCGCTTGGTCGCGGTTACGGGTGTTTCGGGTTCGGGTAAGACGACGTTGGTGCTCGAGACGCTCATCCCGGCACTCAAGGCGCAGGCAGCCGGCGAGCGCCTGCCGGGACACGTGCGCTGGATCGATGCCGAAGGCATTGCCCGCGCCAACCTGATTGACGCCACGCCCATTGGCGCCAATGTTCGCTCGACGGTGGCGACCTATGCCGACATCCATGACGAGCTGCGCCGCGCCTTTGCCCGTACGCCCGAAGCCAAGGCAGCCGGCTACAAGGCGGGCGCCTTTAGCTACAACACCGGCGCCTTGCGTTGCCCTACGTGCGATGGCACGGGTTCGATATCGCTCGACGTGCAGTTTTTGCCCGACGTCGAGATCGTCTGCCCGGCATGCCGTGGTTCGCGCTACGCCGAGGCCGCCTCGCATATCCATCGCGAGGGCAAGGACGGGAGTCTGCTTACGCTGCCGCAGCTCATGGACATGAGTGTGGACGAGGCCATCGACGCCACGGTGGGACTCAAGAAGGTTCAGGCGCGCTTGCAGACTTTGCACGACCTGGGCCTGGGTTATCTCACGCTTGGCGAGCCCACACCGGCGCTTTCGGGCGGTGAGGCACAGCGCCTTAAGCTCGCGAGCGAGATGGGTCGTGTGCAGGACGATGCCGTATTCGTATTCGACGAGCCCACGATCGGACTACATCCGCTCGATGTTCAGGTGTTGCTGAGCGTGTTCGACGGCCTTGTTGCCAAGGGCGCCACGGTTATCGTGATCGAACACGATCTCGACCTTATCCGCAATGCCGATTACGTGATCGACATGGGCCCGGGCGGCGGCGACACAGGCGGGCAAATCGTCTGCGCCGGCACGCCGGCGGATATCGCGGTCTGCTCCAAGAGCATTACCGGACGCTACCTATAGACAATGAGGCAAAGGGACAGCCCCTTTGCCTCATTGATGTCTATTTCACGCATTGAGCCGCGAGATAGTCGCGGAAGAATGGCAATTCAAAAGCGACGATTCCGCGCCCGCGTTCTCCGATGATGCCGGCATCTATCATGCGGCGTCGGTAGCGGGAGACCTGCTGCGGCGAACGCTTAAGGCGCTCGACAAGGTCAGCGGTGGTGGATTCTTCTTCGTCATCGAGCATGGCGATGAGGAATCGCTTGTCCTCTGCAGTGAGTTCCCGATAGGTTGCCGCGAGGATTCGGTCGTCCATCTCGTCGCGCGCGATTTTGATTCCCAGGTCAAAGTCGCGTGACGAGATTTCCTTCGAATCGCTTGTGAGATCCCAGGCACGGTAGCCTACGAGTTGCAATAGGAAGGGAAAACCAGAGATCGAGCGAACGGCTCTATCGATTCCCTCAGCATCTGCCAGGCGATCGTTTTCCTGGATCGTGCGAATCAAGGCCTCGCGTACGTCATAGTCGGCAATGCGACCCAGATGATATTGTTGGGCGCGGCGAAGGAACGAGACCGTCTTGTGGTTCAGTAGCGTCGATACGTTGTTGGGAAGTCCCGCCATGAGCAGGGCGACGCGTTTTCCATCGGTCACAAAGTGCTGATACGTCGCTGCGAGCTGAATCATCTCGTCGAGTGTCGGGTCCACCTCGTCAACCGTGACGAGCAGACCGGTGCCCGCCTCGTTGAGCTGGTCGATGATGTCGCTCATGCGATAACGCCAGGTTGAGGCATCGTGAACGCGATTGACCTCGATGCTGCCGAGCGGTGCAATTCCGAGGCCGGTGACTTCGAATTGGCTGGAGGAGTCGATGAGATGGGCTGCGGCGCGTTTCGCCCCGAACTCGATTTCCTCAAGCATACCCGGGAGCGCGGTTGTCTTTACGGCAATCCAGCCGTGGGATTCCGCCCTTGTCGCAAGCGACGACATGAGAGCAGTTTTACCGGTTCCACGCGCGCCTGAGAAAATCGAGGTCAATTCTGGGCGCCTGCGCTGGCTCAAGAAGGCACGGTCCAAATCCCGAATAATCTGCTGTCTGCCAGCGAGATGGGCGGGAACCTCACCAAAACTGGGGGTAAACGGGTTCTCGAGATATTTCATAAGGCTCTCCTTTCACACCGGCGTTTAACTTCATTTTACTTTAGTTAATTCTGATTAAAAGTGAGGGCTCTTTATCTAGAGCATCAATTAGGCGTGTGTGCCATCGGCGTGGCGCTTGAATGTGACAAAGGGATAGTTCCTTTGTCACATTCCCGGAAAGCCTGCCTGGCGCAGGGCCTCGTAGAGGACGATGGCGGCGCTGTTGGAGAGGTTGAGTGCGCTGATGCGGTAGTCGTCCGGGTTGACGAAGTTGCCGCAGATATCCTGTTGAAGGATGGCCTCGTGACTGTCCTCGGTATGCCCCAGCGATTCCTCGTGAGCTTCCCAAGCCTCGGCGTTATCGAGTGAGTCGCAATCGCGCAGCATCGGGATGCGCTCGCAACGCTCGGGCGCCGCGGCAAGCAGTGGCTCGGGAATGCCCGAGCTCTCGCTGCCAAAGACCAAGTAGTCACCGTCGCGGTAGGTGCTCTGCGCATAGGTGCGGCGTGCCTTTTTGGTCAGCAGATGCAGGCGCTCGTCGGCGGGGGAGAGGTCGTTGCGCGCAAGGAAATCCTCCCAGCCGGTATAGGTCGTCACGTCCAAGTTTTGCCAGTAGCCCAGGCCGGCGCGACGTACCGTCTTGTCGTCGAGCGAAAAGCCCAGTGGCTCCACCAGATGCAGGCGGGCGCCGGTGACCACGCAGGTACGGCCGATATTGCCCGTATTGGCCGGAATCTCGGGCGCATACAGCACGATGTTGAACATGAATCTCCTTGGCTCAGAACGAAAAACCACCACGAAGGGGACAGGCACCTTCGTGGTGGTTTGGCGGTTACGTAGCGGAAAAATGTCCGCTTGGATAAACCTAGGCGCGGTGCCAGTCGGTCAGGCAGGCATCGAGGGAGGCGATGAGCGCGTCCTTGTCCATGTGACGGCCGATGATGCACAGGCTCGTCATGCGGTCGCCCGTCTCGTCGTCCCAAATCTGCATGATCTCGGGGTTCTCGTCGATGATCTTCTGCTTCTCGCCCTCGGGCGCCGAGTCAACGAACAGGCCGTTCTCCATCAGGCGCATCTGGTGGCCAGCCTGCTCAAACATGTAGCACATGTCCGGATTGCCGGTCTGCCACAACGGACCCTTGACGCGAATGACCTCGTCGGGCCACTCCTGCTCAACAAAATCGGTGAACTTCTGCAGGTCAAACGGCTTGCGGCGCGAGTAAACAAAGGTCTCGATGTCGTACTCGAGCACCTCGGGGTCGTCGTGCTCCTCGGGATGCTCCATGGCCTCAATCCAGGCGGCGGAGTTGTAGGCGCGCATAAAGTCGAAGCGGTCGGTATCGAGCAGCTCCTCCATGGGGACCTCACCGTTCTGAGCCTCGACAATCACGGCGTCCTTCTGCAGGCTGCGCACGATAGCCTTGAGCTCGGCGATCTGCTCGGGGCTCACGGTATCGGTCTTGTTGAGAATCAGCGTAGAGCAGAACTCGATCTGCTGGATGAGCAGGCTCTCGATGTCGTCCTCGTCGATATCCTCGGCCAGCAGGTCGCGGCCGCCGTTGAACTCGTCGTACATACGGGCGCAATCGACTACGGCCACGATGTTGTCGAGCGCGAGCTTGGGCTCGCCGCCCACCTTGGCCTCGTCGCAGAAGCTCGAGATGGTGTAGGCGATGGGGATGGGCTCGCAAATTCCCGAGGCCTCGATGATGATGTAGTCGAAGTTGCCCGAATCGGCGATGCCCTGCAGCTGGTTGGCAAGGTCGTCCGAAAGCGTGCAGCAGATGCAGCCGTTGGTGAGCGGGATGAGGTCATCGGTCTCGGAAAGGCCGCCGTCGGCGATAAGGCTGGCGTCGACGTTGATCTCGCCGATGTCGTTGACGATCACGGCGGCGCGGATGCCGCCGTCGTTAGCGAGGATGTGGTTGAGCAGCGTGGTCTTGCCGGCACCGAGGTATCCGGTAAGCATGATGATCTTCACGGGTTTGTTGGGCATGTGCCCTCCTTTGTTAGACATGGCTTACAGTTGAATCTTATGCCAAACGCCTGCTCTTATACCCACGCGCCGGCAAATAACACAAGCTACTCCCAGGCTCCCCATACATCGGGGCAATAACCGACGGTGGCCTTTTTACCGTTGCGCACGATGGGCTCGGCTAGAACCTGCTGGTTCTCGAGCAGCTTGTCGAAGCGCTGGCTAGGGGTGAGGTGCTGGATGAGCGCGAGCGTCTCCTCGTCCTTGGCTTTGGGGTTGAGCAGCTTGTCGATGCCGCCGACCGCCTGCATCACGCTCGTGAGCTCGCCCTTGCTCATCTCCTTTTCCTTAAGGTCGATAAACTGCACCTTAATGCGGCGCTCTTTGAAGAAGCGCTGTGCTTTCTTGGTATCGAAGGACTTTTTGGTGCCAAAAATCTGCACGTTCATGTATTTGTTCCGCCGTTCTACCTGATGAAGTTGGTCGTTGCTCGATCTGCCTCGGGTGCGTTGATGCCGGCGGCCTGTCCTGCCTCGATACAGCGAAGGAGCCAGGCCATGTTTTTGCCGATGTTGCGCATGGTGGCAAGGCCCTCGGCGTCCCCATTGGCGTCGCCGGGCACGCGACCAAACACGTTGTTCCAGTACGTGGAGGCAACCACGGGCATCTGGTTGATGGTGAAGTACTTATTGAGCACATCGAAGGTGGTCGACGTACCGCCGCGACGGGCGACGGCGATGGCAGCGCCCGGCTTGTGCGCAAAGGCCTTGCTGCCGGCATAGAAGGCGCGATCGAGGGCCGAAAGGATGCGGCCGCTGGGGTGCGCATAGTAGACGGGCGAGCCAAAGACAAAACCGTCGGCCTGCTCGGCGGCAGCAATCAGCTCGTTCACCACGTCGTCGTCAAAGGTGCAGCGTCCGCCAAGCTTGCCGCACTGACCGCAACCGATGCAATCGCGAATGGGCTTGGCGCCCAGCTGAAACACCTCGGTATCAATGCCTTCGGCATTGAGCTGCTCGGCGACCTCGGCGAGTGCGCGGGCGGTGTTGCCGTTTGCCTTGGGGCTGCCATTGACCAAAAGAACCTTCATCACAAACTCCCTCTGCTTTTGGTGACTTCTGCAGAGGATTATCGCACGATGGGGGAGGCGGCGCGGGCGCGGTGCTAATCCAGTTTGGTACCTGGCACCTGCACGGCTTTCCCGAGCAACGCTTTGAGCTCGTTCAAAATGGAAACGGGCTGTCGGTCAACGCTGTTCAGATGGAGCGTGGCCACGCGAATGGGCGGCTGATATTCAAGCGAGCCGATGAGCACGGGAGAACCCAGGAATCGTTCGATTTCGTTTGCGAGCTCGTCGATTGCCTCGGGGCCGAGCTCATCGAAAAGCGCCACGAACATTGGTCCCGTCGAGCGGAACAGGCGACCCTTGCCGCGCGAACAATCCATGAGGCAGGCGGCGCTTTCGGCGAGCACGCGGTCGCCTGCATCGAATCCAAAGCGGGCATTGACTTCGGCGATATCGTCGACCTTAATGGCAATAAAGCCTGCCTTGCGCGGCACGCGACGCATTTCGCCAATGGCGTTGACCAGGGCGTGAATATCGCCCAGGCCGGTCACGGAATCGGTCGTATCTGCCAAGCTTCGGTTGATGATAATGCCCACATACATGTTGGGCTCGGTATCGGTTCCATCCAAGCGGTAGCCCGTGCAGTCGCAAAGCACGTATTTTCCAGTGGCATCCATTACGCGATACTGCATGTAGTGGAAGTGCCACGTGCCGTTTATCACCATGTCGAGCTCGGCGCGTACGTTGTCGCGGTCCTCGGGATGAACGCGGGCAAGCCACATATCGACCGAGTTAAAAGGGTGCTGGGAGGGCAGGTCAAAATCGCGCACGGCGTTGACCGACCATTGCGATTCTCCCGTATCGAGGTTAAGGATGAACGGATAGCGCGTCTCGGAGCTCATGGAGATCGCTTGGAACACTCGGTCGTTGCAGGGAAGCTGATCGACGATTGGGCGTTGCGGCGCATCATTGTCTTTCGGTTGCTGCACACGATGCATAAGCTTATAGCGATACATCTTGCGATCGGCATCCATCGTCATCTGGCGACGCGTGTCGCCGGCAAGTGGATCGACGCGCGAGCAGCCAAAGCTAAAACTGCCGATCATGGGCGCCTTGCCGCCTGAGCTCGCCTCGATCAGCCCGGCACGTACCTGCTCCAAGCGCTGCTCGAGTTCAGCCTCGTTTGCGGAGGGCGAGATGAGCACAAACTCGTCTCCACCGATACGGAACAGCATCTCATCGTGCTCCATGGTTTCGGAGAGCGTGCGGCAGATGCTCAGAATATAGCGATTGCCTTCGGCGTGGCCAAACCTATCATTGCAATGTTTTAGATGGTCGATGTCAATATAGGCGCAGGTGAAGGGGTCGCCTTTGTGCCAGAGTTGCTCGACGTGACGGTCGAGTCCGCTGCGGTTGCCCAAGTTGGTGAGCGGGTCGATATGGGCGTTGCTCTCAAGCAGCCGGCGCTCTTGTTGCAGGATGGCGTGCGTCTTTTGCAGTTGCTCGCCAACGGCGCGTAGCCCAGCGGGCAGCGCGGCAACATCGAGTTCGGCGGTCGAGATGCCATTCGCAAGTCGCTGAAGATAGGCAATAATCGATTGCTCGCCCATGCGGTACGACTCGTTCATGATGGATAACCTCCTTGGGCGGAACAATGGTTTGTATCATATCCCCAATTCGGTTTGAATTGGGGATATAAGTTAGCTAATGGAGACAAATGCCCCCTTCGGCGGTGGCGTTTTGCGCGCGAGCGTATCAGTTGTTATTGCCACCATCGAGCAATGCCTCAAAATCCTTCGCCGGCATGGGGCGGTAGTAGAGGAAGCCCTGAGCGTAGCGGGCGCCCATTTGTCGTAGCATGTTCGCCTGTTCATTTGTCTCGACGCCTTCAACCACGACGGGCAGATGGAGCGACTGCGCCATCTCGAGCATCGATGACACGATCTGCGCGCTGCGGCCTTGATCGCGGTCGGTGGGCACAAAGGTGCGGTCGAGCTTGATGACGTCGACGTTGACGTTCTTGAGCATCGCGAGCGTGGACTGGCCGGTGCCAAAATCGTCCATGTAGGTCGAGAAGCCACGGGTGTGCAGATCCGCGGTCAGCTTATCCACGGCCTCGGACTCTCCGGTATAGGCGGTCTCGGTGATCTCGATGTGCATGAGTTCGGGCGGCAGGTTGTACTGGGCGGCGAGCGACCCCATATGCTCGGCGACATCGCAGGCAAGAATGTCTACGCGCGACACATTGAGGGAAATCGGAACCACGCGAAGTCCTCGATTGAGGCGCTCGCGGAGCCACATGGCGACGCCCTGCCAAACATATTTGTCGAGCGTCACTACAAAGCCGCTTTCCTCGAGTGCGGGGATAAACGTTGCGGGCGAAATGAGAGAGCCGTCCTTGTCAATCCAGCGGGTGAGTGCTTCGGCGCCAATAATCTCGCCGGTTTCCATATCGACCTGGGGCTGAAGATAGTACGTGATGCGACCATTTGACAGCGCGTACTGGAATTCGGCCAGCGTGCGGTTGAACACGATTTCGCGCTTGTACTCCTCGGGGCAAAAAATGGCAATGCGCTCCTTAAAGTCGTTTTTTGCGCGCCGATTGGTAAACATGGCCTTTGCCTGCGCATCGATGGTGATCTCCTCATTGGAATCGATGGGGTAAACGCCCATGGACGGCCAAAAACCTACGCCGTCATCATGCCTGGCTACTGCCTCGCGAACGCGGTTGTAGATTTGATGGACGGTGATGTGCTTAAAGGGGATGAGTACGCAAAAGTCATCTTGGCCCCAGTACCCTGCGACGCCCATATCGGCATTCTCGATGTCCTTGAGGACCGTGCCCACATCGGCAAGCAGGCGGTCGCCTTCGGCCTGTCCATACCATTCATTAAACAGGCGCATGTGGCCCATGTCGACCGTGGCGATGCACCAGGCGCCGTCGCGCCTTGCCTTGATGAAGGCATTGGCACGGCGCATAAACTCGCTGGGTCGGTAGAGACCGGTGAGCATGTCGAGGTGCTCGGCGACGGCGCCTTTGCGTTCCATCTCGGGTATGGGCAGACTGTCGTTGGGAACAAGTCCGCCGGCCGTGCGAAGGCGACGATCGAGTTCGCCCAAAACAGTCGATGCTTGGGAGTCCAGGCGTTCGTAAAAGGTCGGGACGACAAGACAGACGGGAGCAATGGTGTCGCCTGCGATTTGCACAGGAGCGAAAACGGCTTCTTTAAGGTGGCGGGTCAGTTGCTCGAATGCCTCGTGGTCCAAATCGTTGCTGAGCACGACGAACTGGACGCTACGTGAACGGTAGACCCTGCTCCTGCCGCGGGTGATCGACAGCATGCGGCCTGCGTATTCGGCAAGCATGTTGTCGACAGCCTCGGCCCCGTAAAGCTCGTTGAGCTTTGTCGTGCCACGAACGCGCACCGCTATAAGGCCCGTCTCGCAACGGTCGCAACGACAGGCGTCGATGGCATTGACCAACATGCGCTGGGTGCCGAGGCCTGTCGCGGCGTCGACGGTTTCGGCAAGTGAGTGGTTGACGAGCTCGCCGACATAGAGCGAGGGGACATTTTCGTCGCCGTCGATGCGAAACCCGCGAGCACGGCAGAGGACGTAGTCGCCGACGACATTGCGCACACGATACTGCATGACGCGACGGTGCTTGGTGCCGTTATAGACTTGGTCGATGTCGTTGATGTAGGCCTCAAGGTCATCGGGATGCACGCGCGTTTTCCAGTAATCGCGACAGTTGTCTATGTGCTCCGAGGGAAGGCCAAGATCGCGCAAGGCGCCTTGTGACCAAAGGGTGCGATGTTTGTCCAAGTTCTCGATAAAGAAATAGTGGCCTTCGTTGAGCATCGAAAAGGCGTCGAAAATGCGATCGCTTATTTCGAAGTCGTCGGCGTGGACTTGCGTGATATTGCGTCGATCAAGGTGCATGGCATGACGTAGCTTGTAGTCGTACATGCGATGGTCGGCATCGAGTGTCATGCGATTGGAGGCTTCGCCCAGGGCGGGGTCGGCGTGTGCCACTCCGTAGCTAAACGAGTGGGGCATCTCGGAATCGTTGTTTTTGAGCAGGATCGTTCGGCAGTGTTCCAGACGTTCGGCGAGGTCGTCTTCGGTCGCAATCGTAGATAGGATGGCAAACTCGTCGCCGCCTATGCGAAACGCCGCCTCGTCCACTTTCATATACAGTTTGAGATAGAGGCTTACCTGCAAGATATAACGGTTGCCCTCGTCATGCCCAAAGACGTCGTTGCAGTGCTTAAGGTTATCGATATCGATGAACGCCATGGTAACGGGGGTGTCCTGCTCCCAGAGCTCCTCGAGGGAACGGGCAAAGCCGCCGCGGTTGCCAAGTCCGGTAAGCTGGTCGGTAAAGGCGGTCCTAATCAGATCATCCTGACGCTCGAGAAGGTCACGGACGGTCTTTTCGAGCGTTTCGGTGTAATTGCTGACAGTATCCATGTCGTAAGCGGCTTTCTGAGGTCGGGCGGATTGCGTCGGGCGAGCTCGTTGTGCACACGCGTTGTTGTTCGGCGCTTTGCGTGTATCCAGGCCCCCGCCTTGCTGCGTTGTTGGGTTAATTTACCGGCTAATGTTCGCTGTTGATAACTGCTGAGTAGTATAAACAACAGTGCAGAATTATATATGGGTGTACATGCTGCGGGCGGCTATTATTCGTCAAACGGTAGCGCGGCGATGCGATGTCCGATAAAAATGCGACTGGGGCGGTATATGTTGACGGGTATACTTGTCCCGGTTTTAAACGCAGGAACGGAGATGGTCGCATGACACAGCCAAATATGACGCGCACGGTGGGGCTTGCGCTCGAGGGAGGCGGCTACCGCGGTATGTATACGGCGGGCGTGCTCGACGTTTGGATGGAGCACGGTTTGACCTGCGACCATATGGTGGGCGTCTCGGCGGGCGCGGCGTTTGGCTACAATTTTAAATCGCGCCAGATCGGCCGTGCCATTCGCTATAACAAGGCCTATTGTGCCGACAAGCGCTATGCGGGTGTAGCAAGCTGGCTGCGGACCGGCGATATGTTCAATGCCGATTTTGCCTATCACGAGGTGCCCATCGAGCGCGATCCCATTGACTTGGAGGCGTATCGCGCCTGTCCCATGCGGTTTACGTGCGTGTGCACCGATATCGAGACGGGCAAGGCCGTCTACCACGACCTGCCCTATGGCGACGAGCGGGATATCGAGTGGATCCGGGCGTCGTCGGCGATTCCCGTGGCGACGCGTCCCGTTGCTATTGACGGGCATAAGTATCTGGATGGTGGCGTGGCCGATTCTATTCCCAGCGCATGGCTGTTTGCGCAGGGGTATGACCGCAATATCGTGGTACTCACGCAGCCGGCGGGCTTTGTGAAGCAGCCCAACAGCGTGATGCCCATGCTGCGTCGCGTGTTCCGTCACTACCCGGAGTTTGTCGCAGCGCTTGAGCATCGGCATGAGGTTTACAATGCCACGCTCGATGACCTGGCACGTCGTGAGGCCGCCGGCGATATCTTTGTGGTGCGTCCGAGCGAATCGGTGAAGGTGCCGTCGCTATGCCGCGAGCCCGATGAGCTCGAGCGCATCTACCAGGTCGGTCGCCGCGATGCGGAGGCGACTTTGCCGGCGTTGGAAGCATATCTGGCGGGGTAAGGGGCGCATGCGGAAAGCGCATCCCGGAATGGAGGTCCAAACTGGGATGCGCTTTCCGTTATTGAAGATATGAGGCTGCGGATCAGCTGCTCGGCCTGAGCCTATGCCTGCTGCCAGGTGTCGACGAGCTCCTTGGCGGCGGCGTAGGGGTCGTCGGCACTGCAGACGGCGCTCACCACAAAGAAGCCATCGACGCCGGTGGCCTTGAGCTGCGGCAGGTCGGCCGTCTTGACGCCGCCGCCCACCACGATGGGCACGGGGCTTGCCGCGTGGAGTGCGGCCAGGTCCTCAAAGCTCTTGGTGATGATGGAGCCATCGGCTGCGCGTCCGCAGTCGCGCTTGGTCTCGGTCTCGTGGAGCGGGCCGATGCCCAGGTAGTCGACCAGGCTTATGTCGGCGGTCTTGACGTACTCGAGCATCTCCTCGCAGCGGGCCGAAAGGCCCACGATGGCATCGGGGCCCAGCAGCTTGCGGCAGACCTCGACGGGAATATCGCTCTGGCCCACGTGCACGCCGTCGACAGCGATGCCCTGCTCGCGCGCGGCGAGTACGCAGTCCAGGCGGTCGTCGATCAGCAAGGCGACCTGACCGGTCTTGCCGGCCTGCGCGATAGCCTGCGCGGCGTCGCCGGTCAGCGCAATGATCTCGCGGGCACTTGCCACCTTGGAGCGCACCTGAATGCAGGTAAAGCCGGCGTCGAGTGCCTGGGCCACCACATCGCCCACGGGGCGTCCCAGCGTGTTTTCGGGGCCGAGTACCAGATAGGCCGAGATATCAAGGTTGTCGCGGATGCTCATCGTGCTTCCTCCTGCTTTTTGATCTGCGCTTCCATGCGCTCAAGCTTGCCGGTCATGGTGTCGGTAAATCCGGGCCGAATATCGGCTTTGAGCACGACTTCGGTGCGGATGCCCTTGCTCGCCAACACAAAGGTTGCGTCGCGCACGACCTGCATGACCTCGTCCCAGTCGCCCTCGATCTCGGTGAACATCGAGGTGGTGCGGTTGGGCAGACCGCTGTCGCGAATGACGCGCACGACCTCGGCGACCTCGGCGGATAGCTCATCGCCGGTGCCGCACGGGGCGATGGCCACAGCGACGAGCGTGTTCACGCCGGCATTGGTTGTGGGCTCGGACATGGCCTATGCCTCCTCGAGCTCGAGTCGGTTATCGGCAATGTCCTGGGCGGTTGCGCGGTAGAGCTCGTCGATAAAGGCGACCTTAAAGCTTGCCGGGGCATCGGCGACAGCGGCGGCGCGCGTGCCGGCAACGTTGTAGACGGCGGTGCCGCAGACGGCTGCCGTAAACGGATCGGCAGCGCAGGCGTACACGGCCAGCACGCCGCCCTGCGAGCAGCCGCAGCCGGTGATCTTGGACATGAGCGGGCTGCCGCCGTGGGACTTGGCCACCGTCGTGCCGTCGGTGATCAGGTCGACTTCGCCCGAGACCACTACGGCGCCGCCGGTGTAGCGAGCGAGCGCCACGGCGGCATCGCGGGCGGCGTCGACCGTGTCGGTGGTATCGACACCGCGCACGCGGCTCAGATCGGCCGCCTCGCCCTCAAGACCCCACAGGCCGGCGAGCGCGATAATCTCGGAGGCGTTGCCGCGCACGATGGCGGGCTTGTACTGCCTGAGCTCGTTTACCAGCTGGGTGCGCAGGCTACCGATACCCAGGCCCACCGGATCGAGCACCCAGGGCTTGCCGGCGTCGTGTGCCGCCTTGGCCGCGCGGGGAATCGTCTGTTCGTAGATGGGGAAGAGCGTGCCCATGTTGAGATAGATGGCGCCGCCGCCGGCAACGAGCGCCTCGCCCTCGTCGGGCAGATAGACCATGGCGGCCGAACCGCCCACGGCGAGCTGCGCATTGGCGACAAAGTCGATCGTCACCGTGTTGGTGATGGAGCCGGCCATCGGATTGGTGGCGCGAACCTCCTCCACGGCCTTGACCATATGTTGCTTAAGCTGTTCCGAATCAATCACTGCACATGCCTCCTTGGCATAGAAAAGGGGCGCTGTGCATAGACAGCGCCCCTGTAAAGGCGGCATGCTCCCTACGCCAGCATTAACTGACAGGTTCAAAGGATTGGGCCCCATGCCCTCTCAGCCTTGTGGTTTGCACCGCCGGCACTCCCGCATCGAATCTGTTGTTCCCTATACTAGCGCACCTGCCAAAAAGGGACAGGTTTATTTTGGCTGGTCGTTACAATAGGTAGGACCGATACGAATGGGGGCCTTATGATTAAACTTGTGCTGACCGATATGGACGATACGCTGATTCCAGCCGGGCATGACGGCGCCAGCGACTACGCCATCGAGGGCATTCATGCCATGCAGGCGGCGGGTCTGCACTTTGGCCCGGTTTCGGGTCGCCAGCCGTCCGCGATGGGCTGGATGTTCAAAAATCGTTCCGAGTGCTTCTCGACTGGCGCGTTCTGTAACGGCCAGGTGATGTTTGTCGACGGCGAGGTTGTTGCCTCCCGTGCGAGCGACAACGGTGCCCTCATGCGTCTTGCCGACTATCTGGAGCAAGAGACCGACGATACCTATCTGAAGGTCTATAGCCTGGGCGATGACTTTTGGGGCAACGATGCCTATTGCGTGACGAGTGATCCCGAGCGCGTTCGTCGCGCCATGGAGTCGGGCGGCAACGCATGGCTCAAAGGCGAAGAGGCCCCGTGCCGTCCCGTCGTCGATGACGCGCCGGTGTTCAAGGCGAATATCTGGAGTGCCCGTTCGCGTGAGGAGCTCGCGGAGCTACGCGAGCGCGTTGCCGCTGAGGTGCCGGAACTCTCGCTCGTGTTTCCCAACAACCGAGTGCGCCTGTTCGACATCCTTCCGGCTGGTTGGGACAAGGGCTGCGCTGCGCTGGAGCTAGCGCACGCTTTGGGTCTGACGCCCGATGAGGTGGCCGTATTTGGCGATTCCGATAACGATTTGCCCATGATCGATGCCGTTCCCAACTCCGTTGCAGTCGCCAATGCCAACGAGGCTGTCACGGCTGCCGCGCGCTGGCATATCGGCGCTGCGGCAGACGATGCGGTTGCCGGGGCTTTGCATCAGATTGCCGCTTGCGCCGCGACGGGGGAGATGCCGCCGTTTATGCGCCTGCCGGGTACTGCCGACGCGAATCTCACGAACAGCTAAGGAGACAGCCATGAAGCTCCAGCAGCTCAGATATGTCGTCAAAGTTGCCGAATGCGGCAGCATTACCGAGGCCTCGCGCCGGCTCTTTGTATCGCAGCCTTCGATTACCGCGTCGATTCGCGATCTCGAAAACGAGATGGGTGTGCACATCTTTGAGCGCACCAACAAGGGCGTCATTGTGTCCGAGGAAGGCGAGACCTTCTTGGGCTATGCGCGCCAGGTACTCGACCAGGCCGACCTGCTCGAGGGCAAGTACAAGGGCGCATCCGAGCAGGTGCCGCACTTTAGTGTGAGCTGCCAGCATTATTCCTTTGCCGTCAACGCGTTTGTCGACGTGATCCGCGAGTTCGATGCCGCGCGTTACGACTTCACCCTGCGCGAGGAGCAGACTCACGAGATTATCGAGGATGTCGCGCATATGAAAAGCGAACTGGGCATCCTGTACTTATCCGAGCATAACCGCGAGGTCATCGAGCGCATGCTGGTGGCCAACGAGCTCGTGTTCGAAGGACTCTTCTGCGCCACGCCGCATGTCTTCGTCTGCGCCGACCATCCGCTGGCGGACCGCTCCGGCGTGACGCTCGAGGATCTGGAAGACTACCCGTTCCTGTCCTACGAGCAGGGCAGCTACAACTCGTTTTACTATTCCGAGGAGCTGACCTCGACGTTCGAGCGTCGCAAAAATATCCGCGTGCGCGACCGTGCGACGTTGTTCAATTTGGCCATAGGCCTCAACGGCTACACGGTATGCTCGGGCGTGATCAGCCACGAGCTCAACGGCCCCGGCATTATCTCGATTCCGCTCGACGTGGACGAGTACATGGAGATTGGCATCATCACGCGCAAGAACACGACGCTCACGCGCTACGGTCGGGCCTATATCGACGCGATTCGTCAGCATATCTAGGCTGCTGCGCTCCGCACGGTTCAAGTCTCTTTATGACAGTCCAGACTGATATAGGAAGCATCTATATCAAACTGTCATAAACGTATATTTTACGATGGTCATATGAGCGCTCATACTCTGTCCCAGTAAAGCAACCAATGCAAAGGGAGATATCTATGAGCACTTCGATTCAACCGAACGCGCCGTTTCGCGCCGATATTGTCGGCAGCTTTCTTCGTCCGCAGGCTGTAAAGGACGCCCGTGCCGCCTATGCCGCGGGTAAACTCGACGCTTCCGGCCTTAAGGCCGTCGAGGACGATGCCATTCGCGATTTGGTGGCAAAGCAGAAGGCCGCCGGCCTGCAGGTCATCACCGATGGTGAGTTTCGCCGCAGCTACTGGCACCTCGATTTTATGTGGGGCCTTAACGGCATTGAACGCCGTACCTCGCGTACGGGTTATATGTTCCACGACGAGGAGACCACAGCCGACACCGCCGTGGTAACCGGCCCCATTAGCGGCGAGAACCATCCGTTCGTCGAGCACTTTAAATTTGTCAAGGCGCTCGAGGGGGAGGGCCAGGTCGCGCGGCAAACCATTCCGGCGCCGATCCAGACGTTCTCCGAAGTCACGCTCGACCGCTGCGACGGCCAGCAGGAGAGTCTGCGCGCTGTCTATAAGACCGATGAGGAACTTGCCGACGCTATTGCAGTCGCTTATCGCACCGTGATCGCCGACCTGTACGCAGCAGGCTGCCGCAACATCCAGTTTGACGACTGCACCTGGGGTATCTATTGCGATACCGACTTTGTGTCCAAGACTGGCATGAGTCCGGTTGATCTGCAAAAGGTGAGCGAGTTGGGCGTGGCACTCAACAATGCCGCCATCGCGGACAAGCCCGACGATCTGGTCATCAACACGCATGTGTGCCGCGGCAACTACCACTCCACCTACGCTTTTGAGGGCGGCTACGACCCCATCGCGCCGTACCTGTTTGCGCATGAGGATGTCGATGCGTTCTATCTGGAGTTCGACACGCCGCGCGCCGGTGGTTTTGAGCCGCTCAAGTACGTTGCTCCCGGCAAGAAGGTCGTGCTGGGCTTGGTGACCACCAAGGCGGCAGAGCTCGAGAACGAGGATGTTATCGTCGAGCGCATCCGTGAAGCCGCAAAGTACGTGCCGCTCGAGAACCTGTATCTGTCGCCTCAGTGCGGCTTTGCCAGCTGCGAGATTGGCAACAAGCTGACCGAGGATGAGCAATGGGCAAAGATCGCGCTGGTCAAGCGCATTGCCGAGCGCGTTTGGAAGTAACGCTACCGTTTGCAGGTGGCGGCGCGTGCGAGACGTGGTGACTGGCCCTATCGTCATTTCCATCGGTCTGATCCTGGCAAGCTCCGCCATTGCCAACTGCCAGACCAATTGGCTCGTCGCCGTTGTTGCCGTGGCTGTGATCGTCATCTGCAACATCTGGGGTCGCGGCATGGTCAAGATTGTGCCGATCTTGCTGGGCGTTGTGGTGAGCTATGCCGTTGCGGCTGCGCTGGGCGAGGTCGATTTTTCGGGCATTGCCGCCGCGCCGTGGGTCGGTCTTCCCATCGTGTGGGACAACACAGTGTTTGCGCTCTTTGGACCGCAGTTCGATAGCGGTCTTGCCACGACGGCCATCATTACCATCATGCCGTTGGCCTTTGCAACCATGATCGAGCATATCGGCGATATCTCGGCTATCGGCTCCACTTGCGAGCGCAACTTCATTGCTGATCCCGGTCTGCATCGCACACTGCTCGGCGATGGTCTTGCCACGATCCTGGCTTCTCTCTTTGGCGCTCCGGCCAACACTACGTATGGTGAGAACACCGGCGTGCTCGCCCTGACGCGCGTGTTCGACCCGCGCGTAATTCGAATTGCCGCGTGTTGCGCCATCGTGCTTTCGTTCTGCCCCAAGTTCGCGGCTGTCATTGCGGCCATGCCGGCGTGTGTGATCGGCGGTGTGTCGCTCGTGCTCTACGGCATGATCAGCGCTGTGGGCGTCCGCAACCTCATCGAGAACCAGGTCGATTTCCAGAACAACCGCAACGTGCTGGTTGCCGCGCTGGTGCTCGTGCTTTCGCTCGGCATCGCGTACAGCACCGCCGGCGCCATCGTGTTGGAGCTGGGCGGCGTGACCATTTCGCTGTCCGGCATTGCCGTGGGCTCACTGGTGGGCATTGTGCTCAACGCCATCCTGCCGGGTAACGACTTTGAGTTTGATGTCTCCGAGCTTGAGGAGGCTGCTGAGTAGCAGCTGCGTTCAGCTAAAACAAGATATGGTGCCCATGCGTATATGCGTGTGGGCACCATTTTTAATGTGTCAGTATCCAGTGGATGCCGCGGGCCATGCGTAAGTCGGTTTGGGCAAAGTGATTGCCGGGGTTGAGCTCCAGCGTTGTTGGAATGCCGCGCTCGACGAGCAACGTTTCCATCGCGCGTGTGTCGTCGAGTACATGCCGCATCATGCGGTTGGGCGTCTTGGTTTCCTTTTTGCCGAGTGACAGGTAGACGGCTTGCGGGCTGCCGGCAAAAGGGGCCGTGCTGGCACGGTCGACAAAGTCGGGAAACCATAGCGACCCCGATGCGCTCGCGGCGCGGTCAAAGGCGTCGGTTTGCCAGAGGGACCAGAGTGCGAAGAGGCCCGCGAGCGAGTAACCGGCAATGCCGCGCCGGGTGGGCGGTTGAGGAAGCGACGACTCGACCTGGGGGATTATCTGATTCAGCAGCTCATCAAGAAAATCGGCAGCTTGGCCGCCGAAAGGCTCGGCATCGCGTACGGTCCCGTCGCATGCCCAGGGGCTCAGCTCGCGATTCCAATCGAGCCCGCCAATGGTGACGAGGGCGAATGGCGGACAGTCGAGCTCTCGGCAACACTTATAAACCTCGCTGCCGTCGCCCACGACCACTGGAAGGTAGATGACAGGCGCGCTTTCCGTATGATTCGAATAAACGGTTATCTGCTTTTGATGCGCTTCCATGACGGGCTTCTCTCAGTGTTGTGATATCGGCAGCCCCAATTGTCGCACGCCAGCGTATGCCGGTTGGGCTAGACCAAAGACAATCTCGTGCATCCCCTGCGGACGCATATGGAAAACGCCACCGCCGGAGGGGAGCTCGGCGGTGGCGTTGTTAAACGGTGCTGGGGCTCGGGGCCTTCGCGGGAGCTGCCATGTGCGCAGAGGCGTCTAAGAACGCTTACGGCTCGCCATGGTGCCTGCGGCGATAGCGGCTGTTCCCGCAAGGACGGTTGCCACGATGGCCGCACCCGAGGTGTCGCCGGTTGCCGCGAGCACGCCGGTAGTCTTGGCTTTCGTGGTTGAAGCCGCAACGGCCTTGGTCGGCTTTGAGCCCTCAGGCTTGGGGTTCTGCTTGGACTTCGCGGGCTTGCTTTCTGCGGGCTTGGTCTCGTCGGGCTTGGGGTCTTCCGGCTTGGCTACCTCGGGAGGTGCGATGGTCGTACTTTTGGCGACTGCTTTGATATAGAGGGAGTCGACCGTGGCGTCGCCCGTGCCGATGGCTTGGCCTGCCTCGTAGATGCCGTCACGGAGCTTGCGATAGTCAATGACCTTGCCGCCTTCGGGCGTCTGGATGGCGGCGTTCTCAATCTTGATGGTGCCGATTGTCTTGCCGTCAGCGCTCATGGCACGGGCAAAGATTGCCGCTGTATCTCCTTCGGCCGTTACCTTGCTGCGGATGATCGAGATGACTGCGGGTGTGACGCCCTCGCTGGTCTGGGCGATGATGCCGATGTTCTCGCCTTGGGGTTCGCGCCTCGTCTCGCCATCTTGGTTTTCGCTGTAGGGGATGGGGCCGTCGCCGTTCTCGACATAGCGGGCTATGGCCTTGACAACGGAGTCGCTGATGTAGATGTGGCCGCCCTTCTCGTTGGGTCGATCGTTTCTGGTGGAGAATGCAGCCGAAACCTCGCCTTCCGCAAACGCGTCCACGGTGGAGCCGTTCTTGACGACGATGTCGTCCTGGTAGGTGAAGAGGGCGTTGGCGCCACCGTATCTGCCTTTACTTGCACGGACCGTCACGTTTGCATGATCGAGGGTGATGCCCTTGTGGGCATAGACGCCATATTCAACACCGTTTACGTTGAGGGAGGCGTTTGTGTCTGCGAGGCTGCCCTTGGCCTCGACGGCAGCATCTTTCTCGGAGCTTGCCTTGACCTGGCTGCCGTCCGAGATGTTGATATTGCCGCCGCTCCAAAGGGCCTCACCATCGGCTGAGCTTGCCTCGACCGTCCCGCCACCCTTGATGGCGAGGTTCTTGTCGGCTCCAATACCCTTGTCCTTGGTAGCCCTGGCGGTGACGGCTCCGCTGTCGTCAATCGTGATATTGCCGTTTGCCCTGATGCCATCCGATGCACCCGTGGCGTTGACGTTGCCCGAACCTTTGATAGCGAGATCACCTCCGGCATTGATGGCATCAAACCCAGTGCTCGTGGCGTTGACGGATCCGGCTCCGTCGATGTTGATATTACCCGTGGAGAGGATAGCGTCCTCAGTAGATGTCACGCTGAGCGTGCCGCCCTCGTCGCCTTGGATATTGAGCTCGGCATTCTCGTTAGTGCCATGAGAAACGTTGATGCTTTCGATCCATTCGGCAGTGACGATGTTGGTTCCCGAGTAATTCACGTTGAGCTTGCCTGCGGCCTGGATCTCGCCGCCGTTATAGTTGTTGAGCTTCAAGTCGTCGGCGCCGTCCCACGACCAGGTACCGGCCTCGTCGCTCGCCGCGGTGTTGTACTTGTTGCCGCCGACCTTGACCCATTCCGCTGCGAGCGAGACGCTCGGCATGAGCAGCGAGCTCACCGTGAGCGCGCACACGGCGCCCGAGACGATGCGGCGCGTCACGCGGCGCCAGCTGCCGTGCGCGAGTCCTATGCGACGGCGAACGTCGGGTTCGGCAACATGGGTTCCGGCGGTAGTGTCATTGCGTTTGGGGGTCGTGAACAAGGCTGCCATGGTTGCTCCCGTTCTCATAGGGCCTATACGACTAGATTCAGCGTATCTGCTGGATGTTGCCGGCGGTAGTGCCGTTTGGAGGGCAAAATGGCCAAAATGGGGGAGAAATAGGCCGCACGCCGGCGCAGGGACCGGCGCTAAAAGAAAAGCGCGGGGCCGCATGGCGACTCCGCGCTTTATTGTTCAGCTTTTGCAGCCTTGCCCTTACGCTACGAAGAAGTAGACGAGGAAGGCAAGGGCCGCGATCCACCCGTCCCGTGCGAAAAAGTGTTTACGAGCGCTTGCGGCTCACCACGGCGCCCGCGGCGATGGCGGCTGTTCCTGCAAGGGCGGCTGCCACGATGGCTGCGCTCGAGACGTCGCCGGTTGCCGCGAGCTTGCCGGTGGTCTTGGCTCCCGTGGTTGCAACTGCAACGGTCTTGGTCGTCTTCGTGCCCTCGGACTTGGAACCCTCAGGCTTGGTCTCGCCGGGCTTTTCCTCGGGTTTGATCTCCTCGGGAGGCACGATGACCGTGCTCTTGGAGACAACGGCGTCATAGGGGGAGTGGATCGTGGCGTCGCCCGTGCCGATGGTTTGACCTGCCTCGTAGGAGATGCTGGGGCCGTACTCTTCCTCGTTGTAATAGTTAATGATCTTGCCGCCTGCGGGCGTCTGGATGGGAGCGCCTTCGATCTTGATGGTACCGATCGCCTTGCCATCCTCGCTTATGGCAAGAGCGAAGATTGCCGCCGTGTCTCCCTCGGCCGTGAGCTTGCTGCGGACGATCGAGATACTCGCGGGCGTGATGCCCTCGTAGGTCTGGGCGAAGATACCGATGTTCAGACCCCTAGGCTCAGGGACGACCCCGCCGCTTTGGTCGTTGCTGTAGTGATCGGGGCCATCGCCACCGGTCTCGACATAGCGGGCTATAGCCTTAACAACGGAGTCGCTGATATAGATGTGGCCGCCAGCGACGTTTGGCTGGTGGTTTCTGGTAGAGATTGCAACCGAGAATCTGCCTTCCGCGAACGCGTCCACGATGGAACCATTCTTGATGACGATGTCGTCCCCGTCAGTGATGAGGGCGATGGCCTGGCCGCCGCTCGCGCTTGTGCGGACCGTCACGGTCGCGTGATCGAGCGTAACGCCCTTGTAGGCATAGACACCATATTCAACACCGCTTGCGTCAAGGGAGGCGTTCGTGACCGCGAGACTACCCTCAGTGTCGACGGCAAGATCTCCCTCGGAGTTTGCCTTAACCTGGCTGCCGCCCGAGATGTCGATGTTGCCGTCTTTAGTCCAAATCGCCGTTTCTTCCATCGAGCTTGCTTCTACCTTGCCACCGCCTTTGATGATGAGGTCACTGCCCGCGGCGACGCCGTAACCTTCGCCTCCTTTAGCGATCACGGTGCCAGAGGAATCGATGGTGGTCTTGCCCTTGGATTGGATACCTTCGGTACCGCCCGTTGCATTCACGGTGCCCGAGCCCGTGATAGAGAGGTCGCCCTTTGCCTCAATTCCGTCGGAAGTAGTGCTCGTGGTGTTCACAGTGCCTGGGCCAGAAATGGAGAGGTCGCCTGTGGATTTAATTGCATCGGCCTCGGCTGTCACATTGAGCTCATCCGTGCTATTCGAGCTCGTTATGTTCAACTCCGCTATCTGGTTAGTGCCATCCTGCGCTTTGATGGCGGCTCCGGTGTAATCGGGCTCGGTTTTCACGGTGTTCTTGCCCTCGTACGCAATGTTGAGCTTGCCTGCAGCATTGATTGCACCGCCGTTATAGCCGTTGAGCTTCATATCGTCGGCGCCGTCCCAGCTCCAGGTGCCGGCCTCGTCGCCTGCCGCGGTGCCGGCGTTGTACTGGGTGCCGCCGACGTCCACCCACTCGGCCGCGAGCGAGACGCTCGGCATGAGCAGCGAGCTCACCGTGAGCGCGCAGGCCAGGCCGCAGACGATGCGGCGGGTCACGCGACGCCAGCTGCCGTGCGCGAGCAGCGTGCGACGGCGCACGTCGGGCTCGATAAAATGGGCTCCTGAGGTTTTGTCATTGCGCTTGGGGGTCGTGAACAAGGCGGCCATGGTTACTCCCATCCTCATAGGGCCTATGCGATTACGCCCAGCATATCTGTAGGATGTAGCCGGCGGTAGTGCCGTTTTGAGGGCAAAATGTCCAAAACTTGGGAAGCAATACATCGCGCGTCCGTGCGGTGCCTGGCTTTAAAAGCAAAGCGCGGAGCCGCTCGATGCGACTCCGCGCTTTGGTGTTCTGCTTTGGCAGCTTTGCCGCTACGCTACAAAGAAGTAGACGAGGAAGGCGAGGGCTGCGATCCACATGAGCGGCTTGATCTTGGAGGCCTCGCCCTTAAAGAGCGCGACGATTACGTAGGCGATAAAGCCCAGACCAATGCCGGCAGAGATGGAGTAGGTGAAGGGCACGCCGGCGACAATCATGAACGCCGGGAAACCCTGAGACACGTCGGACCAGTCGATCTCGGAGGCCTCGCTCATCATGAGGTAGCCGACGTAGACCAGAGCACCGCAGGTGGCGGCGCTGGAAACGATGGTGACGATGGGGGAGAAGAACGCGGCGAGAATGAACAGCACGCCGGTGGTGACGGAGGTGAGGCCCGTGCGGCCACCGTCGGCGGCGCCGGAAGTGGACTCGACGAAGGTGGTGATGGAGGAGACGCCCATGAAACCGCCCACAGCAGCGGCGGCGGAGTCGACGATCAGGATCTCCTTGATATTCTCGACGTTGCCGTCGTCGGTGAGGAACTCGCCCTGCTTGGCCACGGCCATCGCGGTGCCCATGGTGTCGAAGAAGTCACTCATGAGCAGCGAGAACGAGATGACGAGGAGCGCGGGGTCGGTAAGGACCTTGACGATGGCGGGCACGCCGCCGGCGTCGGCGATGGGGCCACCGATGCTCGAGAAGTCGAGCGGGGCGATGATACCGGTCGGAGCCTGGGTCACACCTAGGGGGATACCGGCGATAACGGCGACGATGATGCCGATGAGCAACGAGCCCGGCACGTTGCGGGAAGCCAGGGCAACCGTCACGACGATGGAGATGATGCCGACGATAAAGGTGGGGGAGGCGATGTCGCCCAGGCCGACGAGCGTACCGGCGCCAGCGGTGATGATGCCAGCGTCGCACAGGCCGATCATGGCGATAAACAGGCCCAGACCCACCGAGATGGCGTGACGCAGGACAACCGGGATGGCGTCCATGATGGCCTCGCGCAGGCCACAAAGCACGAGCAGCAAGATGACGACGCCCTCGAGGAAGATGACGCTCATGGCCACGTGCCAGTCACCGCCGCAGACGGTGGTGGTGATTCCGGCGATCATCGCGTTGACGCCTAAGCCCGACGCGCAGGCGAGCGGGCGGTTGGCGAAGATGCCCATGCAGATGGTCATGATGCCGGCGCCCAGGCAGGTGGCGCAGGCGAGCGCTCCCGCATCGATGCCAGCGCCCGAGAGCACCGCGGGGTTGACGGCGATGATGTAGGCCATCGCCAGGAATGTTGTCAGTCCAGCGCGGAGTTCGGTCCCGATTGTGGACTTGCGCTCACTGACGTGAAAAAGTTCGTCCATGCATACCCTTTCCTTGTTCGGCCCCGAGTTTAGGCCGATTGACACGAACTCAACTACTATAGCCCCTTTACGACGCTGTTGTTCCTCGCATGTTGATGTTCGGCGCTTTGTAACGGACGGGCGGTATTTTCCGTATGAAAATGTGTGGGTACCGTATACTTAAGCGGTTACAACGACCCCTATGGAGGAACGTATGATTAAAGAGCTTTGCCACGACGAGGCTATCCTGTCCCAGCGTTGCGAGGTTGCGACCGTCGAGGACGAGTCGGTTGCTCAGGATCTGATCGATACCATCAAGTCGCTCGACGATGCCGGCTGCCTTGCCGCTAACCAGATTGGCGTCACCAAGAAGGTTTGCGTCTACCTGGACGATGCCGGCGAGCCCCACGTGCTCTACAACCCCCGTCTGGTGTTTGGCCTGGGCGCCAGCAAGATGGAGGAGAGCTGCCTGACTCACGAGGAGATCACCAAGTCCACGCGCTATATCAAGTGCAAGGTCGCTTATGACGTGATCGTCGACGGCAAGATGCGCGAGCGCAAGCAGGACTTTGTGGGCTTCGAGGCACAGATGATCCAGCATATGATCGACCACTGTCTCGGCAAGTTGGTCTAAGGGGATCAAAGCACCGCACCTTGCCGCTCAATCGTCGCTTGCGTACCGTTAGTACGCGGCGCTCCTCTTTCGTGGCAATCTGCGGCACTTTGACCCCTTAGACGACCTGCGGGGTTAACTTGGTTGAGTTTATCCAGCTTGAATAGTCCGGGCGTGACATTGTTGTCATGTCCGGGCTTTTGTGTTTAGCGCCTTTTTGTTTGGAGACAATGAACTTAGCAAGAACGTAAAGCTAGGAGGCGCTATGTGCACGAGTATTCGATTTACCGATAATTCTGGCCACATGTATCTAGGCCGCAACCTCGACTGGAGCTTTGACTACGGCCAACAGGTTCGCGTGATGCCGCGCGGGTTTCAGATTCCGTATTCGTTTATCGACGACGCGACAGCGGCACACGCGGTGATCGGTATGTGCATCGATTACAAGAACTACCCTATGTTCTTCGATTGCGGCAACGATGCGGGCCTCGCCGTGGCGGGCCTCAATTTCCCGGGTTATGCCGAGTATGCCGAGGGGCCGGTTGATGGAAAGACCAATATCGCGGCCTATGAGTTTCCCCTGTGGGTGGCAGCGACGTTCTCGACGGTCGATGAGGTCGAGGCCGCGCTGCGCGACACGGTGATTGTTGCCAAATCTGCCGGAGAGGGGCTGGGCGTGTCGCTGCTCCATTGGATTATCGGCGACAGCCAGCGCAGTATCGTGGTCGAGATGATGGCTGACGGCCTGCATGTATACGACGATCCGGTCGACACCCTTGCCAATCAGCCCACCTTCCCGTGGCACATGGAAAACCTGCGCACCTATATCACCGCCACAAGCGATTTTCCGCAGACGGCGACATGGCGTGGCGCCGAGCTCAAGCCCTATGGCGCGGGTGCCGGCATGCGCGGCATTCCGGGCGATTGCTATTCGCCGAGCCGTTTTGTAAAGGCGGCGTACCTCAATGCCAATTACCCGCAAAAGGAGAGCGAGACCGAAAACGTCGTCCGCATGTTCCGCTCTCTCGAGGGCGTGGTGATGATCGAGGGAGCGTCCAGGATGGGCGATGGCAAGTTCGAGAAGACTATCTACACCGGATGCTTTAGCGCGCGCACGGGCAATTACTACTACGCGATGTATGGGGATCCGTCGATTCGCTACGTGAGCCTGATGGATGCCGAGGGCGCGAGCCCCGATAGGCTCGTGGTTCCCGAGCCGCGTCGTTCGTAGCCGTTAGCTTTACTGCAATGCAAAGCGGCCCTGCGTCTCCCGTGAGATGCAGGGCCGCTGTCGTTGATTTGTGACGTCGCTAGAAGTTGGCGTCGTTGAGTTGTTCACTCTCGAGGCCGTCGAGCTGTTGCTGTTCGGGCATATCTGCGACGCTCTCGAGCAGCTCGGTGGGGTCGATGTTCATGTCCCTACCGGCCTCGTTGCCGTTGACCAAGTCGTCCGAGAAGATGTCGACTTCCATTTCCTCGGCCTCTTCAATCTGAACCTCGAGCGGCACCTGGGTGCGCACGAGCTTAACGGCCGGGCGCATGCGGGCAAACAGCGGCACGTACTCGATGATGATGGCAGAGTTCTCGAGACCGTACCAGCGCGCCGGGCTTCCGCAAGCGCGGCGGACGGCGTACTTGATGGCCATCACGCGGTGGTCATTGCGGTTGATGTCCGTTTCGGGGGCAAGCATCTTGCGCAGCATGCAAAAACGGAAGTCGCCCACGTTGCCGCGCGTCTCGTAGATGGAGTAGGTGTGGTGCTGCGGCGGCAACTCACCCGAGGCCATCAGGTCGCCAACGATCTGGCGCAGGTAGGCGTTGATGCGCTGATTGACCTTAAAGCCCAGGTCCAAGCGCACGCGGAACAGGAAGTCTGTGCCAAAGGTCTCAACGGAATACTCGTGCGTATAGGGCTCGTCGGTAACGTGTACGTTGATGAACCAATATGCCTTGGCGCGCTTGGGATGCTTGTCCAAGATGGAATAGAGCACGTCGCGGTCGAGCGTGAGCGGGTCGGGGCTATTGGTGAGGAACACCAGATTGTCGGCGAGCACGGGGTAGGTCTCGTCATTGCGCAGGCGGTTGAGCTGGTCGATGTACTTGGAGACGGGCAGCAGAATCGTCTGCGTGCGCTCGATGGCGGTGCCGCGACGCCACACATACATAAGGCCGAACAGCAGTGCGGCCAGGAAGATCATGACGTAGCCGCCGTCAAAGAACATGGTGAGGCACGAAGCGAAGAAGCACAGCTCAATGGCACCAAAGAGCAGGGCAAAGATGCAGGCGCCCAGCTTGTGCTTGAGGATGCCGGCGATATAGCTCGTCAGCAGCGTGGTGGTCATGAGCATGGTCACGGTGATGGCGAGGCCATAGGCGCTTTCCATGCGCTCGGAGTTCTGGAACAGCAGCACGATGAAGATGCAGCCGACCCACATGATGTTGTTGACGAGCGGAATATAGAGCTGACCCTTGGTGTCGCTGGGGTAGTGGATGCGCAGGTGCGGCATAAGGTTGAGGCGCGTTGCCTCGGATACCAGCGAGAACGAGCCGGTGATGAGCGCCTGCGAGGCGATGATGGCCGCCACGGCCGAAAGCACAATGGCAAAGGGGCGCAGGGGCTCGGGAAGCATCATATAGAACGGGTTAACGATATCCATCGCGAGCATCTGGGGGTTGGAGTTATTGGCGAGTAGCCAAGCTCCCTGACCCAGATAGTTGAGGATAAGGGCCGCCTTAACAAATGGCCAGGATGCATAGATGTTTGCCTTGCCCACGTGGCCCATGTCCGAGTAGAGTGCCTCGGCACCGGTTGTCGACAGGAAGACAAAGCCGAGCACCATAATGCCCGAATGGTTGATGGGCGAGAACAGGAACATAATGCCGCGGATGGGGTTGAGCGCGCGCAAGATGGACAGGTTGCCGAGCATGTTGAACAGGCCGGCGCCCGCCAGGAACAGGAACCACAGCGTCATGAGCGGGCCGAAGAGCTTACCGATCGACGAGGTACCGGCGCGCTGCATGGCAAATAGGCCGCAGATAATGATGATGGTAATAATGATGACGTTAGTCTGGCCGTCACCCAAAAGCGCATGGCCCCATTCGATGGTGCGCAGACCCTCGATGGCTGTGGTGACCGTGACGGCGGGGGTGAGGATGCCGTCGGCAAGCAGTGCCGCACCGCCGATCATGGCGGGCAGAATCAGCCATGGTGCCACCTTGCGTACGAGGCTGAACAGGGCGAAGATGCCGCCTTCGTTGTGGTTGTCGGCCTTCATGGCGATTACCACGTACTTGACCGTGGTCACGAGCGTCATGGTCCAGATGACGAGCGAAAGCGCGCCCAGGATCATGTCCTCGCTGACGGTACCGATGCCGCCGTTGTTGGCGACGATTGATTTCATGGTGTACATGGGGCTCGTGCCGATGTCACCATAGACGACGCCGAGCGTTACGAGCAACATGCCAGCGGAGAGGGGGATGGCGCCATGCCCGCCCTGACTATGCTGGTCTTGGAGGCTTGCCTCCAGCTTGTTGTGTGCCACGTGGACTCCCTTAGACATCCGGTCTCTGCCAAGAGCAGTAGACCTTTATGCCATCTTTATACATATAAGAGCAGTTTGGCACATCGGGGTGTTTTAGACAATAATCCCCATCTGGGGATTATTCATATACGCAGGTAGCATTTCAGAGCAGGGCTATTAAGCACGCGCTGTCTGGGCGATGCCAGCCTTGGCGCTTGCACGTTTGCCGGCGAGTTCGCAAAAAATCGCGCCGCCGATGATAAGCGCGGCACCCATCAGGCGGACCGGTGTTATGGCTTCGCCCAAAAGGACGGCCGAGAACACGACGGCCGAAAGCGGCTCGAGGTAGCCGACGACCGCGACGGTCTGCACGGGCAGTTTGGCGACGGCACTAAAGTAGAGCAGACAACCGAGTCCGGTGTTGACGACGCCGAGCATGACGACGGCGCGCCAATCAATGCTGGCGGCGACACCGGCGGACAGGAATGAGGGAGCGCCCTGCGTGATGAGCGTGAGGACCAGCGCGGTCACAAAAGCGGCGCTCACCTGGAGCGCGGAGTTCTCGAGACCTTCGATGTGCGGCGCACCCTTGCTAGCGATGACCATCAGCGCATAGCAAAATGCCGAGGCGATACCGCAGACGATACCCGCAATGGGCATATTGCCGCCTAGACCTTGTGCTGCAATGAGAAAAGCACCGCAGGCGACGGCGATAAACCCGGCGATTTTGCTGCCGGTCAGTTTTTCACCAAAGATGAGTGGGGAGAGCGCCATGACAATGATGGGGCCACAGTAGTACAGCAGCGAGGATACGCCGACGCCGATCGTCTGGTAGGCGCGGAACAGAAAAATCCAGCTGGCGCCCAGCGCGGCTCCCGAGAGAAGGAGTGCTGCGGCTTCGCGGGGACGAGATGGCGCCTGCAGTTTATGGCGTTGGGTGATGGCAAGGATAGTGACAAGCGAGAGGGCGCCCAAAAACGTGCGCAGTAGCACGATATCGGAGCTCGGCAGTGCGATGGCGGCGGCGATGATGCCGTTGGAGCCAAACAATAGCAATGCTGCTAAGTACGTAAACAGTCCGTTGTTCATGCGCTGACATCCCCTCTATATCCGAACATGTTCACTATGGGTGAACTGGCTTTAGAAGAAAAGCGAATATAATGCATGGAAAACATGACAAAAACTCATGCAAGGGTGGGGACGTGCCGTGGAGACCAATATCCAAAAGATGCAAGTGCTGCTCGAGACGGTGCGTGCCGGCAGCTTTACGCGTGCTGCAGAGCGCCTGAGCTATTCGCAGTCGGGCGTGAGCCGCATGGTGGGCGACCTTGAGGCAGACTGGGGTTTTAAGGTGCTTGATCGCAGCCGCGAGGGCGTGGTGCTTTCTGCCGACGGGCGGCAGGTCATGCCGGCAGTCGAGGCGTTATGCGAAGAGTTTGGCCGCCTGCAGCGACGCGTGGACGAGATGCGAGGGCTCATGCGTGGCAAGATCTGCATCGGTACGTTTTCGAGCGTGGCGACCCACGTGCTGCCGCCGGTGATTGCGCGCTTTCGCGCCGATCACCCGGACGTCGATTATGAGTTGCTGATGGGCGACTATTCAGA
Organism: uncultured Collinsella sp.; assembly: GCA_900548265.1. Classification (GTDB taxonomy): domain Bacteria; phylum Actinomycetota; class Coriobacteriia; order Coriobacteriales; family Coriobacteriaceae; genus Collinsella. Next base: position 71,049 of record URKG01000009.1, read on the forward strand.
GATCGAACAATGGGTGGCAGAGGGCCGCTGCGATCTGGGCTTTATCCCGTATGAGCCTCGAGAAAATGGCATGACATCGCGGTCTTTGGTGCGCGACGAGTTGATGGCGGTAGTGCCGACAGACTCTTTGCTTGCCACGGCGGAGGTCGTCTCTCTTGCCGATTTAGCCAACGAGCAGTTTATTCTGCTAGAACGCGGCACCGATGATGAGATTACGCCGCTGTTCCGTCGGGCGGGGCTGACGGTGTGCTCCAAGCTGTCGACTTGGGATGACTATGCGATTATGGCTATGGTCGAGGACGGCCTGGGCGTGAGCATTCTTCCCGCGCTCATCTTGCGCCGCTGTCAGTTCGATGTTGCCGTGCGCCCACTCGAGGGACATCCTCATCGGCAGATCAACGCCATATATCGAACGGCTGACGTTTCGCTTGCCGCTGCTCGATTCCTTGAATACCTCTAAACGCGTGCATGTTATTGTCCGCTTTGGGCAAATCTCGGAGTCCGGTACATTTTCTTATGAAATTGAACTATCGAATGAGGTGCCGCGTTATACTGCTTGCTAAATTGAACCATGGTTCAATTCGTGTTCTATAAATTGAACTTTGCCAGCAAGGAGGTTCTAGTGGCCCAAGAGACGTTTAGCGATCGCCTGCGACAGGCTATGTCCGATCGCGACGTTCGCCAGTCGGACGTGATCCGCGCATCGGAGATGCTCGGCAAAAAACTCGGCAAGAGTCAGATGAGCCAATATGTGAGCGGCAAGACGATCCCGCGGCGCGATGTGGCTGAGCTGCTCGCCCGTATTTTGGAGGTCGATGTTACCTGGCTGCTTGCCGGCGACGCCGATCAAGGCGAGGCATCATCACCCCGCAACGATTCCAAGCCCGAACCCCATCCCTCAGCTCAAATTGCAAGGAGCACCACCATGCGTACTTTTTCTAAATCCACCAAGCTCGATAACGTCCTGTATGACGTGCGCGGTCCCGTCGTCGACGAGGCCGCCCGTATGGAGGACGAGGGCGAGCGCATCCTCAAGCTCAATATCGGCAACCCGGCGCCCTTCGGTTTCCGCACACCCGATGAGGTCATCAAGGACATGCGCCAGCAGCTGCCCGACTGCGAAGGCTATTCCAACTCGCGTGGCCTGTTCTCCGCGCGCAAGGCGATCATGCAGTATTCGCAGATCAAGGGCCTGCCCAACGTTCAGATGGAGCATATCTACACGGGCAACGGCGTGTCCGAGCTCATTCAGCTTTCGATGAACGCGCTGCTCGACAATGGCGACGAGATTCTGATCCCCAGCCCCGACTATCCGCTCTGGACGGCGTGCGCAACCCTTGCTGGCGGTCATCCCGTACATTATCTGTGCGATGAGCAGGCGGATTGGTATCCCGACCTGGAGGATATGGAGTCCAAGATTACGAGCGCGACCAAAGCCCTCGTCATCATCAACCCCAACAACCCCACGGGTTCTGTCTATCCGCGCGAGGTGCTCGAGGGCATCGTCGAGGTTGCACGTAGGCATCAGCTGATGATCTTTGCCGATGAGATCTACGACCGCCTGTGCATGGACGGCTACGAGCACGTCTCGATTGCCTCGCTCGCCCCCGACCTGCCCTGCGTCACCTTTAGCGGCCTTTCCAAGTCGCACATGATCGCGGGCTATCGTATTGGCTGGATGGTGCTTTCGGGCAACCAGCGCTGCATGAGCGACTTCATCATGGGCGTCAACATGCTCTCGAACATGCGCCTGTGCTCCAACGTGCCGGCTCAGTCGATCGTTCAGACGGCACTCGGTGGCCATCAGTCCGTTAACGACTACATCCGTCCCGGCGGCCGTGTCTACGAGCAGCGCAACTTTGTGTATGAGGCGCTCAACAAGATTGACGGCATCTCGGTGGTTAAGCCGCGTGCAGCGTTCTACATCTTCCCCAAGATGGATGTGAAGAAGTTCAACATCACCGATGACGAGCAATTCGCCCTTGACCTGCTGCACGAGAAGAAGATCCTGATTACGCGCGGCGGCGGCTTCAACTGGGCTGAGCCCGACCACTTCCGTATCGTGTACCTGCCGCGCATGGAAGTACTCAAAGAGTCCCTCGAAGACCTCGCCGATTTCTTCGACCATTACCACCAGAGCTAGTGGGATAGAAGTTCCGCACTATGAAAAGCTCCCTGCAGTTGTTTTGCTGCAGGGAGCTTTCTTGAATCGGCGGAACTAGATCACGATCCCGTTGCAGTGGTCGATTTCGTGCTGGATGATCTCGGCGGTGTAGCCCGAGAAGTTTTTGATGCGGTGGACAAAGTTCTCGTCCAAATACTCCACCTTGATGCGGCGATAGCGGGTACAGGGACGCTCACCGGCCAGCGAGAGGCATCCTTCGCTCGTCTGATAGGAATTGACCTGCTCAAGAATTTGAGGGTTGTACATCAGCAGCGCCCTGTTGCCGTCCTTTACGCAGATGATGCGTTTGCGCACGCCAATCATGTTGGCGGCAAGGCCCACGCACTCGTGCTCATGCTCGTGTAGTGTATCTAGGAGGTCCTGCCCGGTCGCGGCGTCATCGGGGCCCGCGTCTTCGGAAGGCAGGCGCAAAAAGAACTCGGATTTCATGATGGGCTTAATCATGGCGGGCTCCTCATGTCTTATGCTTTCGTGGACTTTTAATAATAGCGCGGAAGGAAAGCTGTACGTCCGCGTTACAATCTTTCGACGTTGGACCATGTTGCCAGGCTCGTCGTGTACGGCGTCTGGCGTAAGTCTAGGGCTCATTTTTCGCCCTGGACTGTTCCTCTGGGGCGATGCGACTGTCGTTCCAAGAGGAAGGAAATGCATGGGGAGCAAATCTCAGCAACAAGTTCAAGTAGCGCCATCGGCCACTGCGGCGATTCTCGTCGTAATGTATATTGCAGCCTTTGTTGCCGCGTTTAACGAGAACATCATTAACGTGGCGTTGCACGACATTATGGCAGCCTTTTCGGTGAGTGCCACCACGGCGCAGTGGCTCGTCTCGGGCTACATGATCGTGACGTCGATCTTTACGGCCATCATGGCCTTCCTGTCCGGCCGTTTCTCGACGCGCAAGCTGTTGTTTTTCGCATGCGGATGTATGGTTGCCGGCGAAGTCCTGTGTCTGATCGCTCCGTCGTTTAGCGTTTTGCTGCCAAGTCGTATTTTGCAGGCTGCGGGATCGGGCATCTTGTTTCCGCTCATGATGAACGTGGTGCTGTCTTGCGCCCCGCGCGAGAAGCTCGGTCTGTATCTGAGCCTGGGCGGTGCCTGCATTACGCTAGGGCCGGCGTTTGGACCCGTAATCAGCGGTCTTATGTGCACGTTGTTTGGCTGGAGGGCGGTGTTCGTAGTGCCGCTGGTGGGCGGCATTGTGGTCGCTGCGGCGGGCGTTAAGCTTGTTCAGAATGTCGGAGAGCGTTCGAACACCACGCTTGATATTCTGTCGGTTGTTTTGCTCGCCGCCGGTATTACGGCGTTTGTGTATTCCGTAGGCGAGTTCTCGACCAATCTGATTGCCGGCATCGTGACGCTCTTCGCCGCCATGGTGCTGCTCGGCCTGTTTGCGGCCCGCCAGCTCAAGCTCGAGCATCCGGTGCTTAACGTGCGTCCCATGGCGAGCGTTCGTTTTTGGCCTGCGTGTCTGCTCGTGGTGGTGTCGATGATGACGACGTTCTCGATGAGCGTTTTGTTGCCGCTCTATTTTGAGGGCGCATACGGCATGACCGCACTTGTTGCGGGCCTGCTCATTTTGCCGGCGATTGCCTGCAACACCGTGACCTCGATTGTGGGCGGACGTGTGATGGACGCCCGCGGCGCATGGCCGCTGCTGCCGGTCGGCTTTGCCCTGATTGCCGTGGGACAGACTGCCATCTCGATGACGGCGGCAAGCATGAACATCGGCGTCGTCGTGGCGCTGACCGTTGTGGTGTATGCCGGAGTCGGTTTGGTGCTGAGTCCCTCGCAAACGGCCGGCTTGGAGACGCTGCCTGCCGCTGAGCATCCTCACGGAACGGCATTGCTCAACACGTGGAACATGATTGCCGCATCGTTTGGCCCGTCGCTGTTTATCGGCCTGCTCTCGAGTTCTGCGGTGACTGCCGGCGCCGCTGGCGCTGCGACCGACGTTGCCCAGGCGATTGGATTTGCAGCTGCCGTGCGTGTGGCGGCTGTAATTGCCGTGGTCGGGTTCGCGGTGTCGCTGGTGTACGCTCGTCGCGAGTCGCACATGTCGCATTAATGTGTGCACATAGATTCTGCAGCTAGATTGGATGGCGACACCATAAACTAATGGACGTTTTGCCGAGAGGCATGAATGTTTAAAGCGCAAAGAGTGCGCGACGGGCCCCGCGAATGGGGCGATGATGCCCGAGAGGGCCAAGAAGGAGTCTCATGTCCGAGAACGAAGAGATCATGAACGAGACCGAGAACGAGACCATGGCTGCCGAGGTTGAGGCAGTCGAGACCGTGGAGACCGAAGCTGCCGAGGTTGAGGCTGCTGACGAGGTTTCCGCCGAGGAGGAGGCCGAGGTTGTCGAGGCCGCCGCTGATTACGATGACGAAGAGCTGATGGACAAGATGCAGAAGGCCGCCCGCCTGCTGCGTAGCCGTCGCTTTGCTATTTCCAAGGAGGAGGAGGCCAAGGCCGAGCGCATGGCGAACATCGAGCGCGCCATCAAGCTTCTTGACCTCAAGCCTAAGATGGAGCAGAAGGAAATGTCCGACCTGCTGGGCATGCGCCTTCGTGAGCTCGATGGCCTGATGGCCGAGGCCGAGGCCGCCGATCTGGTCGGCCGCATCGACGACGCCGAGGGCGATATGCGCAAGATTGTTGTCTTCGCCGCCGAGGATGCCGCTGAGGGCCTGGTTGAGCTTGCCAACAAGAAGGAGAAGCTCCTGCCCGAGCTTTCTTACGAGGAGGCCACCGAGCTGATGGCCGCTCTCGATAAGGTTATCGCTCCGCTCGTCGCCATGGGCCTGGACGAGGATCGCGGTCCTCGCGGCGGCCGTGACGACCGTGGTAGCCGTGGCGGCGACCGTGGCGGTCGCGGCGGCTTTGGCGATCGCGGTGGTCGTGGCGGTGACCGTGGCGGTCGCGGTGGCGATCGCGGTGGCCGTGGCGGCTTTGGTGACCGTGGCGGCGACCGTGGCGGTCGCGGCGGCTTTGGCGGCAACCGTGGTGGCTATGGCGACCGCGGCGGCAACCGTGGCGGCTTTGGCGGCAACCGCGGTAACGACCGCGGCGGTCGCGGTGGCGATCGTGGCGGCCGCAACGGCGGCGGCTTCCGCGGCAACCGCTTTTAGGGGTTACGCGGTTCTACGAACCGCGTAACCAGTT
>URKG01000010.1 GCA_900548265.1 uncultured Collinsella sp.
TGCGACACATCTGGTGTGTCCATCCTCGCAGTATCCGGTTCTCAAGGTGCACGCCTGCGCGGCTGATCCGGTTCCACCGGGCCGCGCGGCAAGGAGATATATTGCCAGACCGCGAAGCGATGTGGGACGTCAATTCCACTCTTCACAAGTCCTACACAATCCATGACTTTCTATATAGGTACTAGAAAGTCGAGTGCAGCAAGACCGCACGTATCAGATGATGACCCTTCGATTAAGAGATATATAAAGATCGGTCACCTGTAAGTGTCTATCTACCCGCGCTTTTGCAATATAAACCAGCGCTCTAGATAAAAAGAGGGAGTGCCGCGCACGGTGCGACACTCCCCTAGCGATTCAACAGAATCTATTAGGCCTCGAGAGCCTTCTTGGCAATGGCAGCCAGCTCGTTGAAGGACTCAATGTCCTCGTAAGCCATCTGAGCCAGGACCTTACGGTCGAGCTCGATGCCGGCAACCTTCAGGCCGTGCATGAACTGAGAGTAAGAGATGTCGTTCAGGCGAGCAGCAGCGTTGATACGGGTGATCCAGAGAGAGCGGATCTCGCGCTTCTTGTTGCGGCGATCACGATACTGATACTGCAGGGAGTGCTGGACCTGCTCTTTAGCATGCTTGTAAGTACGCGAAGCGGCACCGTAGTAACCCTTCGCACGGTGCATAACGGTACGGCGCTTCTTCTTGGCGGCAACAGCGCGCTTAATACGTGCCATGTTCTATCAACTCCTAGACGGTAAAACGAAAAACGGGAACGCGAACTTAGGCGAGACGCGACTTGATGACCTTGCGGTCGGCAGCGGCGATCTCGGTCTCCTGACGGAAGCCACGCTTACGCTTGGTGGACTTCTTGCTCAGGATATGGCTCTTGAAAGCCTTGGCGCGCATAAGCTTGCCGGTACCAGTCTTGCGGAAACGCTTCTTGGTGCCGCTGTGGGACTTCATCTTAGGCATGAAATACTCCTTAATCGGTTACAGAACACTAGTTACTTTGTATCGCTTGCCGCTTTATCCTCATCGAAGGCGCCCTTAATCGGGGCGAGCAGCATAAGCATGTTACGGCCTTCCATCTTAGGCTTGGACTCGACCGTAGCGTAAGGCTTGAGATCCTCGGCGAGACGCTCGAGAACGTTAAGGCCCTGCTCCGGGTGAGCCATCTCACGGCCGCGGAACATGATGGTGATCTTAACGCGTGCGCCCTTCTTGAGGAAACGCAGAACGTGGCCCTTCTTTGTCTCGTAGTCGCCAACGTCGATCTTGGGTCGGAACTTCATTTCCTTGACCTCGACCTTGGACTGGTTCTTACGAGCGGCCTTGGCCTTCATGGCCTGCTGGTACTTGAACTTACCGTAGTCCATGACCTTGCAGACCGGCGGCTCCGCGTTGGGAGCGATCTCGACCAGGTCGAGACCCTGATCGTCAGCGACGCGCTGGGCATCGCGGATGGCGAACAGGCCGAGCTGAGAGCCATCGACGCCAATCAAACGGCACGAAGATGCAGTGATCTCGTCGTTGATGCGGGTGTCATCAGACTTAGCTATTTTCCCTACCTCCATTCATAAAAAAATAACCCGGCGCTTCTTTGCAACCAGGTCGTACACATAGACATCCTCGGTATGAGGAAGGGAATCTAAGTTGTATGACCAGTCAGCTGCTCATTGGCGCCAAAAGGTGGGAACCCTCGGGTTCCTCTTTAGGGCATTGCGGGAACAACGCCTTGCGAATAATAACACGTACCGCGCGCTATCACATTACGTACACGAAAAAGGGGCCTTGACCCCCCTTGAAGCGCAGGTGCATGTATGGTGCCCGAGGCGAGACTCGAAGGGCCTTCGCTTCGCGAAGCCCCGGGCTTCGGGCGCATGGCGCCCTCGCCACGCTCCGCTACAAACAGGCCGCTGGCCTGTTTGCTTGACGCTCCGCGCGCTCACGCGAGTTCGGCACGAAAAAGGGGGCCTTGACCCCCTTGAACGCTCACTTGCATGTATGGTGCCCGAGGCGAGACTCGAACTCGCACGTTGTTGCCAACGGTGGATTTTGAGTCCACTGCGTCTGCCAATTCCGCCACTCGGGCACGTAATGCGTGAGTTAGTTTATCACAGCTTTCTGTTGATTAGTCCGAAAATGGAACTTCGAGCATTTCGATAAGCTCAACCTTGCGCAACATCTCCCGCTTACGACATCCACGCCCATCAACCGAGGCCTCGCCCATCTGGTTGTCATAGGGATCCTCGCGCATGCCATCGAAAGCAGGCACAAATTCAGCCTGGAATCGATTGTTGGCCACCATACGCCACGGGTCGAGGTTGCCAAAGTAGTGCTGGCGACGCCACTCCTCCCCCATCCTGCGCGCCGAGGAACCGAACGATACGTCGGCGTTAAGCCAACCGGTCTGTGGCGTATAGAACTCAGCCCAATCGTGCGGCCCCACCGAATCGGGAGCAACATACAGGCCGCTCTGCCAACGGGCAGGCACGCCCGCGATGCGGCACATGGTGATAAACGTGAGCGCCATAACGCCGCAATCGCCGCGTAAAGAATGCGCACAGTCGTCGGCAATAGATCCCAAAAGCAGGTACGGTGGCTGATAGCGATAGTCGATATGCTGTGTCAGGTAATCATAGATAGCACGAGCGCGATCGAGCGGATCCTCGAGCCCGTCAACAACACGCTCCGTCAACTGTCGCAGGTACGGCGTAAACGCAATGTGCGGACGGTCCTCGGAGGTGTCCTCGGACAGCGGCGTGTCCATGCACGTATGCGATGGGAGCGCGCCACCATAGATATCGCAATAGGCTGCATCGATGTGATAGCGATAGGTCACCGAGAATGAATGTTCAGTCGAAGATGTCCAAGAGGCAGTACGAGCCGAAACGTTTTCAGAGGCAACGGTACCCTCCGACATCATATCGAGAACCTCGATATGAGACTGTTGACGACAGGCGGCAGCAACGGGTAGCCACGCGCGAACAGCCTCTCCCTCCAGAGCCCCAGGGACAGACACGGATGCCTTAAGCGTGATGACGCGAGTCAACCCGTTTTGCGACTCCATCTCCCTGAGCATCTGGTTACGCAGCGCGATGCCGTCCGTAGAATCGGGACGCAGGCCCGGAACCTCCTTGGGGTACACGCGAAGCGAATCGAGGAAGTTGTCGAGAACGAACAGCTCGCCATCGATAAAGCGCCAGTCAATACGCTTGCGATTAATCAAGTCGTCAAATTGCTCTTCGGTAAACTCTGGCCACTCCTCGCGAATCATCGCAATGGCCCGATCACGCGACACCGAAAAATGAAGCGGCGTCTCGAGCATGCGATACCGCTCGGCACGAACACAAGCCGCCAGCGAAGGCTCAGGGTTCTGCTCCAAAAGGCGATCGCAGGCAGCAACAGCCTGCGTCAAATACCCGGCATCCTTGAGACGAAGAATCTCGGGCGGCAGTCCAATATCGAGATGACGAAAGTCATCACAGCAAACATCAACAGAGCAACCAACAGGACCCTCGTCAATAACCTTCCCATCCGAAGGCAAAACATCAACAACAGCCATACCAAACTCCAAGTCATTAGAACTCTTGAAGTCCATTGTAGCGAGATAAAAAAGAAAGCCCCAATAAAGGAACCCTCAACACCGATAAACGGTGCCTATAAAAATGAATTCAGCCCAGTAACCCTGCGGCGTTAAACGAAGGAAGCCCCGCCCCCCGGAACTGCTTCCTTGGCGCGACTTCTGGCGAAGCCAGGTGAGCGCAAAGGAAACAGTGTAGGGGGGCGGGGCTTCCGGCGGGAAGTTTAGCGACGCTTACGCCTTGTTGACGGAGCCAAACTCCTCCATGAGCTCCTTGGTGCGGGCAACGATGTTGTCGCGACCAGGCTTGAGGAGCTTGCGGGGGTCAAAGCCCTTGCCCTGCTGATCCTTGCCAGCCTCGATGTACTCGCGGACGCCCTTGGCGAAGACGAGCTGCAGGTCGGTGTTGACGTTGATCTTGGAGATGCCCAGGGAGATGGCCTTCTTGATCTGATCCTCGGGGATGCCGGTGCCACCGTGCAGAACGAGGGGCAGGTCGCCGGTCTGGGCCTTGATCTCGCCCAGACGCTCGAAGGAAAGGCCAGCCCAGTCGGCGGGATACACGCCGTGGATGTTGCCGATGCCGCAGGCGAGGAAGTCGACGCCCAGGTCAGCAATCTGCTTGCACTCAGCAGGATCAGCGAGCTCGCCGCTGGAGGTCACGCCGTCCTCGGTGCCGCCGATGCCGCCGACCTCGGCCTCGATGGACATACCCTTGGAGTGGGCAAGCTCAACGAGCTCCTTGGTGCGGTCGAGGTTAAGCTGGAAGGTCTCCTCGTGAGAGCCGTCATACATGATGGACGTGAAGCCGGCCTCGATGCACTTGAAGCAGTCCTCGTAAGAACCGTGATCGAGGTGAAGGGCAACGGGAACGGTAACGCCCGTGGCCTCGACGGCAGCCTTGACCATGTCGGCGCAGACCTTGAAACCGCCCATCCACTTAGCGGCACCAGCGGTGCACTGAAGGATCAGCGGAGACTTGGCCTCCTCGGCGGCCTGGAGAATAGCCAGGGTCCACTCGAGGTTGTTGGTGTTGAAGGCACCGAGACCGTACTTGCCGGCCTCGGCCTTCTTGAGCATGTCTGCTGCGTTGACGAGCATAAAAGAAACCTCCTGTAAGGTTGCTCCGATAACGCCTGTGATTTTACCACGGCGCACCCGAGCATAAACGTTCGTTTGTTCACGAATATCGTCCAAACAGACTTTTTTGACCGTTTGCCCTACGAAATTGACCCGTTGGGGAAAAATAGCTTGACGTTTGGACGCTTCTCGTGCTTCAAAAAGCCGACTATTAAGCTACACCTGCATGAAAGGGTTCTGCATGAGCTCGCGTGCCATGGTGGTCGAATCGCCATGGCCGGTTAGGCAAACGGTATCGGGCGGGAGAAGCCGGGCGAGCTTGGAGAGCGAGCGCAGAATCGCCGCCTCGTCTCCTCCAGAAAGATCGGTGCGGCCGTGCCCACCCGGAAACAGGGTGTCGCCCACAAAGGCAATGTTCCCCTGCTCGGTGGCGGCAAACAAGACGATTCCGCCCGGCGTATGCCCTGGTGTCTCGATCACCTGCAGGCAGATATCGCCCACCTCGAGAGTATCGCCCTCGGCGAGCAGGCGCGTCGGCTCCCCAGGGTCGGGCGTCTCAATGCCCCACATAGCTCGCTGTTCCTCGATGTTCGCATGCGGCACCGCCACATCCTTAGCACACAGCTCATACTGACAACCCTCGCCAACGGTGGTTCGCACGCCGGCAACACCACCAACATGATCGGCATGGCCATGAGTGCATACGGCGCCAAGCATGCGTACGCCGGGATGCTTGGCTCGAATATGCTCCACCAGGCGCTCGCCTTCCCATGCGGGGTCGACAATCACGCACTCATTGTCCGAAATAACAGCATAGCTATTGGTCTGAATGGGACCGTTTACGAGTGTCTCGATCTCGACCGTTCCCTTGGGAGTTACATCCAAGGACACAGCACTCATGTCCCTCTCCTCTCTATAGAACTCGAGGCATCAAACGATGCCTCGAGTGTAGCGAATATCGATAATGTGGCACGTTCGTCGCGACTAAACGCGGCGCTTAAGTTGGGCTCCACCCTCGCCGGGCATCAGGCGGCGCGCGTCGTAGACCGAGTCAACGCTGCTGATAGAGGCCAGCAGCGGATCCAGGCCACTCGCGTCCGAGATCTCGACCATAAAGCGCAGGGTTGCAATACCCTCGCGGTTGGTCGAGGTGGCGGCAGAAAGGATATTGCCGCCCGCATCGCCAATGGCAATGGTGACATCCTTGAGCAGACCCATGCGGTCCAGGCACTCGACCACGATCTCGACCTGGAAGAGGGTGTCGGCAGCGCCGTCCCACTCCACTTCGATCATGCGCTCGGGATGCTCCATAAGACCCTTGACGTTGGGGCAGTTGGCGCGATGCACCGAAACGCCGCGGCCGCGCGTGATGAAGCCGACGATATCGTCGCCCGTCACCGGATTGCAGCAATGCGCCAGACGGACCAGCAGTCCGCTGTTGCTCTCGCCCTTGACGATAATGCCGTTGCTGGCGCTCTTGCCGCGCTTTTGCGGCTTGCGGTTGGAGCCGCGGGCCGGCTGTTTCACGACCTCGGCGATAGCCTCGGCCTTGGTGACCTGTTCCTCGGGCTTGGGGTCCAAGATTTGCTCGACCTTGTTACCCACAGCGCGCGGGGCAACCTTGCCGGCGCCGACGGCGGCAAACAGGTCCTCGAGCTGCTTGTAGTTAAACTGCTCCGCCACGGCGTTGAGCGCACGCGTGGATCGCGGCGTAGAGATGCCATACCCGCGCTTGCGCAGGTCCTTGGCCAGTATATCGCGGCCGGCAGCGGCGTCATCGTCTTTGGTCGCGGCGGCGAAGTAACGGCGAATCTTTGACTTGGCCGAAGGTGTCTTGACGATCTTGAGCCAATCACGCGACGGCTTGGAACTCTTGTTGGTCAGGATTTCAACGCGGTCGCCCGTCTTGATCTCGTGCGTGAGCGGGGCCACCGCACCGTTGATCTTAGCGCCGACGCAGTGGTTGCCCACCTCGGTGTGAACGGCGTAGGCAAAGTCGAGCGGCGTGGAGCCGGCACGAAGCGCCATGACCTCGCCCTTGGGTGTAAAGACGAAAATCTCCTGGTCGAACAGATCGACCTTCAGCGAGTGCAGGTATTCCTTGGCGTCGGTAATCTCGTCAGAAGCCGCCCAATCGAGCGAATGTTTGAGCCAGTTAATCTGGTCGTCCAGACGCTGGGCATCATTGGTCTTAGACGCAGATGATCCGCCTGACTTCTTATAGAGCCAGTGGGCGGCAATGCCGTACTCGGCCTGCTCATGCATCTCATAGGTTCGAATCTGAATCTCGAGCGGGCGGGCCGTGGGGCCGATAACCGTCGTATGGAGCGACTGGTAGTTATTGACCTTGGGCATGGCGATATAGTCTTTAAAGCGACCGGGCATGGGGTGCCACAGCGTATGCACCGCGCCGAGCGTGGAGTAGCAATCGCGCACCGAATGCGTGATGACGCGCAGTGCCACCAGGTCGTAGATCTCGGAGAATTCCTTGCCCTTGCGCTTCATCTTTTGGTAGATGGACCAATAGTGCTTGGAGCGGCCGTTGATCTGGAAGCCCTCCAGGCCAATGCGGTTGAGCTCGTCGGTGAGCGTCTTGATGGTCTCGGCCAGATAGCGCTCGCGAACCTCGCGCGACTCAGCCACCATGCGCGCGATGCGCTGGTAGGCATCGGGCTCAAGGTAGAAGAAGGACAGGTCCTCGAGCTCCCATTTAATGGAGCTCATGCCCAGACGGTCGGCCAGGGGCGCATACACGTCCATGGTCTCGCGAGCCTTAAACAGGCGACGGTCCTCGCGAAGGGCCGCCAGCGTACGCATGTTATGCAGGCGGTCGGCAAGTTTGACGATGATAACGCGGATGTCCTTGGACATGGCGAGGAACATCTTGCGCAGCGTGAGGGCCTGCTTCTCGTCCATGCTATCGACTTCGATGTTGGTGAGCTTGGTCACGCCATCGACGAGCTCGGCCACCGTATCGCCAAACAGGCCGGAAACATCGGCAAGCGAGGTCTCGGTATCCTCGACGGTATCGTGCAGCAGCGCGGCGCACACCACATCGCAGTCCATCTTGAGATCGGCCAAAATGATGGCCACCTCGACGGGATGGTTGATGTACATCTCACCCGAGCGGCGCTTTTGGTTGCAGTGCTTCTCGGCAGCAAAGCAATAGGCCTGCTCCACCTTAGAAAAGTCGTCCTCATTCATATATTTGAGGCACAGACGCTCCAGCTTGTCGTAGCTGTCCGCCATAATCTCGGGCGGCAGCTCATCGGCATGCTTATAATGCTCCATCTCCGAGAACGGCTGGAGGGTGGAATCATGGGCGGTACGGGCTGCGGCATCCATCGAGGTCCCCTTCCCCTAGGCCCGCGGTACGATCGGGCGGTTAACTTTGGCTAGCATATCAGAAGCGCACGAATCGAGCGCCCAGCTCCGGAAAGCCGAGAACTCCATGCGCGAGCGCAAGCCCTCCAAATAGCGAATTGACCTGCTCAATTGCACGCGGCCGGGGTTTTCGGCCATCGCGATGCGACGGGTGTCGTCAAACCCCGAAACGCGACAGAAACCAAGCTCTTCGAAGATTCCCAGACCGCTTGCCACCGAGCGCTCGTCAACCGGCGTGCGGGCATCGATGGCAAGGCACATCTGCGCGATGTCGATATCGCTCGCACTAAATGAGTCGGCTCCGGTCTTGCCGCGGTTGGAGCGCCACATAGTCTGCAGCGCTCGATAGAGCGTGACGAGCTCGTCGCGCTCGGGCGCGTAGCAGTCGAGCAGGCGCTCGTTAATGCGAGCGTCGCGCGACGAATAGAGCAGGTGAATCACGGCAGGCTGGCCATCGCGACCGGCGCGTCCGCTCATCTGGTTGAACTCGATGGCGCCAAACGGCATGTGGTAGAGCACGACATGGCGGATATCGGGCAAGTTCACGCCCTCACCGAAGGCCGAGGTCGAAACGATGCAGCTGAGGCTTCCATCACGAAACGCTTCCTCGACACGGCGACGATCGGAGCGCGCAAGCCCCGCGTTATAGAACGCGATGCGGGTCGCGCAATCGGGCACCCGCTTGCGCAGCGTCTTAGCAAGCGCCACGGACTGGTCGCGCGAGTTGACGTAGATGACGGTCTTCTCCCCCGTCGCCACGATTGACACCAGGCGGTTCTCGCGGCTTGCAAGATCTCGGTCGTCCTCGAGCTGCAAGTTCTCGCGCACCGTCTCGTCGACCACCGTACGGGTAATCGGTAGCACGCGGGCGAGCTCGGCCACAACCGGAGCCGTTGCGGTGGCAGTCGTGGCCAGAACGACCGGGTCGCCCAGGGCCTTGAGGATATCGGGCATGTCGAGATAGGCGCTGCGGTCGCCGCCCTTGGCAAGACCGGCATGATGCGCCTCATCGATAACGACAAAACCGATGCGGCCCGAACGCGCAAAGCGGTCGCGGTGAATGGACAGGAACTCGGGCGTCGTGAGCACGATGCCGGTGCGGCCCGAAGCCAAGCCGGCAAACACGTCATCGCGCGCCGCCTCCACGGTCTCGCCGGTCAGCACGCCTACGCCAATGCCGAGCGCGGCCATCGTCGACGAGAGGTGATAGGCCTGGTCGGCAACGAGCGCGCGCAGCGGATAGACAAAGATGCTCGCACGCCCGCGAAGGACCGCCTCGCGCGCGGCATGTACATGGAAGATAAGAGACTTGCCGCGCCCCGTTCCCATAACAGCCAGAACACTTTGGTGATCGGCCAGGGCATCGAGCGCCTCGACCTGCGCGCGGTGCGGCTGGTTCGAGCCGATAAAGCTATGGATAAGCGAGCGCGTCAGCTCGGTATAGGAAAGCTGGGCGAGCGTTTGGCGCTTTCGGGACTCCAGACGAAGACCGGCGTCCGCAGGCTCCACGCCGCGGCGAAGCTCACATGCCGGGTCGTCAACGCTAGGCGCCGTGGTATCGCGGACCAAGACATCCTTGATCATAAGCTTGGGCTTTACACGTCCCTGCCAATGCTCGGCCACGGCCTCGAACACCAAGTCGACGGCGCTATCGCAATTGATGAGCTTATCGATCTGCGGCACGCGGAACATAATGGCCGGCACACTCGCGGCGCCATCGGTCGCCACGAAGCGCATGTGCTCGCCGGTTTTGCCCACCACGGCGCGATCGCACATTGTCACGCCCTCGGCCGCCAACAGCGGCACCTTGTTGCCCTGGCCAAACGGCTCAAGACGGGAGATCTGCTCGATGGTCTCAATATTCAGCTCGGAGAGGTCGACCGTGGCGGCAACCTCGTCGGTGTCCTCAAAGTCCTCGGCGGGAAGCTCGGACAGCACGGCGGAAAGGCGACGACGGAACTCGTCGAGCTTGGACGCCTCGATGGTCACGCCCACCGCACCCGCATGCCCGCCGCGACGAATCAGCAGATCCGAGCAGCGCTCGACAGCGTCGAACAGGTTGACCTTGCCCACCGAGCGACCCGAACCGCGAGCGATACCGTCTTCGATCGAGAACAGCAGCGCCGGCACGTGATAACGGTTGGTCAGGCGGCTCGCCACGATACCCTTGACGCCCTCGTGCCAGCCCTCGCCACCCACGACGATTGCGCGACCGCCATCATAGGTCTCCTCGACCTTTGCCATGGCATCGCGTGTGAGCTCCGCCTCGATCTCGCGACGCTGGCGGTTGATCTCCTCGAGCTCGGCGGCAAGCGCGCTCGCTTCGATGGGGTCGCGAGCAAGCAGCAGGTCGAGTGCCAGCTTGGGATCAGCCATGCGGCCGGCGGCATTCAAGCGGGGGATGAGCGAAAATGACAGGCCATCGGCCGTAATGGTGGAAAGGTCGGCCTTGGCGAGCGCGGCCAGCGCGATATAGCCGGGGCGGGCGGTCACGCGCATCTGCTGGATGCCCTCGGCGACCAGCGCGCGGTTCTCGGGCGTGAGCGGCATCATGTCGGACACGGTACCAAGCGCCGCAACCTCGATCAGCGAACGCCAATACGACGGCTTGCCCAGACGCTCGCCCAGGACCTGCACCAGCTTGAGCGCCACGCCGGCACCGGCAAGCTCGCGCGAGGGACCCTCGTCCTCGAGCTTGGGGTCGGTCAGGGGCACGCCCCGCGGCACCTGGTCGGACGGCTCGTGATGGTCCGTGACCACCAAATCGATCCCCAGGCTCTCCAGATAGGAGACCTCTTCCTTGGCGGCAATGCCGTTATCGACGGTCACGATCAGGTTGGGTTGGGCGAGCTCGTTGACGCGGTCGAGCGCCGCGCGCGAAAGACCGTAGCCCTCATCAAAGCGATGCGGAATAAACGGCGTGACATCGGCGCCAAACATGCGCAGCGCCTCGGTCAACAGGCAGGTCGACGTAATGCCGTCAACGTCAAAATCGCCAAAGACCGCGATGCGCTCGTGGTTGCGAATAGCGCGCTCGACACGGTCGGCAACGACCGACATGCCCGGGATAATGAGTGGGTCGGCCCAGTCGCGATCGAGCGAAGGCGTCAAAAACAGCTGGCCTTCCTCGATGGATGTAATGCCGTGCGCAACCATAATGCGCGCCACCAGCCCGGGTATGCCCAGGCCAGCCGAAAGCTCCTTTTCGAGCTCGGGGTTTTGCTGAGCGACCGCCCAGCGATGCGTCGTCTTAAGCGATGACATAGGCACCCACCCCCGATAGGGGCAGGTCGCCGCGATACCTCTCACGGTTCATAGCGATGAGTCCTCTGTGTATGCCCGCTTCGGCAGGCAGATCTGTTGAACGGATTTATTATACCGTGCAGCGCGGACGCAAATCGCCGCAGCACGCCGCGGTTTCGGTAAACGATGCCGGTAATAGCCTCGAAATAATCGAGCGTTCCTGACGCACGGACGCATGCGAGCGTCTAGCATATCCATTCAAAACGGATTCACGAGCAAAGGGAGTCACAAGAGTATATGAAGCAATGGGTTGGACTGGGCAAGTTTCTCGCGGGGCACATGCAGGTCATCGTTCCGATTTGCGTGGCGCTCGGCGTGCTCTTTCCCCAGCAGATCGGCGTACTTAAGCCCATCGTTCCCACCTTGTTTGCCTTCATGACGTTTCAGGGTGCGCTCAGCAACACCTTCCACCAGGTAACCGAGGTGTTCCGCCGTCCGCTGCACCTGGTCTTGGCGTTGCTCGTCTCGGCGGTGCTTATCCCTATCGCAGCCTATGCCATGGGGTCGCTGTTCTTTGGCTCCAACCCCAACCTTGTCTGCGGCATCGTGCTCGAGTACAGCGTACCCGTGGCGGTCACTGCCTTTATGTGGATTAGCATGTTCGGCGGCAACGGCCCGCTCGCGCTCACCATCATCCTGACGTCCTCGGTCATCTCACCTGTGACGATTCCTCTTACGCTCAAGCTCCTGCTGGGCGCCACCGTCTCAATCGACGTGCCAAGCATGATGCAGAACATGGCCTTTATGATCGCCATACCCGCCGTGCTCGGTATCGTCATTAACGAACTCACGCGCGGCTGGGGTCATGAGAAACTCTCCCCCACGCTTTCGCCCGCCTGCAAGTTCATGATGATGGGTGTCATCGCGTCCAACTCCACCGCCATGAGCGAGTACGTGCTGCACATGAACGCGGTGCGCCTGGAAGTCGCTCTCTTTATCCTTTCGTTCGCCATCAGTGGCTTTATCATCGGCATCCTGGTCGCACGTGCCCTGCATCTGCCGTATAGCGAGACGACCACCATGTGCTTTACCTGCGGCATGCGTAACATCTCTTCGGGCGCCGTCATCGCCACGCAGTACTTTCCCGGCGAGGTCGTATTCCCCGTCATGTGCGGTACGCTGTTTCAACAGGTGCTGGCCTCGATTATCGGACATCTCTTTGAGCGCCTGACCGGCGAGGAGCGCGCCAAACAGCGCAAGCGGGTCAAGGCCGGGCGCGACGCGATGGCGCGCTAGACTGTCCGCATTGCGCGGGCGTTAGCCTTGCTATACGAGCGTTTCCAGATGCGCGCGTAGGCGCTCAGCATCGACATCGAGCGTTGTCTCGGCATTGACCTGGGCCAAACGATAGCCCACAAAGTAGGGCGAAACCACCCAACGTGGCAGCGCCTTGGCAATGGTCCGGCCGTCCATGTGGTAGAAGAACAAGTTGTACGACTCCGCGCGACCGCCATGGTGCTCGTGCAGGATATAGCGCAGAGCTACCTGAATCGCATCGGCAAACAGGTCCGCTTCGGCTTGGTCGTGGGCGTCGTCGCTGGCGGCGATTCCCTGTGGAGCCGAGACGTTGACCTCAAAGAATCCCATGATCGGCTCGGTTGAGATGTTGACCGCGACCCTCCCGTGTCGCCAAACATCGATGCCTTCAAAGTTGGCTGAGGTCAGCGCCGCATAGCCGTCCTCCTGTTCCAAGCCCACAATCTGCATGTGTGGATGGACGAGGCTGCCGCCCGAAAGCGGGCCTTTGTTCTTGTACATGAGCACACTGCGGTACTGCTGGGAATCGATCATCTGCTGCCAACAGCCCAGAGCAAACCGCATCACATGATGCAGCTCATCCGGTTCATAGGTCACCAGGTCGGCGTCGTGATTGGCCGACTCGATCAATACGGTCTGACGGGTGGCCCGCAAGGTCTTGAACTTATTCTCGAGCCAGATGCAGTCACCATCGCGCTGGATGATGTTGGCGAGCCCCTCCGTGTCGCAAAAAGGGCACGCGGTGCCAGGGCGACGATTATCGTCGGGCTTGCCGCTCGCCTGCTGAACGTCAAATACCAGCGCCACGGGTTATACCTCCAGCGGCACGATCTTGGTGCCATGGAGCTCGGAGACGCCTAGTGCCGCCGCGACCGCGTCGCGATTTGCCGTAGTGATGCCGCCGCCGGGAAGGATGGTCAAACGATCGCCTGCATACTCGATTAAACGAGCCAGGTGATCGAAATTGTCCTCGATCGACGTACCGGCCGCACCGCCATGCGTGAGGATGCGCGTAACGCCGCAGTCGGCGAGCGTGTCAATGGCATCGAGCTGAGCCTCGGGCGAGAGCTGGTCAAATGCCATGTGGAAGGTGATGTCAAGGGACTCGCGCTTGCACTCCTCGGTCGCGCAGCCCGTAGCCATAACGAGAGCGCCGAGGATGAGCTCGTCGAGCGCCCAGCCGCCGGCACAGGGCTTGCAGCAGCCAAAGACCAGGCCGTCAACGCCGGCACTCACAGCAAGGCCCAGGTCCATCTCCATCATGCGCAGCTCGTCCTGGTTGTAATGAAAGTCGCCACCACGCGGACGAATCATGCACATCACTCGCGCGTCATGCTCGTGAGCGTAGCTGACTGTAGCGCTGATAACGCCGGCGGAAGGCGTGGTGCCACCGACGGCGAGGTTGTCACACAGCTCAATGCGCCCCGCACCGGCCTCGATGGCCGCCGGCACTCGCTCAAAGTTCTCGGCACAAAACTCGTACAGCATAGATAGGCCCCCAAAGACAGCAGATGTTTTCCGACGGGCATTGTCACACATCCCCATGAAGTTGCGGTGGAATAGGGACTCTTTTGGCCTCTGAGACTCCCATTTAGTCCCTATTCCACCGCAACATGAAGGGGGCAACGCCGCAGGCAGAGGACCGACAGCGAGCGGGCGCCAGAGCGAACAAATTGGCATGAAAAGAGGGCGGCATAGACCTTCTGGTCATGCCGTCCTCTTTGAATGACAAGTTGTCGCCCTGGTGCCCGCGCAGCGTCGACTGGTCCGCCGTTCGGTAGAACGGCGGAACCGCCTAACCACCAAGATAGGCCTTGCGGACGTTGTCGTCGTGCAGGAGCTCTTGGCCGGTGCCGGTCATGGTGATCTTGCCGGTCTCGAGCACGTAACCGCGTGTGGCGATGGAAAGCGCCATCTGCGCGTTTTGCTCGACCAGAAGCACCGTGGTGCCGGCCTTGTGCAGGTCCTCGACAATCTGGAAGATCTGTTCGATCAGAATCGGTGCCAGACCCATGGAAGGTTCGTCGAGCATAAGCAGTTTGGGGTTACTCATAAGGGCGCGCCCCATAACGAGCATCTGCTGCTCGCCGCCCGAAAGGGTGCCGGCGACCTGGCGACGACGTTCCTTCAGGCGCGGGAACTGCTCGTAGACGCGCTCCAGGCCCGGAGCAATTGTGGACTTGGGCTGTGTATAGGCGCCCATCTCCAGGTTCTCCTCGACCGTCATCTGCAAAAAGGCGCGACGACCCTCGGGAACCTGAGCCAGGCCCTTACCAACCAGCTTATCAGCGGGCGTATGGGTAATGTCCTCGCCCATAAACTTGATGGAGCCGGTCTTGGAGCGCAGCAGGCCCGAGACGGTCTTGAGCGTTGTGGACTTGCCGGCACCGTTCGCGCCGATCAAGGCCACGATCTCGCCCTCGTTAACGTTAAAGGAGATGTCCTTGATGGCGTGGATGGCGCCGTACCAGACGTTGATGTTGTAGACGGAAAGCATCGGCTCTGCCATTTAGTTCTCCCCCTTATCCTGCTTACCCAGATACGCCTCGATAACGGCGTCGTTGTTCTGGATTTCCTCCGCCGTACCCTTGGCGATAACCTTGCCAAAGTTAAGCACGCAGATGCCCTCGCAGATGTTCATAACGAGCGACATATCATGCTCGATAAGCATGATGGCGATGCCGAAGGTGTCGCGAATCTTGACGATGTTCGCCATGAGCTCTGCGGTCTCGGACGGGTTCATGCCGGCGGCAGGCTCGTCGAGCAGCAGCAGCTTGGGGTTAGTGGCAAGCGCGCGGACGATCTCCAGACGGCGCTGAGCGCCGTAAGGAAGCGAGCCGGCCTGTTCATTTGCCAGGTGCTCCATGTCAAAAATGGACAGCAGCTCCATGGCGCGCTCGTGGGCGGCCTTCTCGTGCTTCCAATACGTCGGCAGGCGCAGCACGCCCTCAAAGCCGGAGTAGCGCTCCTGGTTGTGCAGGCCGACCTTGACGTTATCCTCCACCGTCATGGTGTTGAATAGGCGAATGTTCTGGAAGGTACGGGCAATACCCATGCGGTTGACCTGGTAGACCGACTTGCCCGAAGTGTCCTCGCCGTCGAGCAGGATGGTGCCATGCGTGGGCTGGTACACCTTGGTGAGCAGGTTGAAGACCGTGGTCTTGCCGGCGCCGTTGGGACCGATCAGACCGGCGATCTCGGTCTTGCCGATAGTCAGGCTAAAGTCGTCGACTGCCTTAAGGCCACCGAACTCAATGCCCAGGTGGATGCACTCGAGTGCAGGGCGCTCGCCCAGGTCACGATCGGGAACGATGGCGCCAGAAGGATACGGGACCATCTTGCCCTTCTTGAACTCAAATTTACTGGACATCGGCTGCCACCTCCTTCTTGGAAGCAAAGCGGTCCTTGACGCGACCGAAGAACGCCTTGAGCTGCGGGTTGTTGGTAAAAATCATGACCAGGATCAGCACGATGGCGTAGATGAGCATGCGGTAGTCCGAGAACTGACGGAGCAGCTCGGGAAGCACCGTGAGCAAGGCCGCCGCGATGACGGAGCCGCGCATATTGCCCAGACCGCCCAGGACCACGAACACCAGAATGAGGATGGACGTGTTGAAGTCGAACTTGGTGGCGGAGAGCTGCGAGAAGTTACCGCCGAAGAGGGCTCCGGCAGCACCGGCGAGGGCAGCGGAAACTACGAAGGCGATCATGCGGTACTCGGTGACGGAGATGCCTACGGACTCGGCTGCAATCTTGTTATCGCGCACGGCCATAATGGCACGGCCGGTACGGCTGCGAACCAGGTTGAGCACGATCACGAGTGCGACCATGACCAGGATGGCACCGGCGAGGAAGGTCGAGTACGTCGACACGCCCGAGGCGCCCTGGGCGCCCTTGATGATGGCGGTGCCGTCCTCGAGCAGGTGCAGGTCGTCGATCGTAGAGTTGCCCGTGATGTTAAAGATCACGTGCAGGCCGCGGGAGTCGACGCCCACAATGAGGCAGGTGACGATCTCCTTGATGATCTCGCCAAAAGCCAGGGTCACGATGGCCAGATAGTCGCCGCTCAGGCGCAGGACCGGGATACCAATCAAGAAGCCCAAGATGGCAGCGGCGATAGCGCCGACCACAATGCTGATGATCAGGCGCACCGGATCGGAGGGAACGGCGCTCTCCAGCGCGACAGCGGTAACGATGCCCGTATAGGCGCCGACGCTCATAAAGCCCGCGTGGCCCAGCGACAAGTCGCCCGCGATGCCGACGACAAGGTTAAGGGAGATGGCCATGACGATATAGGCCGTGATGGGAACCAGCTGACCGGCGATCATGCGCGGGATCATGTGGTTCGACTGCATAAAGAACACGATGGCGAAGGCCACGATGCACATGGCGTACGTAACAAAGTCGTGACGCGTCTGCTTGTCTTTAAGAAACTTCATAACGCTCACCTACACCTTCTCGGGGACGTACTTGCCCAAGAGGCCGGCAGGCTTGACGAGCAGGACGATGATCAAAACACCAAAGACGATGGAGTTGGCAAGGCTCGTGGAAATGTAGGCCTGCGCCATCGCCTCGATGATGCCGATAAGAATGCCACCGACAAAGGCGCCGGGGATGGAGCCGATGCCACCGAAGACGGCGGCGTCGAAGGCCTTGATGCCAGGCATGGCGCCCGTCGTAGGCTGCAGCACCGGCGAGTAGGAGCACAGGAGCACGCCGGCGATGGCGGCAAGCGCCGAGCCGATGGCAAACGTCATCGAGATGGTGCGGTTGACGTTGATGCCCATGAGCTGAGCGGCGGCCTTGTCCTCGGACACGGCGCGCATGGCTTTGCCCATCTTGGTCTTACCTGTAAAGAACATCAGGCCGGCCATGATAACCAGGCAGGCGACGATGGTGACGAGTGAGACGGCGCTTACGTTGAACTTGGCCAAGAACTCCGGCACCTGGAAGGTGACGAGCGAAGTGAAGTTCTTGGGCGTGGCGCCCCACAGAAGCTGCGCGGCGTTCTGCAGGAAGTAAGACACGCCGATAGCCGTGATTAGAACGGCCAGCGGACCCGCCTGACGCAGCGGCTTATAGGCCAGACCCTCAATGAGAACACCGAGAACGGTACAGGCCACACAAGAGAGAACTACAGATGCCCAGCCCGGGAGGCCGAGATACGACGTGGCGCAGAACGAGACATAGGCACCGACCATGATGACATCGCCGTGAGCGAAGTTCAGCATCTTGGCGATACCGTAGACCATGGTGTAGCCCAACGCGATGATGGCGTAGACGCTGCCCATGGACAGGCCGTTGACCAGGTATTGGATAAAGACCGTCATGTTCCACATCCCCCTTTCGAATAGGTTTCCAGTTGATGTATGAAACAGGGACGTTACATCGTCCCTAGATACCAAGCAAGCAGGGAAGGCCAAAACCTCCCCTGCTTGGGATCAAAACCGCTCTATGTAAGGCGGCCAATTAGGCCTGTACGTACTTGCCGTCGGTGATGACGTAAGCCGTGGGCTCCTTCTGGACCTGGCCCTTATCGTTCCAGGTGAGCTTGCCGGTCAGACCGTCAACGGTAATCTTGAGCATAGCCTTGGACAGCTTCTCGGCGGCCTCGGTCGGATCGGCGTCGACACCAAGACCGGCCTCCTTGACGGCCTCGGCCACCGCGTGCACGCCGTCGTAGGCGTCGGCGGCAAACTGGTCGGGGGTATCGCCGTACTTATCCTTGTAAGCGTTGACGAAGTCGGCGTTCTTCTCGTCGTCGGCGGAGAACGGGGTCATGAGCAGCAGACCCTCGGCAAGAGAGGTATCGAAGCCCTCAACGCCCAGGATGCCGTCCATGCCGTCGCAGCCCATCATCTTGACGTCGTAGCCCATGTCCTTGGCGTTCTTGAGCAGGACGGACGCCGGCGTGTAGTAAATCGGCGCAAAGATCATGGTGGCGCCGGCCTGCTTGGCCTTAGTCAGCTGGTTGGTAAAGCTCGTGGCGGAGTCGTCCTTAAAGGTCTCCTCGTCAACAATCTCGAGCTTGGACTCAGCGGCCTGGGCCTTAAAGGAATCTGCGATGCCCGAAGAATAGGCGTCGCCGGAGTTATAGAACAGCACGAACTTCTCGTCCGGATACTTCTGGGCCAGGAACTTGGCAGCGTTGACACCCTGGTTGGGGTCGGTGAAGCAAACCTGGAAGACGCAATCCTTGCCGTCGGTGACGTCCTCGGAGGACGCGGACGGGGTGATCATGAACGTCTTGGGGTCGTTACCGCACTCGGCGGCAACGGCAACCGACGCACCCGTGGTGGTCGGGCCGACGAGGGCCTGCATGCCCCAGTCGAGCAGGGTGTTGAAGGCGTTGACGGCCTTCTCGCCGTCGGCCTGGTCGTCCTCGGCCTTGCTGGCAAGCGGCAGCTCCTTGGTCGAGAAATCCTTACAGCCAAGCTCGACACCCTGGGTAACGGACTTGCCGTAGGACGCGTTGGCGCCGGTCAGCGGGCCGATGGTGCCGATCTTAAACGAAGCGTCGCTCGAAGCGGAACCGCTGTCGCCGCCGTTGGAGGAGCAGCCAGCTAGAATGGACATCGCCCCCAGACCTGCTGCGCTCGCGATAACGCTCCTGCGATTCATAACAGGGTTCAATGACTTACCGGTGAGGCTCGACATGCGGCTCTCCTCTCAAATCTCGTCGGGTTTCGGTTACCCGACAGGCCATCCTTCGCCGTGTTCGGCGTTCGCAAAATAGTAGACGCTTTAGTTGAGAAAAGTGGCGATTATTTCAACTTTTCTTTTGTTTTGCCCATTTATCCATAATTCTGCGTATTCCTGTCGGTTTATGCAGTTTAGCCACTTTATTGTGTGAAAGTAATGTTTCCGTTCTGTTACAGGCGTCCTTGCCCTGAATAAGACGGCCCCACCGGTGTCGTTATATGCACTTAGGCGGCGATGTACTTGCCATCCTGAATCACATAGGCCGTAGCGGGCTTTTCGACCTGGCCCTCGTCGTTCCACGCCGACGAGCGCCTGCATGCCCCAGTCGCACAGGGCAAACCTTATGGTGCAAACGTTGACAGTTTGTTACGAAGTTTCGTTTGTAGTGAGCATGTTTCCAATGTTTCCGCAGCGTTTCGGGGGTGCCGTTTTGTGCGACTCCTGTTGCCTGGCGAGCACGCGCCCTCGGTTCACGCTAGAATTCACTCAACCTTTAAGCGGTTAATCCATCCATAAGATGCACGAAGGAGCTATCTATGAGCGAACCCCTGCGCACCGTGAACGTCGGTCTGATCGGTCTGGGAACCGTCGGCGGCGGCGTGGCCCGTCTGATCAAGAGCCACCACGATGAGTACCTGGCAGCCTACGGCATCGACCTTAAGCTGACCCGCGCCTGCGCGCTTGCTTGGGAGCAGGCCGAGGCAGCCGGTATTGAGCGTGAGGCCTTTACGAGCGACTGGCACGACGTCGTCACCGAGCCCGCCGTCGACATCGTCGTCGAGCTGATCGGCGGCGAGCACCCCGCGACCGAGATCTTTACCACCGCCTTCGAGAACGGCAAGCACGTCGTCTCTGCCAACAAGGCCCTGCTGGGCCGTCATGTCGAGACGCTCGCCGAGAAGGCGCGCGCATGCGGCGTGCAGATTAAGTGCGAGGCCAGCTGCGGCGGCGGCATCCCCATCGTGAGCACGCTCGAACACGACTTGGTGGGCAACAAGATCCTGACCATCGCCGGCATTCTTAACGGCACCACCAACTATATCCTGTCGCGCATGGACGCCGAGGGCGCCGATTACGCCGACGTGCTCGCCGACGCGCAGGCCAAGGGCTATGCCGAGGCCGACCCGTCCGCCGACGTCGACGGCTTCGACGCCGCCAGCAAGACGGCGATCCTCGCCTCCATCGGCTTTGGTACCCGCGTGACCACCGATGATGTGTACCAGCAGGGTATCCGTACCATCGGCGCCGAGGACATCGCCCAGGCCCGCGAGCTCGGCTACACCATTAAGCTGCTCGGCATCGCCCGCAACACCGACGCCGGCGTCGACGTCCGCGTGCACCCCACGCTGATCCCCGCCGATCACATGCTCGCCAAGGTCAACGGCGCCATGAACGCCGTCTACGTGGTAGGCGACGCCGTGGGCGAGACCATGTTCTACGGTGCCGGCGCAGGCTCCTTCCCCACCGCGAGCGCCGTCGTGGGCGATATCCTGTCGCTCTCCGAGCAGATCAGCCGCGGCGTGGCTCCGCTGCCCGAGATTGAGCCCTATGGCCACAACCTCGCCTTTAAGCCCATGGACGAACTCCAGACCAAGTACTATGTGCGCCTGAAGGTCGCCGACCGCGTGGGCGCCCTGTCCGAGACGGTCGATATCTTTGCCAAGCACAACATCTCGATCTCGCTCATCAACCAGGTCGAGGACGGCAAGTCGGGCGCTAGCGATACCTGCTCGGTTATCTTCCTGACGCACCGCGCGCTCGAGAAGGACGTCCAGGCTGCCGCCGCCGAGCTTGCCAGCGTCGACTGCGTGGCCGAGGTCGCCAACGTCCTGCGCATCGAGGACGTCGAGGCCTGGACCGAAGGCGTCATGGCCAACTAGTCCACTACTTCGAACCTCAACGGAGCTCAACGCAAAAGGCGCGCTGCCTGCATCAACCGCAGGCAGCGCGCCTTCTTCTGTTTGAAGTAGAAGCCGTGTCCCAGAATTCCGGCTCAGACCGGGACGCAGCTTCCCTCAGGGCCATGCTTCGGAAAGTGCGCCCCGTTTTGAACGCCGATTCTGGGACAAACTTTCCGCAACGAGCCTCTCGCGGAAAGCGCGCCCCGTTTTGAACGCCGATTCCGGGATGCATTTTCCGCAGCGGCGTTGGCTACCTGCCGTCGTCGTCCTGGGCTTCATCGCGCGCGTAGAGCTCCAGCATGCGGCGGCGGTATTCGTGCACGGCGAGCTTGGCGCGCTCCAGGCGGCGGCGCTCACGCGGAGTCAGCTTGGACGGGTCGACCTCGTCTCCATAGGTCTTATCGGCAAGCAGGTGCGCCGCGTCCACGATGCGGGCATCGATGTGGCCGCTCGCTGCCTCGGCGGAAAGACGCTCGGCAATCGTATCGAGCGTAGGCAGGCCCTCGAATACACGACCATGTCCATGCGAGGTCAGCAGCTCGTGCTCGCGTGCGAGCAGACTCGCCAAATCGTGATGGGCGCGCAGAATGTCGAGCGCATCGGATGGATGCTCGGCAACTTCTGCCACGGCGGCGACCGGTGCGGCGTCGACCACGCGGTAGAAGAGCTGCGCGAGCAATGGCATCAAGAACACCGTGATGGCACCGGCGGCAACCATGACCGACGCAATATCTTGCGACAGCGCGCCCGCGTTGACGGCAACGCTTGTCACGGCAACGATGATCGGCAGCGCCGTGGTGCAGTACAGGGCCACCGTAATGCGACCATACGCCGACACATCGCGCGTCACGGGACAAATGCTCATAGAGATGAGAATGGGCACAGCACGAATAATCAGCAGCGCCACGATAAAGCCCACGAGCAAGCCCGGGCGCGACGCCACAGCCGTCAGATCGATCTTCGCGCCCGATACGGTAAAGAACACCGGAATCAAAAAGCCATAGGCCAGGCCATCGAGCTTGGTCTCGAGCGTATGGTTGCCCTCGGGGATGATGTAGCGCAGGACAAAGCCGGCGGCAAAAGCGCCCAACACGATATCGAGGCTAAAAATAGCGGAAAACGCTACGAGCGTGACCAAAATAAGCACCGTCAGGCGCACGAAGGTCTGCGACGTGGTGTCGGCGCGCTCCTGAATAAAGGCGAAAAACCGGCTGCCGATGCGTTTGGAACGGCCGGGGACCACGGCAAGTAGCACACACACGGCGGCAAATAAGCCCAAGATCAGCAGCGTCTCGATGCCCGTACGGGCAGACAGCAGTACCGACATGGCGAGCACGGGGCCGAGCTCGCCCCACGTACCATAGGCGAGAATCGAATCACCGACGCGCGTTCCGGCAAGCGACCGCTCGCGCAAGATGGGCATGAGCGCTCCAAGCGCCGTCGAGGTCAAGGCGAGCGTCACGGCGATACCGTCGAAATGGCTGACCGAGAACCACGGCGTAAAGCGCACGGCAAGCCAGGCGATACCAAACGTGACGGCCCACGTCGCCAAGCCGTAGCGCCCCTCCACACCCGTAATGTTCTTAGGGTCAATCTCAAAGCCGGCAAGCAGGAACAAAAAGGCCAGGCCGAGCTCTGACACGAGCGAAACCTCGGCATCTACATGGATGACGCCGAGCATATGAGGTCCCAGCACCGCACCGAGCACGAGCAAAAAGACCGTCTCGGGAACGGGTTTTCCGGGAATCGCCGAGGCGATGAAGGGGCTTACAAAGGCCACGAGCGCGATGATGGCGAGTGAAACGAATGCCATGTGATGCCTTTCTCTTGTTTGCGCTTCACTGTAGCACCCTCGCCGTCCGCAACGCGCCACGAGCTGTCGTATCATAGTGAGGTTTACAAACATGTGGCTCAAGGCGACCGCAGGGCAGGCCCCGCAAACCGACCGCTGCCGCATACCGTACCGTACGCCCAACCGATCAGGAAGGCAGGAACCAATGGTCTCTCGTATCTACGTGGAGAAGAAACCCGGGTTCGACGTCGAGGCTCAGCAGCTCAAGGGCGAGCTGACCGAGATTCTCGGCATCAAGGGCATCGAGGCCCTGAGGATCATCAACCGCTACGACGTCGAGGGCATCGACGAGGAGCTTTTCCGCTCCTGCGTGCCGACCGTCTTTAGCGAGCCCCAGGTCGATGTGACCTACGACGAGCTCCCCGCAAGCGATGGCGCCGTCTTTGCCGTCGAATTCCTGCCTGGCCAGTTTGACCAGCGCGCCGACTCCGCCAGCGAGTGCGTGCAGCTCATCAGCCAGGGCGAGCGCCCCGCCGTGCGCTCCGCCAAGGTCTATATGCTCTCGGGCGCTCTGGACGAAGCCGCCATCGAGGCCATCAAGCACTACGTGGTGAACCCCGTCGAGGCGCGCATCGCCTCGCTCGACCTGCC
Organism: uncultured Collinsella sp.; assembly: GCA_900548265.1. Lineage (GTDB taxonomy): Bacteria > Actinomycetota > Coriobacteriia > Coriobacteriales > Coriobacteriaceae > Collinsella. The sequence goes on from URKG01000010.1 coordinate 23,647, forward strand.
CGAGACGCTGTACATGGAGACCCCCGAGCCCCAGCCCGTCGAGGTGCTCGACGGCTTCCGCGAGCTCGATGAGACCGGCCTTGCCGCCTTTATTTCTGAGCGCGGCCTTGCCATGGACGAGGCGGACATCGCCTTCTGCCAGCAGTACTTCCGCGATGAGGATCGCGACCCCACCATCACCGAGATCCGCGTGATCGACACCTATTGGTCCGACCACTGCCGCCACACCACCTTCGGCACCGTCCTGGATGACGTGACGATCGACGACGCCGTGGTGCAGCAGGCCTTCGACCGCTACATGGAGATGCGCCACGAGCTCGGTCGCGACGCCAAGCCCGTCTGCCTCATGGACATGGGCACCATCGGCGCCAAATACCTCAAGAAGACCGGCGTCATGACCGATGTCGACGAATCCGAGGAGATCAACGCCTGCACCGTCAAGGTGAAGGTCGATGTCGACGGCGAGGACCAGGACTGGCTGTTCCTGTTTAAGAACGAGACCCACAACCACCCGACCGAGATCGAGCCCTTCGGCGGTGCCGCCACTTGCGTGGGCGGCGCCATCCGCGACCCGCTTTCGGGCCGCAGCTACGTGTACCAGGCCATGCGTGTCACCGGCGCCGGCGACCCCACCGTCCCCGTGTCCGAGACGCTCGAGGGCAAGCTGCCGCAGCGCAAGCTCGTAACCACCGCTGCCGCCGGCTACTCCAGCTACGGCAACCAGATCGGCCTTGCCACCGGCCAGGTCAACGAACTCTATCACCCCGGCTACGTAGCCAAGCGCATGGAGGTCGGCGCCGTCGTGGGCGCTACCCCGGCAAACCACGTGCGCCGCGAGTGCCCCGCCCCCACCGACAAGATCATCCTGCTGGGCGGCCGCACCGGCCGTGACGGCATCGGCGGTGCCACCGGCTCCTCCAAGACCCAGAACACCGAGTCCATCGAGACCTCGGGCGCCGAGGTCCAGAAGGGTAACGCCCCGGTCGAGCGTAAGCTGCAGCGCCTCTTCCGCCGCGGCGACGCCTGCCGCCTGATCAAGCGCTGCAACGACTTTGGCGCCGGCGGCGTCTCGGTCGCCGTAGGCGAGCTTGCCGACGGCCTGTATGTCGACCTTGATACCGTGACCAAGAAGTACGACGGCCTGGACGGCACCGAGCTCGCTATTTCCGAGTCCCAGGAGCGTATGGCCTGCGCCGTCGCCGACAGTGACGTCGAGGAGTTCATGGGCTACGCCGCCGAGGAGAACCTCGAGGCGACCGTTATCGCCGAGGTTACCGCCGAGCCGCGCATGCGCATGGCTTGGAACGGTGTCGCCATCGTCGACCTATCCCGCGAGTTCCTCAACTCCAACGGCGCGCCCAAGCACCAGGTCGCCCACGTGTGCGCCCGCAGCGTGTGGCAGCCCAGCTGGGCCGGCACCACGCTTGCCGAGCGCATGACCTCGCTTGTCACCGACCTCAACGTTGCCTCCAACAAGGGCCTTTCCGAGCGCTTCGACTCCACCATCGGTGCCGCAACCGTGCTTATGCCTTTTGGCGGCAAGACGCAGCTCACCCCGAGCTCTGCCATGGTCGCCAAGTTCCCCGTGGACGGCGAGACCACCACGGCAAGCGCCATGGCATGGGGCTTCAACCCCTACCTGATGGAAGCCGACCAGTTTGCCGGCGCCTACCTGTCCGTGGTCGAGTCCATCGCCAAGCTCGTGGCTGCCGGCTTTGAGCACAAGCGCGCCTATCTCTCCTTCCAGGAGTACTTCGAGCGTCTGCGCACCGAGGCCGAGCGCTGGGGCAAGCCCACGGCAGCCGTCCTGGGCGCCCTCATGGCCCAAGTCGACCTAGGTGCCGGCGCCATCGGTGGCAAGGATTCCATGAGCGGCTCGTTTGAGGACGAGGCCGGCGAGCTCAACGTTCCGCCGACTCTGATCAGCTTCGCTGTGGCCGTGGGCCGCGCGGCGCGCGCCGTCTCCCCTGAGTTCAAGGGCCTGACGCACCGCGTCGTCCGCATCGCCCCCGCCACCTACGGCGAGGACTACCGTCCCGACGCCCAGCAGCTGCTCGCCGCGTTTGACGCCGTCGAGGCGCTCACTGCTACCGGCGATGCCCTGGCCGTCTCCACGCCCGGCTACGGCTGCGGCGCCGAGAGCCTCTTTAAGATGTGTGTCGGCAACCAGATCGGTATCGAGCTTGCCGAGGATGTGGACGTGGAGAGCCTCTTCACCCCGCTCTATGGCAGCTTTATCGTCGAGCTCGCCGAGGACGCCGAGCTGCCCGAGGTCGCCGACGGCGTTGTCGTCGAGCCCCTGGGTACCACCGTCGAGGGCTATGTCATCGACACCGGCTCCGAGATCATCGAGCTCGCCGAGCTCCAGGAGGCCTGGGAGAGCGGCATCGAGGGTGTCTTCGCCTACCGCAGCGCCGACAAGACCCCCGAGGTCGAGACCGTCGACTTCCGCGCCAAGGACATCCACGTGTACGGCGGCGCCAAGATCGCCCGTCCGCGCGTGATCATCCCCGTGTTCCCCGGCAACAACTGCGAGTACGACAGCGCCCGCGCCTTCCGTGCCGCCGGCGCCGAGGCCGACACCTTCGTGATCAACAATCTCACGCCCGAGGCCGTCGCCGAGAGCACCCACGAGCTTGCCCGCCGCATCCGTGCAAGCCAGATCGTCATGATCCCCGGCGGCTTCTCGGGCGGTGACGAGCCCGACGGCTCCGCCAAGTTCATCACGGCGTTCTTCCGCGCTCCCGAGGTCACCGAGGCAGTCCGCGACCTGCTCAAGGCCCGCGACGGCCTGATGCTGGGCATCTGCAACGGCTTCCAGGCTCTGGTCAAGCTCGGCCTGGTGCCCTACGGTGACATCGTCGACGCCACGCCCGATGCGCCCACGCTGACATTCAACACCATCGGTCGCCATCAGAGCCGCCTGGTGCGCACCCGCATCTCGTCCAACCTGTCCCCGTGGCTGTCGCAGTGTAGCCTCGACGACCCCTACACCGTCGCCATCAGCCACGGCGAAGGCCGCTTTGTCGCCAACGACGAGGTACTCGCCCAGCTTATCGCCAACGGCCAGGTCGCCACGCAGTACGTGGGCGAGAACGGCAAGCCCAGCATGGACCTTTCCGTCAACCCCAACGGCTCCGCACTCGCCATCGAGGGCATCACGAGCCCCGACGGCCGCGTCCTGGGCAAGATGGGCCATGCCGAGCGTCGCGGCGACAACCTGTACCGCAACGTGCCCGAGCATGTCCCCGGCGATAAGTTCATGCCGATCTTTGAGAGCGGCGTGGCCTACTTCGCTTAAACCTTTCCCATCGGGTACAATCCCTTCGGGTAACAACACCCGCCACCGGCACATCCGGTGGCGGGTTCTTTTTTGCTTCGCGCATGTAGGAAGGACATCATGGAAAGCCGCAAGCCGTATCTCGCCACCCTGCCCGGACTCATCCTGGGCTGCCTCGTCTGCTGTGCACTCTGGGGATCGGCCTTTCCCTGTATCAAGATCGGTTACGCACTCTTTGGTATCCCAGCGCACGATAGCGCCTCGCAGCTGCTCTTTGCGGGCTTGCGCTTCACGCTTGCCGGCGCCCTGGTTATCGTTGGGATGAGTGCGGCCCAACGCCGCCCCCTCATTCCGCAGGCTCGCGACATCAAGCCCATCTTTGTCTTGTCGCTCTTCCAGACTATCGGGCAGTACTTCTTTTTCTATCTGGGCCTCTCGCGCGCCAGCGCCATGTCGAGCTCCATCATCGAGGCCAGCGCCAACTTCCTCGCAATCCTCTTTGCCGCCCTGGCGTTTCGCACCGAGAAGCTCAATACGGCCAAGGTGCTTGGCTGTGCGCTGGGCTTTGCCGGCGTCGCGCTCGTCAACCTTTCGGGCGCGGATGGCACCTTTGGCTTCAGGCTCGATGGCGAGGGCTTTATCCTAGCCTCCACCGTCGCGGGTGCCCTTTCGACCTGCCTGATTGGCATCTTCTCGCGTGAGCACGACGGCGTCTTGCTTGCCGGGTGGCAGTTCTTAGTCGGCGGCCTGGTCCTCACCGCCATCGGCTTTTTGATGGGTGGCGCGCTCTCCCCCACGGCGATTGCCCCCGCCATCGCGCTCATCATCTACATGGCGCTTATCTCCGCGGTCGCCTACTCGCTGTGGTCGCGCCTGCTTGCCGTCAACCCCGTCAGCCGCGTCTCGGTCTTTGGGTTTATGAACCCCGTCTTTGGTGTGCTGCTGAGCGCGCTGCTGCTCGGCGAGGGCGCTGGCACGAGCCCCATTACCGTCATCGTTGCCCTGCTGTTGGTTTGCGGCGGCATCATCATCGTAAACAAGCCCAAAAAGGCCTAGCGAGCTCACCTTTTTAGGGAGGGCATTCGCATACTTTAGCTTAATGGAGCACACTGGTTCTCGTTGATTTCGTACCGAGTCGCGGCGGCAGACGCCCGTCTTGCCGCACCGCGCCTGGGCATTATGGCCGGTGGCCCCCCCACGAACGCAAAAGGGGCGCACGACCAAACACGGTCGTATTCCCCTTTTCTAGCGTATTTGTACGCCGGCTTTCTTTTTCTCGGCCTTGACGCGATAGAGCTCCGCATCGGCAGCGCGAAGTAAGTCTTGCCAGGTATCAACACTATCGCCGACCCGCGCGCAACCGATGGGCATCCGCAATGCATACGGCACCTCGGCATGCGCGAGCTCGTCGTTGATTGTCGCGCACAGATGCATGATATCCTGTTCCGCCGCTGCCTTTTGGAGCACCACGAACTCATCGCCACCATAACGCGCGATAAAGCCACCAGACGCCGAGCAGACATCCTTGAGCGCCGTCGCAACAACCTGAAGAGCATGGTCGCCCTCCACATGTCCATAGCGATCGTTAATCTGCTTAAAGCCGTCAGCGTCCATCATAAGCAGATATACATCTTCGGCCTGATCCACATTTGAAAAGAGCGACAGCATATAGGTCTCAAAACGGTTGCGGTTGTTGAGTCCAGTCAACGGGTCAGTCGAGATCAGTTGCTCCTGGCAGATGATATAGAGCAGCAACATGCTAATCATTATGCCGACACAAAGGCCAGGCACCGAGTATACGATCTGAAAGGTACCGCCCACCAGGGCCGGAATGGCGAAAAATGCCAAGGTTCGATAGATAGCCTTCGTCTGCAGGCTCTCGACCCTGCGAGATTGCACAAACGCATGCAGGGACGTATGTATAACGTAACAGTAGCTGACAATGGGCTGGATCATATAGGCAAAGCCGCGACGATACACGCCCTGCGAATCGATATAGAACAAGGCGTGCGTCCAGTAACTGGTAAAAGCCAGCACGACCACCAGAGCCGTAGGCAACGTTACAAGCACCACCCTATAGCGCGAGGTCACAAGGCGAGAGCCCTGCATCGTCTCGGAATAGATAAACCAAATGAGACACGCGATGGCAAAGAGCGAAAACGAAACCGCGTTGGAAATCCAGTTGGCAGCAATACCCAACGTGCCGTCCGCACCATCCGAAAGCGTCCAGATCATATCGAATAATATGTACGCGGCAGAGGTGTAGCCAAGCATGCTGAACAATAGCTGCAGGGTGCTCGAGAACAAGGAGCGACGACTTCGCGCGGCAAGCCCGATAAGAACAATCATGCATAGCAGGAATATCTCAATCTTGAGTGCCTTAACCACTAGACGCCATCCCTTCAATATCCGAATGGTCAGAATCGCCCAATTCGAATCAGGGCAATAAACACCCCTTTACTCCGCAGGGGCAAAGGGAATCATAGCAAAGCGCCCGAACATCACTGCAAAACAGTTTCTGTTCGGGCGCTCGGACGGCGCGAATTGCACGCCGGAATCAATTATCGGTAACGGCCGTTACTCGCCGTCGATGTCGGTCGCGACGGCCTCCTCGATGGCCTCGACACCGGCAGGCGACAGATCCTCCTTGCCCTGGCAGAACTTCTTGTCGACCCAGCCGGTCAGAATCGGAGCCATGATTGCCGTGATGATAACGGCAGTGGCAATCTGGGCGTACGCGGTGGGCGCAAACTCGGCGTAGCGCGGCGCGACCTCGGCGAGAGCAACCGGCGTGGTCATAGCCGTGCCGGCGATGGTGGAACAAGCCACGGCAGCCTTGCCGTTACCACCGCACAGGCGCTCGAACGCAAAGGTAATGGGACCGACGACAAACAGCGTGACAAGGCCCAGCAAGATGCCGGAAATACCACCAGTGATAAAGCTCGACAGGCTCATGGACGCGCCAAGCTGAAATCCGATGACGGCAATCGCAGGGTTGGCACCGGGAACTAGCAGGTTCTTGATAAACGGGAACAGGTTGCCCAGAACCATGCCGATAACGAGCGGCAAAATGGAGCCGATGATAGTACCGACAGGGATGTTGGCAAGGCCCGAAACACCAAGGATGATCATCGTGACGGCGGGGCCGGCCGTAAAGAACAGGATACCGACGGCGCCCTGCTCGGACTCATCGCCGAACTCGCCCATGATGCCCGTATAGAGCGCCATGTTGCAAAACGTAATGCCGCCGATGATAGACACGGAGCTCAGACCCAGGAAGTTATCGTTAAAGAAATATGCCACGCCTAGGCCGAGAGCCGCTGCGACGACCAGCTTGGGAATCAGCACGACGATGCCGGTCTTGATGGCGCCCGGCGTGGACTTGAAGCTGATGCCGGCGCCCACAAACAGCAGGATCGCGGCGACGATGGTATTGGAGCCACCGCGGCAGGCAGCCGTAAAGAAGCCGCCGATCTCAAAAACCTGCGGGCAGAAGGTGTTGAGCAAAAGACCGACGATCATCGGATAGATCATGATGTCGCCCGGAATGCGCGGGACCTTGAATTTCTTTTGCTCGTTGGTGGTTGCTTCCTGTGCCATGAAACCCCATTTCCGCTGACGGGGTACAAAAGCCCACGTCACGCTTTGCTACAGTAAAGTTTGACCATGGTACCAGAAGAAATAGACCAGCTCGGTGAAAAATCCGACAAGTTGGGATGGAACGAGATTCGGCGCCCGCGACGCCACCCCTATATAAGGCTCAAGACAATATAGAGTACGATGCCCGAGACGCAGCACCACAGCATCGATTTTGTCTTGACCGCCACGACCACGACGCCGGCGGCCGCAATCCAGGGAACCAAGGCAGGCCAGAGTCCCGCGTCGAACGCGCCGGGGCTCACCAAGTCGTTGGCGACCAGCGCGGCAAAGGCAGCGGGCGGGATATAGCCCAGGGCCTCGGTAATGCGGGGCGACAGGGTCCGCCCGCGCAAGGCGAACGCCGGCGCGATGCGAAAGAACGCGATAGCAGCCCACGACGACAGCCACAGAACCAAGAACTCGTTAACGGGCATCGCGGGCACCTCTTCCGTCAAATACAGCATCGCACGCCAGCGCAATGGCAATGCCGACCACGACGCTTGCCGGCACGGCAATATTCGTGAGGCCCAAGAACTTGCATACGGCGACGGACACCGCGCCCGAAACCGCCGCGACAACGTTGCCGCGCGACAGCCGCTGCGAAAAGAGCAGGCAGATAAAGAGTGAGGTGCAGACAAAGGCTGCAATGGCGGTGGGAACATCGACAACGGCGCCGACGATGGCGCCCGTCGTACACGAAACGCCCCATGTTGCGATAAGGATCACGTTGAGCACGAAGGACTCACGCGGGCCCCAATCCTCCCCTTCAACCAACTTGGCAAGCGAGATGCCGTATGCCTCCTCGGTAAGTGTCGCGGCAACAGCCAGCGTCTGACGCTTCGAGGCACCCCTCAGATGCGGTGCGATCGATGCCGAGTAAAGCGCAAAGCGCGAGGAGATGGCGGCGACGCTCGCGATAATCGAAGGTGCCGGTACGCCCGCCAGCCAAAGATTGCAGATCATAAACTGCCCGCTGCCCGTCACAAACGTGCTGCTCAGAGCAAAGACCATCCAGGGCTCCATTCCCGTCTGCCCCATGATCATTCCGCACGGCGCGCCTATTGCAACATAGGTAAGCATCACCGGCCAGACGGTTCTAACGATTTTGAGCACCATACGCTTCTCATCCTGACAAGGTCTCCAAGCCGCATGTAGCGATACGGCAGAATCATCATCCGACAGCAACCGAGTTCACCTACAATTGCCACCGGATCGAAAGACACAACTTTTTAGGAAGTCATTATGACAGCTATCGATCGAGACCGGGCGCGCGCGGCCTTCAAAAGCTACACCGATGCCTACGACGCCACCAACCCACGCATCGCGCTCAAAATCGAGCATACGTACCACGTTGCCGAGGCATGCGATGCCGTGGCGCGCGAGCAGGACTGGTCGTCAGAAGATATTGACCTGGCATGGCTTTGCGGCCTGCTGCACGATATGGGCCGCTTTGAGCAGCTGCGACGCTGGAACACCTTTAAGGACGCCGAGAGCATAAGCCATGCGGTGCTGGGCATCGAGATCCTCTTTGGCGAGAATCCCGCCGATGCACCCGCCACGACAAACATCCGTGACTTTATCGAAACCGGTGCGCATGACGAGCTCATCCGAGCGAGCATCGCCTATCACAGCGACTTTCGCCTGCCGGCACAACTCGACGAGCGTACACGGTGCTTCTGCGATATCGTGCGCGATGGTGACAAGATCGACATTATGCGCACCATCGCCGACAGCACCGTCGACACCATCCTCAAGGTGGACGAGAAGACGTTTCTCGGCAGCCGTTTCTCGTCGCCGACACTTGCCGTTTTTGACGAGCACCGCTGCGTCGCACGCGATGAACGCAACGAGCCCGCAGACTACCTGGTGGGACTCATCTGCTTTATGTTTGAGCTCGTCTATCCAGCGAGCCGCGCGCTGGCGCGCGAGCAGGGCGATATCTACCGCCTGCTCGACGCACCCTTTGGCATTACGCGCCCCTTTACCAATCCCGCCACGCAAGCGACCTGGGAGCGCCTAAAGGACGAGATGCGCGACTGGCTGGCGCGTGCCTAGCGCTCAAGCTGGGCCAGCAGCTCCTCGACGACCTCGACGGCGTCCCCAACAACCTTGTACTGGGCAGCACCAAAAATGGGGGCATCCGGGTCCTCGTTGATGGCGATGATGCACTCCGCCCCACCGATGCCGGCAAGATGTTGGATGGCGCCCGAAACACCGATACTCACGAGAAGCCTGGGCGAAACCGATACGCCCGTCTGGCCAATCTGGTGGCGATACTCCAGCCAACCCGCCTCCACGACGGGACGCGTGCAACCAAGCTCGGCACCCAGGGCATCGGCGAGCCTTCGCATCAGGGGCAGATTCTTCTTGGAGCCAATGCCGCGGCCCACCACGACCAAGCGCTCGGCATCGGCAATCGAAGCCTGCTGCCCCCACTCCTCGGCGGGAATCGAGATCTCGACACGGGCCTTAACGTCTTCCGCAAGCATCACCTGGGTGATCGTGCCGGAGCGGCCGTAGTCGAAGTCGTGAGCCTTAAAGATGCCGGGACGAACCGTTGCCATCTGCGGACGGTGGTTGGGGCAAATGATGGTGGCCATCAAGTTGCCGCCAAACGCCGGGCGCGTCTGCTGCAGTAGGCCCGACTCCGCATCCATCGAAAGCACGGTGCAGTCGGCCGTAAGACCCGTCTGCAAACGCACGGCAACGCCGGGTGCCAGTTCGCGACCAAAAGCGGTCGCACCATATAGGATGGCCTCGGGTTTGCGTTCGGCTACCAAATCGCAGATCAAGCGGGCGTAGACCTCCGCATCGTTTTGGCGCAGGCGCTCGTCGCGACAGGCCAGGACTTCGTCGGCGCCCGCGCAAACCAGATGCTCCAGGTCCCCAAGCGAGCCCTCGGGGCTTATGCCGACCAGTGCCACCAGACGGCAGCCGCGAGCATCGGCAAGCTCGCGCCCCTTGCCCATGAGCTCGTAGGCCACGGGAGCCACGGCATCGTGCTCGTCAGTCTGCACGAAGACCCAAATGTCTCGATATGCATCAAGGTCCACCGTACCAGCGGCCTCATCACGCTCGATCGAGATAGCGTTGACGGGGCAGGCGTCGACGCACCCACCGCATAGGATGCAGCCGTCGGTTACGCGGGCGCATCGGCTGGGTCGCTCGCCTTCCACTACGATGCCGCCCGAGGCACAGGCGCGAACGCAGCGACCGCAGCCGATACAGGCTTCGCTATCGATAATCAGTCCGCTCATCTATGCCATCCCCTCGATAATCTTGGCAAGCTTTGCCGCCTGCTCGGACGCCGTCCCCTCAACGGTCTCGCACGTTTGGTCACGGTCGGGCACAAACGAGCGCACGACCTGTGTCGGCGACCCGGCAAGGCCGCAACGCGCGGGGTCGGCGTTCACGTCGGCGGCACTGACCACGCGCGCGTCCGCCTCCTCCGCCGCACGAATACCGGCAATACTTGGCATACGCAACTGGCCAATCTCCTTGGCAGTCGTCATCGCGCACGGCATCTCAAGATACACCGTCTCCTCGCCGGCATCGCATCCGTGAACGAGCGCCAGCGAGCCACACGTCGTAAAGCCCGCGCTTTGCACGCAGCTCACGTCGGTCACGCAGGGAATCTCAAAGGCACCGGCAAGCTCGGGACCGATCTGGGCCGTATCGCCATCCACCGCCATCTTGCCGCAGATGAGCAGGTCGAAGTCCTCGTCGAGCGCTTCGATGCCGCACTTGAGGGCGTAGGTGGTTGCCAGGGTATCGGCACCTGCAAAGGCGCGATCGGTCAGCAGCAGCGCGTCGTCGGCACCGCGGGCGATGCAGTCGCGCAGCAGTGACTCGGTCGCGGGGATGCCCATCGACACCACCGTCACGCGCACATCCATGCCAAAGCCGATAAAGTCGTCCTTCAGCGCCAGCGCGCATTCCAAAGCACTCGCGTCAAAGGGATTAATGACCGCCTGCTTGCCATCGCGCACGATGGTATTGGTCTTGGGGTCCATCTTGACCTCGGTGCTGCCCGGCACGGCCTTGACGCACACCACCATATGGAAATCGCTCATCTTCACGCGCCCCCCTTTCTGGACGAGCTCATCCAAGAGCTTCTCCGAAAACAGGTTACCGCGACCCAGCTGCCCGTCAGGATCGAGCTGGAGCTTGAGCCGCGCCGACTCGACCATGGCCTCGTGACCGTACATCGTCTCCAAGAAGCCCGCCTTGATCTTGCCGACGCCGTGTTCTGCGGAGACGGCGCCGCCCATGACCGTGACCTCGGAAGCCCACTGGGCAAAGAGTTCTCCGCCGCGGCGATAATCCTGCGCATCGCGCGGCAGAATGTTCACATGCAGATGGTTGTTACCGATGTGCCCCCAGGCGGCAGATTCAAGCCCACTTTCGGCCAACGTGCGGCGATAGAGGGCCACGACATCGGCCAAGTGCGCGTTGGGCACCGACATGTCCGAACCCAGTTTGGTGATGGTGGGATCCATGCGGCGGCGCTCGTCGATGAGCATGTTGACGCTCTCGGGCACCGCATGGCGGAAGAATCGCTGACACTCGCGATCGACCTCGGTGCGCGCGACCCATGTCGCATCGTCACTGCCGCCCGCAAGCTCCAGTACCCACCCCAAGTGATACAGCTCCTCAGTCGCCTGAACTTCGTCGTCGCAGTCGAGCTCCACGTAGACACAGACCTTGGCCTCTTTGTCGAGCGCAGGCAGCGAGGCGAACGCGGTCGACTGTTCACGCTGACGACGCAGGATATCCAGGGCGCCCGCATCGAAATATTCGATGGCAGCCGCATGGGACAGGACGGGACGCACAGAATCGGTGAAGGACACGGCCTTGTCTTCGCTGTCAAAGAAGCAGCTCACGCCCCAAACGACCGCAGGTGCCGCTTGCAGGGCAATCTCGAGCTCGGTGACAACGCCGAGCGTGCCGCAAGCGCCGATAAACAGATCGATGGCATCCATATCGTCAGCAACGAAATAGCCTGAGGCATTTTTTGTCTTGGGCATGGTATAGCCGGGAAGATCGAGCTCGAGCGTACGGCCCGCTGCCGTCACGAGCGACAGGTGGCGGCCCTGGGCAAAAGCCTCGCCGCGCTGAAGCTCAAGCAAATCGCCATCAGCCAGCGCGACGTGGAGTCCCGTGATATGTGGGCGTATGGGGCCGTAGGCGTAGCTGCGGGCACCGGAGGCGTTACATGCCGCCATGCCGCCCAGACAGGCAGACGCCTCGGTGGGATCGGTGGGAAAGAACTGCTCGGGGGCCTCTTGAAACTCATCGTAGGCCTTAAGCGATGCCTGGTCCCAGCCAGCGGTCGGCAGCACCTTCTTGCTCAGCTGCTTGCGCAGCTCCGAGAGCACAACACCCGGCTCCACGCGCAGTAGAAAGCGGCCTTGTTCATCGCGGCGAAGGCCCAAGTAGCGATTCATACGGGAAGTATTGAGGATATGCCCGCCGTGGGGCACGGCGCCGGCGGCAAGGCCGGTTCGGGCGCCCTGAACCGTTACCGGAACACACTCGGCATGGAGCTTTCCCAAAATGGCGCGGACCTCGTCTTCCGTTGTCGGAAACGAGATGCTCGAGGCCTCGCCCGATGCGCGAGACTCATCGCGACCATACTCTTCGAACTCGTCGGTGAAGGGTTTGATGGTTACAGACACGCGAACTCCCCCTTTAGCTAACTACAGTGTTTGCAGGGAGATGTTACCGCATCGTTTCGTCGACGTGTTCGAGACCGTCTCCATAATTGGCGATTTTTACGTTCGCGCAATTCGGCGAGCGGCTGGATTTCCTCGGCAGACGATGCTTTTAACACATATGGCCCCGCCGTCACTGACCGCGCGATTGCCGCTCGAAAAAAGTTGGAGTATTTTTTGCCGCCTTTTACCTGCGGAGACGCCAATCCGTCAAGCATTTGGTCAGCAATTGGTCAAGTAACGGCTGATACGGTCGGCGTCGACAGCCAAAACCGATAGAAGTTTTGGCCCAGAAGCAGGGAGGTTCCCATGGCATATTACTGGCCCCAGTACGGCATCGCCATCGAAGTCGACGACGATCCCCATCTCCTACCTTTCGACGAAGAGGCATTCCCCGATACGACGGTCTACCACGTTACCACCGATGTGATCTGCGACCCCGAGTCGTTCTCGGCGCTCGCCCGCCACATCGCGCATATCCACGACATCGAGCTCCCTCCCGACTTCGAAGAACTCGTCTACTCGCGCCGTCTGATGCTTCACATGCTCTTTGGAGCGGACCCGTCCACCTTTGCACGCATCTATACCGCCAAGGATGCCGCATGAGCGCGAAGAAGCCGCCCCACTTTGCAGGCCTGGATCGTCGCAAGAAGCTCATCGTTGCCTGCTTGGCCATCGTCTGTGCCCTTGTCGCCGTAGGACTATACGCTTGGCAGTCGCAGCCCGTACCCGAGGCGGGCGCTTCGGTTACGACGGCCGAGGGCAAAACGCGCCAGGAAATCCAAGATGAGCTCGACGCCATCGTCCGCGACAACATGATGACGATTTCGGTCGCGCCAGTCGCTCAGCTGCAGGAGGACGGCAAGCTGCGCGTCAACGTGCAAAACGTCCAAGACAATAAATTTCCCCAGCGATTCCGCGTCATCCAAAACGACGAGACCATGTACGAATCCGGTGTGGTCGAGACCGGCAAGACAATCGAGACGTGCCCCGCCGGCGGCATCAAAGAAGGCGAGGCGTACATCGAGATCCAGGCACTCGATGCCAAGACCCTCGACAGCCACGGCAATCCGACACGTGTCAAGGTACGGGTTGAACAAGCCGAGAACTAGCTTTCCGGCCGACGCAGCACCGCACGCAATTCACCAGCATTCGTCCAATCATCGCGGGGACGGCCCGCGGCGAATAGAAAGGAACGACCATGAACATCACCAGGAACATGAACGGAGCCAGAGCGCTCGTCGTGGGCGCAGGGCTCGCGCTCGCGCTCGCAATGGGCGCCGCCCCGACGCCAGCTATGGCGGCCGGGCGCGTTGGAACCACGAAGGTAATGGTCAGGACCGAGATCGACAACGTTGAGTTCAAAGTTCCGACGGTTATTCCCTTCGTCGCCAAGGCCGACGGCACGCTTCAGGGCCCCTCAGAAGACGCGACCACCATCGACAATCATTCGGCCTACGGCATCCATGTCACCAACATGAAGATCGACGCCATGAACACCTGGACCATTGCCGCCGACGCCAAGGCCGGAACCGCGCAGAACTCCATCGACTTTAAGGTCGGCCCCGACGGCGCACTCCAGAACGCCAGCGCCGCAATGCAAGGAACGGGCCTCGATCTTTCCAAGAATGCAGCCTTCGACATGGGCTACCAGGGCATTGCCGGCGGCGCGGACAAAATTAAGCTCAAGACAAGCGGAAACGTCGCCCGCGTCACGCGCGACATCTTCCGCGTAACCGGCGAAGGCGATCAGGTTGCAACGATTACCTGGACGGTCGAGCCCGGTGCGCACACGGCATAAGGCCGTCGCCCTGGCCGCCGCCGTCAGCATCCTAGCGTTTGGGCCAGCCATGGCCTTTGCCCAGCAAGAACAGGCGCAGGCCGCCACGCAAGTGACGGTCGACCTCTCGGAGCTCGACCGCGGCGACCGCGAGGAACCGCTGGCGCAGACAGGCGACAGACGATGGCTCTTGGCAGCAGGCGCCACAGCAGCAGGCGCGGGAACCGCCGGCCTCGGTCTGCACATCAAACGCAGCCAGAAACAAAACACGGACAGGCCGCACTAAATTAGTTAAGGAGACTCCATGGCATCGAAGAACCTTTTGCCCGTCGTCGCACTCTGCGGCGCGCTCGCAACCGGAACGCCTGTCGCCGCTTGGGCGACTCCCGTCATGGCAGACTCCTTACCAGCAGCCCTAAGTTCCGCACCAAATCCGTCGAGCGCCATTGCGTGCAAGCGTTTTTCGATCGCACAGGCCGCAATCTCGACCTCGGGATGCCTACGTCGTAATACGGACGGCTCGATAGTCGTGGATATCAATCGTTCGAACAAGGCAAACGGCTCCCAGGCGGGGTGCGCCGTCTGCACGTGGCGCTCGGTTGTGCTCGATGCGGATGGCGATTCATGCAATTTAGAGCTGCGCATCGACATCGCTTCGGTCGATGACTCGGCGAACGGAGCGAAGGTCGCCTTCGACGGTACGTTTTTCGAGAAAGGAGGCGGTATATGTCTGGGCTGCGCCGCCGCGAATGCAGACGATGCACAGCCCACCCTCTCATTCACGGCATCGTTGCGGCTGACCAAAGCCGGCACCGATGCCATCGCGGCGGGAGAAGCGTCCCTGCTGTTCTACGCCGTCAGCGCCAAAGACACAGACGCTCATTTCGAGAAGCCAGCCGGATCACTCAGCCTTACACGAGGGATAGAGGCAGGCCCTATTGAAATCGATTCCCACGCGCAAAGCAGGCAACGTATTCTTGCCGACCCGGCACTTCTCGAAATGGAGTGGAACGGATCCGGAGCCATCGGAATTCTCCCCTCCGCGCTTGACGCCAAGACGCTCCCCCCAAACGACGGACCCATCAACGCAACCATACAAGAAGAGAGTGCGGACAAAGAAGCAGGTGCGGGCGACATGCCGTCGCCGACAAACAGCATTCCAGCTTCTTTCGAAGCACCGAATGAGCCCGCTACCGATCCAAACGATCCCGAGCTCGCGGACAGTCTGGGGCTTGCTGATCCTCAAGAGATCGATGAAGGTAACTGCTGCGTGCTTGCCGCGCTCGACCACACAGAGGTCATCGACGCTGCGAACATCGAAGTTGCCGCCGCCAATCAGCCCGTCCGCAAGTCGGCCATCATCGCATTTCCCGAATCCATCGAAGTCGTCTTTTTGCCATCGGGCGAGGTCGTGGCCCCAACACTGCTCACCTTGTTGGGCGCCAAGAATACTCGAAACGAAATTAAAAAGGTCACGGTTGTCGACCCTGCAACCACCGCCAAGCTGCGTCTATACGCCGTTGCCCCAGACGGAGGCAAGACCTTGGAATTCGATGGCGACACACTCCTAGCCTGGCGACGTCTGGACATTATGCAAGACGTCTCGTATCAGATCGAACTCGAAGGGTTTGATCGTGCCCGCGATGCCAATATCATTGCCGCGGCTATTGAATCCCCACAGCGGCTTATGACACTGCGCTTTGAATACTATCCCTATGTCCCGACAACCACCTGAGGCTTAAATGCTGCGCGTCGTTGCTAATGCCACTTATATAACGTATTAGATGAGTCGCGATGTACCTCGCATTCCACTCTGCTACGATTGCCACGTTGGCATCAATACGGGAGGGCTCATGCCGGGCTTGGGAACAATCATCAACGTTGTGCTTTTGATTGCGGGCGGTCTTTTGGGATTAGCGGGCGGTCGCTTCATTACACCGCGCATCCAAGACACGCTCATGAAAGCATCGGGGCTGTGCGTCCTGTTTATCGGCCTGGGCGGCACCATGCAGAAGATGCTCCTTATCGATGGGGAGGCGCTGGCGACCACTGGTACCACCATGCTCATTGTCTCGTTCGCCCTCGGCTCGCTCATCGGCGAGGCCGTCAACTTGGAAGCCGCCATCGAGAACCTTGGCGAATGGCTCAAGCGCAAGACTGGCAGTGAGGACGATAACGAGTTCACCAACGCTTTTGTCTCGGCTTCACTCACCGTCTGCATCGGTGCCATGGCTATCGTGGGATCAATCCAAGACGGCCTGCTCGGCGACTGGTCCACGCTCGCCCTCAAGGGAGCGCTGGACTGCATCATCGTCTGCACCATGACGGCCTCGCTTGGACGCGGCTGTATTTTCTCCGCCCTGCCCGTCGCCGTGTTCCAGGGGACGATTACGCTGTTTGCCGGCGCGCTCTCCCCCATCATGACCACAGCAGCCCTCAACAGCCTTTCGCTCGTAGGATCCATGCTCATCTTCTGCGTCGGCGTCAATCTCATCCGTCCTCAGACCTTCCGCACGGCCAATATGCTTCCCTCCGTCGTCATCGCCGTCATCTACGCCCTCCTGTTCTAAATCTATCAACGCAGCGGTATCTCGAACATCTGTTTGATGCTGTGCTATGATATGAGGTCACCGTAGCTGCGTTCGAGAGGAGGAGCGGTGGCCGACCAGGACATCAAGATGCTCATCGAGCGCATTATGGCCGAGGCCCGGACCCATCAGTCCGCCCGCTTCTCAAACGAAGTCTACGCAGACGAGCCGATTCTCAAAACCGGCCGACAGATGCAGAATTTCCTCCCCGATCAGTACCGTAAAATGCGCGAGATATCGCGCTGGCAGGATGACCCCAAGGGCGGCGCGGGCCGTTGGCTTTCGGAAGCCGAGCTTTTCTACCGCCAAGGCCTGCTGATGGCCGACTTTGAAGACGACTGCCCCTACAACGGCACCTTTAAGTCGTACTTTCCCACCTACAACGCCATGAGCGATCGGCAGCTGCGCGGCTATTTTACCTGGCGCGCCCAAGTGCGCCGCGGAACTGTCGAGGAAACGTCTACGTCCTTTGCCTTTCTGTATCTCTATGAGCTGATTTGCGGCATTGGCGTAGATGACCCGCTCGATGGTTTTAACAAGATCAAGGCTTTTTGGGATGCCTATCGCGCCTTCGAGCCCGGCATCGATCGGTTTGCACGCGTGTGGTTGCAGGATTACGCCGTATTCCATGGGCTCGACCCCAAGCTGCTTCGCGACTCTAAAACCGTCATGTTCGATAACGCCCTTATCGAGCTGCGACGCGCGGCACGAGACCTTGTACCAGCACCGGCACCGTCCGGCCAGACCCCCAAGCGTCGCAAAACCTCCGAGCCCACGCTCCCCCTTCCGCCCGATGAGGTGCGCGAGGAGCGACTCATAGCCGCCATCAACGCCCTCTCCACGTACAACCTAGGTAACTCGCGGCTCGACCGCAGTCACCACCGCGATCTGCGCCACGTGGCATGCGCCGTGTATGTCCGCATGGCGCGCTACTATGACACGCACCGAAAGACCGGCATCGTAGCGAGCTTGTTTGGGGAGGAGACGGCCATGCCCTACACCATGTTTGCCTCGGCCGTATTCTTTGCGCCCGAGCGCCACGAGGACTGCGAATACCGCCTGGATCCTATCCATATCTACCGTTGCCAAAACGGCTTTTGGGAATGCATGCGTATCCACGGTAGTAGGCAAAAGAGCAGCAAGCTCGGTGAAATGATGCGCGCCTGCGACCAACGCCTGCGCCTGGCGCTGGACCCCGCCCATCCCCTTAAGGAAGAAAAGGTCCCCAAATATCTGGCCAAGATTATCGATGACGAGATTGTGGCATGGCTTTCGTGGGACGCTGCACACCAGCCTGTCAAGATCGATATCGATCTGAGTCAGCTGGGGCACATTCGGAGCGCCGCTGCGCAAACGCGCGAAGCGCTTTTGATCGACGAGGAACGCGAGGACGGCGCGTCCGCAGAAGCCGAGGCAGCGGACTCTGGGCAACCGGAAGCCGAGCCCGTAGCCGACGCGACGGTCGAGGCGGTCGCGGCACCCATTCGGCAGGACGAGGCCGACGAGCCGACCATATCCACCGAACAGTTTGGTGTCGTGGCACCGCTTCTCGCGCCGACGCCCGCGTTCGCAGCGGCAGCGCCCGCTGACGCCACGAACGAACTCGCGCCTGCCGCAAACGCCTATCTCAGCGCACTGCTCGAGCACAACGCAGTACAGGCGGAATCGGCGGTAGTGCAATCGGGGCAGAGCGAGGACATGCTCGTCGATACCATCAACGAGGCGCTCTTTGACCTGGTGGGTGACACCGTCATTGAATTTGGCGCGGCAGGACCGCAAATTATCGAGGACTACGAAGCAGACGTGAGAGGATACCTAGACCATGAGTGATACCGCACCCGCAGCACCCCGCGTGCCCAAGCGCGTCGCTGCCGTCATTCTCAACTCGCTCAAGGGCGGCGTGGTCCCGCGCATCGGCCTTCCCTATATCACCGTGGGACGCGAGGTCGAGATTCGCGCCCTGCTCACCGATTTGAGTCTCATCGCCGACGGCGGCGCAAGCTTCCGCTTTCTGGTCGGTCGCTACGGCGCCGGCAAGAGCTTTTTGCTCCAAACCATCCGAACGCATGCCATGGGCGAGGGATTCGTCGTCGCCGATGCAGACTTATCCCCCGAGCGCCGTCTGCAGGGCGGGCAGGGGCAGGGCCTTGCCACCTACCGCGAGCTCATACGCAATATATCGACCAAGACGCGCCCCGAGGGCGGTGCGCTCAACCTTATTCTGGATCGCTGGGTTGCCTCGTGTGCCGACGTCGACGAGTCGGTCGTCAATGCCCAACTGGCCCCGCTCGAGGAGATGGTCCACGGCTTCGACTTCACCCGCATGCTTCGCCGCTATCGCACGGCCGCATCCGAGGGCGACGAGGAAGCCATGAGCCGCGTGACCAAATGGATCCGCGGCGAATACCGTACCAAGAGCGAGGCTCGCGCCGAGCTGGGCTCCTCGACCATCATCAGCGATGACGACTGGTACGACTACGTTAAGCTCATTGCGCGCTTTTTGGTCTGCAGCGGCTACAAGGGTATGCTGGTGCTCATCGACGAGCTCGTGAATCTGTATAAGATTCCCAACGCCATCACACGCCAATACAACTACGAGAAGATCCTGACCATGTACAACGACACGCTCCAGGGCAAGGCGCAGTACCTGGGCATGATCATGGGCGGCACGCCAACCTCCATCGAAGACCGCCGCCGTGGCGTGTTCTCCTACGAGGCCCTGCGCAGCCGACTCGCTCAAGGCCGCTTTGCACGCGAGGACCTTAAGGACATGCTCGCGCCCATCATCCGCCTGCAGCCACTCACCTACGAGGAGCTGCTGGTGCTGATCGAAAAACTCATGCAGATCCATGCCGGATACTTTGGCTGGACGCCCACGCTTACCGAGAACGACTTGGTGGACTTTCTCAAGATCGAGTTCGGTCGTGTGGGAGCCGACACACATCTGACGCCGCGTGAAGTCATTCGTGACTTTATCGAGCTGCTCGACATCCTATGCCAGAACCCCGACGCCAACGTAGCCGAGCTGCTGCAAAGCGTCGGCGGCGACGCGCTGGTGCCGGCGGCAGCAACAGGCGACACCGATACCGCAGGCGGCGACCGCAACTTCGCCGAGTTCACCATCTAACCTACCAAAAAGGGACAGGTTTATTTTGGTAGGTTTTATCTGGGCAAACGTTGAAGCGGTAATGCAGCAAGCCACTGCCCGCCGCGTTGAGAGATTCGCTTTTGAAAGGAGGCCTCGTGAACGCCTTTGACCGCTACGCCCCGTTTATCCAAGACTTCATCTACTCTCACGACTGGGAGAGTCTGCGCTCTATCCAGGTTGCGGCAGCAGATGCCATCTTTAACACACAAGACAATGTGCTCCTAACGGCATCCACAGCTTCCGGCAAAACCGAGGCAGCCTTCTTTCCCATCCTGACCGAGTTTTGGGAGAACCCGCCCGCAAGCGTTGGCGCCCTCTACATCGGCCCCCTCAAGGCACTCATCAATGATCAGTTCGTCCGTCTCAATGACCTGTGCGAAGAAGCCGACATCCCCGTCTGGCACTGGCATGGCGACGTCTCGCAATCGCACAAGGCTAAGCTCATCAAAAAGCCGAGCGGCATCTTGCAGATTACGCCCGAGTCGCTCGAGGCACTCCTGATCCATAAGCATATGGCGATCCCGCGCATGTTTTGCGACCTGCGCTATGTGGTCATTGACGAGGTCCATTCGCTTATGCGCGGCGATCGAGGCGGGCAGACGCTCTGCCTTATTGAGCGCCTGTCGCGCATGGCAGGCGTGCAGCCCCGTCGCATTGGCCTTTCGGCCACCATCGGCGACCCCGAGTGCACGGGTGCCTTTCTCTCACAGGGAACGGGACGCGGCTGCGTTATCCCCCGTTTTGAGGAGCCACGCCGCGTGTGGCGTATCTCCATGGAGCACTTCTACAACTCGGGTCCCCAGGCGCAGCAGCGGGGATTCGAGAGCATGGGTCCTCAAGAGGCCGAAGTGCTTGCGTGCGAGCGCATTGAGGCAGCGGCACCCGCGGCACTGCCCGCCGGCGACCAAGACATGCGTCACAGAGGACAACTCACACAGGAGGAACGCCGCCAACGCCGTGATCAGGCACGGGGCAAGGCTGCCCCCAAGGACCGTCGCACTTCCTCAGCCCCCGAGGGCGAAGTCGACATCCCGCAGGCAACCGAACAGGCACTGCTCAACCCCACCGACACCGCACCCGATAACGCCGACCCCGGCATGGGCTACATCTTTGAACATACCCGCGGCCGCAAGTGCCTGGTCTTTGCCAACTCGCGCGAGGAGGCAGAGGCCGTGTGCTCCATGTTGCGCAGCTACTGTGAAAGCCGGCACGAGCCCGACCGTTTCCTCATCCATCACGGTAATCTTTCGGCATCGTTGCGCGAGACGGCAGAAGAGCTTATGCGCGACGAGGAACAGGCACAGACGACCGTCACCACCTCTACGCTGGAACTCGGCATCGATATCGGTCGCCTGGAGCGCGCGTTCCAGATCGATGCGCCGTTTACCGTCAGCTCCTTTTTGCAGCGAATGGGCCGCACGGGGCGCCGCGATCTTCCGCCCGAGATGTGGTTTGTCATGCGCGAGGAGGAACCCGAGCCGCGCACGATGATGCCCGAGACCATTCCGTGGAAGCTCCTGCAGGGCATCGCGCTCGTACAACTCTATCGCGAGGAAAAATGGGTCGAGCCGCCCGAGCTCGATCGGCTCCCCTACAGCCTGCTCTATCACCAGACCATGTCGACGCTCGCCAGCACCGGCGAGCTCACACCGGCCGAGCTTGCTCAGCGTGTGCTCACGCTCAGCTATTTCCACCGCGTCTCGACCGACGACTATCGCGAACTGCTGCGCCACCTCATCAAGATCGACCACATCCAGGTCACCGAGGGCGGTGGGCTCATCGTGGGCCTCGCGGGCGAGCGCATCATCAACAACTTTAAGTTCTACGCCGTGTTCCAGGAGAACGAGGAGTTTACCGTTCGTAGCGAATCGGCCGAACTGGGCACGATTGTCAACCCGCCACCACCTGGCGAGCGCATCGCCATCGCGGGCCATTGCTGGATCGTCGAGGAAGTGGACTGGAAGCGTCATACCGTCTTTGCCACGCAGGTCAAGGGCCGTGTGCCGGCCTACTTTGGCGACTGCCCCGGTGACATCAACACACATGTACTCGAGCGTATGCGCAAGGCGCTCAACGAGCACACAGCATATCCGTACCTTATGGGTAACGCACGGGCCCGCTTGGCGCAGGCTCGTCATACGGCCGAGATTTCGGGCGCGGGAACCAAGCCGCTCATCAACCTGGGCGGCGACACCTGGGTGCTCTTCCCCTGGTTGGGCAGCTACGCCTTTCTGGCGCTCGAACGTATGCTCAAGATTAAATGTGCCGCGGAGCTTGGCCTTCGCGGACTCGACCCATCACGCCCGTACTTTATGCAGTTTAAGATGAAGGCCGACGAGGAGACGTTCTTTGAGGTGCTCGCCGCCGAGGCCGAGAAGGACTTCGATCCCATCGAGCTCGTCTATCCCGGCGAGGTGCCTTACTTTGATCGTTACGATGAGTTCGTTCCCGAAGAGCTCGTGCGCAAGGGCTTTGCCGAAGGCGTGCTCGACATCGAGGGTATGAAGCAGCGCGTCCTCAGCTGGCGCGACCACGTCTAAAACCAGTCTTTTTGGGACGGGGAGACTTACTAGTCGTGAAGAACGGTGCCGAGGAAGTCAGCGTCGAAGGGCACGACTTCGGCAAAGGCATAGTCGCCGTCACTGGCGATGAGCAGGTAGTTTTCCTCGCCGCCGAACTCTGTATCGCCGCATGGGACCACCCAGGCGTGGACGAATACCTCGAGTGCCGTGGCAGCGCAATCGCGCAGGAACGTCACATCGCTCCCCTCGTTTGCGCTCACGATATTGGCAACGTAGATACCCCCGTGGTTCAGGCTGCCTCGCACCAAACGCAACGCCTCAACCGTCGCCAGCTCGCGTACGGGCTCGGCACCGCCAAAGCAATCGCTCACGATAACGTCGTAGCGACGATGTCCCACGCTCGTCACGCCCAGGTACGAACGCGCCTCGGCGGTAATCACCCTCAGGCGATCGCCAACCGTACGCTCCAACTCCTCCAAATAGAACCAGCGGCGCGCCAGACGCGTAATCTCGACATCATATTCAATGACGTCCATACGCAAGCCCTCATGCAACAACAGTGCAAACTTGGGATAGGCAAACCCGCCGCCGCCCAACATGAGCATACGGTCGATACCATGCCCGTAAGCATCACGCATTGCGTCCTCGGCCTCAAACACATCGTCAAATGCACGATAGTACGCAAAGACGGGCTCCGCCCAACGCTCGCCTACATAGCTCGCGCTTTGGTAGACACCGCCCTGCACGAGCACACGGACCTCGTCACCGCCCTCGTCGCGCATGCGCTTTACGCGCGCCAACCCGTTGCGGGTTCGCGCAACCTGCAGACAGGCAGCACGAACAGCGACGGCGGCTGCACCAAGCGCCGCGGCTCCCAGAGCAACGCCGGCAACGACGCCAGCAGAAACACTTGGCTTGTTCATCTAGAGCTCCTTTTGCAGATAGAGTCCGTGGTCATAAAAACCCAAATGGCGATAGTACTCGCGCGTACCGATCGCGCTGATCACGTTGACGCGCGCATAGCCGGCATCCCGGGCGATCTCGCACGCACGCTCTACGAGCAAACGCCCCAGCCCATGATGCTGAGCCGCCTGGCCCTGATCGCCCACACGTGCCGCCATGCCATACACGTGCACCTCGCGAATCATTGCCTCGTCCGGCGTCGTCGGCAACTCGTCCGCATGCGTGGCAACAAACGAATGGTCGGGCAGCGACAACCGCAAAAAACCAACAATCTTGCCCTCGGGCGTCACCCATTGCAAAAAACGCTCGCTCGTCACCGGCGTCTCGTACGCGACCTCATCAAGGGACAGCTCACTCAAGTCGGCACCCGCCGTGCTGATCTCGCGATAGCGAATCTCACGCACCATCGCACCATCACCCCGAGCAGCCAGGCGGTTCTCAACGAGCTGACGCAGGTTGGGTTTCTTGTTGCCCACCATGATGTCATCGGAGCTAAAGTCGCGGATCATGCGGCTGATGCGGCAGAACGCCGGCGTCACCACGATATCGTCGGCCAGCACATCGAGCAGCTCTTCCTCGGTATAGGGACGCCACTCGCCGCACTCATAGCAGCCCACCAGACGCGAACCCTCAATGAGCGCACACGGGTAGACCTTGACCTCGTCGGGCATAAAGGCCCCCTCGGTCATAAAGCGCTCGTAGTCGCGCTTGTCCCCCTCGGGTGTGGCGCCCAGTAAGTTGAGCATAAAATGCGCATGGATCTTAAAGCCAAACAGGCGCGCAAGCGAAAACGCCTGCTCGATCTGAGCCACCGAAATGCGGCGCTCGTTGATATCGAGCAGGTGCTGGTCGAGGCTCTGGATGCCCATCTGAATCTTGGTGCAACCCAGGCGGCGAATGAGCGTGAGCGCCTGTGGCGTCACGGCATCGGGGCGCGTCTCGATAACGAGCCCCACCACGCGATGCTTCGCCGTCTCGTTGATGCGCTGCTGACGTTCAAGCTCCTCCATCGTGGTCGTCTGCCACTGGGCGACCTCGCCCCACGGCGTACCGGGACCGTACAGACGACGCACCGCGCGGTTATAGCCACCCACGGCAGCATCCACACGCCCCTGCTCGTCGGCAACACCGCTCGCAAGCTCGGCCTCGTCGGTCGCAATACCGGCAGCCCGATAGCGCTCACGGCGTTCTGTTACCACCGGCGGCAAGGCATCGGCAGGAGCGTCATCGAGCAGGCGCCCTGCCTCGGCACGGCTGATGCCCGGACGCGCCAACATGGGGTTGGCAGCCACGCCGGCGACGGCATCGTCATTGAGCGCACGGAAAAGCTCTGACATAAACCATGTCTGATAGCCTTCCGGATAGTCGCTCCAGGTGCCACCGAGCACAATGAGCTCAATCTTATCGGTCGCATGCCCCATCTGCGAAAGCGCCGTCAAACGGGCACTCACCTGCAGATACGGGTCAAAGCAATTTTGCTCCGCACGGGCGCATGCCGGCTCGGCGTGCAGATAGCTCTTGGGCATGCGCAGGTCGTTGGGGCAAAACAGGCAATCGCCCGAGCATGGCCAGGGCTTGGTGATAACGGTAATGGTCGCCACGCCCGAAGCCGTGCGGCGCGGCTTCATACGCAGCACCTGCAGCAGTTGACGTTCCAGATCGGAATCGACATTCCACGCAGCCCACCGAGCCGGCTCCTCACGTTTAACCCGCTGGCAAAACGGCAGCAGGCGGCGCTTGGCCAAATCGCGTTTGTCGGCACCCTCGCGGCGCGCCTCGGCATGTATCAATTTGACGAGCGCTTTGTCGTCCACGGTCTCGCCGCGACGCAGAGCCTCAAGTATGTTCAAGATAATCTGTTCCATGCCCCCATTGTAAAGGCAAAGGCGCCGGAGCCGACCTCGGCTTCGGCGCCTTCATCAAACAGCGCAGCTATGGTATATAAGTCTTCGATAACCGCCCGTCACTCTGAATCAAATGACATGTCGCCCGAACCGACCTCAAAACGATACGTAGCAGACTTATCGCCGTTATCGAATTCAAGATTCAAAATGGTCTCGCCGTCGTAGCCAAGCGGAAGGAAATCGCTCTCGAAGTCGCCGCTGCCCAAGGTAAGGCTCGCCTTAAAGCCCGTCGAGTTCGGAACCATCATCTCCACATCGCCCGAGCCCACACTCACGTCCATCGACTTCGCGGGGGCCTGGTAGAGCTCGAACGTCACATCGCCCGAACCGACCTCAGCACTGAGCGCATCAGTCACGCTGCCCGCAAACTCTACATCTCCCGCACCCAGGAAAAGGTCAAGACCATCACAGGTGACACCGGCAATCTGCAGATCACCCGAGCCCACGTGCGCGTTGACTCCCTTCAGACGTTCGGCAACACGGCGCGGCAGCTCGACCGTAACTGAGCGATCGATTGCCTTACCGTCATCACTTCCAAACTGGGAAACCTTGAGCGTCGAGTCCTCGACGGATGCGATGTTCTGCGTCGCGGCCTTGGAGGCATCCATACCATTGGCAACGCGTCCCCGCTCGATAACGCGAGCCTTGTTACCATCAATAACCTTGACGTCCACCGTAGCCGCATCGATATCGAAATCGAGGTAGCGAAACTCATCGGCATCAAAGGTCGTACACGAAAGCTGCTGAGGCCGAGCGGAATAGTTACCGCCATCGTTCATAAAATCGTCGTCATCAACCACATCGTCCATACCGGACAAGCCGGGTATAACATCGTCGAGATCCCACGGGCCATCAAAATGAATCAAAGTCCGCGAAACGCCAAAAACAAGCCCGATAATCAGTACAAACGCTCCGATGCCGACGCCCAGGCGCAGCTTGGATTCATGCGAAAGCTTCATCATTCGTCACCTTCTTTGGCACATGGCTCAGCGGTGGCCGCGGTAGCCACGTCAGCATCAGGTTCCGCAGAAGTATCCTTCCCCTGGGCCCTGACCGCCACCGGTGCCGGACCAACCTGAATATCCCCGCGCGCCCAATCGCCATCGAGTGCACGCGCCACCCAGTGATAGATGGGAATCGTGAAGAAGATCAGCGCAGCAAAGGGGCCGGCACCAAACAGGAACATCAGTAAAAAGAACAGCAGCCAGCACACGGCCCAATACGGGAATGACTGGAACGGACCCTTCACCGGAGTCGGACCAGCCGCACCGGTACCCGTCACCTGAGCCGTCGCCGCATTGGCAGCCTGCGCACTCCAGCTTGCCGCCTGCGCCGCCTTGGCTGCCGCGTCACTTGCCTGCGTTGCCGCCTCGGTGGCGCGCGCCGCCGCCTCATGGGTGCGGGCGCGCTCTGCCGCCTCGGCCTCGCGCTGACGAGCGCGGTCCTCGTTCTCAAACTCGATATCGTCCTCAATCTCATCGCTCGGATTGAGCAGCTCGTCCAGACTCACACCATAGAGCTTGGCGAGCGAGATCAGGTTCTCGGTATCGGGCGAGCTCTCCGCACGCTCCCATTTACTAACCGCCTGGCGCGACAGCCCCAGCTTTCGCGCCAGCCCTTCTTGGCTAAAGCCCTTGCTGCGGCGAAGGTCGGCGAGCCGCTGCGCAGTTTCTACATTCATGGTTCCTCCTATGTGATGCCAGCCGTGCCGCCGGACCGTTTTTTGTTCTTAAGGCGCCTTGCACAGTTAAAAATCTATCCGCCACCGCCAAAAGCATGCCACCTATTCTAGTGAGATTTTTGACAACTGGCGGTTGCGGGCACATATGAGCTGCGGAAATGTGTCCAAACAAAGCAATGAGCCGCAGCTCGGTTGTCCCCGTTGCGGCGTTAACGGTAGTATGGTCGTACTGTTTATTTCGCACCGCTAACGGAGGGAGTTCCGCGCCGTGAACCGCGATTTCGCCTCATCGCTCATCCAGCTCAACAACACGTTCTATCGCGAGCACTCCGCTTCCTTTTCCGATACGCGCCAGGCCCCGTGGCCCGGTTGGGTACGCACCATGGATATCGCGCTCGAACAGCTCAACGTCGCCACGATCGAGCATCCCGTCCGCGTCTTCGATCTTGCCTGTGGCAATATGCGATTCGAGAACTTTGCCGCCGGCGGCGCACTTGCCGCCAAGGGCGTCGATGGCGCAAACCCCTCGGCAGATGCCAGCTGCCCGTTTGAGTTCTATGGTGTCGACTCGTGCCAAGACCTGGCCATCGATGCACATGGCCACGCGCTGCGCATTCCCAACCTGCACTTCCAGGAACTCGACGTGCTCGACGCCCTTATGAAGCTCAACCCCGCCGAGACGCCCGACGTGCTTTTCGACGCCCCACTCGCCGACATCTCGGTCTGCTTTGGCTTTATGCACCATGTGCCGTCGTGCGAGTACCGTGTACGCGTGCTCGACGCCCTGGTGCGGCAGACGCGCCCAGGCGGCATCATCGCCATCAGCTTTTGGGAGTTCATGAACGACGAGCGCATGGCGCGCAAGGCCGTTCGAGCCGAGGCCCGCGCCGAGCTCACCCCGCCGTTTGAGGGTTACGATTCAGCGCAGTTTGAAGCCGGCGACCACCTCATCGGCTGGCAAAACGACCGCCACGCCTACCGTTATTGCCATCACTTTGACGATCAGCAGATCACCGACCTGGTGCGCGGCGTCCGCACGTTCTACAAGAGCGGCGAGGTCCCCGTGCGCGAGCTTGAGCGCTTCCATGCCGACGGTCGCAGCGGCGAGCTCAACCGCTATGTGATTCTCAAGCGTCTGTAGGCACCGACGACTCGCCGTCGAGCCGCATCGCATCTTTCGGGCAAACTATGCCCACCCTTTTTTCAACCCATTGACGGAACGTGCAACCATGCGTTCCGCACTTATGACCAAGGAGCCTCATGGGAGCCGTCCACGTTCGCACGCCTAAGAACTTTGTGCTCGAGGAGCGCCTGGAGCGCTACGCCGATGCGATTGAGACGAACCCCGAGGCTTATGCCGGAGATTGGCGCGAGGCTTGCGCGCCAGCTGGCAGCAAGCCCTTCGAACACCTTCACCTGGATCTTGGCTGTGGCAAGGGAACCTATCTGGTCGAGCGCGCCCACCGCGAGCCCGATACCCTCTTTATCGGCATGGACCAGGAGCCCATCTGCATCGCCTATGCCGCGCAGAAAATCTGCGAACAGGGGCTATCCAACGCACTCGTCCTGCCCCGAGGCGCCGCATCGCTGCCACGGCTGTTTGCCGCAGGCGAGCTCGATGCCATCACCATCAACTTTCCCACGCCGCAGCCCAAGGCCAAGCACGCCAAAAAGCGCCTCGTCCATGTCGACCATCTGATGCTCTATCGCCCGCTCTTTGCAGCCAACGCCACCGTCACGCTGCGCACCGACAGCAAACCATTGCGCGATTACGCCTTGGGACAGTTTGCCGCGGCCGACTACGATACGCTTTGGGTAAGTGACGACGTCCGCCGCGACCATCCCGAGCATCCCGAGACCGAATATGAATGCCGCACGCGCGAGATGGGCGCTGCCGTCTATGGCATTTGTGCCACACCCGGCGCGCAGCCTAGCGATGAACAGCTCGCGGCGGGCCGCGCGCAGGAGCAAAGCCTTGCCCGCTACCTGCCCGATAACCTCGATGAGCTCACCTACGTACCTCTGGGCATGGAAGAGGCCGTCGAGAACTTTAGAAACCGCGCCCGCAAAGGCAAGAAGCGCCTGCCGCAAGAGCACTAACTTCACGCGCCCATTTCCTGCATTTTCTCGCGCGCTGGCGCCCCACGCCGCCGCTACGCCATAATAGTTGGCGGACAATCGCGAGAGAAAGCAAACACATGGCACAGACCACGACAGATACCGCCGCCAGCACCGTCTCCGGCGCCGGCGCCGCCAGCTCATTCTCGGGCGGCACGGGAACCGAAGCCGAGTTCGGCTCGCTCGGCGCGCTCTCCCCCACCTGGTGGGAGCCCGAGGACGGCAGCGAGCCCGAACCATGGCTCACGCCCGATCAGGCCTTCGAACGCTTCTTTGAATGGACGAGCGATCGCGGCATTGAACTGTGGGATCACCAAGAAGAGGCCCTCATGGACCTGGCTGCCGGCGATCACGTCATTTTGGGAACACCGACCGGATCGGGCAAATCGCTCGTCGCGCTGGGCATGCTCTTTATGGGCATGGCGCAGGGCAAGCGTTGCTATTACACGGCCCCTATCAAGGCTCTGGTCAGCGAGAAGTTTTTCGACCTTGTGCAGGTGCTCGGCCGCGACAACGTCGGCATGATCACCGGCGACACGCATATCAACACCAAGGCACCCGTCATCTGCTGCACGGCCGAAATCCTTGCCAACGATGCGCTGCGCGAGGGCGAGGACGCCGATGTGGGCTGCGTAGCCATGGACGAGTTCCACTACTTTGCCGACCCCGACCGCGGCTGGGCCTGGCAGGTACCGCTGCTCACCCTGCCCCACACGCAGTTTATGCTCATGAGCGCCACGCTCGGCGATGTCACTGCTATCGCCGCCTCGCTCGAGGAGCACACCGGCGCTACCTGTGACTTGGTCGTCGATGCCCCACGCCCTGTGCCGCTGAGCTACGACTATGTCACGACCTCCCTCGAGGGCACCGTCGAGCTCGCCATGCGCCGCAGCGAGGCCCCGCTCTATATCGTGCACTTTAGCCAGGATGCCGCCCTTGCGACGGCACAGTCGCTCGCCAATTTTGGCATCGCTAGCAAGGAACAGCGCGAGGCCATTAAGGAAGCTGCCAAAGGCACGAGCTTCTCGACGGCCTTTGGCAAGATTCTCAAGCGCCTGCTTGGATGCGGCGTCGGCGTGCACCATGCTGGTATGTTGCCGCGCTATCGCCTGCTGGTCGAGCGCTTGGCGCAGCAGGGCCTGCTGCCCGTCATCTGCGGCACCGATACACTCGGCGTCGGCATCAACGTACCCATCCACACCGTGGTGCTCACCGCGCTCACCAAGTTCGATGGCTACAAGATGCGTCGCCTGCGCGCCCGCGAGTTCCATCAGATTGCCGGTCGCGCCGGCCGCTCAGGCTTCGATACCGAGGGCATGGTAATTGCCGAGGCACCCGAGCACGAGATCGAGAATGCCAAGCTTATGGCCAAGGCGGGCGATGACCCCAAAAAGCTCCGCAAGATTAAAAAGAAAAAGGCCCCCGAGGGCTTTGTCACCTGGAACAAGCAGACCTTCGAGCGCCTGATCGAGACGCAGCCCGAGACGCTCAAGCCGCGCCTGCGCATCACGCACTCCATGGTAATTAGCGTGGTCGAGCAGGGCGGCGATGCCCGAACCCGCGTACACGACCTTATCGAGACGAGCCTGCAGACTCCCGAGGAAAAGGCTAAGCTCGAGGTTCGCGCCGACGAGATCTTCGCCACGCTCATCGACTCCGGCGTTGTCGTGCGCACCGAGGTGCCGCCCGCGCCCGACGCCCCGACTGATGCCGCACCAGACATCGACTATGCGCTGACGGTCGATCTGCCCGAGGACTTCGCGCTCGATCAGCCGCTCTCGCCGTTCTTGCTTGCCGCGTTGGAGCTACTCGATCCCGAGAGCGAGACCTATACCATGGACCTGATTTCGATGGTCGAGGCGACGCTCGAGGATCCCAAACAGGTGCTGCGCGCACAGGAGCGCGCCGCACGCGATCGCGCTATGGCCGAGATGAAGGCCGACGGCATCGAGTATGAGGAGCGCTTGGAGCGCATTCAGGACGTCACATACGAAAAGCCGCTCGAGGATTTGCTCGATGCCGCTTTTGACAAGTACTGCCAGGAAGTACCGTGGGCAAACGACTACCAGCTCTCTCCCAAGAGCGTCCTGCGCGATATGCTGGAAAGCGCGAGCGATTTTAAGGGCTACATTCAAAAGCTCGGCATCGCCCGTTCCGAGGGCATTTTACTGCGCTACCTGGCAGAGGCCTACCGTTCGCTCGACCGCACCGTGCCCATTGAGAAGCGCGATGAGCGCTTGCGTGACATCATTTCGTGGCTCGGTTTTGTGGTGCGCTCGGTCGACTCGAGCCTGGTGGACGAGTGGGAGAACGCCGGCAACCCGGCAGCCCTCGACGCCGCACCGCCGCAGGGCATCGACGAGGTCGTGGCGGACCGCCGCGGCTGCACGCTGTTGGTGCGCAATGCACTCTTCCGCCGCGTGGCCCTTGCAGCCCGCGAACACGTGCGCGATCTGGGCGAGCTCGACGAGGACTGGGGCATGAGCGAGGTCCGCTGGCAAAAGGCCCTCGATGCCTATCACGAGCAGCACGAGGAAATCCTCACCGACGGAGACGCCCGCAGTGCTGCGATGTTTACCATCGACGAGAGCGACGAGAAGACCGCACGCGTGTGGCACGTGCATCAGATCTTTGCCGACGAGAATGGCGACCACGACTTTGGCATCATGGGCGATGTCGATCTGGACGCCACGCAAGACGGCGGCGAGGTCATCTTCAAAAACTACCGCGTCGGCTTTATCGAGGACCTGCTCGAGGACTAGCCGAACATACCGGAACGAAACAAGCGGGGCCGTTGGCAATATCGCCAGCGGCCCCGCTTTTGCGCTATACGCTATGCCTTACTCGACATCCTCGACCTCATACGAATCCGCCTCGGCTGGCTCATCGTTTGCCTCTGGCGCAGCCCCGCGCGCCTCGTCAAACGCCGCCTTCATGGTCTTGTTGCCCCACGTGAGCTTGCGAATGGTAAGATCGTCGGCCTTCTTGTTGGCTAGGCGCAGATTGTTCTCGGAGGACAGCAACGCCTCCTTGGTTTTCTGCAGATGGCTAATCGTCTTGTCAATCTCATCGATTGCCGTTTGGAACTTGCGGCTCGCGATCTCGTAGTTGCGGCCGAAATCGTTCTTGAACTTTTCCATCTTGGCTTCGAAGTTCGTGACGTCGATATTCTGCTGTTTGTACTCCGCCAGTTCCTGCTTATAGCGTAGCGAACCCATGGCGGCGTTGCGAAGAAGCGTGATCATGGGAATGAAAAACTGTGGGCGAATCACGTACATCTTCTCGTAGCGATAGCTCACGTCCACGATTCCTGCGTTATAGAGCTCGCTCTCGGGCTCGAGCAGCGTGCAGAGCACCGCGTACTCACAGCCTTTCTGACGACGATCGTGATCGAGTTTCTTAAAGAAGTCCTCGTTTTTATGCTTGGTCGCGGTCTCGTCGTTCTCGTTTTTCATCTCGAACATAATCGAAATGACCTCGTTACCGCTCGCGTCGCACTCGCGGAAGATAAAGTCGCCCTTGGTACCCTCGGACGCATCGTTATCTTTCTCGAAGTACGCGTTAGGAAATGCCGTCATGCGCAGACGGTTAAACTCGGTCTCGCAGTGCTGCTCGAGAGACTCGCCCACCATCTTGGTGGACAGGCGGACCTTCATGTCCTTAAGGCGCTCAATCTCTTCATCCTTGTAGCGAATCAGGTCATCGCTCGCGCGCTTGGCCTGCGCAAGCTCGAGCTCGTGTGCCGCCTTGGCCTGCTCCTCGCGAGAATCGCGCACTGCCAGCTCGCTCGTCAGCTTGGCACGCGCCTCATCGCGCTCTCGCTCTGCCGCGGCGACCGCCTCTGACAGGTTCATTTTTGCCATCAGTTCCTGCTCGCGCAGTTGGGCACGCAGGCCCTCGGCCTCTTGCTCGGACTGTGCCTTTGCGGCAGAAAACCTCTCTTGCACCTTCACGCGATAGTCAGCAAGCGCGCGCTCGGCCTCGCCGCGAGCGGCATCGAGCTCACGCTGCGACTCGGCCGCGGCGGCGGCAAGCGCCATCTCCTTGGCCTTGTCCGCCGCGGAGAGCTTTGCCTGCAATTCGGCAATCTGCGCATCGCGTGCAGCCAAATCGTTTTGAGCAGCGTTGCGCGCGGCCGACTCGACAAGCTTGGCTTCGTCATCTTTGCGTCCCAGCTGCGCACGCAAATTGTCGATCTCGCGCTGAAGCTCGGCGTTTTCCTTTTGAGCGTCGGCACGGGCCTCAACCGCTGCGCGCTGACTTGCGCTCTCGCGCTCTGCGGCAGCGCCCTCGAGCTTGGCGCGCAGCTCGGCAAGCTCGGCGTCGCGCTTGGCAACCTCTTGTGCCAGCTTCTGCTCCGCAGCGTTCTTCTGCTCGACAAGCTGAGCATTGCGCTGAGACTCTGCCTTTTGCAAGGCAGCCGTCGAACGCGAGCGCTCAAGCTCCAGCGCCTGCTCGCCCTCGCGCTGGACTGCCCTCACACGCTCATCCAGGTCGCGCGAAAACTCGGCATCGCGTACTTGCTTGACGATATCCGCATAGCCGGACGCATCGACCTTAAAGACTTCGCCACAATGCGGGCACTTGATCTCATTCATAGCAGCTCCTCGATGGACGCAAATTTCAACCGCTTACACTCTACCGCGCCGCACGGACAAAAAAGGCGCCGCCGCCATAATGGCAACAGCGCCAGGACCACCACAAAGGTGCCTGTCCCCTTTGTGGTGGCATGGGTCACTACAGGTCGCGATAGTCGACCAGGCGAAGATCAGGTTGAGACCCGAGCCAAGCGCGCAGCTCAGGGTCGATCAGCGCGTCGACTTCCTTGGTACGATCGGTCGTAAGCGAGCTGTTCTCGAGGATAAACCGATCGAGATAGCCCGGGTGGCACACAAAGACGACCATCTCGCCGTCGGACATCTCGCGAACCGTCTGCATAATCGAGTCCTTGGGTTCGTAGCCCGGCTCCATCGAATGCATCACCATGCGCAGATCAGTATTTCCGCAACGCACCACCGCCGTGGGATCGAAGCTCGCCTTTTGCTCCTTAAGGCCCAGCTCCTGGGCAACCGCCGAGATCGCTCGGTTAAGGTTTTCGCTCATGACGGCATGGGCCTCAAAGTAATCGGGCTCGCGGCCCACAATCTCGACAAAACGGTCGTGCTGTGCGCGGATCTCGATGCAGGCCTCGTCGAAGTCTATCAGCTCCTCACCGCGCTTAAAATGCTCACGGAAGGTACGGCTGCTATGGAACTCGCCGCTCTCGTTGAGCATGCTCGGGATGAGCGCCGGATCGGCGCACGGCTTGCCCAGGCACACGTTGGCATGCTGGCCCACTGCAATATCGGCATCCGCCACGAGCGACCACCCACGCTCGGCCTCGGGCATATTAGGCATAAGGCCCGCCGAGCGCACCAGGCCCTCGTTGACGCTTCGGGCAATCCCCAGGTCAACAGCATACGAATAACCGATATCATCGGCACGAATAAGCAATTGCTTCATAACGACTCCAATCTATGGAAAGGGGCACTTGGAGTGTAGCCAAGTGCCCCAGGTAATTATCCTACCTAAACAGATGTCTTAAGCCTTAGCGGCAGCAACATCTTCCTCGAGCTGATCCTTGCTAAAGCCAAAGAGGTAGGCGATGGCAGCGGCGGCAACAAATGCAGCGCCCGATGCAACGCAACCCCAGACGAGATTGGCCGTTCCGCCGGCAACAAAGCCGGTGACGCCCAGAATATTGGTCGCGCCCAGAACATACGTTGTCACATTGGTGAGGGCTGCGATCAAACCGCCGATAGCACCGCCGGCAACCATGGCGCCCAGGCAGCGAGTGTACTTAAAGCCACAGCCATACAGTGCGGGCTCCGTCACGCCGCCCACGATACCGGAGAGCGAGAAGCCGAGCATGGCGCCCTTCTCGTCGGTCTCCTTAAGGCGCAGGAAGGCACCGAAGGCCATGCCCCACGTAGCGAACTGAGAGATACCGGCCGCGACCATAACGCAGGAGTCGGAGCCCAGGGTGAGCAGCTGCACAATACCAAGGGCAAGCAGGACCTGGTGCATACCGGTCATAACCAGGAACTCCCAAAGTGCGGCAATGACGACGAGGGAGAGGATGGTGACGATGCCGCCGGCGTTACCGAGACCGAACATAAAGTTGCCGACCATGCTGCCCAGGATGGAGCCAATCGGAGCCAAAGCGCACAGCGAAACGGGAATCATGACGGCCATGGTGCCCACGGGTACAAACACCGTAGAGAGCATGTCGGGAACGACCTTCTTCATGAACTTCTCGACGACCATAAGCACCGGCATGGACAGAACCATGGGGAGCACGGTGGAGGAATAGTTGTTCAGCTGGGCCGGCAGTACGCCGTAGACCATGGTGGTCGTTACGCCCGAATCCGCCGCAGCGTTGACCAACGTCATGAACTCAGGAGCAATGAGCACACCGCCGAGCATCATGCCGAGTGGCTGGCTGCAGCCAAGCTGCTTCGCAGCAGCCCAACCCAAATAAACGGGAAGGAAATAATAGCCAGCGTTATAAATCCAGTTGTAGAAGAAGTTGTAGATGTCGGAGTCGGCAGACCAAATACCGAGCATGCCGTCACCGCAAACCACGGCGATGGTACGGAACATGGCAGCGCCCATGATGATGGGGATCGTCATGACCATGGTCTTGGAGAGATAGTTGAGGATCTTGTTGCCCGCAGTCTTGAGCGTCAGCGGCTCCTTGGTGCCGTCATCGAGGTTCTCGTCAATGGAGCCTTCGCCTTTAACTCCCAGTGCAATGGCGGCGTCGTAGACCTTCGGTACGTTCTGGCCAATGATGACCTGATACTGGCCGCCAGACCACTGTGCGCCCAGTACACCCTTGATCTTCTTAACTTCATCGTCATTGGGGATGGACTGATCCTTGAGGTTCAGACGCAAGCGGGTCATGCAGTGCGTCACGTTCGTCACATTGGAGGCGCCGCCGACGGCAGCAAGCACATCCTCGGCAATCTTCTTGTTATCGACAGCCATGTCGAATCCCTTCTCTTCCAACTAAAGGTCTGTGGGGCTTCACAGCATCAAGACGCACGATTCCGCTCGCGCCTGCGCAGCGCGCGACGCCCGTTGGCAAGAGATTTCATTGCATGTGATTCCCGGGTGGATCGACATGAAAAAAGCCCCACGCACAACCGACGGAGACCCAATAATGGCCTCGACAGAATCGGTAGTGCCTCTCGGAGCTGCACCGTGAGTAACACCCAACACACGGCGAGTATATGCGGCAGATACGTTTACTGTGGCTCAGATTGCCGACAAACGGTAGGAAACGACCCGCGAACGGTCACTATGACGGAAATAAAACGCCAGAGAACCTATTTATTCAAGCTTGCAGGAGCCACGCGATTCACGTGCATGATCAGATAGACGAGCTCTTCTTGGGCCAATGGCTCGCCAAAGGCCTCTTGAATCAGAGCGTCAATACGATGAGCGCAGCGCGATGCCGCAGGATATTGCTCCACGAGCACGTCGTAAAGACCTGAGTTCTCGGTGTCAATCGGCTCTTTCTTTGCCACGCGATCGAGCAGATAGCGCACATGGGTGGCAAAGCGAGTAAAAGCAAACGACGAGCGATCGACCGTCACGCCCAACTCTTCCTGAATAATCGCAACCGTCATATCGAGAAGATGTTCCTCGTGCTGCTCGGCAAGTACACGCCGCTCGCTCGGCTTAATCGCCGCATTGATAATCGACATGGCGATACCCGCGGCCTCACTCTGGGGCATGCGAACGGCAAAAATTTTCTTAATGCCGCGAACGGCTAGCTCGCCCAATCGATACTCAATAGGATGCAGCTGCTCCAGATCGCGCTTGAGCGGCAACGACACCACCATATGTTCACGGGCGCGCTTAATGGCAAACTGGATATGATCTGCCAGCGTAATGGGCAGATTAGGACTCAATTCGTACGAAAGCTGTCCGGTCGCAATATCTGCCAGCTGAGCAGAAAACTCAAGCACCTCGGGGTCGACCTCGTCGATGAACGCCAGATACTTTGAATCGATGCCGTAAAAGGTGCGCGTGACGACGTCCAGGTCGACCTCGTGCGGCATGTCGCCAAAGCCGATGCCGCGACCCAACGCGATGAGCTGGCGCCCCGCTCCGTCTTCGCAGATGGCAGCGTTGTGGTTAATGCGCTGGATAGCCCTCATGGAATCATCGCTCCTACTAAAACGCACCGTGTAGACCATCCACACGGCGCGTTTATTCTACCTGCACTTGCAGCTACAGTCCAAAGAAGCTCAAGATCTGGTCTCGGCTTACGGGCTTGTAGTCATTGGCGTCGAGGCCGACATCGTAGCGAAAGATAGGGCGCTCGCGATCGCGGTTGCGCGCGTTGGTGCGGTCTCCCCTGCTGTGGATATGCCCATGCAGCATGATGGCACCACGCGCCTTGCCATTCCAGCTGAGCATGGGGTAATGGCTCATCACCAGGCGATGACCCTTAGCGTAACCGGGAGCAACCTCCAGATAGTCGCGCACCTCATCCCAAATGCGCGGCGCGTCCGGGTCTTCCCAGTCACCGTCATGGTTACCGCGGATGAGCGTCACATTCTTGCATTCGATACGCTCGCGCAGGTGCACGGCATCCGCTAGGAGCAAACGATAGGTAAAGTCTCCCAGGATGTAGAGACGGTCATCCGCAGCCACGCACTCATTGATGGCATCGATGACCTTGCGGTTCATCTCCTCGACCGAGCCAAACGGCCGGTCCATGTCGTGCAAGATATTCGTATCGCCCAGGTGCAGGTCGGCGGTAAACCACATCATCGTCTATGCCCTCATTTCGCAACGCGTTCAACTCGTGCTAAGTATACAGACGCATCGATGCGGCGGTTATCCAAAGAGCCCACCGAACAGGCCTCGGCGGCGCTTGTCTTTCTTTTTTCGACGCGTCACCCCGGGCGTTCTTGTCCTGGCGCTTCTTACGATCCTGCTCCAACTCATCGTCATCGAGTAGCATATCCCACTCAAACGGATCGTCTGCCAGATCGAACAGATCATCGCCATCAAACATGGCCGACTCCCTTGCCGATTAGCGAGCGTCCACCACGTAGAGTCCAACGCGTACCTGATGCCACGGGCTGCGCTCGGGGGCAACCTGTTGCACGCGGGCCTCAAATACGTCCTCGTGGCCGTAATACATCATCAAGGACAGTGGGCCGACCTCGTTTCCCGGAACATAGCCAAGCTTGGTGTTGCCGTAATAGATCGCAACCGCCTCAGGGTCATGGGGATTATCGCGCTCGGCACACAGCGTCAGCTTATCGCCCGCTTTAAGATCGCCCAGGACCAAGGCGCCATCGGCATACTGAAATCCCGCAATGTGAAATGACAGAAGAACACGTGAAGGCTCGTACATGGCAGCTCCTCTAACGGCCGGATAAACCGGCGCTTAACCTTACTGAGAAGTTTACGGACCCGTGCGGACACAAATTCATCCTGTCTGCGTCTTTTCGACCGTTTGTCCTTACGCCATCTGATTCTAATGCACAAACATGCGCACGAACTTGTGCTTCCAGCTTGCGTAAGGAGCATAGCGAAATGGCACGTCCAGCCACGTCGCCTTGTTTACGATACTCTTCTTGTGGCTAAACGTATCGAAGCTCTCGCGGCCATGGTACTGTCCCATACCGCTCGCGCCCATGCCGCCAAAGCCCATATGGCTCGTGGCCAAATGCATGATGGTGTCGTTGACGCAGCCGCCGCCAAAGGGCACGTAGCGCACAAAGCGTTGCTGAACCGCACGGTCCTGGCTAAAGATATACAGGGCCAGCGGCGTCGGACGATCCGTAATAAACGCTTCGGCCTCGTCTAGGCTCTCAAACGTCAGCACCGGCAAGATGGGACCGAAGATCTCCTCCTGCATCACGGCGTCATCGGGGGCCACGCCATCCAAAATCGTCGGCTCAATCTTGAGCGAAGCCTCGCGCGCGGCACCTCCAAGCACGACCTTATCGGGATCGATCAGCCCGCGCACGCGCGCAAAATGCTTGGCGTTGACGATATGTCCGTAATCCTCGTTATCGAGTGGATGGTCACCAAACATACGGCGGACCTCCTCTTTGATGAGGCCCAGCAGCTCGTCGTGCACGCTCGTATCGACCAGCAGGTAGTCGGGCGCCACGCAGGTCTGCCCCACGTTGAGCCATTTACCAAAGGCGATACGCCGTGCCGCAACCTTCAAGTTTGCCGTCGCATCCACGATGCAGGGACTCTTTCCGCCCAGCTCAAGCGTCACGGGCGCAAGGTTTTTACTTGCGCGCTCCATGACGAGTTTGCCGACCGGAACGCTACCGGTAAAGAAGATCTTGTCCCAGCACTCATCGAGCAACGCTTCGTTCTCGGCGCGCCCGCCCTCGACAACCGTCACCAGACGCGGATCAAATGCCTCTTCACAGATTTGCTTGAGCACCGCGCTCGATGCCGGAGCATAGGCGCTCGGCTTGATGACCACAGTATTGCCAGCGGCAAGGGCGCCGGCGAGCGGCTCGAGCGTTAGCAAAAACGGGTAGTTCCACGGAGCCATAATGAGCGTGACGCCATAGGGCACGGCTTGCGTCTTGCACACACTCACGGCATTGGCAAGGTCACACGGACGCAGGCGCGGACGACTCCATCGAGCCACATGCGCAATCTGATGACGAATCTCGGAAAGCGACGTGCCGATCTCGCACATATACGCCTCGTCATGAGACTTTCCCAAATCGGTCTTGAGCGCATGGGCAATATCGGCCTCGTGCGCCCGTACCGCATCGCGTAAACTCACGAGCGCGCGGCGGCGAGCATCGACATCAAACGTGGCGTGTGTCTTAAAGTAGGCGCGCTGATCGCCGACGATGCGCGCAATTTCCTCGGTGTTCATGGACCCTCCTAGTTCTCATCCTCAAACATACCACCCGCGACGACCTCGTACATATGCTCGAGCTCCAGGCGGTCCATCAAAAGCGGAACGGGGTACAGGGGATTGGCCTCGGCATCGGCATGCGCCGCCATCTGCGGAATGTCGGAGCGGCGAATGCCCGTCACATATTTGGGAATTTCCAAGGCGGCGTTCATGCGGTCGACCCAATCGATAAAGGCCTCGGCCGCGAGACTGTCCTGCGCGGTAGCCGGCGCAATGCCCGCCATGCGAGCAAGATCGGCGAGCTTGGGGGCGGCGGCGTCACCATAAGCGCGAAGCATGTGCGGCAGGATGATCGCGTTGGCCAAACCGTGCGGAATTCCGTATCGGCCGCCCAGACTGTGCGCGATGGCATGCACATATCCGACATAGGAGCGAGTAAACGCAACGCCCGCCTTATACGCAGCCGAAAGCATATTGCGACGTGCACGCATGTTGTCGCCATGCTCATAGGCCTCGAGCAAATTGTCATGGATGAGCTGCACCGCCTTTCGCGCCATCTTGCGCGTATAGGGCGTGGTGCTTCGCCCGATAAACGCCTCGACGGCATGCGTCAGGGCGTCCATGCCCGTCTGCCCCGTAATGGAGGCGGGCAGACCGCGCGTAAACTCGGGGTCGTGCGCCGCAAAGCGCGGGATAAGCACAAAGTCGTTAATGGGATACTTGTAGTGCGTCTCGTCATCGGTAATTACCGCCGCAAGCGTGACCTCGCTTCCCGTGCCCGCCGTGGTGGGAACGGCGATGAGCAGCGGCAGGCGACGATGAATCCGCAGCAGCCCGCGCATCTTGTTGATGGGTTTGTTTGGCTGCGCGATACGTGCTCCCACGCCCTTGGCACAGTCCATGGCCGAGCCACCGCCAAAGCCGATAATGGCCTGGCAGGCGCGCTCTCGATACAGGGACGCCGCTTCTTCCACGTTTGAGACCGTGGGGTTCGCACGCGTTTCGGCATAGACCGTAACGCCAATCCCCCTGGATGCGAGCGCTGTCTCGAGCGATGCCGTGAGCCCCAAACGTGCAATACCAGGGTCTGTCACGATAAGGACCTTCTGGATCGAGCGCTTTTGAAGCACCGCGGGCACATCCTCGGCATGCTCCAAAATGCGCGGCTCAGTATAGGGCAGGATCGGCAATGCAATGCGAAAAACCGTCTGATATGTTCGGCACCAGGCACGACGGGCTAGATGCATAAAGGAAGCTCCCTCATTTGTTGATTGGTCAACATTTGCTCGACCGATTGTACTCAGCGGCGGTCAAAGACGGCCCGCCAATCGTTAATCAATCAACATCTTCATATCTCAAAATTGTTTTATTAAAAATCATTCCTAATAGGCTTCACATTTGGTTGCATTTATGGATAATAGAACCCGTCAAGACGCACGTCCGGAGAGGGCCCTTACGGGACCGGACGAGCGCGCCATCGCCATCGATCGAAAGGATCGAATCATGAAGTTTGTTTGCCCCGTTTGCGGTTATGTGGAAGAGTTCGACGGCGACCAGCTGCCCGAGGATTTTAAGTGCCCCCAGTGCGGCGTTCCCGGTTCTCGCTTTCTGAAGCAGGAGGAGGGCCAGCTCGAGTGGGCTGCCGAGCACGTCGTGGGCGTCGCCAAGATGGAGGGCGTCTCCGAGGACATCGTTGCCGACCTGCGCGCCAACTTTGAGGGCGAGTGCTCCGAGGTCGGTATGTACCTGGCCATGGCTCGCGTCGCTCATCGCGAGGGCTATCCCGAGATCGGCCTGTACTGGGAGAAGGCTGCCCACGAGGAGGCCGAGCATGCCGCCAAGTTTGCTGAGCTTCTGGGCGAGGTCGTGACCGACTCCACCAAGAAGAACCTCGAGATGCGCGTTGAGGCCGAGAACGGCGCCACCGCCGGCAAGACCGATCTCGCCAAGCGCGCCAAGGCCGCTGGTCTCGATGCCATCCACGATACCGTGCACGAGATGGCTCGCGACGAGGCCCGCCACGGCAAGGCTTTCGCCGGCCTGCTCAAGCGCTACTTTGGCTAAGCCAACCGCCTGAGACACAACCTCTAGCTCGATAAGGCCCGGACCGCATGGTTCGGGCCTTTTTGTGTCTCGAGGACTCGTTAACGCCCTGAAATACGCCCTGAAATAGGACCATCTTCGACATCGGATTCTCGTCAAAAACTAAGTGAGTAGACTTTTTGGAACTTGCCGAGCACACCACCCATATTGCTTTATAAAGCCGCAGGTAAATGACTTGTTGCAAAACGGCCTGGTCGCCAAAGTGCCAAAAGTCTACTCACTTAAAACCGCAGCCGTCCACGATCGAGTCTTTTTGTGCCTAACGGGCATCTTTCCGTCGATTACTCCCAATTTTGTCCAGTCAACGAATAGTTCAGACCGGAGTAATGCCTCAGCCCTTTGCTCATCCGGGCTTTTATCACGATATTTAGCATCGAGCATCCTGCATACGGCCTTAACGATCGCGCGGAATCTACCCTCATCGGATATCTGTCTGTGTGTCAGGAGAAGTACATCGTAGCCCATGGCCTGAAGGGCCGTCATGCGATCGGCGTCACGCAAGCCATCCCCTGCGCGTCCGTGCGAGGCCTTTCCCTGACATTCAATGGCCACCTGTCGCCTGCTGTCCGGCGTAGAAAGTAGTAGGTCGATATATACACGGGACTTTCCCACAATCGCTCGAGCACTTGTGCTTAACGTCACTTCGACATTGAGCTCTATGCCGCAAAAACCTTCGCCTCCCAGGGCTCGCGGCAGCCCGAGCAACAAATACGCCTCGACCTCAAAAGGCGACGCGGCACCCAATGGGACGAGTTGCGATACCGCCATAAATCTATTGCCGTAACGCATCCCGCAAACATTTGAACAAAAACGGTCAAGGTCTCTGCCCAAAACCAAAGCGTCTCGACGCCATAAATTTGAAGTGGCGCCGTCCTCGGACGGGCAGCGCACCCAACCGAACGTTGTCGAAATCGCGCCCGAATCAATTGCACGCGTAAGCTCCGCCTCAAGTGCCACCGGCAGAGCGCACACCGCAAACAAGCCACACATCTCCGCCAACACAAAAAGAAGCTGAAGATCCGTCAGATGCCGCGACATGATGAATGCCGTCAGTAGAGGAGACGTAATCAAAAATCCATGCTCCGTTTCCAGCACAGATTCCCTGGGGAGCTCACCAAGAAACAGCCGCTGTCTAATGCTGGCAGGACAAGTCCGTTTGTTTCTCGTACGAACCAATGTATACAGTGGAAAACCGAGCGCAACCGCAGCCGTCGGGTTACGGGCGAGGTCATATCGCTGCCGGTCTTCTTCCGCTCGCGGAAGCGGCGGACACAAAGCGCGGACTTGAGGGGGCAAACGCCAGTATCTAAAAGCCGATATGTCACAAAGTAAATCCTTCATAGGCACAGGAAAACACGAATTTCAACCCAGCCTGTCTCGCATTGGGGCGAACGCACCAAAAATGGCACCGAACGGACTGTTAAGTTTTCAACAGCCCTCCCCAACTGGCCAAAAGCTTGCCAAAAGCTGGACGAAACCCTGTTGAAAACCCCATTTTTTCATGTAGAAGCTTTGCGCGGCAAGTGAGTAGACTTTTTTGAACATCCCGAGCAGGCCGGTCATCCTGCTTTTCAAAACCGCAGGTAGATAGCTTGTTACAAAACTGCCTGGTCGCCAAAGTGCTAAAAGTCTACTCACTTAGATTGCAGAGTGCCCCCCATTAGCTGCAATTCCAAGGTATTAAGCACTTTTGGACTCAAATCGTCATACTGAACAAGAATTTGACTTGAGTTTTCAGGGACAGATGCGCCATCGGCACACCAATAGCAGTCACTGACATCGACGAATGGGATACCCGAGCGCGTGAGGGCCCGCACAAAAGAGCTTCCACCCGCTCCGCGCTCTGCAGCCACGGTGCAGTAAAGGCCCGCGTCTGCATGCTCAATCGAGACCTCCCCTGCCGGGAACGCTTTCCGTACAAGCGCCGTCAGGCCATCGCGCGCCTCGCGAGCGCGCACGCGCACGCGGTTCACATGTCGCTCGTAATCACCCGATTCCAGCAAACGAGCCAAAGCGACCTGGTCAACAGAGCTCACCGATGAGGCGTAAAAACCAAGGTTGTGCCTAAACCGCTCCATCAGCTCATCGGGCAACACCATGTACGCTAGACGCAACGCCGATGAAAGGCTCTTCGAAAACGTGTTGGTGTAGATAACCGACTGGGCG
The DNA here is from genome assembly GCA_900548265.1 of uncultured Collinsella sp. Classification (GTDB taxonomy): domain Bacteria; phylum Actinomycetota; class Coriobacteriia; order Coriobacteriales; family Coriobacteriaceae; genus Collinsella. The sequence goes on from URKG01000010.1 coordinate 68,156, forward strand.
GCATCGATCGACGCGAGCGCGGGAATCGGCTTGCCGGCAAGGCGAAACTCACAATCAAAGTCATCTTCGATGAGATACCTGCCCGGCAGCTCGGCGGCCCAGCTGAGCAGCGCGTAGCGACGCGCAATGCTCGTCACAAGGCCGGTCGGATACTGATGGGACGGCATCAGGTGAAGGACATCGGTCCCGCTTTTCTGCAGAGTGCTCAAGTCCACGCCCTCATCATCCAACGGGATATGTCGTACTTTGCAGCCCATAGCCTGATAGATGCGCGTCAGGCGTAAATAGCCAGGGTCCTCAACGGCATACACCTTGTCGGCTCCAAGCAGCTGAACCAACATGGTATCGAGCAGCTGGGCGCCCGCGCCGATAACAATGTTGTTGGGGTCGACATTCATACCCCTTGTCCCGCGCAGATGATGAGCAATTGCGCGTCGTAGCCGAGCGGTGCCCTGTGCTGGCGCGGGCGAAAAGATCTCGCGCTCGTCTTCGGATGCCAGCGTCGCCCGCAGTGCGCTTTGCCAAAGCCGCGCCGCCTCCAAAGTGGAAGGAGAAAGTGCGTCGAATTGCTCGACCCGTCCATCAACATCATGTGCGTTAAGACCCGCAGGAGCGGAATCTCGATCAAGCTCTGTCTCAGCCGAAGCCAAAACCGGTGCATCCGGAAGCTCACAAGCGTAGTAGCCACGCCGCGGCATTGAGCAAATATAGCCCTCGGCAAGTAACTGGCTATATGCATTCTCGATGGTAATGACACTGATTCCCAGATGACTGGCAAAGGCACGCTTAGACGGAAGATGCTCCCCCGCCGCAATGCGTCCAGCTACGATATCATCTCGAATTTGCTGGTAAACATACTCATAGAGCGATGCTTCGCCGCGTTTTTCCAAATTGTAGTCAAGCATGAGCCTATCACCTGACCTTATTAAGTCATTCAATCTGGTATTAGTCTGACCTTGTCATTATCTCGAAAACTGAGTATTTCGCCATACCCAGCTCCCAGATAGGATGTTCCGTCAAGCAAAGCACATGCCAACCAAGGGAGCAACCATGGCAGAACAGACCAGCAAGGCCGATCGCGTCAAACTCAACCGCGAGCTCGCACAGATGCTCAAGGGCGGCGTCATCATGGACGTCACCACGCCCGAGCAGGCACGCATCGCCGAAGAGGCAGGCGCCTGCGCGGTCATGGCACTCGAGCGCATCCCGGCCGATATCCGTGCCGCAGGCGGCGTCTCGCGCATGAGTGACCCCAAGATGATCAAGGGCATCCAAGAGGCCGTCTCCATCCCCGTCATGGCCAAGTGCCGCATCGGTCACATCGTCGAGGCGCAGGTCCTTCAGGCCATCGATATCGACTACATCGATGAGTCCGAGGTTCTCTCCCCCGCCGACGATGTCTACCACATCGACAAAACCCAGTTTGACGTCCCGTTTGTCTGCGGTGCCCGCGACCTGGGCGAGGCGCTGCGCCGTGTTGCCGAGGGCGCCACGATGATTCGTACCAAGGGCGAGCCGGGCACGGGCGACGTCGTCCAGGCTGTGCGCCACATGCGCAAGATCCAAAAGCAGATCCGCGACGTTGTTGCCCTGCGTGACGACGAGCTCTTTGAGGCTGCCAAGCAGCTGCAGGTTCCGGTCGAGCTGGTGCGCGATGTCCACGCCACGGGCAAGCTTCCCGTCGTGAACTTTGCCGCCGGCGGCGTAGCAACCCCCGCCGACGCCGCGTTGATGATGCAGCTGGGTGCCGAAGGCGTCTTTGTGGGCTCGGGCATCTTTAAGAGCGGCGACCCGGCCAAGCGCGCCGCCGCCATCGTCAAGGCCGTGGCAAACTTCACCGATGCCAAGCTCATTGCCGAGCTTTCGGAGGACCTGGGCGAGGCCATGGTCGGCATCAACGCCGACGAGATTGAGATCATCATGGAAGAGCGCGGACGCTAGTCCAGCAGAAAGGATCGCGCATGAGCGATTACGCAGACCAGACGGTCGCCGTGCTGGCGGTCCAAGGTGCTTTTGCCGAGCACGAGGCGAGGCTGTCCGAGCTGGGCGCACACTGTATTGAGCTGAGGCAGGCGGCCGATTTGCAGCAGGACTTTGACCGTCTAGTACTTCCCGGCGGCGAGTCTACCGTTCAAGGGAAGCTGCTTGATGAGTTGGGCATGCTCGAGGAGCTTCGTGCCCGCATTGTTGAAGGCATGCCCGTCCTGGGCACCTGCGCCGGCCTGATTCTGCTGGCTCACGACCTTGCCGCCCATGACGATAAGGGCACGCCGCGTTTGGCAACCATGGACGTACTTGTCGAGCGCAATGCCTACGGCAGGCAGCTCGGCAGCTTTCGAACCAAGGGGCAGGTAGCCGGCATCGACGGTCAAGTGCCGCTGACGTTTATCCGCGCGCCCCGCATCGTCGAGGTCCACGGCGACGCAAAGGCCCTAGCGAAAGTCGACGGACGCATCGTCGCCGCCCGCCAGGGCAACCAGCTCGGCGTAACCTTCCACCCCGAACTCGATGAAGACACCCGCCTCCACGAACTGTTCCTACAAATGTAGGCATCGAAATCAACAAACGAAACGAGAGTGGATAATCTCCCACTTTGAGCTTGAATGCAGACTCAAACCGGGAGATTATCCACTCTCATGCTATGTAGTCGTTGGGGACGTTCTTAAACGACTAGTCAAACAAGAACGTCCCCAATGACTATCTTTTGGCAAGTTTGAATCAAGGCAACGCCGATGTTTTGGTACCGACAGCGAGCGCCCACCAGAGCGAACAAATTGACATGAAAAGAGGACGGCATAGACCTTCTGGTCATGCCGTCCTCTTTGAATGACAAGTTGTCGCTCTG
>URKG01000011.1 GCA_900548265.1 uncultured Collinsella sp.
AAGACGGAAAGCACATTAAGTGCTTTCCTTTGCGTGCGGAACTCGCGACAAACTTCATGCCCTCCGGTCCGCCCCGGGAGCCAGGTTGACTAATTCGGCCCCGGCATTCAGGAAAGTCAGTGCAGCAAAATGGCGATGCAGATGGTGCGAATAAGAAAGGGGCACGTTGCTGAAACGTGCCCCCTATGAGTGAGGTATGAGGCTAGCGCTCGTAGATTACGTTACCTGCCAGGTAGGTGACCTGGACCTTGGTGGCTTGGAGCTCTTGGGAGTCGATGGTGAGCGGGTTTTGGTCCAGGACTACCAGGTCGGCGTACTTGCCAGGCTCCAAGCTACCGAGGTTTTGCTCGTCGCCCGCTGCATAGGCGCTGCCCAAGGTGTAGTTGCGCAGAGCCGTTGCTGCATCGATGCGCTCGCTCGGCAACCAGCCGCCCTCGGGCCAGTGGCTTTTGGGGTCCTGGCGCGTGATAGCCGTGTAGAGCACGTTCATGCTGGTAACGGGCGTGATAGGGCTGTCGGTACCGAAGGCTTGGCGAATGCCGCGCTGCTTATAGGTTGCGAACGGCCACATGATGCGGCTGCGCTCCAGGCCCAGATCGCGCTCCGGTCCACCCGGGTCGAGTGTAATGTGGCAGGGCTGGCTCGAAGCAACCACGTTGAGCTTGCGCAGGCGGTCGATGTCCTCGGGCAGAAGGTTCTCCAGGTGCTCGAGCGTGTTATGGCCGTGCTGGGGCAGGCCGTACAGGTCGGCTGCTTCCTCGAAGATATCCAGCGCGGCATGAATCGCACCGTCACCAATAACGTGGATGCGCACGGTGTGACCGCGCTCCGCAGCCGCCAGAACCAATTTTCGCATGCGCTCAGCCGGGACTGTCAGACGGCCCTGGTCGCCCGGGAAGCGCGGATTGGTATAGGGCTCGATGAGATATGCCGTGTGTTCACTCGACACGCCATCGAAGAACTGCTTAAAACCCGGCGCCGAAAGCAGCGCGTTGTTCGCATAACGTACCTGGAGCTCTTCTAGACGCGACTGGTCATCCAACAGCGTGGGGAACAGATGGGCACGAATGCCCAGCTTGCCGGCTGTCTGCAGTTTGTCGTAGACGTCGTCGCGGATAAAATCGCAGCCTGGCATGGGCATGAGCGACATATCGCAGATCGAGGTGATGCCCTGCTCGGCCATGCGCCTCATTTGATCGGCGTAAGCGCTTGCGATGCGATCTTCGCCCAGCCACTCAAGGCAGCGCGGCAACAACTGCATGGCAGCCGCTTCGTGAGCAATGCCCGTAAGCTCGCCGCTTGCGTCCTTGTCGTAGCTGCCGCCCGCTGGCGGCTCGCTGTCGCGCGTGACGCCGAGCGCCTCGAGTGCGCGGCTGTTGAGCCAAAGCGTGTGCCCGTCGCCCGAATACATAACGCAGGGACGATCGGGGAATGCCGCATCGAGCGACGCCTTGGTAGGATGCTCGGGCGGGTCCCAACGGTAGTCGCGCCAGCCCTGCGTCACAACCCAGGCGTCATCGGGCAGGTCCTGGGAAAACTCGAGCGCATGTTGTACCAGTGCCGCCTCGGACGTGCCCATATCCATGAGCATGTACGGCGAGGAGCCGACCGAGGTATGGAAGAAGTGCAGATGCGCATCATGGAAACCGGGGCAGACAAACTGCTCGCCGTAATCGACCACCGGCGTGGCGGCAGGTGCGGCGGCAATTACGTCATCGGGCGCACCGACTGCGACGATGCGGTCGCCCGCGATGGCAATCGCCAGCTCGCGGGCGGAATCGATGCCGTCTTGCGCGGTAAAGACGTTCTTGGAGCGAATAATCCGATCGATATGTTGCATGGGCATCCCCATCTCTGGCAGGAAATTCAACACCCCCGAGTGTACTCCCCCGCCTCGGTTACAAAATGCCAAGCGGCAAACGGCAGCTTTACCAGCCCTAGCGGCAGGTGGCATACTGGAGAGAGCCTGTACGATTTTGCGATCAACCCAGCAAGGAGCAAATCGACCATGACGAAAACCAAGGCACAGCAGATTATGGCGGCAACCGAGGTTCGCGCGGCAGACGACGTCACCGCGGCCATCCGAGATATCGCCGCCGAGTTTGAGCCCTATATCATCAAGCAGCGCCGGCACTTCCATAAGCACCCGGAGCTGAGCCTTGCCGAGGAGCGCACAACCTCTGACATCGCCAACCAGCTCGACGCCATGAATATCCCCTACGAGCGTCCGCTCAAGACCGGCTTGGTGGCAACGCTTCGCGGTACCGCGCCGGATGCCTACCGCGAGGACGGCACGCCGCGCCGCCGTATCCTGCTGCGCGCCGATATCGACGCCCTGCCCGTCACCGAGCAGACCGGCGAGGAGTTCGCCAGCGTCAACGAGGGTTGCATGCACGCCTGCGGCCACGACTGCCACATCGCCATGATGCTCGGCACGCTGCAAATCCTGCGCCATATGACCGACGACATCCACGGCGAGGTCCGCATCGTCTTCCAGCCCAGCGAGGAAAACGGCCAGGGCGCCAAGCTCATGATCGGCACGGGCGTGCTCGACGGCGTCGATGGTGCCTACGCCGCGCATATCTGGAGCGAAGTCGACGCCGGCACCGTGAGCTGTGAGCCCGGCCCGCGCATGGCAAACACCGACTGGTTCCGCATCGATGTCCGCGGCACCTCGTGCCATGGCGCCATGCCCCAGCGCGGCCACGACGCCGTTATGGTGGCTGCCGAGATCGTCAACGCCCTGCAGACCATCGTCTCGCGCGAGATCAGCCCCTACGAGCCGGCTGTCATCACCGTCGGCGAGCTGCACGGCGGCACCGCGCGCAACGTTATCGCCGGCACGGCCTACCTCGCCGGCACGGTGCGCACCTACGGCGATTCGACCCACGAGGAAATGCCGGAGCTTATGCGACGCATCGTGGAGCACACCGCGGCAGCCCTGGGCGCAGAGGCCGAACTTACCGACTACACCATCGCCAACTACAAGGTCGAAAACGACGTCGCCTCGAGCGAGCGTTGTCGTCAGGCCGTGGTCAAGTGCTTGGGCCCCGCGGGCGAAGGCCATTATCGCGGCACGCTTTCGGGCGAGGACTTCTCGGAGTACCTGCGCCGCGTGCCGGGCGTGCTCGCCTTTGTTGGCACGCGCAACCCCCAGATTGGCGCCACGTACGCCCAACATTCTTGCTTCTACAAGATTGACGAGACCGTGCTGGTAAAGGGCTCCATGGTGGCCGCCCAGTATGCTATCGACTTTTTGGCCGAGCCCACGCAAGAGGAGCTCGACGGCCCCACGATCGCCGCGGTTGCCGAGACCAACCCCGACTTGGCCGCCAAGCTGCGCTCTGCCAAGGCCACGGCCGCTGAGGCGCGCGACGCCATGCACGATGCTCGCACCGCCCGCCATGCTGCAATCAAGGGCATCCACGATGCGCGGGCTGCCGCTCGCCACGAGGAAAAGCGCGACGAGTAGCCGTCACGCCCATCCATAACAGCCTGGCTAAAGCAAAGCGGGGGCGGACGTTATCTCAACGTTCGCCCCCGCTTATGTGTCGACCGTTTTTCTAGCGCGTCCTCCGTCACGCCAGGTAAGAGCGAAGGATGGTGAGCCAGCGTGGGGGTTCGAGGTGGATGATATCGTCGGGAACTCCGGCGGGCGCATAGCCGCCAAAGAGCAGACCGGCATCTGCCGGATTGACGAGGCGCACGATCCATACGACGACGACCAGCACGCACAACACGGTGACCGCAATGTCGATACCACGCTTTAGCTTGCTCGATGCCACCTCCTCGCGCACGAACGCGAGCACAAACGCAATCGGCACCACCCAAAACAGCGGATGGTAGGCAAAGGCAGCCGCATAATCGAGGCGCAGCGCCGCCAGCCACGCCCTCGTCATGCCGCATCCCGGACAAGGAATGCCCGTCATCAATCGAAAAATGCAGCCAATGTCGAGCAGGTAGAGCGCGAGCCAGGCGACAAAGAGCGCGCCGGTGCAAAAAAGGGCGCGGCGAAGGAGCTCTGCCGTGCCCCTATGTCCCTGGAAGCTGTTCACGCCGCCCTTATTGTTAGGCACGAGCGCCAAGGCGAGTGTTGTAAGCCGTTGCCATGGCATTGGTATTATTGATGACGATGTTCATAGCGAAGATGGGACCAAGGCCGCACAGGAGCGCGCCGAAGATCTGCCACAGAAGAACGGTGGTGCCGTTTTCCTGGAACACCAGGCCGTAGCGAGGAGCGTTGGCCTGCAGGCGGTTGCCAATCTTGTAATACCAGTAGTACGCGTAGAAGCCGCAGGTCACAAACGATAGAAGGATGAATTCCGCCAGACCCGGCGTGTAATCGCCGTCATCCTGACACAACGTGTTGACGTCGCGTGCCAAGCAATACAGGAAGTAGAACGAATAGATACCGCAGGTCACAAGAGAGAGCAGCAGCCAGCCGATCAGGCTGCGGTCAGCCTTAATGGGGTCATAGCCCATCGGAGCGGATGCGGACTGTTGGGCGTATTGACCGGTGTACTGCTGCTGAGGCTGGGGCGCGGGCTGAATAGCCTGGGCCGGAGCGGGCTGGGGCTGCGGGGCCGCAGCGGCAGAAGCGGCACCAACGGCGGATCCGCAAACAGGGCAGAATTTGGCATCATCCGAAATGGGAGAACCACAAGTGGGACAGAACATGAGCCTCTCCTTTTCCTAAGGCGTCGCACGCCTTCAAACCTTACACGTCTACGTTCTCAACAATAGCCGCGACGTTGTTGCGCAACATTGACCAATTTCCGAGAAATTTTGCTGCAACCGTTTTCCCAGGCATTTTCTTGCTTTCGCAGTAGAAAAAGGCACCCCGGGCTCAGTTGCCCAGGGCGCCTCGACCGGCTATTCGGTTTGATTGTTTTCGGCAGCAGGATTATCGCCCGGCTCATCCGCCGGCGTGGCAACGGCATCCCAATCGGGCTCCGCAGGCGTCGCCTCGGACGCCGGTGCGGGGACAGGAGCAGGTGCCGGGGCAGGGGCAGGCGCGGGTGCCGGGGCAGGTGCAGGCGCGGGCGCCGGGGCAGGCGCAGCACCAGTGGCTGCCGTGGGATTGAATCCCGCAGGAGCAGGCTTCTTCTCACCCGGGAGCACAAAAGTCAAAACGTCGTCCTTGTCCTCATCGGCCCATTCGCTTGCATAACGTGCAGCCCAATAGCCAACGGCACGGTGCTTGAGCATCTTGCCAAAGACCGTAAGGAACACCGTGACGAATGCAATCAGCACCAGGAACAATACGAGCGTGACACCACCGGCGGTAACAATCGCCTCGATACCCGTGGGGCGATAGTAATAGCCGTACGCGCCAATTCCGGCGATGGCACCAAAGACAGCTGTCAAGATCCACGTAATGGCGTTGGAAACCAGGCCCGTCAAAAACTCGGGAAGGAACGAAGCACAGAACAGCTTGGTCTTGTTGTGCTTAAAGGCCGCCCAGACCTTATCGAGCGAAAACGCGCTCTCGACGCGCCCGGTCACCGCAAAGTGCATCACGGCAATGTCGGCGAACATCTTAAAGAAGACACCCAGAATCGCCGAGGCAATTAGCGCCAGGACAAGCAGGCCAAGCGAGCCAAACAGCGCAGCCTCGAGCGCATAAGAGCCGTAATAAGAATACGAGCCCGCGGCGCCAATTACCACGCCCTCCACCAGCGAAAGCACTACACCGATAATGGGAATGGCAGCGATAACCTCGAGCACGACCGAAATAACGCTCGAAAAGATTCCGAGACCAAACGACGTGGAACGCATCAACGGACGACCCATGCCGTCATCGATCTTAAGCGACAGGTCGCGACCCCACTCGATGCCAAAGCCCGAACCGCACACGCTCGCCACGTAGGCAGCCAAAAAGCCGATGGCAGCCGCAATACCGCCGATAACGGGGATGAACAGCACGAGTACCGACACGACACAGATAAGCGCCGGCAAAAAGGCAATCTGGCACACGCGCTGCAGCACGCCCGGAGTCTTGGTCATATCCTCAAACGCCTGAGCCGTGCAGCCCTTGGACGCGTTCGCGACAGGTTGAGGAACAAACTGCTGAGGCTGAGGCTGACCCTGAGGGGCGGAAGCTGCAGCACCGGCATTGGGGGCACCACACACGCCGCAGAACTTGTCGTTATCGCCCATGGGGGCGCCACACTGCGAACAGAACATCGAAATCATCCCTTCGTATCTAGAGCGAATCACCTGGATCGCAAACGATGTCATTGGCATCATTATCGCCCAATGTGGGGACAAATACTCTTAGATGACGTATTTGCAACGCGCGAGGCGCTTTTCGATTGTTTGATGAGTGCGTCCGCGTTAGTTCGTTCCGCGGAAACCCTTGCCGACGATCTCGGAGCTGTCGACGATCGTGATAAAGGCACCCGGATCGACCTCGCGCGCATAACGGCGCAGCTGCACGGCCTCGCGACGGCTCAGCACGCTCATGATCACCGTCACGCACTTGCCCGAGAAGGCACCGTAGCCGCGACTGATGGTCGCCGTGCGGTTGAGATGCTTGACGATAAACTCCTCGACCTTAAGGGGCTCGGAACAAATGATCGTGCAGACCTTACGAAGATGAATGCTCTCGATGGCCTTGTCGACCACAAGCGTCTTGGCAAACAGGCCGAGCACGCAATACAGACCGATACGCGGACCATACAAATAGGCCGCGATGGTCACGATGCCGATATCGACCAGCAACAGCGCGCGACCAATCTCGAGTGTGGTACGGCGTTTGAGGATCATAGCGAGGATGTCCGTGCCGCCCGTCGAGGCGCCGATATCAAAGACGATGGCGCTGCCGAGCGCCGGCAGAATCACGGCAAAGCACAGGTCGAGCCACATATCGCCCGTCATCGAGACACTGGTCGGGATAAAGAGCTCGAAAAGCGAAACATAGGCGGACAGCGCAAACGAGGCGAAGACACTCCACAGAATTGCCTTGCGCTCCAAAAAGATAAAGCCCAAAACGACGAGAACCGCGTTGATAATCCACATAAAGACGCCGACGGGCAGGGTCGGGAACAGCGTGGACAGAATAACCGACACGCCCGAGGTGCCGCCAAAAGCAAAGTGATTAGGGGTTTTAAACGCAACGATGGCAAAAGCCGTAAGAATCAGGCCCAGATTGAGCTCGGCGAAAAAGCGCGGGAAGCCTGGCTCCTGGCTACGCTTTTGGCCGGCACGCTCGCCGCGCTCGATATCGGTGCGATCAACCACGCGCTCCATCGGCACCACGGGAGGACGATGTACCTCCTCGGCAGCTCGCGATGCCGCCTCTGCCGCGGCAGCCTCAATCGCCCATGCCTGGCTTTCTGTTTCGTGCTCGTCAGCCATTACGGCAACCCCTCGTTAACAATTTGGAAACAATGCGCCCATTAGGGTAACGCGGAACACGACGATTGCAACCCCTAGTTAGACGAGCGGTATGCCTACATCGGGGACATACAAATAACGGCCGGCCGCACATACATCCGTGCGGCCGGCCGTTTGACGTTTTCGCAGATAAAACCTGCCAAAATAAACATCCCTTTTTGGTAGGTTACTCGTGCTGGTTGGTGCGGTGCTCGTACTCCTCGGGGGTGATGACATCCTCGATGCGCAGGTTGACGCCTGCCACCTCAAGACCGGTCATCGCGGCCAGACGCTCGGTCACGCGCGCCTTAACGTCGTCGAAAATCGCGGGCGCGTAGGCGCCGTACTCGATAATGACGGAAATGTTGACGACCACGCGGTTGTCATCGGTGACCTCGACCGTCACGCCCTTGGTCAGATTCTCGGCACCGAACTGCTCCTGCACAAAGTGCATGAGGTTGCCCTTCATGCCCAGGACGTGCGGTACCTCGCGGGTGGCCATGGCGACGATCTTCTCAATCACACCGTTGGAATAGGTCAGCGAGTCCTCGGACTCGTCCGCTTCCTCATCGTCCTCGTCCGCATCGTCGGCGGGTTCGGCCTCGACGAGTGCCTTGTCCTCGAGCGTTACGTCCTCGGCCTCGGCGGCGACGGTCTCGTCTGCCTCGAGCTCGGTATCGGCCACATCGACCTTCGTGTTAAAAGCCATGGTTCCTCCTTATGCCCACCGCACACGCGGCGGTCGAATACATGCTAGCGGCCGCTAAACAGACGGCCGAAGAAGTTGACGATCCCGTTCTCGCCATCTCGGATCTGGCCAATCACGGCGCCGATCAGCACAAAGAATGCGATGACGAGCGTATCCCACAGGCCGAGCGTGAGCACCAGCACAGCGAGCACAAAACCCGCGACGGCTCCGAGCGTGGTGTTGGGATGACGGACGGCATAGCTCCAGATAGCCGCCCCTGTACCCTTGATGAGGCCCATGGCCTCATCAAAATCGTCGGCGACCGCGTCATGTGACTCGGCACCCTCTACCTTGGGATCGACGACCTCGCCTGCCGGCGCAGCGCTCTGATCGATGGTCAGGCGCGGGGTGCGGACGGTCTTGTCTTGATTGGTATCACACACCGGAAACCTCCACGGTCTGGACGGTAGTCTTGGACGGCAAAAAACGAACGCGTGCGGTCGTGCCCGGCGTGCCGAGCATGGTGTCGCAGGCCTCCTCGATACGTTGCTGCATCGCGGCTGCAAGGGAGGCCACGTCCCGGTCGTCGAGCGCGATGGCGTCGACCTTAAAACGGACACGCGATTCGTCGGAGCCCTGCACGCGCGCCTCGACATGCTCGACCATCACGCGGTCGTCGCGCTCTGCCGCAGTGCGAGCACACGAGGAGAGGGCAGCGAGCGTGACCTCGATATTACGCTCCCCCGCCGGATGCACGCAGGACGGCTCGCGACGAGCAAACATCAGGCGGAAGAAACCCACGAGCACGCCGAGCGCCACGACACCGCCGCACGCCGTAACAACGATGCGCGGCAGCGGATCGCGCATCAGCAGCATAAAGCGATAGGTATATGGTCCCCAAAACTGGCAGACTAACGTGCCCAGCGCCACGACGGCGGCGGCAAGATACACGATCGCCAGGGCTCGTTTGAGCACGCGCATGCGGCGCTCCCTTCAAATCTTGATCCACAGAATGCAAAACGATTCGCATCATTATAAAAGAGCCGGGTCCGGTGCCTCATGCACGCGGATCCGGCTCATCTATTCCACGAGGCTTGCATGCTCGCTTCATTATGCCCAGATATGCACGGCTCAATCCGTGCTGGCGCTACTCCTCCTCGAGGGCAGCGATGACCTCGTCGGTCATGTCCATGGTGCTGTAGACGTCCTGGACATCGTCGAGCTCCTCAAGACGGTCGATGAGGCGCTGAACCTTCTTGGCATCGGTACCGGAGACCTCGGTCGGGGTGGTCGGGACCATGGTGGTCTCGGAGCCCTTGACCTGGACGCCCTGCTCCTCGAGCGCCTTGGAAACAGCCATGACGTCGTTAGCAGCGGTCCAGACGATCCACTCCTCGCCGGCGTCCTCGTAGTCCTCGCCACCGGCCTCGGCGATGGCCATCATGAACTCATCCTCGTCACCGGCAGGACCGTTGGCGATCATGGTCTCCTTCTTGGCGTTCTCGTCCAGGATCTCCTTGGCGACGACGATCTGGCCCTTGCGCTCAAACTGGAAGGCGACGGAGCCCGAGGTGCCCAGGTTACCACCAGCGTGGGAGAAGGCGGAACGGACATCAGCAGCGGTGCGGTTGCGGTTGTCGGTCAGGCAGTCAACGTAGACGGCGACACCGGCGGGACCGTAGCCCTCGTACACGATGTTCTCGTAGACGGCGGCATCGGCACCCGAACCAAAGGCCTTATCGATAGCGGACTTGATCTTGTCCTTAGGCATGGACTGAGCCTTAGCCTTGGCGACGGCAGCGGCGAGGCTGGCGTTGTTCTCGGGCAGCGGGTCGCCGCCGAGACGGGCAGCAACGGTGATGTTGCGGCTGAGCTTGGAGAAGAGGGCGGAACGCTTGGCGTCCTGCGCGCCCTTACGATGCTTGGTTGTGGCCCACTTAGAGTGTCCGGACATACGTGTCTCCTATCGGTTTTGACCTAAAGCCCAGCGTGGATGCTCGGGCAATATAAACAAACGTCGTTATGATATACCTACCGGCCTGCAAGATAAACCCCAAAATGAAGGCGTCGTGATGATGCAAGCCCTTGGCGCAAAGCAACCTGTCCCCGATATGCCAATCTTGGGCTAGGCCCAGAGGAGGTCGCTGCGGGTGATCGTGGCACCGATGGCAAAAGGCATGCATGCAATGACTGGGTACAGGTAGCGCATGTAGGTCGATCCGTTACATGGACCGATCAGGCACACGGCGAGCACGCCCAGCAGCGGTATCCAGATGGCCAGCGCGCGCCACGAATGGCGGCGCAACAGGTAGACCACTACGGAAATCATGATCCACACGTAGGTGGCCGAGCTCATGGTGAGCGAGATAAACGGGATGCGCTGCACCGCCACGCGGTACAGGTTAATCAGGTGGTCGCACCAACGCACGGCCTTGCTATCGACCGGATGGAAGTCAAAGTACTTGAGGTTATCGGGCTTCGCCATGATCTCGGCACTGCGCGCCGTGCTGTAGACCCAGGCATCGCGAGCACTCGGATAGAAGTACCCGTAGTAGTTATTGACGAGCGCCGAGATGTAGCACTCGGGGTCCTTTTTGAACATCAGGGCCCACACCTCAAAATAGGCCTTGATGTCCTCCTGCGAGGCGTACTCATTGAAGCAGTTTTTGACGGCATCCGACTTGTCGGGGTTGTAGCGACGGCCCAGGTTCTCGTACTTAAGCACCCGATCGATCACAGCGCGCTCCTCATCGGTCACCAAGCCGTCGCAGGGAGCTTCCTCGATCGTGCCATCGTCTTTGACCTTGGGGTTAACGCCCGAATTAAGGCCGTCGTGCTTTTGGACGAAGCGTGCCGTCTGTTGAAACGGAATCGAGAGGATCTCGCGCTTGGAGCCCGGCGTGATATCGTGCGCCGGCATAAATACCTTGGTGAAATACATGTTGGAGACAAGGCAGAGCGCAAGCACTGCGAGCACGCCGACCCAGCGGAAGCGCGGCATGGTGTACGAGAGCGTGACGCCAGACTGTTTGGCCACGCGACGGGCCACATGCGCGTCCCAGGCGCAAAACGCCGCCGCAATCACGCAGGCCGCCAACGGAAAGACCAGACCGCCATTGCGCAAAAACGTGGAACCCATGGCACCCAGCACGAGCAACAGCCAGTCGTGGCGCGCAAAGAGCACAGGCGCCTGTTCGCCCGCGCGCTCGGCATTGGCATCGCGACGGGGCAGGCCACATGCCACGAGCTTGACGGTCGGAACGAGCAGCACCAAAAACGCATCGGCGAAAAGTACGTCTTTGGTCAGCAGCGCCGCGTAGTTGGAAAACATCGGCATAAGCGCAAAGAACAGCAAGATGACGCTGCGGACCGGCAAGCTCACGCCCAGCTTGCGCAGCGACGATATGGAATAGGCCATGCAGGCGGCCGTGATGACAAATTGGGCACAGGTGTAGATGGCAAGCCCCGCATTGGCGCTGTTGAATAGCGAAAGCCCCAGTTGCACACACGAGCCGATGATGGCCGTGTGCACCACCGGATGATGGCCGTTGAGCAGCACGTTGGGGTTAAGCAGGCGTAGGTAATCGCTCGTGCCGTTGGGGTAGTTGAACCATTGGCGGATCTGCGCGCCCGTATCTCCCATAAAGAGGCCGGGCAGCGAGGCGATAAGCGTGGGCGCCCAGACAATCATGAGCACAAGAAACGGCCCGACAAAGGGATGAACCGAGAGCACGGCGTGGGCAACACGCCACACGCGGCCAAAATGTGCCTCCGAAAACGGGATGCGGTGGGAGCTCAACCAATCCAAAAACTCAAAAGCCAGATAGAAGGCCACAATCGCCAGAAGCATCCAGCCCGCGCCGCCAATCCAGGCGCAGATAACGCGCGCTTTGTCGCCCAGCACAATCTCAGCCGAATCGGTAAGGTCGTAGCTACGGCCAAACACCATGCAAACGGCAAAGAACAGCGATGGCAGCACGACTGACGGGCGCCAAGCGTCACCGCGGCCAAAGAACACATAGCGAAACGGCAGCGTAAGCAAACAGGCAAGTGCGAGCAGCATCACTGCGTCGGTATGGCCGGCAAACGAGAGAAGTACCTCGTAGCACACATAGAGCGTGCCCGTCGCCTTGGGGTCGATCGCCAGGACCGCGTTGCTCGACACCGGAGCGGGATCGATGGAAAACGCCGTGGTCGCCAGCAGGGCGAGCAAAAATGCGACGAGCGTCTGCTTGGCGGGATAGCGCTTAAACCAAACGATGCGGGCAGCGTCGCGCGCAGCCGTTGCGGAGAGGTCGGAATCCTTCACAGTCCGAATAGCCTTTCTAGAAACCTGCCAAATAGGGACAGGTTTATTTTGGCAGGTTTTATCTGGGGAAACGTTACAGTTCTGTCATCGTTGCCCGGCAAAACCACCGCAAAGGTGCCTGTCCCCTTTGCGGTGGTATGTGGCGGCTAGGCGTCGAGGTAGACGCGCTGGGGACGGTTGCGGCGGAGGGCAAAGATGACGAGCGCCAGGCCCGCAATCACGAGTGGCAGACTCAACAGCTGACCCATGGTGATGACGCCGCCCAGCAGATAGCCCAGCTGGGCATCGGGCACGCGCACAAACTCAATGAGGAAGCGGACGATGCCGTAACCCATCACAAACACGCCCATAAACGTGCCCTGGGGCAGCAGCGGTTTTTTGCGGCTAAGCACCTGCAGAATGCAGAAGAGCACGATGCCCTCTAGGAATGCCTCGTAGAGCTGGGAGGGATGGCGCGGCATATCGCCCGCGGTACCGCCAAAGATCACGCCCCAGGGCAAATCGGTCGGCTTGCCCCACAGCTCTCCGTTGACAAAGTTGGCGCAGCGCCCCAGGCACAGGGCCAGCGGAGCACCGATGACCGCAAGGTCTGCCAAAGTCCAGGCATCGAGCTTGTACATACGGCACACGAGCACGCCACCGATGATGCCGCCCACCAGGCCGCCGTGGAAACTCATGCCGCCCTCGTTGGTGGCAAAGATCTCGAGCGGATGCGCCCAGTAGTAGCCATCACCGTAAAAGATGACGTAGAACAGGCGGGCGCCGATGATGAGGCCAAAGACCACACCGACCACGACACTCGTCAGGTCGTCGACCGTAATGTCGAAACCCCAACGGCGCTGTGTGCGGTACATGACGACCGCCGTGAGCAGAGCGCCGACCACGTAGGCTAAGCCGTACCAGTAGATGGTGATGGGCCCCGCCGAAATGGCGACGGGATCAAGCATATGGTAGAGGTCGTTGAGCATATCGATCCCCCTGCTCCCTACATACAAATGCGGCCGCGGGCCTTGCGCTCGCAGCCGCATATCTGGGCGTAACGTCTATGCGGAGCATGTCGCCCGCAGCTTTCGCATCTTAGAAGGGCGCGTACTCGTCGTACAGGTCGTCGGCCTCGCCGGAGGCATTGACCTGCTCGACACGCGTAACGCCGGGCACATGCTCCTTGAGGATACGCTCGATACCCATGGACAGGGTCAGTGCACTCATAGGGCAGCCGGCGCAGGCACCCTGAAGCTCAAGCTGGACGACGCCCTCGTCGTCGACGCCCACATACTCCATATCGCCGCCGTCAGCCTGCAGGTTGGGGCGGATCTCCTCAAGAACCTTCTTAAGCAGCTCTTCGTTAACAGCCACAGGGGCTCCTTTCTCACAATAACGCGGGCGCGCCCGCGGACAGAGCTATGTTACTACAGCCGTGTACCCGCTCACGAGCCGTCCATGCGCGCGGACACGACTTTCACGAGCAGTCAATTTGGAACGGGGCTTTTAGCTGCTTTTGCCGGCGGCCGGCGCTAGCACACGTTGCCGCTACTACCGAGTTTGTCCCCCGGTACCAATCTGGACATCGACGATAACCTGGCGGTAGCTAATACCGCAGGAGTCGAGAATGCGACGGCTGATGCGGCCGTCGTCGGTATCGGCGTACTTATTGTCCAGGTAGACGACCTCGCCCACGCCCACCTGCGCCAGGATCTTGGCGCAATCGTGGCACGGGAACAGCGTGACGTAGACCGTGGAACCCTCGAGGTCTTTGAGCGAGCCGCGATAGTTGAGCACGGCGTTGGCCTCGGCATGGACTACGTAGTTATGCTTGTCCTGCAGCGGATCATCGCTCGTGCCCCATGGGAAAAAGTCGTCGTTGAGCGCCGAGGGCGTACCGTTGTAGCCCACCGAAAGGATGCGGTGGTTGGTGCTGGCGATGCACGCGCCCACCTGCGTATTGGGGTCCTTGCTGCGGCGCTGCGCGGCGATGGCCACGCTCATAAAGAACTCGTCCCAGCTAATAACGTCGCGGCGCTTGCCCGACGCGGTTTGATGAAGATCGTCCGACATGGCAGACACCTCCGAAATCGCAATAGTTTGACCCATTGTAGCAGGTGAAAGGTGGGGCTGTTTCCTCTCCCGCCGACGTCCTCGGCTTTATGCGCGACGAGGCTTTTGGTTGATGCGGTACAGCTCGGCGAGACCCCGCAGCGTCAGTGCGTCGTCTACCGTCAGGCTATGGCCGACCAACGCCGCGAGCGCCTCGGCATCATCGCCGGTAATGACGATGGGCACGTCGCCCTCCCCCGCGGCCTTGGTCGCGCGCATCTCGGCGAGCACCATGTCGAGCATGCCGTCGATGCGGGCTACCTCGCCCAAGACCACGCCCGAGCGCATGGCCTCGCGTGTGTTGCGGCCGATCACATGCGTCGGTGCCGAGGGCTCGACCTGAGGCAAACGCGCCGCAGCGGCCGAAAGCGAGCGGGCGCCAAGTGCCAGACCCGGCGCGATGACGCCGCCGACAAAGGTTCCGTGCGCATCGATGACCTCGATATTTGTCGTAGTACCCAGGTCAATCACGATGCACGGAGAGCCGTAGACGGCACGGGCCGCCACGGCGTCGGCGATGCGGTCGGGACCGATCTCTGCTGGATCGTCGTAGTGCACGGACATACCGGTCTTGAGGCCCGGCCCCACGGTGAGCACGCGCCCCGTGCAGATGCGGGAAAGCGCCGCTTTCCACGGGCGCTCGAGCGCCGGCACCACGCAGCTCAGCACTGCGGCTGCGGGAACGAGCGCACCCGGCATGCCCGCATCGGCTGACAGTGCGCTCATGACCTGTGTGAGCCTCATGCGCGCCTCGTCGGCCGTGATGCTCGACGGCGTCGTGATCTCGCACGTCGCAAGCGGGCATTCCTGCGCCGCGGCCGAATCCTCGGCAAACAGGCCAAAGCGAATGAACGTGTTGCCCACGTCGGCCGTCAATATGTATGCGCACCCATTAAGCATCGTCGGCGCTCCTTTCGTCTGTCCAGCAGTATATCGCCTACCTAAACCAGTCATCCCAAAATGACTAGCTTGCGGCTATACTGATACGCGGTCGTGCGCGAGCTCACGCGGCGGCCCTTGGTAACCCGACTTCCCGCGCCGTATCCGTAGCGGCGCTTGCGGGGGAAGCGGATATACGCAAAGGAGTTCTATATGAGCAATCCCTCGAACCGCACCTCGATGCGCGGTCAACTCACGCTGCGCGGCGTCGTCATCGGCGTCCTTGGCTGCGTGATCATCACGGCAAGCTCGGCCTACACGGCCCTCAAGATGGGCGCCCTCCCCTGGCCGATCATCTTCGCTGCCGTCATTTCGCTGTTCTTCCTTAAGCTCATGGGCAACGCCAGCCTCAACGAGGCCAACGTCACCCACACCATCATGTCTGCGGGCGCCATGGTCGCTGGCGGCCTGGCGTTTACCATCCCAGGCGCCTGGATGCTGGGCTATGCCGACCAGATCAGTTGGCTCGACATGTTTATCGTGGCGCTCGCCGGCACCATCTTGGGCCTTCTGGCGACAGCGCTCATCCACCGTCACTTTATCGTGGACGCCGCGCTGGAGTTCCCCACCGGCAACGCCGCAGCTCAGACCCTGCGCGCCACCGAGGCCGGCGGCAAGACCGGCAAGCAGCTCTTTGGCTCCATGGCCATCGCAGGCATCTACAGCGTGCTGCGCGACGCCCTGGGCGTGGTGCCCAGCATGCTGTGCACGCTCAATATCCCCGGCGTGACCTTTGCCATCTACAACTCGCCCATGCTGCTGTCCATTGGCTTTTTGGTGGGCTTCGCCCCCGTCGCGTTCTGGTTTGCCGGCGCGCTGCTGGGCAACTTTGGCATCATCGTCGGCGGCACCGCTGCCGGCCTGTTCGATATTGCGACCGCGCAGGGTATCGTCAAGTCCTTAGGTATGGGCCTTATGATGGGCTTTGGCGTCGCCGTCGTCCTCAAGGACATCCTGCCGCAGGTCGCCGGTATCGTCCGTGGCCTCGCCGCCGACAGCTCCACCGACACCGACGAGCAGTCGCTCATCTCGGGCTCGCTTAAGCTCGACGCCGGCATCATCGGCCTGGGCACCGCAGCCATCGCCGTGATCGTTGCCATCGCGCTCGACCTCGGTCCCGTCCCGGCCGTCATCGTCACGCTGTTCACCTTTGTCACCACCATCATGAGCGCACAGAGCTGCGGCCAGACGGGTATCGACCCCATGGAGATCTTTGGCCTCATCGTCATGCTCATCGTGGCAGCCTTCGCGCAGATCGCGCAGGTCAAGCTGTTCTTTATCGCCGGCATCGTGGCCGTGGCGTGCGGCCTTGCAGGCGACGTCATGAACGACTTTAAGGCCGGCGCCGTGCTGGGCACCAACCCGCGCGCACAGTGGGTCGGCCAGGCCATCGGCGGCATCGTGGGCGCCCTGGTCGCTGCCGGCGTCATGGTCGCGCTCGTCACCGCCTATGGTCCGGACGCCTTCGGCCCCGACAAGAGCTTTGTGGCCGCGCAGGCAAGCGTGGTCGCCACCATGGTCTCGGGCATCCCGAGCGTGCCATGGTTTGCAGGTGGTTTTATCGCCGGCATCATCATGTACTGGCTCGGTATTCCGGCCATGATGATCGGTCTGGGCGTGTACCTGCCGTTCTACATGTCGCTCACGGCATTCCTGGGCTCCTGCGTCAAACTCGCCTACGACAAGTGGTCCGCCCACCGCGACGCCACCGCTGGTCTTTCTGACGAGAAGAGGGCTGCCAAGGACGCCGCCTTCCAGGAACAGGGCCTAGTTGTCGCCAGCGGCCTGCTCGGCGGCGAGTCCATCGTCGGCGTTATCCTGGCGTTTGTCTCCGTGGGCTTAAGCCTGCTGGGCTAAGCTGAGCAGCTGCTCGACAGCAACCATATTGCCTACGGCTTGCCCGGTCGGTAGCTTTTGCGACTGCCGACCGGGCTTTTTGATATCGAAACAAAGAAAGGCCGGCGCGCTGCGTTTAACAGCGCGCCGGCCTTATCGTTTGGCTAACGAGACGGTCCCGTTATGAATTGAAGTTCGTTGCAGAAACTACGCTCGAAACGCTACATCTGCTTGCGACGACGATCGCCCAGCGTCACGCCCGCAGCCACGAGCGTAATACCGCCGATAACGAAGACCTCGCCCGCAAGCGCGGAGTCATCACCGGTCTGGGCGAGCGCGGCAGGCGCGGCCTGTTTCTTGGCAACGGGGACCTTTGCAGCAGCCTGCGCAACCTGAGGCTTGGCCTGCGGCTTGCTCTGCGGCTCGGCCTTGGGATGATACTTGTCGTACTCGGTCTGAGCGGCAGCCAGCGCATCCTTGGCATCTCCGAGCTCGGCCAGTGCAGCGGCATAGGCGTCGTTGGCATCGGACAGCTTGGCATCGGCATCGCTCAGGGCAGCCTTGAGACCAGCGGCAGCATCGACGGCAGCCTTGTAGCGAGCGTAGGCAGCGTTAAGCTTGACCAGCTTATCGTTGCCCGTCGTGCCCGCGGCAAGAGAGGCCTTGTGGTCGACGGCCTCAAGATCGGCCTTGAGTGCCTCATCGCTGGCAAGCTCGGCCTTGGCCTTGACGATCTCGAGGTTCGCATCGACGACGGCTTCGTTGGCGGCCTCGAGCTGCTTCTGGGCATCGGCGACACTGGCCACGGCAGCGTCATAGGCGGTCTTGGCGTCGTCGACCGCCTTCTGGGCGCCGGCGAAGCGCTCGAAGGCCTTGTTTGCGCCGGCCAGCTCGCCCTCGGCGGCCTTGGCCTTCGCCTGTGCGTCGGACAGAGCCTGCGTCTTGGCGGCAACTGCCTGCTTGGCGTCCGAAAGAGTGGTCGCGGCCTGGACATCTGCGGCCCGGGCCTTGTCTACACCAGCCTGGGCAGTGTCGTCGGCCTTCTTGGCATCGTTAAGCGTGCCCTGCTTGTTCGCAAGATCCGTCTTGGCGGCATCGCACTTGGCGGTAAGGTCCTTGACCGAAGCCGTGGCGTTGTCATACGCCTCATTGGCCTGATCGGACTTTGCCTTGGCGGCATCGCGGGCGCTGCGAGCCTTCGCCTTGTGAGCAGCGGCATCGGCTGCCTTCGTCTTGCTGTCAGCAAGCGTGGCATTTGCCTTATCGAGAGCTGCCTGGGCAGTAGCGGCCTTGCTCTTGGCGGCTTCGAGCTTGGTCTGGGGCGTCTTGACGTCGATACCCTTGAGTTTTGCTTCGGCGGCGTCATATGCCGTCTTTGCGGCGGCGGTTCCGGACTTAGCCTTCTCGTACTCGCCCTTGGCGGTGTTCATGTTCGTGTCGGCCGCGGTATAGGCGTCTTGCGCGTCTTTCTGATTATTGAGAGCGGTGAGATATGCCGTATCAGCCGTTCCCATCGCCTTCTGCGCATCTGCCAGCTTGTTCTGAAGCTGCTTCAGCTGCTCCTTCTGCTCCTGCGTGCCGCCTGCATTGTAGGCGGATTCGATGTAGTCGTTGACGAGCTTCTTGAACTCGGAGACAGTGAAATCCTTCTGCCCCGTGCTCCCGCTATAGTCGAAAACGGTTACCTCGGAATCGGTATTCTTACCGCTACCGGTCGCGATGCCGATAGCCTTCGCGCCGGCATCGATGATGTTGAGATAGTGCCCGCAGGCGTCTCCTCTTTGATTGCCATTCTCATCTTTTGTACCGGAATACACATCGGGATAGTTTTGGTAGATATAGTACGAATCATAGCGATGAGCCATGAGATCTTTGCCAGCCTCGCTATTCGCACCGTACTTTTTAATCCAATTCTCGTAGTTAACCTTCTCCTGAGTGTAGAGACCAGTGTAGGGCCAGCCAAGCGTATCCTCGGTCTCGCCTCCGGTGTATGCCCCGCCGCCGTCTGCAAGGTTCTCACCTTGATCGAAATAGCAGTTCGAGTGCCCCCAGATGTTCGATGAATATGATGTATTGAGGGCGGCTGCCGCAGTCATGCGGAGGCTGACGCTAAGCTCAGACTGACCGTTCGCCTTGCGGAGGTTGTTCTGGGTATCGAGGTAGGTCAGGGCGTTGCGCATCTGCTCCAAGGAGAGCGGATTGGTGTCTCGAGACATGTCCTGATCGACGTAATTATCATACCAGTCCTGTTTATCTGTCGTCCCCATGAGCATCGACGCGGCAGTGCTTGCATTCGACTTCTGCGTGGCTGTGAACTGGCTGCCGCCAATGATGTAGTTCAAGAAGCCGAACATACCCTGGTTGATGACATTCTGGTCTACGGTCATGTTCGACTTGAGGTCTGCAATCTGCTGCTCAAGAGCCTCAACCTGGGCATTAGCAGCGTCATAAGCCTTTTCCGCGGCGTTCGAAGCGGCGCAGGTTGCCTCCCACTCGCTACGCTTCTGCTTGCGAACTTCGACAAGCTTATCGTACTCCGCCTTCTTATCCGCCTCGGTCTGCTGGGCCTGCTCGTATGCCGACTTCGAGGCGTCACGCTTACTGGCGGCGGCGTTGTACTCCTTGTTTGCCGCATCGTATGCAGACTTGGCAGATGCCACAGCAGCGTTGGCAGCGTTGGCCTTCTCCTGCGCGGCGGTGACGGTAGTCTGCGCAGCCTGCAGGTTCGCCTGTGCAGTGGCGTCTGCAGTCGCCGCGGCATCGAGCGCGTCCTGCGCGGTCGCGAGCTCGCTGGCGGCAGTGGTCTTGGCAGCCTCGAGCGCGTTCAAATCGATACCCGTGCCCGAGGTCGCGGCATCGAGTGCAGCCTGCGCCTGGTTGAGCTTCTGCTGGGCGTTATCGCGCGCGGTGGTTGCGGCTGCGAGAGCAGCAGCAGTCTCCTGCTTCTTGGCCTGGGCAGTCGTCAAAGCTGCCTCGGTATTCTGCTTTTCCTGCTGGGCGCTGGCCTCGGCAGCCTTGGCCTGGTCCAGATTGGCCTGTGCAGTAGTAACGGCCTTATTGGCGTCATCGAGCTTTGCCTGCGCGTCCTCGACGGCCTTCTTGGCGGCCTCGTACTCGTCCATACCCATGGCCTCGAGCTTGGCCTGGGCATCGTCGAGGGCCTTCTTGGCCTCATCCTGCTTTGCCTTGGCGTCCTTGAGCGCCTGGGTCTTATCCTCGACACTCTTGTTGGCTTGATCGAGCTGATCGTTCAGGTCGCCCAGCTTCTTCTGCTGCTGCTCGGTCTTTTCGACGGCGGCTTTGAGCTCATCAATCTTCTCCTGGAGCGCGGCGACTTCTGCTGCGTTCTGCTCGATTTCGTTGTCGCTCACAGCCTGCGAGGCCTGATTCTTTTGCTGCTGCGCCTGCTTTTGAGACTGGCCCGCCGCATCGGCGTTCTTCTGGGCGGCATCGTAGGCGGCCTGAGCGTCCTTGAGCTGCTTTGCCGACTCCTCGGCCAGCTGGGCAGCCGTCTTTACGACCGCTTGGTTACCGGCGGCAACGGTGTTCTCTACAGAACTACCCCCCCCCTGAACAGAATCGCCGTTATCGGTTGACGGTGCGGCGATTGCCGCCAGCGGCGACATAAGCGGCTGAGCAATGAGGCCCGCCGTCAAAACGGTTGCGACGGCGCGGTTGGCAACGCCCTTGACGTTGACGGCCTTAGCCCGAGGCTCAAAGTGTTGTGGGCTGTAGTTTGCCATGGCTTTCTCCCTTTGACACGGATGTATCCATACGTATCAAACGGTAGCTGTCGATTTTTGAATTCTGTTGCGCAACATTGGTCACCGGCGGATTTTTGAAATTCGCGCTCTCGTGCTTCACAATTTCGTCACATATGTAGGAGCTGGTGCATCATATTCTTGCGGAATCGAATTGAGCCTGTGATTTGCATTTGCTCCCGCGTCATCCGCCCTATCGGATTCCGCATCCAACAGACACCCCGCCCGCCACGGTGTAGAGTATGGGGACGGGCGAGATATGCGGCCCGTGTCAGAACGAGGTGAACATGGAACTCGATAGACAACAGCTCAAGCGGCTGCGTGAACGCCATCATCGGCGCCATGGCATCCGCCCCGCCCATAGTGAGGCCATGGAGAGCGCCACCCGCTTCCTAAAGCGCGCATTCAACATTCGCGAGGGTCGCGCGCCCTACCACGTAATTCGCAAGCGTTTTGTAAACGGGGCGCGTCTGACTGGCTCCCACCTATGCATCCTGATTATTGCCATGCTTATCGCGAGCATCGGCCTCGATATCGACTCGGACATTGCCATCGTGGGCGCCATGCTCATCTGCCCGCTCATGGGCTCGGTCCTTGCCATGGCATACGGTATTGCCACGCTCGACCGCGAGATTACCGTCGAAGCCGTCGCCAGCCTTGCGCTGCAGATGGCCTTTTGCCTGGTCACGTCCACGCTGTACTTTAAGCTCTCGCCCCTTGGCACCACCACGGCCGCCATCATCGACAACTCGACACCCACCGTCTGGGACCTTACCGTCGCACTCGCAGGCGGCTTTGCAGGCGGGCTGGGCAACTCGCGCGACCAGGAACCCGCCACGCTCATCGCCGGCGTGGCCGTGGCGACCGCGCTCATGCCGCCTCTGTGCGCGGCGGGCTATGGCATCGCCATCGCAAGCGGGTCGCTGTTTCTCTCGGCGCTCTACGAGTTTGGCATCAACGTGGTCTTTATCGCACTGGCCGCCGAAGCCGTGCTGCTTCTTTTGCGTGTGCCGCTCAAGCGCGACCTCAACGGCGACGGCATTGTGACCGCCGAGGAAAACGCTGAGGTCAACGAGCTGTCACGCAAAGTGCGCCGCCGCATTATTGTGGGCACGGTGATCTTTGCCATCCCCTGCATCGTTATGACCGCGGGTTCCATTGGCTCGGCGCAGGCCGGCGTGCAGGACGGCTACGGCGTCACCGAGACCACACGCGAGCTTGCCGCGGTGCTGCCGGGCTTTAAGGATTACACCGTCGCCGTCGAGACCTCGGCCACCGAAGGGGACGAAGAAGGCATCGTCGAGCGCGAGATTGTCGCCCATGTGACGACAGGCGAGGCGCTTGGGGCGCACGACCGCCGTGTCGCCCGCAAACTCATCGACCTCAATGTGCCCGAGCTCGATCGCGTTGAGTTTGATGTGGAGTAATGCGGAGCATGGGATGGCTCCCGCGCACAGGCGCAAGTCGCGGCGAGGCTCAGACGCGACGCAGGCACATGCAAAAAGCGGGGCGTAGTTCACGTCCGCGCCCCGCTCGCTGTTTTATTGCCGTGAATCAGACGTCCGCATCGACATCGCCAGACTCCACCGTAAACGCCGGATCGGTGCTCACAAGATAAAATCGGGTCACCTTAGTATTTCTAATTAGGTAAATCTGCCCCTGATTGCGTCGGCGCGATATATACGCAACGTGAACCGTGCCGAATTCTTCGCCGTTTTCCTTCTTTAATATCAAGATGTTGGGGTCATCCGTACGCTTGAACTGCCCGTCATCGCTGCTTCCGTCTTTGTTGACCAGCTGCCATCGACAGCCATCCTCCTCAAGAAAGGCCAGGATTTCCAGACTCGTTTTGTCATCCCGATAGTAACCGTCAATGGCAAACCCTTCGGAAGCGCATTCCCGCATATAGGACGTTTCTCGACTTATAGCAAACAGCCCTGTAGCGCCCAGGAGCACAGCCAGGCAGACCACTGCAAGGGTTATCGAAATAGTACGGCGACCCATGTTAGCCCAACCGATAGTTGTTTAACGGAGCGCGAAACATACCTGAAACCTCCGATGTCAGGGGGAACGTCGCCAGCAGGCTGGCGACAACTATATGTTTCTGACATCAAACCATATGGCTGCTACTCGCGGAGGGGGCATCGGCGAACGGCGTGTTTTCATACTCCATTGGTCAAACCTAAGCGCGGCCCTACAGCTCGTACTTGTACACGCGGTAGATGTACTTATCGGCTTCCATCTCGTAGGTGGCGATGGGTAGACCGTAGCGGTCGTACTCGGTGAAGGTCTTGGCCTGACCCGATGCCACGAGCATGCTGTTCGAATTGCCGACGCGCTGCACACTGCTAACGTAGCCCGAGAACGGCACCGCGATCTGGTCTTCGAGCCCGTAGGTGCGTGCCACCTCGTCCACCGTAAAGATGCGCCCAAACGAATGCGAGCCGCGGCTGTAGTCGGTCACCACCGCGGCGCCCAGCTGGCCCCAGTCGAACTTGGGATAGCTTTCGGCCGCACCAAAGTTGTTGTCGTATAGCAGCACTGGTAGCGACCAGTCGTTGCCGTGTCAGAACTCGGCAGATACGTCACGCTGTGCTGGCCCGCGTTGAGCGAAAAATCGCCCTGGGCCTGCAGCAACTTGTCCTCAAAGCCCGAGCCGGCCCAGAAATCGGGCAAGCCCACGGAAGGCTGTAGCAAGGTCATTTGCGCAACATATGTCCAGTAAAAACGGGTGGCAGCCGCTACGGCTACCACCCGTTTGTCTCATATCTAGCCCATAGCAGACCAGCTACTTCTTAATGCCGCGCCCCAGGCGCTTGGCGACCGATGCAACGGCCTCCTCACTGGCAGATCCGCAGCTCGCACAGCCGTCGTGGGCACGCATCTGACCGGTGACCTCGTCCATCGCGAGCGGCGCCACCTTCTCGAGCTTAAAGCCCTTGCCGGCGCGCATGTTCTCCTTTGCCACGCTGATCATGAGCTTAATACGGTTGAGCTGGTTGACCTCGGATGCACCGGGGTCGTAGTCCACCGCGACGATGTTGCTCTCGGGATGTTGGCGGCGCAGCTCCTTGATCACGGCCTTGCCCACCACGTGGTTGGGCAGGCACGCGAAGGGCTGCGTGCAGATGATGTTGGGCGCACCGTGGTCAATCAGATCGAGCATCTCAGCCGTGAGCAGCCAGCCCTCGCCCATGTTGTTGCACACCGAAAGCACCGTGCGGGCCTTATCGGCCATGGTGCCGATGCGCTCGGGCGCCTCAAAGCGGCGGGACTTTTCGAGCATCTCCTCCACCGGCGTACGCATCCAGTCCACGAGCTTGATGAGCGCCTGCATGCCCGCACGCGTTGTAGCAGAGCTACCCAGCTCATCCTTCTGCAGCTCGGCGTTGCTCATGGAGTACAGGAAGAAGTCGAGCAGGCCCGGCACCACGGCCTCGCAGCCCTCGCGCTCGATAACGTCGACCACGTGGTTGTTGGCCGTGGGATGGAACTTGACCAAGATCTCGCCGACCACGCCCACGCGCGGCTTGGTGCCCTCGCCCACGAGCGGCATGGTATCGAACGCGCGGATGGCTTCGCGGCACAGCTTGGTGTAATTATGCCTGTTGAACTTGGGCGCCAGCTTGCGGGCGCGCGCCATGTACTCCTCGTAGAGCGCATTGGCGGCACCGGGCGTAGCCTCGTACGGACGGCAACGATAGAGCATCTGCATCATCACGTCGCCAAAAAGCACCGCGTAGACTGCCTGCTTAAGCAGCGCCGGCGTAATCTTAAAGCCAGGATTATCCTCGCCGAGCGCCACGGCCGAAAGCGAGATCACCGGGATCTCGGGGTGGCCGCTCTCGCGCAGCGCCTTGCGAATGAGCGCGATGTAGTTGGTGGCACGGCAGCCGCCGCCGGTCTGGCTGATGACCACGGCCGTCTTGGACAGGTCGTACCGACCGCTCTCGATGGCCTCCATGATCTGGCCCGTCACCAGGATCGACGGATAGCAGATGTCGTTGTTCACGTAGCGCAGGCCGGCCTCGACGGCATCGTGGTCAGTCGAGGGCAGCAGCTCCAGGTTGTAGCCGGCACCGCGGAATACCTCTTTGACCAGGTCAAAGTGGATCGGCGCCATCTGCGGGCACAGGATGGTATAGCCCTCCTCGCGCATCTGCTCGGTAAAGGGCACCTTGGGCCACGCGGTCGAAGCACTCTCGCGCTGCGCCTCAAACGTGTACTTGCGGCTCGCGAACGCGGGGGCATCCGTAGAGGGCGCCACCGGCGCGGCATCGCCCTGCTCATAGGCCTCGCCCGCGGCCGTAGCCTCGGCCAAGCGCTCGGCTTCCTGATCCTTGAGCGCCGCCATGAGCGAGCGAATACGGATACGCGCGGCGCCCAGGTTGGACACCTCGTCGATCTTGAGCACGGTGTAGATCTTGCCGCTGGCCTCCAGGATCTCCTGCACCTGGTCGGTGGTCAGAGCGTCCAGGCCGCAGCCGAAAGAGTTGAGCTGGATCAGGTCCAGGTCGTTGCGCATCGTCACAAAACGGGCGACGGCGTACAGGCGGCTGTGATACATCCACTGATCGACGACGCGAATCGGACGCTCGGGCTTCACCAGATGCGCAAGCGAATCCTCGGTAAAGACCGCAAAGCCAAAGCTCGAGATAAGCTCGGGCAGGGCGTGGTTGATCTCGGGGTCGTTATGGTAGGGACGACCGGCGAGCACGATGCCGTGACCGCCGTGGTCCTCGACCCACTTGAGAGCCTTCTCGCCCATGGTCTGGATATCCTCGTGGAAGCGCGCGTCGGCCTCAAAAGCAGCGTTGACGGCGGCATCAACCTCGGAGCGCGTGATTTTAGGACCGCGCACGCGACCGCGACCGGCCTCAGCATCGGCCACACGGTCGACGGCGAGCACCTGGTACAGACGGCGCTTGAGCTCGGTCTTATCGTGATACGGCACAAACGGATACAGGAACTCGATGTTCTGCTCGCGGATCTCGTCGATGTTGAGTGCCAACGCCGTGGGGTAGCTCATGACGATGGGGCAGTTATAGCAGTTGCCAGCCGTCGGATCCTCCTTGCGCTCCCAGCGCACGCACGGCATCCAAATGAAGTCGACATCGCGGTCGATAAGGTTCATCACGTGGCCGTGGCTCATCTTGGCCGGATAGCACACGCTCTCGGACGGCATGGACTCGATGCCCGCCTGGTAGGTCTTTTTGCTCGACTGGTCGGACAGCTGCACGCTAAAGCCCAGGCGTGTAAAGAACGCGTGCCAGAAGGGGTAGTTCTCGTACATGTTGAGTGCGCGCGGGATGCCGACGGTGCCGCGCGGGGCCTCGTCGGGGCTCAGCACCTCGCGGTTAAAGAGCAGCTCGTTTTTCTTTTTGAAGAGGTTGGGGGCCTCGGTCTTTTGCTTTTTGTGGCCGGCGCCCTTCTCGCAGCGGTTACCGGTAATGAAGCGCCTGCCGCCGCCAAAGTCGTTGACGGTGAGCTGGCAGTTGTTGGAGCAACGGCCGCAGCGGACATGCTTTTGCGTCACGGTGAGGTGCGCGATGTCCTCAGCCGAAAGAATGGTCGAGGTGCCGTCGGCGCCGGCGCGATCGCGGGCGAGCAGGGCCGCACCGTAGGCGCCCATGCAGCCGGCGATGTCGGGACGCACGGCATGAACGCCGGTGAGCTGCTCAAACGCGCGCAGCGTGGCATCGGACATAAAGGTGCCGCCCTGGACGATTACCTGGCTGCCGATCTCCTTGGGATCGCGCAGCTTAATGACCTTGAACAGGGCATTCTTGATGACGGAATAAGACAGACCTGCCGCGATATCGCCCACCGTGGCGCCTTCCTTTTGCGCCTGCTTGACTCGCGAGTTCATAAAGACCGTGCAGCGACTGCCCAGGTCGACCGGGGCCTTGGCATGGATGGCGGCATCGGCGAACGCGCGCACGTCCATGTTCATAGAGACGGCGAAGCTCTCGATAAAGCTACCGCAGCCCGACGAGCAGGCCTCGTTGAGCATGATGTGCTCGATGACGCCGTCCTTGACGCGCAGGCACTTCATGTCCTGGCCGCCGATGTCCAGAATGAACTCGACGCCGGGCAGGAACGCCTTGGCGCCGCGCAGGTGCGCAACGGTCTCGATCTCGCCGGAGTCGGCCTTGAGCGCCTCGATGAGCAGCGCCTCGCCGTAGCCCGTAGTTGTCACGTGGCCGATGGTGCAGCCGGCGGGGATGTGGTTGTAGAAATCGGCCATGATGACCTTGGCCGTGCCCAGGATGTCACCGTTGTTGTTGCCGTACCAGGTGTGCAACAGCTGGCCGTCCTCGCCCACGAGCGCGGCCTTCATGGTGGTGGACCCGGCGTCGATGCCGATGAACACGCGGCCGGTGTAGCCGTCGAGCTTGCCCTTGGGGACGACTTCCTGGTCGTGGCGGGTCTTGAACTCGGCAAAGTCCTCGTCGGTGGCAAAGAGCGGATCCAGACGCTCGACCTCGGCACCCTGCGTATCACCCAGGGCATCGATGGCCTCGATGAGCTGCGGGAACGTGCTGAGCTTGTTGGACTCGTGCGCCATGGCGGCGCCGCTCGCCACAAACAGGTGAGCGTTTTGGGGCACGATACGGTGCTCTTCGTCCAGGTTGAGCGTGAGGTAGAAGCGGTGGCGCAGCTCGGAGAGATACTGCAGCGGGCCGCCCAGGAAGGCGACGTTGCCGCGGATGGGACGGCCGCACGCCAGACCCGAGATGGTCTGGGTCACGACAGCCTGGAATATGGAGGCGGCCACGTCCTCGGGGCGGGCGCCCTCGTTGAGCAGCGGTTGGACGTCGGTCTTGGCAAAGACGCCGCAGCGGCTGGCGATGGGATAGATGGTGGTGGCGTTGGCCGCGAGTTCGTTAAGGCCGCTGGCATCGGTGTGCAGCAGGGTTGCCATCTGGTCGATGAACGCGCCCGTACCGCCGGCGCAGGTGCCGTTCATGCGCTGCTCGATGCCGTTGTCAAAGTAGATGATCTTGGCGTCCTCGCCGCCCAGCTCGATGGCGACATCGGTGGCCGGGATGAGGGTCTCGACGGCACGCTTGCTGGCAATGACCTCCTGGACAAACTCCAGGCCGAGCCACTGGGACAGCAGCAGGCCGCCCGAACCGGTGATGGCGCAGGTCATTTGGGCCGTCGGCAACACGGTCGCAGCACCCTCGAACAGGTCGCGGGCGCAGGCACGGACGTCGGTGTGGTGGCGCTGGTACTTGGCGTAGACGATCTGGTTGTCGTCGTTGAGCACAGCGAGCTTAACGGTAGTGGAGCCCACGTCGATGCCCAGGTGCAGGTTGCCGCGGGCGGCCTCGGGGTTGAAGATCGCGCCTTCGGGGGCCTGGGCGGCGGCTACGGGCTCAGCGGCGGTGGCGGGCTCGCTGACGACGGACGTCTCCCCTGCCACGTTCTTGGCATCGGCAACTGCCTCGGCAACTTTCTCGGCAGCCGCGGTCGCGGCCTTCTGCGCGGCGTCCACCACGGCGGGCGCGGCCTCGCGTGCGGCAGCGACCATGCGGTCCTTGATGCCCTCGACGAGTTTGCTCATTGTCTCTCCTCTTAGTTGTTGGACTCGACGGTTGCGGTGGTGTCGACCGCGTCCTCGAGCTGCAGATTCAATAGCTTCATGCCGTATTCCGGCACGTTGATATCGATGGGTTGGCCATACAGGTCGCCGGGGCGCACAAAGGCGATAACCGTCATAATGCGCGCCATGGTCTCGGGCGATTCGGTGAGCCCACGCTCAAACCAGCGCTGAATCAGACCGACCTCGGCACTCACGACATAGGTAACGTAGTAGTCAAAGAAGGTGCCCAGTGCCAGGCCCAAGATGCCCGTCTGTGCACGCGGCACCACGGCCTCGCGTGCGGTATCGATGATCTTTTTAATAAAGGCGGGGTCGCCGCCCGGGCCCAGTAGGGCCCCGATAAGGTCGCGATTAGCCGCAAGATAGCGAAGCAGCTCAACCGAACCGGGTGCCGGCTCGAGCTCGTCGATGTTGCGGTAAAGATCGGGTAATTGAGCTGCGGTGATAAGCTCCACCCGCTCGCGAATCTCGGCAAGCAGGCCGTCCTCGATCTGGCTGATAAAGTCGGGGATATCGCGGTAGTGCGAATAGAACGTTCGACGCGTAAGACCGGCGCGCTCGGTGAGCGACGCGACGTTAATGCGCGAAAGGTCGCCGCTTTCGGCAAGCTCGCTGGCAAGCGCCTGGCGAAGGGCGCGCTGCGAGCGAAGGGACCGGCGATCACATTTCTCGAGCTGGGACAAGCGTCCTCCTTGTTACTCAGACTGTACGCTATTGCACAGTGCGAGTATTATTGCACACCGTGTGTATCAACACGTAAAGGCAATATTTGGAATGTGACAAAGGGCAGTCCCTTTGTCACATTCAGCGACCGCCTAGGTTGTGCCAGTTGTGCCTGGCTTTTGGAGCGGCATTGCCGATTGTTCAAAATGTCATTCGTGGGTAGAATAGTGTCGACGGCAGCCCAAGTTCTGGAAAGCTGGGCAGCGCCGTTGCTTGGATTAAGGGGTCAACGCCTTAGCGGCGGCGACCCCTTTTACGTTGCTTCGAACGTTGCTTGAGTGCCTCGGAAAGCCCGACGAGCGCCGTGGAGAACGAGACCAAAGCGGTCAGAAGTCTCACGAAATCAATCAGATCGGTCATGGGCATCACCTCCCATCAGATGGAGGGCGTTGCCCGGCACATGGAACTGCCGCCAACAGTATCAATTCTATCAAAGCGCAGTTAGATATGCGAATGTTTGTTCGTATTTCAAGAGACCAGCGTCACCTGTGACAAAGGGGCTGTCCCTTTGTCACATTATTCGATTACGGTGCAGGAATTCTGCTTGTGCATGGTGGCAAGCATGTGTTTGGGAACGGCGTGGGCCATGCAGCTACCGATAGTCGCGCTCGCGGCGGCCTTGGCCGCGTCACTGCCGTTTTTGGTCGCGTAGCTATGGCGGAAGCGTTTGAGCATGGCAATGTCGTTGCCGCCGTCTCCGTAAACCGCGACCTCGTCCTCGGCAATGCCGTAGTAGCCCGCCAGCCAGGCCACACTCTCGCCCTTGTTGCACGCCACGTCCGTGATCTCGAACATCACCGGATCAAACGGCGCGTTGACCACACGGTCCGAGCGCTCGGCCAAATACGCCTTAAGGTCGCGCTCCAGCTCGGGCGAGGTCACGCGACAGTTGATCTTGCACACATCGTGGCGCAGGATGTCACCGATCGACTGGTCGAAATACTGTTCCTCGTGGTACCCGCCACGTGCACGCATACCGCGCATCACGATGCGCTTGATAGGACTGTCTTTTTTAAAGCCTGCCTGGTGCATCTCGAACGATCCACTCGAGAACATGCCATCGGGCGTGGAGCAGTCAAAACAGATATCCGGAAACTCCTTGAGCAGCTCCTCGGTAATCTGCGAGTCGATGGTCCAGGTCCTGAGCACCTCGCCATGGCTGTCGCGCACGATGGACCCATTGGAGCAGCAGGCGTCGAGTGCCAGGCCCGTAAAGCCATGCTCGCCAATCGGCAGCGTCGAGCGCCCGGTCGCGGGAACCACATGCAGGCCAGCCTCGGTCAGCTCGCGAATGGCACGGCGGATGGTCCCATCTGCCTCGTGCAGGGCGTTCAGCAGCGTTCCGTCTAAGTCACTCGCAAACATCTTGATCATGGATACGCCTCTCCTTCGTCTGCACGATATTGTAGACGAAGGAGAGGCATGCCTAAACAATGCCGTCCCGGCGCGGCGTGCCACTGTCTCCACAAATTCACGGTCCCCCAGCGCCTTAAGACATTCGCCATAAGCGACTTTTCAGCCGATTAAACAGCGCCGTCGTCGACGTCAGCACCGCCAACATGCCTGCGAATACAATCGCCGGAGCCCATCGATCATATGCAAGCCCGTAAACCAATTGGCCAATAGGCGTTGCACAGGAAAGTGTCATATAAACGAGTGCCAGCACTTTTCCGCAGAGTTCCTTTGGCGCTGACCGCTGAACAAATGAAACGATTCCGACCGATGCAATGCTTGCCCACGCCATGACCCATGCCGAGCCGGCCGCAAGCGCGGCAAACGCTAATTCATCAGGACCGCTCAGTAGCGTGACAATAATCGGTACGACTCCAAAACAAATCATCGCAACATATCGACATATGCCCTTGAAGGAAAAACGATGCGGCCAAATACCGACCAAACCACTGCCGACAAAACCACCTAAGCCCATAGCCACCTCAATAATCCCAACAAAGGATGACTGCATTCCGAGATGCTTTGCAACAATAACGGGAGCACCAATCGTTAACCCAACTAACGCAAGGTTCAAAATAGCCGCAAGCAAAAACACAACGAGCAATGATGCGTTTTGAAACAGGTACCGAATCGACTCCCGAAAATCGCTTCGGCATGTCGAGCAAGTCGTACTGTCCCCTGTCATTCCAGATGAGGCATTTTGCTTGAGTGCGCCCCCGAACAGCAGGGCTGACATCGCAAACGTCAACGCCGCGGTTTCGCATAGAGCATCGATACCAAAGCACCCATAGACTGCCGTCCCGACTACAGGCCCCAAGATATTGCTCGCCATGGTTACCTGCGAGACCAACGCTGTGGCACGCTCAACCTTTTCTTGGCCCATCATGTGCACCGTCTCAATTTGAAGCATCGGTTTCAGCAGCGATTGGATGCCATATTGGACGCAAAGCATTGCTGCCACGACAACCGCAAGAGGCAGCGAACACTTCATGGGGATAAACAGCAGTGATGCAGCCATCAGAACAATGCCGAGCACCACAAGAACCCCGCGATGTCTCCCGTGATCCGCCAAGATTCCGCCAGCCGGAGTCGCAAGCACGCCCGGCACGAACGCTATCGCCGCGACAGCACCATATAACGTTGACGAGCCGCTGCAATCGAACAAGTAAAGCGGGCACGCAAAGCACAGTGCCGACAACATCGAATACGCGCACAGCTGTGCAACAAGAAGACCGAAAAGCCTGATAGATCGCACTGTTTTTTGCGCCAACGAGACATTGCTCCTCCGCATTCCAGCCATAAGCCTGCCCCCTATACATACCATTAGTATGTATTTAATGACTTGAAAAGGGCAGCCGTGGCTACCCTTACAAATCAATTACATACCGTCAGTATCTATATTACCACCCAGCACGGTTCCATACGTCCCAAATCTGAGCCGTTGTCTGGAGCACTTCATTACCCAAATCGAGCCCCACCGCGGCCGCCATCTGCGCCAAACATTGCGCGCGAGCGAGCATTCGATCCTTGGTCTCGAGCGGACGGAACAGCGGCAGCAGCCAAAGATTCG
Organism: uncultured Collinsella sp.; assembly: GCA_900548265.1. Taxonomy (GTDB): domain Bacteria; phylum Actinomycetota; class Coriobacteriia; order Coriobacteriales; family Coriobacteriaceae; genus Collinsella. Next base: position 32,359 of record URKG01000011.1, read on the forward strand.
CCAACAACGATACGGCCTCAGCCGCTTCGCGCGGGCATTTGCACGCAATGGAGCCGTCGGCGATGCCCTCCTCGATCACTGGCAAAAGACAGCCATCGGCCGACTCGTCGAACGAGCCCTGGTACTGCATCGCCAGTAGACGCGAGCTTTTTACCGGATCTGCCGCAGGATGCATGCGTGCCCATAGCTCAATTTGCGGAACGACAGACTCGGGCGCGTACAGTCGCTTGAGCTTTTGGGCTCCCGTCATATTGCCAGCACCGAGTGTCGCGCGGCGGCGCTCAACAATCGGAGCCATTGCCCGATCAAATGCGGCGTTGAAAATCTCTTCTTTGCTCTTAAAGTGATGATAGACAGCACCCTTGGTCATGCCATCGAGGCGGTCGACGATATCTTGAATGCTCGTCCCCTCATAACCCTGTGCGCAGAATAGCTCCAGCGCCGCGTCGAGAATCTTCGCGACTGTCTCCTCGGGATATTTATTACGCCCCATAATCTGTCCATCCGCAACGCAAGTCTTGTGCCTCATTGCAGTATTTTAACGTTGCGGATGGCAGGCGGTCGATTCTACACCGCGGCGGGGCCGTGTTCGCCGGTACGGATGCGGATGACTTCCTCGACCGGCTCGACCCAGATCTTGCCATCGCCGACGGCTCCGGTGCGAGCGGCGTTGCAGATGATGTCGACAATGCCATCGACGTGCTCATCGGCGCAGATAAGGGTGAACTGCACCTTAGGGATCGTGTTGACAAGCAACTCGTTGCCGCGCACGTATTCCTTCCAGCCATGCTGTGAGCCGCAGCCCTGCACCTGGTTGATAGTCATACCGCGAACATCGGCAGCAAACAGCGCGTCTTTAAGAACCTCAAGCTTCTCAGCACGAACGATCGCCGTAATTTTCTTCATAGTAAATTCCTCTCTTTATCAAAGAAGTGAATTGCCATTCAATGACGCGGGTTTTCCAGGTGCCCGAGATTGCCCCGAAAGAGGAGCGCCGCGTACTTCGGTACGCAAGCGACGGTTTGAGGGGCAAGGTCGGGTGCCTGGGAAAGCCGCGCGACGATTGAACGGCAAGGTGCGGAGCCTGGGGAAGCCGCTAGTCAAGTCCCGAGAACGAGGGATACGCGCTCTCGCCGTGTTGACTCGCGTCCAGGCCCAGCGCCTCGTCGGCCTCGTCCACGCGCAGGCTGCCGTGGAACAGCGCCTTGACCACCGCGGCGATCACCAAGTCGAGCACCAGTACAATAGCGACCGTCACCACAATGCCCAAAATCTGCGAGATGAGCAGCGAGACATCGCCCGTGTAGAACAGGCCGCCCTTACCGGTCCACGAGAGCTCCGGCACGCAGAACAGCCCCGTGAGCACGCCGCCCAGGATGCCACCGATGCCGTGGCAGCCAAACGCGTCGAGCGCATCGTCGTAGCCAAATTTGGTCTTAAGATGGCTGATGGCCAGGTAGCAGACGGGAGATACGATCAGGCCCATGACCAGCGCCGCCCACGGCTCGACAAAGCCCGCGCCCGGCGTGACCACCACAAGGCCCGCAACCAGACCGGTGCTGGCGCCCACCAGCGTGGGTCGACCGGTGTGCACGCGCTCGACGGCAAGCCACGAGACCATGCCCGCCGCGCTGGCCGTCACGGTATTGAGGATGGCAAGTGCCGCCACGGCGTCGGCCTTGAACTCGCTGCCGCCGTTAAAGCCAAACCAGCCAAACCAAAGCAGGCCGGCTCCCAGCGCCACAAACGGCACGTTATGCGGACGGTAGCTCACCATGCCAAAGCCGCGACGACGGCCGAGCATTAAGCAGAGAATCAGGCCCGTAAGGCCAGACGAGATGTGCACCACGTCGCCGCCGGCAAAGTCGAGCGCGCCGATGATATCGCCGATAAAGGAGCCCTCGCCGCCCCAAACCATGTGAGCAAGCGGCGCATAGACCACGAGCAGCCAAATGCCCAGGAAGACCGTCGTGGCACCGAACTTAACGCGGCCGGCCAGGCTGCCCGTGACGATAGCAGCCGTGATCATGGCAAATGCCATCTGGAAGGCGATGTTGATGATCTGAGGGTAGACGACACCGTCCGCAGCATTGCCCTCGGCCGCCTGCAGCACCTGGTTGAGCACCGGCAGGCACAGCAGCTGGTCAAGGCCTCCAATAAACGGACTCGAACCGTCGCCGCCATAGGCCAGAGACCAGCCGGCAACAATCCACAGCACACCAACCAGACCAATGGCGCCAAAGCACATGAGCATGGTGTTGATGACATTTTTGCGCCTGGACAGGCCGCCATAGAAAAACGCCAGACCCGGTGTCATTAAAAACACGAGCATGGTGCAGATGAGCATAAACGTTGTCGATCCCGTATCGTACATTCGCTCTCCCTTGGTCGCATGAACGTTGTCGGCGCCCATAATGCGGCCGAGGGGCAACTGGTGTAGACCAGATACGGCGTTGTTAAACGCGGCGTTGTCGAATGGAAACGGCGCCGCAATCTTGGAAACGGCGCGGCAACGGACGCGAAACGAACGGGAAATACGCGAGCAAGGAAGCCGTGAGCGCGCCCGTCCCGGCTAGTGGCGGAACAGCTCGCGGGCTCGGTCGCGGAGATTAGTTGCTCGAATGACGCCTTCGTAGCGATTGATGCGCAGACGCGGGAAGGCGTTAAAGAAGCGTAGGTCGCGGCGGCTGAGCGACACGCTTGGCACCGGACGGCTCATGCGCTTGCCGGCAAGGCGACGACTGAGCGACGGACGCGGCATGTTCGGCGCGGCATCGGCCACGCGGCGGGCGGCAAGCGCCAGGCCGCGAGCACCATCCGCGATAAACGTCGGCATCGAAGCCTTCTCGCGCAGGGCATCGAGCGCGGCGTCACCCAGCTCGGCCAGCCACGCGTTAACGGCACGGCTACGGATGTGCGTCTGTGCCACCGAGTCAATCGTAGAATCGGGAATACGTTCGAGCATTGAGTCCGAGGCATCGGCAAGCGACTCATTGATGCGGTCGGCAAGGTCGGCCCGGACGCGCTCCAGCTGATCGGACAGACGCCGCCAGCTCGCCAGCGAGCACAACGCGTCGACCATCATCGCGACCGCGACGATAAAGGCGGACAGCCGCACAATCAGCACCGGCAGATGACCAAGCAGCCCCAGCAATGCCGGCTCCACTAAACGGCAAATGCACAGCGCACCCAGGCCAAACGCGCATGCCCAGTACAGGCAGATGCGTCCGTGCAAGTTAAACGGCAGGTGCGAGTAATCCCAAAAGCGAGCGCCCGTTGTTTTTTCCAACAGCACGCCTACGCTGTACTCAATCACGCTGCATACGAGCGCTGCAGCGACAAACTGGCTCGACGCGTCAGGAATTCCGCGCAACAGCAGCCAGCAGGCAATGCCGCCCGCGCCATAGATGGGGCAACACGGTCCCAGCAAAAAGCCGCTGTTGGCAAAGCGTCCGTGGTTGAGCATGGCGCAGACCGTCGATTCCCATGCCCAGCCGCAAAACCCGTAGAAGGCGAACGAGAGCACCAGTGCCGAAAGCGGACAGGCGGCAAGCGTCGCGCCGTCAAATGCCATGTCGATCGCGGTCCCCACCGTCTACCCTCTCCTCTTTTCACTCGAATCTTTGCTCGAGCCGTCGCTCGAGCCCTCGCTCAAATCGTTCGCGTCGTCTTTGCGCGGCAGGCGGCCGGCGACCGTCTCGCGCAGAGCACACCATTTATCCGCCAGGCACACAATCCAAGCCTCACGACACGTCGGCGGCACCGGCACCAGCGGAAACATATGCCGCACGATAATATTCCGTTCGCGCGACGTCAGCTCAAAATCTTCCTCCGCGCGCGCTAGGGCAAAAAACGGGTGGCGAAAGCCATGCAGCCGATGGCTTGGGTCGGGATCGTGCCAATCGTAGAGAAAGTAATCGTGTAACAAGGCTCCGCGCAGCAGCGAGGCACGGTCGATCGAAACACCGACGCGGCCCAGGCGCTCGGCAAAGGACAGGCTCGTCCGCGCTACCGAAGTCACATGTGCATAGACCGTCACGTCGCCATGCTGGATAAACTCGCGCGTCAGGTCCAAGCGGCCCGCCTGGGCGAGCTGGCGGGCGGCATCGTCGACCTCGTGCGCGATTTTCTCGGCACGAACGGCATCGGACATGCTGCCTCCTTCCAGCGGCTCACGGCGGCAAGCCACGGCCTGCACGTATTGAAAAAATCATCATCGAATCTATCAGTATGGCATCGGACAAAACGTTTTGCCCCACCAGTTGGCGAATTACCGCGCCGCCGTCACATATCAAACGCCAAAATGTGCGAGACTGTCTTGTGCAATTGTGTCGGCCGAGGGAGCGCCGGCACTCGATTCGCATGGAGTAACCCACAACGATGCTGCTTACGCAAACGACAACGCCCGAGGACGTCAAGGCTCTTAATCGTGCCGAGCTCCCGCAGCTCTGCGACGAGATTCGCCACGCCATCCTCGAAAGCTCCGCCGCCGTCGGCGGGCACGTTGCCCCCAACCTGGGCGTCGTTGAGCTTACGGTCGCGCTCCATCGCGTGTTTAACTCCCCTATCGACAAGATTCTCTTTGACGTTTCGCACCAGACCTACGCCCACAAGGCGCTGACTGGGCGCGCGTATACCTATATCGATCCGAAGCGCTTTGGCGAGGCCTCTGGCTTTGCCAATCCCGACGAGTCCGAGCACGACCTGTTCGCCATGGGCCATACCTCCACGTCGGTGAGCCTGGGCTGCGGCCTGGCGCACGCTCGTGACCTGGCGGGCGATGCGTACAACGTCATCACCATCATTGGCGACGGCTCGCTTTCGGGCGGCCTGGCGTTTGAGGGCTTCAACAATGCCGCCGAACTCGACAGCAACCTGATCATCATCGTCAACGATAACGACCAGTCCATCGCCGAGAACCACGGTGGCCTCTATCGCAATCTGGCCGAGCTGCGCGCCAGCAACGGCACCTGTGAGCGCAACGTTTTCCGCGCGATGGGACTCGACTACCGTTATTTGGACGCCGGCAACGACGTGTTGGCCCTAGTCGACGCGCTGCAGGAACTGCGCAATATCGATCATCCCATCGTGCTGCACGTCTCCACCGCCAAGGGCAAGGGCTTTGAGCCAGCCCAAAACGACCCCGAGCGCTGGCACCACGTGGGTCCGTTTGACATGGCGACCGGGCGCAAGCTCTGCCCGGGCCATCCGAGCGAGCCTGCGCCGCGCACCTACGCCGACATTACGGGCGAGGCGCTCAGCGCCGCCATCGAGCGCGATCCGCAGGTCGTGGGCATCACGGCCGCCACACCCTACATCATGGGCTTTACACCCGAGCTTCGCGCCGCCGCCGGCAAACAGTTCGTCGATGTGGGCATTGCCGAGGAGCACGCCGTGACCTTTGCCACCGCGCTTGCGCGCTCGGGCGCCAAGCCAGTCTTTGGTGTGTACGGCACGTTTTTGCAGCGCGCCTACGACGAGCTGTGGCACGACCTGTGCCTCAACGACGCCCCCGCAACCATCCTGGTGTTTGGTGCGTCGATCTTTGGCACCACGTCCGAGACGCACCTTTCGTTCTTTGATATTTCCATGCTGGGCGCTCTTCCCAACATGCGCTACTTGGCGCCGGTCTGCATGGAGGAATACCTGTCCATGCTGAGCTGGTCGCTCGACCACCGCGAGCATCCCGTGGCGATTCGTGTACCTGGTATTGGCCTGGTGAGCCGTCCCGATCTGGCGCCTGCCGAGGACACCGACTATAGCGCCGTTCGCTACAACGTGGTGCGTCAGGGCCGCGATGTGGCCGTGCTTGCGCTCGGCGACTTCTTTGAGTTGGGCGAGCGCGTGGCAAACCGCTTGGCCGCCGAGTACGGCATCGAGGCCACGCTCGTCAACCCGCGCTTTGCAACCGAGCTCGACCGCGAGTTCCTCAACAGCCTTGCCGCCGAGCATCGCGTTGTCGTCACCCTCGAGGACGGCGTCTTGGACGGCGGCTGGGGTGAGCGTGTGGCATGTTATCTGGCATGCACGCCGTTGCGCACGCGCACCTTCGGCATCGCCAAGGGCTTCCCCGACCGCTACGACCCCAACGAACTGCTCGCTCAAAACGGCATGACGGTCGAGAACATGGCCGCCGAAGCCGCAAGACTACTCAACGAGTAAGAAAACCTCCGCAAGGGAAGCATCCCTGCGGAGGTTTTTGTTTTCGCGACGCGATTATCTCAATCTGTAACATCCAGGGCCCGAATTCCCGTCTAACTGTTACAGATCGAGACAAGACGTCGTAGTCCCCGACGTTTGTCTCAATCTGTAACAGATAGAGACCTTTTGTCCGTCCAGATGTTACAGATCGAGACATTCGAATTCCCCTGAAGAGCAAATCTCGATCTGTAACAGTTGCTCGGCAAAAACGGCTGCAGATGTTACAGATTGAGACGAACCGCCAAAGTGTCCCCTTTGTGGTGGTTAGCGGTAGCTTAGCTTGAGAATTTCGACGACGTCGGGGTCGGTCAGCGTCACGGGGTCGTGGCTGAACAGGACGCCGTTGGTCGTCAGAGCGTTGTGCGCGATGGCCGGCAGCTCTTCGACCGTAATCCCCCACTCACTCATGGCGAGGTCGGCCACATGGCAAGCCTCCATCAGGCGCGTGAGCTCAATCACAAAATCGTGCGGATCATCCGCGGCGGCATTGCCCATCAGACGCGCCATGTCGATATAGCGCTCTGGTGCAACACCGTGATCGATCATCCACGTGTGGTAGGCACGGGCGATCATGATGAGGCCGGCGCCGTGCGGCAGGTCGTGATGATGCGCGCTCATGCCATGTTCAAGACCATGCGAGCCCGTGGTGCCCGAGGCATCCATGGCATAGCCGCCGAGCGTGTTGGCAAACGCAAGGCTCGAGCGCGCCTCCAGGTCATCGCCATTATTGATGCACGTAGGCAGCGCCGCGGCGGCTCGGCGGATGCCTTCGCGGCAAACCATGTCACCCATGGGCGTGTTGGTATTTGAGATGTAGCACTCAACGCAATGGAACAGAGCGTCGAATCCCTGATAGGCGGTCAGACGCGCCGGGACGCTCACCATGAGCTCGGGATCAACGATCGAAAGTACCGGGAACAGGCGCTGATCGCCCAGGCGAAGCTTCTCGTCATTGTCCTCGCAGGACAGGACACCGCCCGCATCGACCTCGGAGCCGGTACCCGCCGTGGTGGTTACGCAAACAAGCGGCAGCGGATCGTTGGGGATCGGCAGGCCGAGCGCAGTACCGCCATTCACAAAATCCCAGATGTCACCAAGGCATTCGTTACCCTCGGCATCGGTATGCGGGTTGGCCGCCACCGCGCAGATGCCCTTGCTGCCGTCCATGACCGAGCCGCCGCCGAGCGCCAGGACAAAGTCGCAGCCATGGGTGCGCGCCATCCAGCCACCCGCATTGACGGTCTCGCGCAGGGGATTGGGCTCAATGCGATCGAACAGCTCATGCGCCACGCCGGCGCGTTCGAGCTCGGCCTCCACGCGTCTCAAGTATCCAAAGCGCTTGGCCGAGTTGGCGCCGGTCGTAACGATGAGCGCTTTGGTGCCGGGCAGCTTCTGCGTGCCCAGCTCGCCCAACTTGCCCGCGCCAAACAGCACCTTGGTCGGTGCGAAAAACGAATAACCGTTCATACGCGATCTCCTTACTCATATATGTGTCGCGTTGCCGCCATTATAGCGACCGCCGCGAGCGGCCACGCCGTCCGCAAAACGCTATCTCAGCTGTAATAATCGACGTTTGTCCAGATAAAACCTGCCAAAATAAACCTGTCCCTTTTTGGTAGGTAGAATAACCCATAAGACAAGTATGTTTCTGAGTTATTTCGTGTTGACCCATTTGAGCGCGATAGGGTATAACTCTACTCAACCGCTAGGGATTTTATTGAGAAAGGTGTTCTACCATGAGCAAGAACCTCTCCCAGCAGGTCGTTCTCGACCGCCGCGGCTTCGTTGCCGCCACCTTCGCAACCGTCGCCGGCCTTGGTCTTGCCGGCTGCTCCGACACCAGCGCCGAGGCCGACAAGGGTTCCGCCGCCGACTCCTCCAAGAGCTCCGAAGATACCGAGGCTTCCACCACGCTCGACGCCAAGGCGTTCGACAAGCTCGTCGACAACGGCCCCAAGGCCGATGACGACGCCATCGCCGCCAGCACCTGGGCCACGGCCGTCAAGGACGCCGGCGTCTTTAAGATCGGTGGCGTTCAGACCTCCACGCTCTTCTCCCTCCTCAACGAGAAAGACGGTCAGACCCGCGGCTTCGATGCCGGTATCGCACAGCTCCTGTCCAACTACATTCTGGGCGAGAACAAGGTCGAGATCACCCAGGTGACCTCGGACACGCGCGAGTCCGTCCTGCAGAACGGCCAGGTCGACGCCGTCTTTGCCACCTACACCATTACCGACGAGCGCAAGAAGCTCGTCTCCTTTGCCGGTCCCTATTACTACACGCAGCAGGCCATCCTGGTGCTCGCCGACAACGACGACATCAAGAGCGTCGACGACCTGGCCGACAAGAACGTCGCCGTCCAGTCCGGCTCCAACGGCCCCGCCATCCTGGAGGAGTTCGCCCCCAAGGCCAGCCAGCAGGAGTTCAAGACCGACGAGGAGGCCCGCCAGGCACTCCAGCAGGGCCGCGTTGACGCCTACGTCATCGATAACAACATGCAGCAGAGCGCCTTGGTCCGCGAGCCCGGTAAGTACAAGATTGCCGGCAAGCCCTTCGGCAGCAAGGAGCCCTATGGCATCGGTCTGCCGCTCGATTCCGACGGCGTCGCCTTTGTCAACGACTTCCTTAAGAAGATCGAGGACGACGGCACCTGGACTGAGCTGTGGCAGATCTGCATCGGCGACCGTACGGGCGACACCAATGTTCCCGAGCTGCCCGAGATCGGCGCCTAGTCAGCGAGCCTGGTAACGGCCGCAACGAAACCATACGGAAACGCATGATGCGCTTTATTGCGGTAAACTGTTTCCTCACTGAGTTGTCGGGGCTTCCGTACACACGGGAGCCCCTTTCCTTACCGGCGGGAGGTCCGCATGAGTCTCTCCGAGCTCTGGTCGCTCTATGGCCAGAACTATATCGACGCGCTGCTAGCAACCTGGGGCATGACGCTTGAGTCGTTTGCCATCGCCATGGTGCTGGCCGTCGCCGTCACCGTGATGCGCGTGTCGCCGCTCAAGCCGCTGCGCGTCTTTGGCGACCTGTATGTCCAGGTCTTCCGTAACATCCCCGGCATCGCGCTGCTTATCATCGTCGTCTACGCGCTGCCGCCGCTCAAGGTCGTCCTGCCCTACCGCACCTGCGTTATCGTCGCCACGGTCCTTTTGGGCTCGGCCTTTGGTTCCGAGAACTTTATGAGCGGCATCAACACCGTCGGCGTCGGTCAGGTCGAAGCCGCCCGTTCGCTCGGCATGAGCTTTAACCGCATCCTCGCCAAAATCGTGATTCCGCAGGCGCTGCGCTCGAGCGTGCTGCCCATGACCAACCTCTTTATCGCCGTCATGCTCACCACTGCGCTCGGCAGCCAGGTGCCGCTTAAGCCGCAGGAGCTCACCGGCGTGGTGAGCTATATCAACACGCGCTCGCTCGGCGGCGTCGCCGCGTTCTTTATCTCGGCGCTCGGCTACCTGGGCACGGCCTTTGTGGTGAGCCACATTGGCAACTACATCGATAAGAAGGTGAGGATCCTCCGATGAGCAAGCATTCCTCCCCTGCACTTACCATGCGCGATGCGCTCTACGAGGCTCCCGGCCCCAAGATGCGCGCCAAGATTCGCATCGGCACCGCCATCTCGCTCGTTGCCGTCGCCGTGCTCGTCGCCTTGGTACTGCAGCGCTTTTATATGACCGGCCAGCTTTCGGTCCACTATTGGTATTTCTTTACGCACCTCACCACCTGGAAGTTCCTGCTTGCCGGCTTTGAGGGCACCGTTAAAGTCGCACTCACTGCCGGCGTCATTGCGCTGGTACTGGGCTTAGCCCTTATGCTCGGCCGCACCAGCGGCATCAAGCCACTACAGCTGGTCTGCCGCGTGCTTACCGATTTCTTCCGCGGTGTGCCGAGTCTGCTGTTCATCTACTTCTTCTTTTTGGTGCTGCCCCAGTACAAGATCGCGCTGCCGTCGTTTTGGATGCTCACGTTGCCTGTCGCGCTCGCTGCGGCCGGCGTGCTGGCCGAGATTTTCCGCGCCGGCGTCAATGCCGTGCCGCGCGGTCAGGTCGAGGCAGCCCAGGCGCTCGGTCTCTCCAAGGCCAAAATCACCTTTAAAATCGTGTTGCCGCAGGCTATTCGGTTTATCATTCCGTCGTTGATTTCGCAGCTCGTGGTCGTAGTCAAAGACACCACCGTCGCCTATGTGGTGAGCTACCCCGACCTCATGCAAAACGCCCGCGTGCTCATTACCAACTACGACGCCCTCGTGTCGGTCTACCTGGTGATCGCAGTCATCTACATCCTCATCAACGTCGCGATCAACAAGGCCGCTGTCTATGTTTCGCACAAGACCGGCGCGACCATCATCCGCTAACGCTTTACCATTTCGAGTCATAAGGAGCCGAGCACCATGGCACAGAGCACCTCTTCCACCGGCAATCAGCCGCTGATCGAGCTCAGACACGTCGATAAGCACTATGGCGATCTGCACGTCCTCAACGACATCAATCTCTCGGTCGACCGCGGCGAGGTCGTCGTTGTGATCGGCCCCTCGGGCTCGGGCAAGTCGACCATGTGCCGCACCATCAACCGCCTGGAAACCATCGACTCGGGCGAGATTCTCATCGAGGGCGAGCCCCTGCCGCAGGAAGGCAAGGATCTTGCCCGCATGCGTGCCGAGCTGGGCATGGTGTTCCAACAGTTCAACCTGTTTGCACATATGACCGTACTGCAAAACGTCATGCTGGGACCGGTCGACGTGCTGGGCGTGTCCAAGGAAGAGGCTCGTGAGCGCGCCATGGACCTGCTGAGCCGCGTGGGCGTGGCCGAGCAGGCCGATAAGGTGCCCGCACAGCTCTCGGGCGGCCAGCAGCAGCGCGTGGCCATCGCCCGCTCGCTTGCCATGCAACCCAAGGCCATGCTCTTTGACGAGCCCACAAGCGCCCTTGACCCCGAGATGATCAACGAGGTGCTCGAGGTCATGGTCCGTCTGGCCCAGCAGGGCATGACGATGATCGTCATCACGCACGAGATGAACTTTGCCCGCCGCGTGGCCGACCGCGTCGTGTTTATGGCCGACGGCCAGATCGTAGAAACCGGCACGCCCGACGAGTTCTTCGACCACCCCCAGACCAAGCGCGCCCAGGACTTCCTCAACTCCATCAAGGGCCACTAACCAGACCGCCCACCCGCCCGCCATGCCCATCCAAACTCGACAGTTACACCTATGATCGGAACTCGCACTTCATCGTCCTACACCCCGCACGTCGACGTCGCCCCCGCCGACCGCCCACTCATCCTCGTCGCACCGCGCTGGGAAGAGGCAGAGCCGTTTTTAACCGAGATGCTCTCCCCCAACGAGGAAATCGCAAGTGTCTTTGTCGATGCCATCCTTGCCTCTGGCGGCCTACCGCTGCAGATGTCCATCACCGAGGACATTGAGGTCATCCGTCATTACGTCGATATCGCCGACGGCATCGCCATTCCCGGTGGCCCGGACGTCAACCCCAAGCGCTGGGGCGACGAGCGCCCCTACGACCCCACGCTGTGCTGCGAGATTCGCGACCGTTTTGAGTTTAAGCTGGTTAACGAGGTGCTTCGCGCCAAGAAGCCGCTCTTTACCACCTGCCGAGGCACGCAGCTGCTCAATGTCGCCACCGGCGGCACCCTGTGCATGGACGTGCCGAGCCTGGGTGCGCGCGAGGGCCGCACGCAGTGGCGCCATACCCACGTGCTCAACGATCCCGTGCACCCCGTCGAGGTCGTGCCGGGCTCGCTGCTGGAGCGCGCGGTTGGCGGTCACAGGCTGATCCAGACCAACTCGGCACATCACTGCTGCGTCGACCGTCTGGGTAAAAGCACGCGCTTGGTCGCCAAGGCAACCGACGGCGTTCCCGAGTGCATCGAGGTCGAAGGCCAGCCATTCTGCCTGGGCGTGCAATGGCACCCTGAGTACACGTGGAAGACGCTCGAGACCGACTTTAACCTCTGGAAGTCGTTTGTCGAGGCAGCGGCCAAGGTTAAACAGGCCCGCTAGCCCGCGAACCACAAAACAGATAAGGGCGCCCCACCGGCCACATGGTCCGGCGGGGCGCCCTTTCACCTATATGTGGCCGGCAAGCAGCCCAAGGCTCGCAGCCTCTTATTCAGCCGCCTCGCGCAGGGCCGACATCGTAGCCGCATATTGCTGCTGCAACGCATGCATTCCCTCGCGAGCGCCGTCAACGGCATCGGCGCCACGCAGCGCTTCGGTTACCACGACCGCCGGCTCGTACAGATTATCGAATCCCAGGTTCTGGCTCACGCCCTTGAGTGTGTGCGCCGCCATAAACGCACCCTTGGCGTCTCCTGCCGCCATGGCAGCCTCCAGCTTGTCCATGCTCTCGTCATCTAAAAACTTGAGGGCAAAGCGGGCAAGCATTTCCTCGCCCATCAGCCGAGCGCACGCGTCATCATAATTGGCGCCAATCTTCTCATACGCCTCACGCATGGAAATCATGGGTTAAACTCCTTTGGTCAAACTAAATCGTGGGAAACGCGACGACGTCAGCGGGGTGTGCCAACGTCTCGGCAATTTGGTCTTGCACCTCGAGTAGGCAATCGAGCAGCAGCGGGTTAAAGGTGCCGCACTTACCATCCAGGATCATCTGAATCGCTTCCTCGTGCGGGATAGCGTCCTTGTACACGCGCACGCTCGTCAGGGCATCGTACACGTCGGCCACCGAAACCACCTGTGCGGCAATGGGAATTTCATCGCCCTTAAGGCCATCGGGATAACCCTTGCCGTCCCAGCGCTCGTGGTGCCAACGCGCAATCTGGTACGCATATTCCATAAGCGCATTGCCGGCGTGATGGCTACCCAGCTCACGCAGCATGTCGGCGCCGATCGTGGTATGCGTCTTCATAATCTCGAACTCCTCGGGCGTAAGGTGCCCAGGTTTGTTGAGAATCGCATCGTCAATCGACATCTTGCCGATATCGTGCAACGCCGAAGCCAGGGCAATCGTGGAGCGTTCCTCGTTATCGAGGGAGATGGTGTCGCTACGCCGGACCAGACAGTCAAGCAGCAGCTCGGTCAGCTTTTCGATATTCGTAACGTGCCTGCCGCTCTCGCCATTGCGAAGCTCCATGACGCCGGCAAGCATGTCGATGAGCATGCGACTGTTCTTGACGCGCTCGTTGTACTGCTGGGACAGCAGGTTCGTCAGGCGGCGCTGTTTGGCGTATAGGCGGATGGTGTTGCTTACACGGCGGCGCACGACACGGGAGTCAAACGGGCGGTTGATATAGTCCGAGGCACCCAGCTCGTACGCGCGCAGAACCATATCATCGGAATCTTCGCTCGAAATCATGATAAAAGGCAGATTGTCGATACCCGATCGGCGCGACAGATCGGCCAGCACCTCAAAGCCGCTTATGCCTGGCATGGCAATATCCAGCAGCACGAGCGACAACTCATCGCCATAGCGGTCGACCATGTCGAGCGCCGTACGACCGTTGGCGGCCTCGAGGATGCAATACTCGTCCTTGAGCATCTCGTTGAGAATGGCTCGGTTCATCTCGGAGTCATCGACAATAAGCACCAAAGGCTTTTCGCTTTGGAAGGCTTCGATGGAATCGGCATCGGTCACGACCGTACCGGCTTTTGCCTTAGCGCGGCTCAATAACTGGACAGCGCGGCCAACGCCCTCATCGACCGTCTCGCCATGAATGCGAACGCCACCAACACATGCCGTCAAGCTCACGTACTCATGGCCCGGAACAATCGTGGCATGAACGGCATCGGACACCTGATGCAGGCGACGGGTGAAGTCATCGGAGGGAATATTGGGCATGACGACCACAAACTTGTCGCAGCCATAGCGTACGAGCTCGTCAGTCGAACGAATTCCGCTGCGTATGGCCGTCGCCACAGCACCGAGCGCAAGGTCGCCGGCATGACGGCCGCACGTATCGTTGAAGACCTTAAAATCATCAAGGTCGATCACCGCCACGCCAGCCTTCATGCGAGCGCTACGGAGCTTTTCTTCGTAATATCGGCGATTGCGCACGCTCGTCAGCACATCGGTGTAGACAAGGTCCTCTTCTGCAGCCTCCCGCTCATCAATCGGACGCACCATCAGCAAGACGCGAGGCTCGCCCTCAACCTTTAGAGGGCGTAGGCGAGCGCGGTACTCAACACCATCGTTGAGCAGTTGCTCCGACACCTCATCGGAGTCTGCCAAAGCCTCAAGACTCGACTGACGCAGACAAGGGCAGCGATCGCCGGCGAGCAGGCAGTTAGGCTCGCTCTTAATCTGATCGGCCGACAGCAAACGTACCACGGGGTAGGTCTTCGCGACGCGGGCGACCTCAGCGGCAGCCTCCTCGTCGGTTAGATTGACCTCGTGATTATTGAGCATATGGGGCCCTTTCTATCGTTATGCACGGCAACGGTGCATATCAATTGGTACAAGGGTAACATCTAACAGCTGAAGGCAAACGCGCGATTATCGTTACATTTTTATGACCTGGCAAGCGGCGGTAATGGAGCCGCGGGCGCGCGGTTATGGACGCATTCGTCAACAATGACGAAACGCTAACAACCCCTCTCCCCGCAGGTCATCGAGCGCGCTAACGCTCCAAGACATCGCGAACGGCATTTGCCGCCGTAACGGGGCGATCGCGCAGACCGTTATGCGCGCCCGGAATCGTCACAAGGGGGCAATCGAGATATTCGGCAGCCACCCTCGTGCCCGCCTCGCGGGGCGTGCCAACCGAGAGCTCGCCCAAGAACACGGCCGACACCGCCTTTGACGCGCGGGCGCGCTCCCAGTCGGGAGCATATGTCATATTTGTTCCGTATTCATTGGCCATGAAGCAACGACCATTGCGCAGGGCATGTTTGACTTCCGCTTCGGTCGTCCCGGGAGCCTCGGGGTCCAAGTCGCCGAGGGCTCCCAAGAAAAGCCGGAGCGCCCTTGAAACCTTTCCAGCCGCAATCATATCGAGCAAAACCGGAGCTGCGCCCATACCGACGCCTTCGGCCGACACAGCCGGCTCATGCAGAATCGCACGGGCGACGAGATGGGGTTCGGTGCGAAGAAGCTCCAGCGCCACCAACGTACCGGCGCTGTGCGCAAGCACATTTGCCGGAGCGCCAACGTGTTCGATCACGGCTTGCAGGTCGGCGGCCTGGGCGGCAAGATCATAGCTGCCGTCTGCCGCATCGCTGCTGCCACCGCAGCCGCGGCGGTCGTAGGCAATTACGCGGTAGTTGCGGCTGAGCTCACAAGCGATACCGTCGAAAAATGTGCCGTCGACACAAGCGCCGTGCACGCACACCAAGGCAGGAGCATCAGGCGACACATCCGGGCCGGCATATTCGCGACAGGCAATCGTGGTGCCCGCATTCTCGACCGTAAAATCCATGTTGTGCCCCCATCATCAATGCTCATCCAGTTGCACGTCAGTGCGGTTGGATGGACCCGCATTGCCTTACGCCTTGTTAACAGATTAACTGTACCCGACCCGAGGCTTTTCATGGCACCGCATAATGAGCGACGTGAAAAAACGAAACTTGTAAAGCAAGGGCCCGCACCTTGCTTTGGAGCCGATGCTATGCTTAGGCACAATTGTCTTGAGGAGCATATGCCTATGTCTACGTTTTTGAATGCCAGCCCCATCTTTGGGCCCGTTCGCAGCCGTCGCCTTGGTCTCTCGCTCGGCGTCAATATGATGCCGGCGAGCGGCAAAATCTGCACGTTCGACTGCATTTACTGCGAAAACGGCCTCAACGCCGAGCGCCCCTGCCATGAGCCGTACAACACAGCTGCCGTGGTACTCGACGCGCTCGAGGCAAAGCTGCGCGAGATGGCAGCCGAGGGCGAACTCCCCGATGTGATCACCTTCGCAGGCAACGGCGAGCCCACCGCCGCACCGGAGTTTCCGCAGGCCATCGCCGGCGCCGTCGCGCTGCGCGACGAGCTTGCCCCAAACTCCAAGATCGCCGTGCTTTCCAACGGCA
The DNA here is from genome assembly GCA_900548265.1 of uncultured Collinsella sp. Lineage (GTDB taxonomy): Bacteria > Actinomycetota > Coriobacteriia > Coriobacteriales > Coriobacteriaceae > Collinsella. The sequence continues at coordinate 48,551 of URKG01000011.1, forward strand.
CGCGCGCCGACCGTCCCGAGGTGCACGACGCGCTCATGATGGTCGACGACAACATTCTTAAGCTCGATACCGTCGACCCGGCGTTTATCCAGCTGCTCGACCAGCCTGTTGGCCCCTACGACGTCGAGCACCAGATCAAGACGTTCGCAAGCTTTGACGGTCACGTTATTATCCAGACGATCTTTTTGACCGGCGAGTATCAGGGCAAGCTCATCGACAACACCGGCGAGGAGTACGTTGCCCCCTGGCTCGCGGCGCTTGAGCGCATTCGCCCACAAGAAGCAACCATCTACACGGTAGCGCGCGAGACACCGGTCGCCGGCCTTGCCAAAGCAGCGCCCGAGGCGCTCGACACGATCGCTGCACGCGTGCGCGCCCTCGGCATTCCCTGCCAGGTGAGCTACTAGCAAAACCACGCAGCAGCTAGTGTCCGCCATCCCACTCCATCAGTTGCGGTGATATAGTTCCTGTTTATGCTGTTAAACCGCTTAAATCGGAACTATATCACCGCAACTTTTATGGACGCGTGAGTGGGCTATACTAGCTGCGGATGAAAGGAAGTTAGCCATGTATGACAAAGGACCCGTGCCCGGCCGCAACGACGCTTGCTGGTGCGGCAGCGGCAAGAAATACAAGAAATGCCACAGCGCCTTTGATGAGCGCCTCGAGCGCTTGTGGGAAGAGGGCTGGGAGGTTCTGCCCCGCACGCTCTACAAGACGCCCGCCGATATCGAGGGCATCAAGCGCTCGGCCGCCATCAACGTGGGCGTGCTCGATTACGTAGGCGAGCACATCGCCGCGGGCATGACCACCAACCAGATCGACCAGATGATCTACGACTACACCGTCGAGCACGGCGGCACGCCGGCCGACCTCAACTACGAGGGCTACCCCAAGAGCGTGTGCACCTCGATCAACGACGTCGTCTGCCACGGTATCCCCTGCGATACGGATGTGCTGCACGAAGGCGACATCATCAACGTGGATTGCTCCACGATCCTGGACGGTTACTTTAGTGATTCGAGCCGTATGTTCTGCATCGGCGAGGTCTCGGCCGAGCGCCAGCGCCTGGTCGACGTCACTCGTGCCAGCGTGGAGGCGGGTCTGGCCGCCGTCAAGCCGTGGCTGCCGCTGTCCGTGATGGCCGAGGCCGTGCAAAAGACGGTCGAGGACGCCGGCTTTAGCGTGGTGCGCGAGTACGGCGGACACGGCATCGGTAAGGAGTTCCACGAGGACCCGTTTGTGGGCTTTACCACCGAGGCGCCCGATGTGGACACCATCATGGCCCCGGGCATGGTCTTTACCATCGAGCCCATGGTCAACGCCGGAGCGCCCGACATCAAGATCAGCAAGGGTGACGGCTGGTGCGTGCACACCAAGGACGGCAGCGATTCGGCCCAGTGCGAGGTACAGCTCGTGGTGACCGAGGATGGCTACGAGCTGCTGAGCTGGTAGCCGTGGATGCGCCGGGCTTCGCGATGGATATGTTAACCATCGCGTAGCCCGGCGTTTTATTTGAACGTTTTGCCTGATAAAACATGCCAAAATAAATCTGTCCCCTTTTGGCAGGTTGGGCGGAGAGGACTGCTTGTGAACATTCTGGTTTTGTTGCCCGTCAACGATCGTCACCGCGCGATCCTCGAGTCGAGCGCTCCGGGCGAGGACTTTATCTACACGAGCTCCGACGCCGCCACGCGCGAGCAGGTCGCCGATGCCGACGTGATCTTGGGCAACATCGACCCTGGCATGCTCACGGCATGCGAGCATCTCCAGCTGTTGCAATTGCAGACCGCCGGCTATGACGACTACTTGGCCGCCGGCACCGTGCCAGCCGACGCTAAGCTTTCCTGCTCGGTGGGCGCCTACGGCCAGGCCGTAAGCGAGCATATGTTTGCCATGGTCCTTTCTATGATGAAGCGCCTGCCCGGCTATCACGACTTGCAGCGCGAGCATCGCTGGGAGGATTTGGGGCCGGTCACCTCGCTCAAGAACGCCAATGTGCTGGTGCTAGGCGCGGGCGATATCGGCGGCCACTTCGCCACACTCTGCCGCAACATGGGCGCGCACGTCCGCGGCATCAAGCGCCATCCACTCGTCTACCCCATTGTGTTTGAGGACATGGACGGCATGGACGCCCTCCCCGAGCGCCTGGCCGAGGCTGACATCGTCACGTCCTTTATGCCCAGCACGCCCGAGACGCGCGGTCTGGCGAACGCCGAGTTCTTCGCCGCGATGAAACCGGGCGCCTTCTTTGCCAACGGCGGCCGCGGCGATCTTGTGGTTGCCGACGATTTGGTTGCCGCTCTGGAGTCGGGACATCTCGCCGGCGCCGCGGTCGACGTCACCGACCCCGAACCGCTGCCTGAGACAAGCCCACTGTGGAATGCGCCCAACATGCTCATCACGCCACACGTCTCCGGCTGGTTCCACCTGGCAGCCACGCTCAACAATGTGGTCGACATCGCCGCGGAGAACCTGCGTCACCTGCAAGCCGGCGAAACTTTACGTTGTTGGATCGAACATTAGGGTTCCGCCGTTCTAACGAACGGCGGACCGGTCGACGCTGCGCGCCGCCCAGAGCGACAATTTGTCATTCAAAAGGCAAGGCATGACCAGAAGGTCTATGCCTTGCCTTTTTCATGCCAACTTGTTCGCTCTGGACATCGCTCGCTGACGCTTGCTCAACCTGCGGTGTCTCAACAATTCCGTCCAGCTGTTGGCATTGCGGCATTTTCCCAGATAAAACCTGCCAAAATGAACCTGTCCCTTTTTGGTAGGTTTGGTGCAATGGGGTCAGGTTGGCTTGCGCCATACCGGTAGTTCTGTCTGCGACACTCTCGCCAAAGTGATATCAAACATACATCTAGCGTTTTCGACACTTCGCTTATTAGAGCCAGTCCGTCTCCTCATCATAGCGGTCCGAATAGGCGCTACGCTTGAGTTCTTCATCGCTCGCTGGCCACGCGTTGGACACGTCGATTCCCGATTCATGGCAAGCGGTGGCGAACAGCTTCGACCCCTGATCGATTAGTTGAGACCTGCCCTCGGTCTTCTCGTCTTCGGCTTGCATTTAGAGCTCCACGCTTTCGGCTCCATTGATATGGAGGTCGCGCTCGTAGAAGGCGGTGAGGGCGCGGATGGCGTACATCACGTCGCGCACGCCGCCGGTCTCGTAGCTCGAGTGCATGGCCAGCTGCGGCAGGCCCACGTCCACGGCATGCATGCTCGCCTGCATATTGGACAGATTGCCGAGCGTGGATCCGCCGGCCATATCGCTCTTGTTGGCGAAGGCCTGCGTGGGCACGTCGGCGTCATCGCAAATAGCTTGGAACACCGCGCGGCTAAAGGCATCGGTACAATAGTGCTGGTTGGCGGCTTCCTTGATGACGATGCCGCCGTTGAGCACAACCTGGTTGCGCGCATCGCACTTCTCGGCGTGGTTGGGGTGCACGGCATGCGCGTTGTCGCAGCTCACGAGCATCGATGCGGCAAGGGCGCGATGATACGACTCGTCGTCAAAGCCCAGCGATCCGTTAGTGCGGCGCAATGCATCGGCCAAGAACGTTGACATGGCGCCCTGTTTGGTCTCGGAACCAACCTCCTCGTTATCAAAACAGCAGAAGACCGAGACGTCGCGCGCGTTCTCGGCGCCCAAAAATGCCTGTAGCGAGGTGTAGGCGCAGGCCAGGTCGTCAAGCTTGGGTGTCGAGATAAACTCGTCGGCCCAGCCCCAAATACGCGCATCCTGACGATTGACCAGGAACAGATCGCGGCCCAAAATTTGCTCGGGCTCAACGTCCAGCTCGTCGGCGATCAGGGCGTCAAAGTCGCCCTGTTTAAGGTCACCAGCGCTGATGAGCGGGCACAGGTCAACGGCGCGATTGGGAGCAAAGCTCTCGTTAACGCCGCGGTTCATGTGGATGGCAAGGCTCGGAATAATGGCAACCTCGCGCTCGGTGGCAAGCAGGCGGCTCTCAATACGGTCGCCCTCGCGCACCAGCACGCGGCCCGCGAGTGCCAGCGGGCGATCGAACCAGGTGTAGTCGATCATGCCGCCGTAGGCCTCGGTGTTCAGGCGCAGCGTCTCGCCCGCGCCGTCAAGCTCAGGCACGGCCTTGACCTTAAACGTCGGCGAATCGCTGTGCGACGCCGTGAGCTGAAAATGATAGTCACCGGCAACGCCGTCCTCGCCCCACGTCGCGGCCAGGTCCTCGCCCACCTTAAAGGCAACAACGCTCGAGGTGTTGCGCTGCGTGTAATAACGCCCGCCCGGCTCGATGTCCCACGCCGCGTTCTCGGGCAGGTAGGTAAAGCCCGCCTCGTCGAGCTCGGCCATAATAGTCGCCGCCGTATGGAACATGCTGGGGCACGCCTCGATAAAGTCGATAAGGTCGTTGGCGGCCTCGATATCGTCGGCCGTCACATGCGCGCGCTCGGGCGTTTCCTGATCCGTCATGCTCTCCCCTTTCGCTGGGTTGATGGTCCCCTCCAGCATACCCCGCCACGCCAGTGCCGCACTCTTCATTCCGTGCTTAATTCCGCGCCACTCACCAAGTTGAGCCATCATGCCCGTGCACCTTTTGCGACAATTACGCTAACAGGACGAGAGGAGTCGTCATGAAGCCACGTAACATTGCCATCGCCTGCGGTGTCGCGGGAGTCGCCGTCGGCCTTGCCGCTGCCACCGGTATCGTTTATCACAAGCAAATCAAGTCCGCCGCGTCGCTCAAACGCTTGACCGGCTACGCGGATGGCTATGACCTGTACGCAATCGACATCGCCTACGACTACGATCTTGATCGCATCATCGCCGCTGGCGTGCGCGACGACCAGGCCTACATCGATGCCGTGGTGGCGCAGGTGCTGCCCGGTGTGCCGGTACATGTCCAGGCGCCCCAGTTTGCCTGCAGCGCTTTTGTCGCCGTAGATGCCGAAGGCCGCGTGCGCACCGGTCGCAATTACGACTTTAAGGACGACACCTCGGCGCTGCTGGTGCGCAATCACCCACGTGGCGGCTATGCCTCCATCGGGTTTGCCGCCCTTAACAACCTGGGCGATAACACTCCGCTTGACTCCGTCGCCGGACGTGCCGCCGCACTCATGGGCCCGTTTGCCCAGCTCGACGGTGTTAACGAATGCGGCGTGTCCATTGCCGTACTCACTCTGGATTCCAAGCCCTGTGACCAGGACGCGCAACGCCCCGTCATCAATACCTCACTCGCCATCCGTCTGGTGCTCGACCGTGCCGCCACCACGCAAGAAGCTGTCGACCTGCTTTCCGCCTACGACATGCACGCCATGGCAGGACGCGATTACCACTTCTTTATCAACGACGCCGCCGGTGACGCGCGCGTAGTAGAGTGGGATCCGCGCGATCCGGACCGTGCTTTCAAAGCGACCCCTGTTCGCCAGGTCACGAACTTCTACGCCTGCTATGGCGACGAAGTGCTGCCCAACCAAAAGAATGGCGAGCTGGGCCATGGTAAAGAGCGCGCCGTCGCAATCGCCGATGTCCTTGACGCCCATGTCGGCGCCCAAGACGAGGCAGTCGCTTGGAAGGCCCTACGCGCTGCGGCGCAAAAGCCCAATCCGGAAGACATCACCAGCAACACGCAGTGGTCGGTCGTCTTTGACAATACCGAGCCCGCTGCCGCCATCACGCTGCGCCGCCACTGGGGCAACGTCGATGCCTTCGCACTGTAAGGAGCCAGGCCCGTCGACCTTACGTTCCCTGACGTTGCTTACATTTCCATACGCTTGAGCTAACACGTTTTACCCCCGTATCAACAGTGTGCGGGGGTAAACTTATGCGCATGTTATAACTTGCCCGGAAGGATTCATCATGCTCAGGATCGGTCTTCTTACCAGTGGCGGCGACTGCCAGGCGCTCAACGCCACCATGCGCGGCATCGTCAAAACGCTTATGACCAATAGCGAAGAACCTATCGAGATCTATGGTTTTGAGGACGGCTACCAGGGCCTTATCTACAGCAGGTTCCGCGTCATGTCGCCCGCCGATTTTAGCGGCATCCTCACCCGCGGCGGCACCATCCTGGGCACGAGCCGCACGCCGTTCAAGCGTCTGGATATTCCCGAGGCCGATGGCGTCGAGAAGGTACCCGCAATGGTCCACACCTATCATAAGCTGCAGCTCGACTGCCTGTTTATGCTGGGCGGCAACGGCTCCACCAAGACCGCCAACCGCCTGCGCGAAGAGGGCCTCAACGTTATCGCCCTGCCCAAGACCATCGATAACGACACCTGGGGCACCGAGCTGACGTTTGGCTTTACGAGCGCCATCGACGTCGCCACCAAGTGCATCGACGACATCCACACCACCGCTTCGAGCCATGGGCGCGTGTTCGTTATCGAGATCATGGGCCACAAGGTTGGCTGGATTCCACTGTACGCCGGCGTCGCGGGCGGCGCGGATGTCATCCTGATTCCCGAGATCCCCTACGACATGGATAACGTCATCAAGACCATCGAGCATCGCATGGAAACCGGCAGCCGCTTTACCATCGTGGCCGTCGCCGAGGGCGCCATCTCCAAGGAGGACGCGGCGCTGTCCAAGAAGGAGTACAAGAAGAAGCTCGCCGAGCGTACGAGCCCCTCGATTGTCTACGACATCGCCAAGGAGATCGAAGCCAAGACTGGTCGCGAGACCCGTGTCGCCATCCCCGGCCACACGCAGCGCGGCGGCCAGCCCGACGCCCAGGACCGCATCTTTGCGACCCAGTGCGGCGTCGAGGCGGCACTCGGCTGCCTACGCGGCGAGTTTGGCTACATGATCGCCCTGCGTGACGGCAAGATGTGCCACATGCCGCTCGAGGAAGTCGCCGGCAAGCTCAAGTATGTCGACCCCCAGAGTGATCTGGTGCGCGAGGCCAAGGCGTTGGGCATCAGCTTCGGCGACGAATAGCCTCGGCTGGAACTGCTCTCATCGGAGGCCCCAGGGCTTACCTCCCAAATCGTCCTCGGACATGTCAGGATCCCGCCGTGCGCTTCGCGCGGCGGGATCCTTCCGTCCTGCGGAAAGATTTGGGAGGTAAGCCCTGGGGCCTCCTGCGGTAACTAAGGAGGCCATGGCTATTCGTCTTCTTGCTGCGGGTGCCTGGGGTAGGATGCGGCGTGCATTTTTGGGAGTATTCAGCAGCCGAGGGTGCCTGCATACTGGATTTTGGGCGAAAGGCAGGCACCATGAGCCGCATCCTGTAAAAAAACGAGCGGCTCTAGAGGCGTTGGGACTCAGAATCGGGGCTTTCAGCGCGGTTTTGTGCACCCGCCCCCGCGCCCGCGGACCCCGGGACGCTGAATACTCCGGAATTTGCACGGCGCCCCCTGGGGTACCTGTGGGCAAAAAGCAACCGCCCCGTCAAAGTATGCATTTGGCGGAGCGGTTTATGCAAAAATACTGCTGCGGGCGCGTCGGCAGCTCGCTAGAACTTGAATCCCAGGACAGGTTACTCGGCGCTCTTGAGGGCGCCGACCATGTCGATCTTGTTGAGGGTACGATTGGTGGCGAGGTTGACGATAAACGTAAAGCCAAAGGCCAGCAGCACGGCGAGCACGTAGCTCAGTGGCTCGACCTCGACGTCAAAGTACAGCGACGGCATCTGCAAAATGTAGGTAAAGCTCTCGGCCAGCAAGCCGCCCAGCGGCACGCCCAGCGCAGCGCCGATCGCCGTGAGGATCAACGTCTCCTTGTTGACGTAGTGGTGCACCTCGCCACGGCGGAAGCCCAGCACCTTGATGGTCGCCAGCTCGCGCTCGCGCTCGGAGATATTCGTGTTGGACAGCGTAAACACCACCACAAACGATAGGCACGCCGCCATAAAGGTCACGAGCACCACGACGGAATTGATGATAGTGAAGTTCGCCTCGAAGTTCTGCCAATGTTCAGCCGTGCTCGAGATGGTGAGCCAACCGTCGCTCTTAAGCTTCTTGCTAAACGCAATCTGATCGGCCGACGAGCCCTTAAGCAGCACAAAGACGCCGTTAAGGCGCGCGCTTCGACCGAACGCGCGCTCATAGGTGCCCTGCGTCATGTAAAGCGTGTTGCCCAGATAGTTGAGCGAAATGTCGCTGACTTTGACCTTGGCTACGTTGAGCGACGAATCCTGGACGTGTGCCGTATCGCCCGGTTGAATCCCCAGTACCAGCTGTGAACTCTTGCTCAGATACACATCTCCGTCGCGCAAAGATAGAGGCTCTTTGGACTCATCCTCGAGACGCACGTAGTCGTCCAGGTCGTTCGTGCGGTCATCGGGCACCACGATCAGCTGCACGGTCTCGCTCTTGCCGCCAAATGTAAAGGTGACGTTGTCGGTCATAATCGGCAGCGTCGAAGTCACGGTCACGTCGGAATCCTTGGCTGCGCTTCGCTCGTCGAGCGCCGCGCACGTCTGCGAAAAATCGTCGGGATTGGCAACCGCCAGCAGGTCATAGCGCGTGATATGCCCGTACTGCTTGGGCGAAAGCGCGACCGACGTATCACGAATGCCCATGCCGCAAATCACAAGCGCCGTACAGCCCGCGATGCCAAAGATGGTCATAAAGGCGCGCTTTTTGTAGCGGAACAGGTTACGTGCTGCCACCTTGTTCAAAAAGCCCATGCGGCGCCAGATAAAGCCGATGCGCTCGAGCAAGATACGCGAGCCGGCGCGCGGGGCCTTGGGGCGCATGAGCGAGGCTGGGGTCTCGGCCATCTCGTGGCGGCAGGCAATAATCGTGGCGCCCACCACGCCCACGGCAAACAGCGCCACCGACACGAGCGACGACACGATATCGTACGAAAGCAGCATCTGGGGCAGCGAGTACATGTCGTCGAACACCGTAAACAGGAACAGCGGCAGGCCCACAAATCCGATGATATTGCCGAGCACGCCGCCGATCAGGCACGCCCACAGCGCATAGTCCACGTATTTGGACAGGATGCGCTCGCGCGAGTAGCCGAGCGCCTTGTACAGGCCAATGAGCGTGCGCTCCTCCTCGACCATACGCGTGGCGGTAGTGAGGCTGATGAGCACGGCGACGATAAAGAAGATGAAAGGGAACACCGTGGCGATGGCTTCAATTGACGAGCTATCGCTCTCCACGCTCGAGTAACTTGCGATATTGCCGCGGTCCTGGATGTACCAGGTGCATTCGCCCAGGTCAGAGAGCTCGGCGCGGGCATCGGCAAACTGCTGGTCGGCGGCGGCGCGACGCTGGTCCAGGTCGGCCTGCGCTTGCACGCGCTCCTCACTGCCCTCTGCCATGCGGTTGATGTTGCCCTGTTCAATCCCAAAGAGCATATTCGCCTGGCGCTCAGCCGCATCTAAGCTTGCCGGCGTGTCGACTGTCAGCTCCTTAGCGCGCGCCTTCTCACGCTCCTCGCGGATCTTCTCGATATTGTCCTTGACCTTGTTGATCTTTGCCGCGTAGGCATCGGAATAGGAGTTGAGGCTCTTGGCTCCCTCGACGATCACGTGGACCGCGGAGTAGGAAGAAGATGTCGCGGCGTCCTCGCTCACATAGAACTTATAGTCCGCCGCCGAAGCAGCGCGAAAGGCGTTGACTGTCGAGTCGGAGCTCACATCAGTGGGATCGAGGACCTCGGCCGTAATGGTGTAATCGCCCGCGGCAAACTGATCCTTGGCGCTTTGGTTCGATGAACTTGCGTCATTGGCGGCAAAACTCACTGTATCGCCGAGCTTTTTGCCCGAAGCCTTCAGGAACTTCGAAGTCACCGCGACCTCATCGGCGCTCTCGGGCAAATCGCCGTTCACGAGCACCGGCTGATCGATGTTCTCCTTGGAGAGACTTTGCACGACCACTCGCTCGCGCGTTGTGCCCACGGCGGTGTAGGCGGTCTCGGTGTAGATACCCTCAGCCGTCTCGACGCCGTCGACCTCTTGGATAGCCGCAAGATCGTCGCGTGTAAGGCCATAGGTCGACTGCACGTTAATGTCATAGACATTCTGCTGGTCAAAATACGCGTCGACCGAATCGCACAGATCCTCGCAGCCCGCCTTAAGGCCGCACATCACACTCACGCCGAGAGCGGTGATAACCACGATGGACAAAAAGCGCTTAAGACTGCCCCGAATCGTGCGGTAGATGCCACGGCGAAAAACCGTCGGCACCATATCGTTTGAGCTTTGGGCAGTGCGGTAGGTCGTAAAATCCTGCTCGCGCTCCGTGTTCCGCGCGTCGCGGCGTTGGCTGTTTTGGCGGTCCTGATCCATGGGCGCTACCACTCGATCGTCTCGATAGGCACGGGATTTTGCTGGACCGTCTCGCTCTCCACGCGACCGCTCTTAAAGCGAATCAGGCGATCGGCCATGGGCGCGAGCGCGGAGTTGTGCGTGATGATGATGACCGTAATGCCCTGCTTGCGGCAGGTATCCTGCAGCAGCTGCAAGATCTGCTTGCCGGTTTTATAGTCGAGCGCGCCCGTGGGCTCGTCGCACAGAAGCAGCTTGGGGTTCTTTGCCAGTGCGCGGGCGATGGACACGCGCTGCTGCTCGCCGCCCGAAAGCTGTGCCGGAAAGTTGCCCAGGCGCTCGCCCAGGCCAACCTGACGAAGCGTCTGTTCGGCATCGAGCGAATCGGGGCAAATCTGAGCTGCGAGCTCAACGTTTTCGAGGGCCGTCAGGTTGGGAACCAGATTGTAGAACTGGAAGACAAAACCGACATCGGCGCGGCGGTATTCCACGAGCTGCGCCTCGTTAGCGGAGCTCACATCGCGCCCGTCCACCGTCACGGTGCCGGAGGTCGCCGTATCCATGCCGCCCAGAATGTTGAGCGCCGTGGTCTTGCCGGCACCCGAGGCACCCAGGATAATGGCGAGCTCGCCGCGCTCGACCGTAAAGCTCGCGCCGTCGAGCGCGTGGATGCGGGCATCGCCCTCGCCGTATGCTTTGATGACGTCTTTAAATTCGATATAGGCCATCGATTGGTTCCCATCTGGTCGGATAACTCTCTAGTATTACCCATTTCCCACCTACCAAAAAGGGACAGGTTTATTTTGGCGGGTTTTATATGGGGAAATGGAAGCTATAGATGAGACGCCGGGGAGGCAGAGAAATCATCGATTGGGTCAGGCCGACCGCCAAACACAACGCACGCATCTCAATCTGTCAGCCAAATCATTCGAACAGCTGTTCGTTTCTATGATATGATTCGGCTATCTAAGCAGGCCAATACGCAGAAAGGCGGCCAACATGGCGTTCGACTTTAAGAAGAAATGCAAGGAGCTCTACAAACCTGCAAGCAAGCCGAGTATCGTAACTGTCCCGCCTATGAGCTACGTTGCCGTTCGCGGAAAGGGCGACCCAAATACCGAAGGTGGCGAGTATCAAAACGCCCTGCCGCTGCTTTACGGCATCGCCTATACCATCAAGATGTCGAAGAAAGGCTCAAGGAGTATCGAGGGCTATTTCGACTTTGTGGTACCGCCGCTCGAGGGTTTCTGGTGGCAAGACTCCCCGAGCGGCGACATCGATTATGTACGCAAGGACGATTTCAACTTTATCTCGTGCATCCGCCTGCCCGATTTCGTCACCCGAGATGACTTTGACTGGGCGGTCGCGGAAGCCACAACCAAAAAGAAACTGGACTTTTCCGCCGTCGAGCTGCTTAAAGTTGACGAGGGTCTCTGCGTTCAATGCATGCACACCGGGCCCTACGACAACGAACCGGCGACCGTAAACGCCATGCATGAATACACGACCGAGCAGGGCTATGTCCCCGACTTCTCAGACACCCGTTTACATCACGAAATCTATCTCTCCGATCCACGCAAGTGTGCGCCGGAGAAACTTAAGACTGTGGTTCGTCATCCTATCAAGCGCGCTGAATAGCGTGGAGCGCCGCCCCGCCATTCAATCTCAGGGCGGGATTCAGCCGGGTTTCAATTTCAACAAACAGCATCATCCGGAAACCGATATGTAAGGCTGTATAAATCGTTTCCGTTTGCCTAACAAAATGACCACTCGGCTAACAAGCTCGGCCCATGTCCTCACGCGATGGTACTGTTCTCTAGAGTTCTTATTAGAGAGGGATGCTCCATGGAGATCACCATCAATCGCGAAATTGGGAAGCTCGGACTTCCCAGGCATCTTGTGCTTGGCATGGATCCAGGTATTGCAAGCTGCGGATTCGCACTTATCGACACAGCTAATCATGAAATCCTGGATTTGGGCGTCAGATTATTTGACTCTCCAACTCATCCTAAAACGGGCCAAAGTCTTGCGGTTATTCGCAGGGGCTTCCGCTCTACCCGTCGAAACATTGACCGTACCCAGGCGCGCTTGAAGCACTGTCTCCAAGTCTTCAAGGCTCATGGCCTCATCCCCCAAGACGCCACCAAAGAGTACTTCCACACCACAAAAGGCGACAAGCAGCCGCTCAAGCTTCGTGTTGATGGTCTTGACCGCCTGCTCAGCGATCGCGAGTGGGCGCTAGTCCTTTACTCCCTCTGCAAGCGCCGTGGATACATCCCCCACGGAGAAGGCAATCAGGATAAATCAAGCGAAGGCGGCAAGGTTCTATCTGCCCTTGCGGCCAACAAGGAGGCAATTGCGGAGGCCTCGTGCCGCACCGTTGGCGAATGGCTCGCTCAGCAACCTCAAAGTCGCAATCGCGGCGGCAATTACGACAAGTGTGTAACGCACGCCCAGCTTATCGAAGAAACTCATATCCTATTTGATGCTCAACGCTCCTTTGGCTCCAAATACGCTTCGCCGGAACTTGAGGCCGCGTATATCGAGGTTTGCGATTGGGAGCGTTCGCGCAAAGACTTCGACCGCCGCACGTACGACCTCGTCGGACACTGCTCATACTTCCCAACAGAAAAACGAGCCGCACGCTGCACGCTTACGAGCGAACTCGTTTCAGCCTATGGGGCACTCGGCAACATCACCATCATCCACGATGACGGGACCTCTCGCGCCCTGAGCGCTACGGAGCGCGATGAGTGCATTGCAATCCTGTTCTCGTGCGAGCCAATTCGAGGCAACAAAGATTGTGCTGTTAAATTCGGCGCCCTCAGAAAAGCGCTCGACCTTAGTTCCGGCGATTACTTTAAGGGAGTTCCAGCCGCCGACGAAAAAACACGCGAGGTGTACAAGCCCAAGGGATGGCGCGTGCTCCGCAATACCCTCAATGCAGCCAACCCCATTCTCCTGCAGCGTTTGCGCGATGACCGTGATCTCGCCGATGCCGTTATGGAGGCGGTGGCATACTCTTCAGCTCTCCCCGTACTTCAGGAGAGGCTTCAGGGGCTGCCGCTTTCGGAAGCGGAAATCGAGGCGCTTTGTAGGCTTCCCTATTCATCCAAAGCTCTTAACGGCTATGGCAACCGTTCAAAAAAAGCACTCGACATGCTGCTCGATTGCCTCGAGGAGCCCGAGGTCTTCAACCTTACGCAGGCCGAAAATGACTGCGGCCTGCTGGGACTTCGCATCGCTGGCGCCCAGCTCGAGCGCTCCGATCGCCTGATGCCCTATGAGCTCTGGGCTGAACGCACCGGTCGAACCAATAACAACCCGGTCGTCATTCGCTCCATGTCGCAAATGCGAAAAGTGGTCAACGCCATCTGCCGCAAGTGGGGCGTGCCAAACGAAATCCACGTTGAGCTTGATCGAGAGCTCAGGTTGCCTCAGCGCGCAAAAGACGAGATTGCCAAGGCCAATAAGAAGAATGAGAAAAATCGTGAGCGCATTGCCGGACAAATTGCTGAACTGCGTGGCTGCACGGCAGATGAGGTCACAGGCAAACAGATAGAGAAGTACCGCCTGTGGGAAGAGCAGGAATGCTTCGACCTTTACACGGGCGCTAAAATCGAAGTCGATCGCCTAATTAGCGACGACACCTACACGCAGATCGACCATATCCTGCCGTTCTCTCGCACAGGAGAAAACTCGCGGAACAACAAAGTCCTAGTCCTCGCCAAAAGCAATCAGGACAAACGCGAACAGACGCCTTACGAATGGATGTCCCACGACGGTGCGCCTTCATGGGATGCTTTTGAGCGTCGCGTTCAAGAAAATCAGAAACTCAGCCGTCGCAAAAAGAACTTCTTGTTGGAGAAAGATCTTGATGCCAAAGAGGGCGATTTCTTAGCTCGAAGCTTTACCGATACTGCCTATATGTCACGAGAGGTATGTGCCTATCTCGCAGACTGCCTGCAGTTCCCCGATGATGGCGCAAAGGCACATGTTGTTCCTACCACTGGCAGAGCGACCGCATGGCTGCGTCGCAGGTGGGGGCTAAACTTTGGGTCGAATGGCGAAAAGGATCGCTCGGACGATCGTCACCATGCCACCGATGCTTGTGTGATTGCAGCATGCAGTCGAAGCCTCGTGATTAAAACCGCTCGGCTCAACCAAGAGACACACTGGAGCATAACCAGAGGTATGAACGAGATTCAGCGTCACGATGCCATAATGAAGGCCCTCGAAAGTGTTATGCCCTGGGAGACCTTTGCGAACGAAGTACGTGCGGCGCACGATTTCGTCGTACCCACACGCTTTGTTCCGCGCAAGGGAAAGGGCGAGCTGTTTGAGCAGACGGTCTATCGTTATGCCGGCGTCAACGCACAGGGTAAAGACCTCGCTCGCAAAGCGGGCTCCGACAAAGACATTGTCATGGGCAACGCCGTTGTATCGGCAGACGAGAAGTCGGTCATCAAGGTGAGCGAGATGTTGTGCCTGAGGCTCTGGCATGACCCGGAGGCCAAGAAGGGGCAGGGCGCTTGGTACGCAGACCCCGTCTATAAGGCGGATATTCCTGCACTTAAGGATGGGACGTATGTGCCTAGAATTGCGAAGGCCCACACTGGTCGAAAAGCCTGGAAGCCTGTTCCGAAAAGCGCCATGGCGAAGCCACCATTGGAAATATACTTTGATGATCTGGTGCAAATCGGCGATTTCATCGGACGATTTAGCGGCTACAACATCAATAGTGCCAACTGGTCTTTTACTGACAGGCTTACTAGATTGAACCTAAGCTGCCCCACCGTTGGACAACTAAACAACGACCTATCGCCTGTTGTTATCCGCGAATCTCCCATCAAATAAAGTAACCGCTCGCCCCGTACGCTCCCATTTTGACGTACGGGGCCCTTTTGCTCGATTGAGGACCCCCTTCCCCAAGGTGATACGCTCGGGCGTGCTCCCAGTCTGTCGAATGGTAGGTCTTGAGCACGCGCCCTTCCCCAAGGTGATACGCTGGTGAACACGTCGATGTGGTCGAGGTTCCAGTCTTGAGCACGCGCCCTTCCCCAAGGTGATACGCTAGACGAGGGGCCTAGGAGGTTCGCATTATGGTCTTGAGCACGCGCCCTTCCCCAAGGTGATACGCTCGAGTCGATCGGCAGGCACGTCGACGCCATGTCTTGAGCACGCGCCCTTCCCCAAGGTGATACGCTCCTCACGCTCGACGTATGGACGACGTATATGTCTTGAGCACGCGCCCTTCCCCAAGGTGATACGCTCCGTGCGTCGACGCCGTGTGCCTGCCCCCAGTCTTGAACACGCGCCCTTCCCCAAGGTGATACGCTCCAGGCACCGAACAGCAACTTCTCCACCTAGTCTTGAGCACGCGCCCTTCCCCAAGGTGATACGCTAACTTCACGTTGAACGACTTGACGTTCGCCGTCTTGAGCACGCGCCCTTCCCCAAGGTGATACGCTGTCCCGAACACGCTCGTCTGCCATGCCTACGTCTTGAGCACGCGCCCTTCCCCAAGGTGATACGCTTAATGTCGACGTCGGTCACGGCCTGCGTGAGGTCTTGAGCACGCGCCCTTCCCCAAGGTGATACGCTCATCACGCTCACGGCTGACCAGACGTTCAAGTCTTGAGCACGCGCCCTTCCCCAAGGTGATACGCTAATGAGTTACAGTGTAGCCGTAGCGGTTGCGTCTTGAGCACGCGCCCTTCCCCAAGGTGATACGCTGCTGTAGTCGGTGAGCGCCAGCTCGGTGTAGTCTTGAGCACGCGCCCTTCCCCAAGGTGATACGCTACCATGAGCAACAACCTCTACACCGTGAATGTCTTGAGCACGCGCCCTTCCCCAAGGTGATACGCTTCGCCCTCATACGGATACGCACGCATAACAGTCTTGAGCACGCGCCCTTCCCCAAGGTGATACGCTTATTCGAAATCGCTCGCCTCCTCGTCCATGGTCTTGAGCACGCGCCCTTCCCCAAGGTGATACGCTGGGAATGTCCACCTTGGTACGCCCGTCCATGTCTTGAGCACGCGCCCTTCCCCAAGGTGATACGCTATAATTTGCAATTTATAATCAAGGTCATGTGTCTTGAGCACGCGCCCTTCCCCAAGGTGATACGCTATGTGCGCACAGAAAAGCCCCTTTAACAGGGGCTTTTCTGTTTCAAGCCTCAAAAAAGAAGACTGATTCGACCTCAGATCTACATCTGCGATTCATTTTTTCGAGACAAAATACGTCGGCACGTCGCGCTTCACGCAAGAAACGAGCCGTATTCGGCACAGCGATTTATGTACTTATCTTCACAATCGAATCAATCCTTAGGCGCAAAAACGCTCAAAAGGACCCGCCTAAATGCTATCCATAGCTACCGTTTACGGAATACTGGCTAACACTCGCCCAAAAAAGTTCGCCCCGCCCAATCCGAAGATTGAACTGGGGTTACTTTACGGGTAAGCCACTTAAGTGGCTCCCCTTGTCTGGAGCCGCGCCCTTCCCCAAGGTGAGCTGCTTTCGACTTAGCTGTATTGTAGCGCTAATGCGGGGAAGGTCGTCGACAAAATGGCCCAACGGACGATACTTATCCACAGCAAGGCCCACCTCTGCATCAAGAACGGCCTATTGATGATCACCGTGGACGACCGCAGCTCCACCATTCCCCTCGAGGACATTTGGGTCGTCATCGTCGAATCCCATCAAACCACGTTGACGGTCGCCTGCATGTCACAACTCAACGACGCGGGAATAGGCGTCATGATCTGCGGGCGCGATCATATGCCCAATGGTCTTATGCTCCCCATGGGCGCCCATTCACGCCATGCGCGCATCGTCGAGGATCAGCTTGCCATGAGCCTTCCGTTAAAAAAGCAGCTTTGGAAACGGATCGTGCAGGCAAAGATACTCAACCAAGCGGCGGTTCTCACAGAAATGGGGTTGCCTACAGGCCCTCTCCCCTCTTATGCCAAAACTGTTCTTTCGGGCGACACGGACAATCGAGAAGGCGCAGCTGCCTCCGCGTACTTTAAAGCCCTCATCACCGATGGAACAAGACGTAACAGTATGCAGAGCTCCGCCCTCGATTATGGTTACAGCGTCCTGCGTGCAGGCATCGGAAGAGCAGCCGTTAGCGGCGGATGGCTCGTATCCCAAGGGCTTCACCATCACAGCGTTTACAACGCATTCAATCTCGTCGACGATCTTATTGAACCGTTCCGCCCTCTCGTCGATCTAATTGTTATGAGCTACGGCGTTGCAGAGCCTTTGGGCCAGCGCGACAAAGCGTTGCTCGCTCGCGTGTTTGAGCACGTCATGACTATCGACGGAAAACGTTGCGGCTGTCAGCAGTGCATAGAGACAACGCTCTCTTCACTCAGAACTGCCGTTCTCGAAAAGGACCCTAAGAGGCTGTTGTTGCCCGAGCTAAGAGGGCTCGAGATGGTATCTGTTGAATAGGGAGGAGCCATGAGAGTTATGAGGTTATTGGTTCTGTTCGATCTTCCAACGGGAAGCAAAGCCGAGCGTCGGCAGTATAGCGACTTTCGAAAGTTTCTGATTAACGACGGATACCATATGGAGCAGTTTTCGGTGTATTCGCGCCTGTTGGTAACTCGCGAATCCGCAGCGGCGTATATCGCTCGCCTTAAGCTGAATCTTCCAAGCGCTGGAGAGGTCACCGTTATCGAAATGACCGAAAAGCAATACGAAGACCGAATGGTCCTTCTGAGCGAGCACAAGGAGCGGCCCGTTGAGCAGGGCGCGCAGTTAACGCTTGTGTTTTGACGTTGCCGTGCAGATCGGCGCAACCGTCTCGCATTGGATCGGGCGGCGTATACCTTTCCGAAACCCCGGCAACACGTTTTGCTTATCGGCATGGGTGCCGGCTTTGCCGGGCTCTTTATTGTCTGCGTCATGGCTTACCTGTTCAACATGGATAAGTCGATCTACGCCCTGCAAGAGTGAGCGCAGAAGGCCGTCCTGCCGCTGTCCCGGCGCTTAGATCCTGTCGCGTGGAACGTCCGTCCCGCAATTCGTTGCTAAACCGGGATATGCTTTCCGCAAGCGGCTCATCCGGAATCCGCATCCCGTTCCAAGGCGTCAAGCTGGGATGCAGTTTCCGTTGAAGGCATCATTCGGAAAGCGTGTCCCATTCCGCAGCGATATTCCGGGACACAGCTTCCGCTAGAGCCTTCAAGGGGAAACCGCATCCCATTCCGAGGCGTCAAACTGGGATACGGTTTCCGGAACGACCCTCCAGGGGATAGTACGTCCTATTCCGAGACCTGAAACCGGGACGTACCCTCAGCCCATAGCCTCCTCCGTCGACGTTTCCCCAGATAAAACCTGTCAAAATAAACCTGTCCCTTTTTGGCAGGTTTTAGAAGCAGACGGTGAAGGCGATCTGATGATCGTGGCCGGATACGGTAGCGGAGCCGCCATGGGCCTCGGCGATGGCGCGCACGACGGATAGACCCACGCCCGAGCCGCCCGTCTTGGAGCTACGCGAGACGTCTGCACGGTAGAAGCGGTCGAACAGTCGGTCCAGGTCGCCTTCGGGCAGCTCATCAACAGCATTCGATACGACAAGCTCGGCCGAGCCTTTGCCTGCACCGCGCGAAACGGCGCGCAGGCTCAGCTCGATCACGCTGTCCTCGCTTGCGTAGCGTGTGGCGTTGTCCAGCAGCAGCTCAACAACCTGCGCCACTGCCGCGGCATCGGCATGGGCCCGCACACCGCTCGCGATCGACGTCGACAGCCGCTTTCCGCGCGAAACCGCCACCGATTCAAACGGCGCCGCAGCCTTGTCCACGGCCTCCGAAAGATCAAACGATGTCATGGCAAAGCCCGCCGAGCCCTCGTCCATGCGAGCCAAAAACACCAGACGTTCCGTGAGCGCCGTCAGCCGCGCGACCTGCTCGTGAATGCTCTGCGTCCACTCACTCTCGCCGCTCTCGATCTCTTGTACCTCATTGGCGGCGTCAATTACAGCCAGCGGCGTCTTGATCTCGTGGCTCGCATCGGTAATAAAGCGCTTTTGCTTGCTGTAGCTCTCGACCATCGGCCGAATCACCGCGCCCGAGGCACCCGCCACAATTGCCAACACCGCCAGCCAGCCAATGCAACTAATCGCCACGCTCGCGCTCAAAAACGAATGAAAGCTTGCAAGCTCGCGCGAGCAGTCCACAAACACATAGGTGGTCTCGTCGCCCTGAACCGTAACCGTATAGCGGTAGTTACCAGAAAAGCCCGAGGTCAAACCCTTGGAATACAGTCCTGCAGCGATGCGGGCGGCACGCTTGGCGCCCACCGCGGCAATGCGAGCCGTGTTGACATCGGTCACCTGCCCGCCGGCAATCGACACCGTAAAGTAGCGCGTGTCGAAGGGAGACTCCGCCGTCATGCCTTCAAAATGCCCATCGCGAACGGCTGCCCGGTTACCGGTAGCAACCTTGCCGGCAACCGCATCCTGACCGGGATCGGTCTTGGGCTCATCCGTCCAATCGATGCCGTCCTTGCCCGCCAAGATATAGTCCAGACGAGCGTCGGCCATCTTGCAGACATGCGAGTAGTTGACGATATTGATGCCGGCGATGATAAGCGTAAGCACGGCGGTCACGGCACCCATGGCAACCAGGATGAACTTACGACGCAGGCGACGTCCCATTGCACTGGCAGCATCGGCGCGCCCCGGATTACCCGAGTCCGCGCCCATGCCGAGTTTTGCCGTCGTGCGCTTCCACCACGCACTCGCGCTCACGCCTATTCGCCCTCCTCAACAACCTCGAGCGAATAGCCCTGGTTGCGCGATGCACGAATCGCAACGTTGGCACCAAGCGCCGTCAGCTTTTTGCGCAGGTACGAGATGTAGACCCACACCACGTTGGCGCCTTCGGGCGCGTCCTCACCCCAAACCCCAAGCATCAGACGCTCGGTGGGCATGCGCGTGCCGGCGTTGCGCATAAAGAGCTCCATAAGCTGAAACTCACGATTGGCCAGGTGCTCCTCGCCCAAAGGGCCAACGAGCGTGCACGATGCCGTGTCGAGACGCACGTTGCCCACGCTGAGCGTCGTGGCGTCAATTGCCGTCGCGGCACGCGTCATGGCACGAATACGCGCAAGCAGCTCCTTGGCGGCAAACGGCTTGGTCAGATAATCGTTGGCACCGGCATCCAGGCCCTCGACCTTATCGGACACCTCGCTTTTTGCCGTGAGCATAATGATGGGCAGACGCTTACCGGCGGCGCGTGTGCGCTTGAGCACCTCAATGCCATCCATGCCGGGCATCATGATGTCCAGGATTGCGGCGTCATAGTCGTTGGCGAGCAGATATTCGAGCGCCGTCAGACCGTCGAGGGCGGTGTCGACCTCGTAGTCGCTATGTTGAAGAATCGCGGTAAGGGCACGGGAGAGGCCGGGTTCGTCCTCGGCAAGCATCAGCTTCATAGTTGTTCCTTTGGCGCGCGGCTATACAGATTTCGATATTGCCGATGATAGCGCACCGCCAGCCGCCTTAGCGCAGCCTTAGCTGCTCAACCTGCACGTTTCTAAAAACGCTGGATAGGGCTTAGCCAAACTTAAGGCGCACGTGTCGAGCGCTTTGACGCATGCCGAGCGCGAAGGGACAGTGACTCGTCCTTTCACGGCGTCCTAGTTATGCAAAGTGCTCGAGCGTTACTCCTCGTACGCGCCCTCAAGCCGCAGCAGCCACTCCTTGCGGTCGAGGCCGCCGGCATATCCGTTGAGCGAACCGTCGGCGGCAACCACGCGATGGCACGGCACAATAATCGAAATGGGATTACGCGCGACCGCGGCCCCCACGGCACGGGGAGACGCAACGGGTGCTTCGTTTCCCGGTACACGATGTCGAGCCGCAACACGCTGGGCGATCTCACCATACGTAGCGACCTCGCCACGCGGGATAGAAAGCAGCTCAAACCAAACCTCGCGCTGAAACGCCGTACCAATCATATGCAACGGCGGCGTAAACCGAGGCTCCTGCCCCGCAAAATAAGCATTCAGCCAAGCCCAAGAACGCTCAAGTACCGACGAGGCAGCACCGTTTGTCGGATTCACCGAAGACATGCCGCCAGCACCAGAAACCGCATCGGCGCCTTCAACATGTTCGGAGTCTTCCCGGAGAAGCGTGGAGCCAAAATGCTCCCGCCCCTCAAACCAAAGTCCCGTCAGACCGCGGCCATCAGCGGCAAGCAAGATTTCGCCCAAAGGCGAAGCAAACGTCGTCGTGACCACCAGCGGCTCCTTTCAAAACTCCGCAACATAATACCGCGAATTGTGCAGACAACCCCAATCGACCCCAAAGTCACCCTAGGCAGCAGGCGCGAACGCGCCGCAGCTGCCGGCCGCGCCCCACAGTCCCCCAAGGCGGCAGGCGCAAAGCGCCGAAGCCGCCGCCGGG
>URKG01000012.1 GCA_900548265.1 uncultured Collinsella sp.
GCCTGCTCAAGAAGGAGTTCTTCCACGGGAGGGACTGGTCCGGCTGGTCGCCCGGGGAGTTCATCGAGGCCCTCGGTGCGTGGATAGGGCGCTTCAACTCCGAGCGGGCAAGCGACGCGCTCGGTGGCGCGACGCCGGACGACTACCGGTCGTCGCTGGGGATGGCCGCGATTTAGCGGTCCAGGAAATCGTCCGCAGTCCCGCGCTCATTCCGGGATGCAATTTCCGTTTGAGGCCCGATCTGGAAACGACATCCCACTCTGGGGCCGAAATCTGGGACACGCTTTCCGCCGGCATTCCGCTGGCAGCTAGCATGACAACAGAGGGCCCCGTTCCAGCCATTCGAGGACAGGCTTTACCCACGAGCAGCGTTATCCCGCCCTCACATCTCGTCAAACGAGATCAGCTTGACGTCTCCCCTACTCTCTGCGGCATCCCGACATCCCTGCGTAAAGCCGCTTTTTGAGAAAAGCGCATAACTTTTTCGTTGCCGTCTAAAGAGCTCGCTTCGGTGCACGAGCTTTTGCAGCACGTCTTCGCCCACCGGTTCATTGCGCCATTTGCACTCCGCAAACAGCGCAGTGCCCTCGCCATCGTCAACAATCAAGTCGATTTCTTCCTGCGTATGCGTGCGATTATCCGTCCCCCACCAGCGCCCGACGCTCGCCGGAACCACATCGAGCTGGCCCGCGCGCGCGAGTTCGTACACGTATTGTCTGCATATAAGCTCAAAGACCGTACCCATGTAATCCGATACGTGCGGCTCAATGCGCTTATACGCCATCTCGGCCATATCGTTTTGAATCAGCCCAATGTTCTGCGGCACAAACTTGTACCAGAACCTAAACATCTGGTCGCTCAGCAGATACACGGCTCGCTTATTGCTCGTCTCGTTTAGGGGCAGCTCGCGCTCGACAATCCCAAGCGACGCCAGCTTATCCACATAGCTCTTTACGTTGCTCGCAGGGATTCCCGTAGAGCTCGCAATCTCCGAGATCTTCGAGCGCCCCTGAGCAATTGCTTGCACGATCGCATCATATTGCTCGGGATTGCGGCACTCTTGCAATAGCAGGTTACTTGGCTCCTCAAAGAGATAGCCCGTAGGCGTAAGAAAAAGACGTTTGATGTTGTCCTTGAGCGATACGCTAGAATCGACTTTCTCGATATATGCAGGAATGCCGCCCGTCATGCCATAGCAAACCGCAGCGTCTTCGCGATCCATACTCTGCCACAGGCCGAGGGTCGTCGTATAATCGAGCGGCATGATCTTAAGCTGGGCCGTACGCCTACCGTATAGTGGACTCTCGTAGCCCAGCACCTGCTCTTCCATGAACGAAAGCGACGACCCGCACAGGATAAGCATGAGCTTGGTCTCTTTGTACAAGTGATCGATCTTGTCTTGCAGCAACGAGCTGATCTCGGGATTCGATTGGGCGAGATAGGGATACTCGTCAATCACGACAATCAAACGTTCCGTGCGAGCCATGGTGGCCAATGCATCGAACGCCTCGTCAAAACTACGAAACGACACGCCTGCAGCACCAACCGAGCCTGCAAGTATCGCCTGGCTAAAGCCATGCAGGTTTGCCTCTGCGTTGGTACGACGAGCTTGAAAGTAAATGGCCTTCTTGCCTTGGATGAACTCTGTGATAAGGCGCGTTTTACCCACACGACGGCGGCCGTAAATCACAGACATCTCAAAGAAGCCCGTGCCATACAGTCGATTGAGCTCGGACATTTCCGCCGTTCTTCCAATAAACATAGGGCCATCCTTCCTTTACGTTATAGCTAGCTATATTATACCTTCCTATAATATAGCTAGCTATAACGTAATTCGATAAGTGGGCCACGCAAAAGGGCGGTATACCACCGCACGTGGACCATTCCGGAAAATGTATCCCGTTCTGGAGCCAAAAACTGGGCCGTAGTTTCCGCAGGTACAAGACGACGATCCGCGGCCCTTATCACATGCCTTCAAATATGCGATCCAGAAACATAAAACAGCAGATAGATTGCTCTGTTTTTGGAAAAGTACACGTCCCGAAACTTACCAAGGCTTCATAACTAGCTACCGTTCACGGGTGCCGATTACCGCCCACCGATTCGGATGTAAAAATGTCGCCGAAAACAGGCCATCTACCTGCATGGTTAGATTTTGGTCAGCTTTTGGTCAGTTGAGCGGCAAGTTCCGGCTGATACGTTTTTGCCACCCCAAAAAAGGAGGCGATAGCCCATGGCGCATTGCAACGACCAACTCATCGACCAGCTGTTGAACCAAGCCGAACAAGAGGGACGATGCCTTATTCCCCCGAGCGCGGCAATCCGAAAAGCGCTCCTTCGGCGCACCGGCGACATGGTCGTCTCCCCCATGCCGGGGTTGTTTGCGCGAAAAACGCGCTGGGATGAACTAAACCGAGCGCAACGCCATTGCGAGATCATTCGCGCCCTTGCGATCATCCACCCCGATTGGACGTTCTGCTCGTTTTCGGCAGCATGTCTCCTGGGGCTCGAGGTCTCGTGGCGACACCTGAATGTCGTGCATGTTTGCAGCTCGACAAAGCCGTCGGCTCGTCCGGGCGCACATATTCAGCGTCACCAGATTGAGCCGGCCGGAGCAATCCGTCTATCCGGCATATCGGTAACGCCGCCTATCCAAACGGCCACAGATTGTCTGTTGCAAACCGGTTTTGCCGACGGCATGCCCATTACCGATTCGGCGATCTCAAAGCTCGGCCTTGCGCGGGAACAGCTGACGGAGGCCGTCGAGCAACGAGCGACTGCCCGCAATGGTCGTGCGATTCGCACCGCCCTCACAACGCTTCGATATGCCGACGCCCGCGCTGAGAGCGGCGGGGAATCGGTCGCCCGAGCCGTCATGATCGAGACGGGCTTTGCGCCCGACTGGCTTCAATACGAGTTGACGGATCCCTTCGATTCGGCCAAGAGCATGCGAACAGATTTTGCCTGGGAGCGTCAAGCTAGGGAGCTCACGCTGGGCGAACTCGACGGGATTGTCAAATATACCGACCAGGCCATGCTAGCCGGACGCACCACCGCCGAGGCGCTCGTTGCCGAACGACAGCGCGAGGCGCACCTATCGCTCTACGGTCATCCTCTGCTGCGCTTTACCATAAACGAGGTCCGCTCGGCAGGAATGCTCGCCAAAAAGCTGCAGACGGCAGGCATCCGGCAGACTGCGCTGCCGACGTGGCTCAACGAAGTGGAGCTGTAGGAGCTGCTAGGCCGCGCATCGCCGGATCGCATCCCCCCTATCTGGGCCGCGTTTTCCCAACGGCCACGCCAACGGAAAGCGCGTCCCAGTCTGGACGCTCAAAACGGGATGCACTTTCCGGATGGCGGGCCTAGCGGAAAGCGTGTCCCGGAATCCCGCCTCAGAACGGGACAGACCTTCCGGTTAAGTCCTTCAGCGGAAACCGCATCCCGGAATAGACGCTCAAACTGGGACGCAGTTTCCGCTGAGGTTCTATCCGGAAACCGTGTCCCACTCTGAGCGTCAATTCTGGGATGAACTTTCCGCCTGAGGGTTCAGCCGGAAACGGCATCCCACTCTGAAGCGAAATTCTGGGACGCAGTTTCCGGTTGAGGGCTGTTCCGGAAAGCGCATCCCATTCCGGGCGCGCATTCCGGGATGCAGTTTCCGTTTGAAGCCCCGTCCGGAAAGTACGCCCCATTCTGGAGCCGAAATCTGGGACGCAGCTTCCGCATGCGGAGGCGCTCCAAACAAAAGGCCCCGGCTCGCGATGGAGCCAGGGCCAAAGGTGCAGCGTATGTAGTTGATGCTGAGCGCGAACGGCCCGTTAGCAATGGCCGTACGCGCTCTACCCTAGCCGCGGTGACGGGCGCGGCTGTACGGCGTATCCACCATGGGCAGATCCGGACGCAGCTTGCCGTCAAACGCGCGATAGGCGTTCTGTACGGCGGGCGCCGTGGGGATCGTTGCGATCTCGCCGATGCCCTTGCCGCCATATGCAACGGGCAGCAGCTCGTCCTTCTCCACGTAAATGGCGTGGATATCCGGAATCTCGGGCGCACGGAACAGCCCGAGCGTGCCATACCTTGCCTGGGGCACGCAGTCCTTGAGCGGCCAATCCTCGGTAAGCGCATAGCCCATACCCATAAGCACGCCGCCTTCGATCTGGCCCTGAATGGAGATGGGGTTGACCACCTTGCCGGAATCGTGCGCGGCATAGACCTCGCTCACGCGGCCGTCATCGTCCAAAATGACCACGTGCGTGGCAAAGCCGTAGCAGATGTGGCTCTTGGGATTGGGAACGTCGGCGCCCAGCTTGTCGGTCGGCTCCAGGTACACGTAGCCAAACTCGCATCCCTCGAGCGCCTTGATGGCGGCCGCGGGATCCTGAGGATGCATACCCTGGCCGGCGACGAGCTCCTGCGTGTGCAGCTGATAGGCGCGACCGTCGTCGTACTCGATCTTGACGCCGTCGCCATGCGCATTCACGGGAGCGGCGGGCGCAGACTTGCCGGCCTCGATGTCAAGCATGGCATCGCGCAGCAGGAAAGCGGCACCGCGCACGGCCTCGCCGGTCACGACCGTCTGACGCGAGCCAGACGTGGTGCCGGAGTCGGGAGCGTTCTCGGTGGAACACTCGCCGTTGGCGATGCAGCTCAGCGGCAGACCGCAGGCCTCGGCAACGTCCTGCAAAAAGACCGTGTTGCAGCCCTGGCCGATGTCGGACGTAGCGGCATAGACCACGGCCACGCCGTTCTCGACGCGAATCTTGCAGCGGCCGGCATCGGGCAGGCCAACGCCCACGCCAGCGTTCTTCATGGCACAGGCGATACCGGCGTGTCCGGGATGCGCGTAGTAGGCATCCTTAACCTCGAGCAGCGTCTCCTTTAGCGCCGTGGAGCAGTCGGCAATCTGGCCGTTGGGCAAAACTTCACCCGGCTCGATGGCGTTACGGTAGCGGATCTCCCACGGATCCAGGCCGACCTTCTCGGCCAGCAGGTCGATCAGGCTCTCGAGCGCAAACTCGGACTGGCAAACGCCAAAGCCTCGGTACGCGCCGGCGGGCGGGTTGTTGGTGTAGTAGCCAAAGCCGCGAATGTCGGTGTTCTGGTACTTGTAGGGGCCGACGGCATGTGTGCAGGCGCGCTCGAGCACCGGGCCGCACAGCGACGCGTAGGCGCCGGTGTCAAAGTTAATCTCGCAGTCCAGGCCGGTAAAGTTGCCCTCGGCGTCGCAGCCCAGCGTAAAGGTGCCGTCCATGGCATGGCGCTTGGGATGGAAAGCGAGCGACTCGGCACGTGTGAGTTTGCACTTCACAGGACGCTGGAACTTATATGCGGCGAGCGCGGCCAGGTGCTGGATGGACACGTCCTCCTTGCCGCCAAAGCCGCCACCCACGAGCATGGTCTCGACGACCACGCGCTCGGGCTCGTTGTCCCAGCCAAACATGTGGGCACACTCTTTGCGCGTATCGTAGGCGCCCTGGTCGGTCGACTGCACCTTGACGCCGTTCTTGTACGGGAAGGCGACGGCGCACTCGGGCTCCAAGAAGGCATGCTCGGTAAAGGGCGTGGTAAAGCGCTGCGTCACGGTAAACGCGCTCTCCGCCAGCGCCTTGGCGGCGTCGCCGCGCGTCACATGGCGGCTCTGGCACACGTTGTCCTTGAGCTCCACCGTGTTGCCAAAGGCAAAGAAGCTGTCGTGCAGGCGCGGGGCGTCGGCAGCCTTGGCCTCGGCAATGTTACGCACGGGCTCCAGCGGCTCGTAATCGATCTTTACGAGCTTCTTGGCCTTCTCGAGCGTCGCCTCGTCCTCGGCGACCACCAGCACGATGGCATCGCCCACGCAGCGGGTGATATCGCCCGCCGCGATCATGACGTCCCAGTCCTGGATAAGGTGGCCGACCTGGTTGACCGGCACGTCCTCGGCGCGCAGGATGCCCACCACACCGGGCAGGCCCTCGGCCTTGGAGGTATCGATGGAGAGCACACGGGCGCGCGGATACTTGGAGCGCACGGCGCTAGCATAGGTCAGGCCCGGCTGGTCGATCTCGTCGATGTCGTCGGGGTACTTGCCCTCGCCGAGCACCTTCTTGCGCACGTCAATACGGAAGGCGCGCTTGCCCACGCCGTAGTCGTCGCCGCGCTCCAGATCCTCGTCGATCTGCTTTTCGCCGCGGAGCACCGCAGCGGCCAGCGCAATGCCCTCGATAATCTTTTTGTAGCCGGTGCAGCGGCAAACATTGCCGCGGATGGCGTACTTGATCTGCTCCTCGGTAGGCTCGGGATCCTCGGCGATGAGCGCTGCACCCGCCATGACCATACCGGGGATACAAAAGCCGCACTGCACGGCGCCCACGGCGCCAAAGGCGTACACAAACGCCTCGCGCACGTTCTCGGGCAGGCCCTCGACAGTCACGATGTCGCGGCCGGCGGCAAGGGCGGTGGTCAGCACGCACGCCTTGACGGCCGCACCGTCCACATGGATGGTGCAGGTGCCGCAGGCGCCCTCGGAGCAGCCGTCCTTGGCGGAGTGAATATGCAGGTCGTCGCGCAGGTAGCGCAGCAGCGGCTTGTTCTGCGTCGTCGTGCGCTCCACGCCGTTAACGGTAAAAGTGAATTCCTGTGCCATGGTGATTCCCTTCTACACGCCGGCGGCGATGCCGGTGCGGTCGTGGATGGCGCCATGCGGGCAGACGACGGCGCACATGCCGCACGACAGGCAGTCCGCGCCGTCGATATGGGCGCAGTTGTCCTCGATGCGGATAGCGCCGGCGGGGCACTTTTTGGCGCACATGCCGCAACCGATGCAGCTCGTGTCGCAGATCTTGCGGGCAAGGGCGCCCTTATCGGTGTTGTTGCAGCGCACCAGGATGTTCTGGTAGCCGGGAACGAAGGCGATCACGCGCTGCGGGCACGCCATGCCGCACAGACCACAGCCCGTGCACTTGGAGCGGTCCACGCGGGCGACGCCGTCGACCAGCGCAATGGCACCGTGGGGGCAGGCCGTGACGCAGGCGCCACAGCCAATGCAGCCTTCGCTGCAGCGGGCGTCGCCGCCTGCGGAGGCACAACCGCTTCCGCAGGCAACGTAGGCCACGTTATGTTGAATGGATTTGGCCATAAGAGACTCGCCTATTTCTTAAGAAGGTACGAATAGTTGTCGCGCACGGCCCTGATGGTCAGGCGGACGGCCTCGGGCAGACCGGTGTTGACGGCATCGACCGAGACAGTGCGGACCGTGCCGGTGACGCGGACCTTAAAGTGGTCCTCGTCCACGGCCAGGAAGCCCTCGTTCTCGGAGTTCTCCATGTCCTGCTCGCTCCAGAACAGGGTGAGCTTGTCCTTGTAGGGATGACCCTCCTGGTAGGGGCAGAACACGGCGCAGTTACCGCACTCGTTGCACATGCCGTCGACATGGACGACCTGATGCTTGGCCAGGCCCGGCACCTTAATTGCCACGTTGGCGCGGTTGGGGCACACGTCGCAGCAGACCTCGCACACCGAGCCGCAGCCCAGGCAGCGGGTCTTGGTGCAGTTGCGCTTGTCGCGGCACAGCGACCCCTTGCGCTCGTAGCAGGTGTCCTCGCGGCCGGCCTGCTCGTTGCAGTCGGCGTACTTGTTAAAGTCCACGCCGGCGATGGCACGGGCGACCTCCGCGGCGTCGGCGATAGCCTCGACCACGGTGGCAGGACCGCGACGGCAGTCGCCCGCAGCCCAGACGCCCTCAACGCCGGTGGAGGTGGCGGCAAGGCGGCCGCGACGGTCGTGCTCGACGCCCGCGGCATCGTACAGGCTGGCGTCGATGCCCTCGCCCACGGCGCAGATCACCGTGGTGGCGGGAAGCTCGACGGTCTCGCCCGTGGCGACGGGGCTGCGACGGCCGCTTGCATCCGGCTCGCCAAGCTCCATAACATCGCAGGTCAGCACGGCGCCGTTGAACGCCTTGGGCGCCAGCAACTCGCAGAACTCAACGCCGTCGGTAAGAGCAAGATCGAGCTCTTCCTCGTCAGCGGGCATCTGCTTCTTGGTGCGGCGATACACCAGGCGCACGTTCTTCACGCCAGCCAGACGCTTGGCCACGCGGGCCGCGTCCATGGCGGTGTTACCGGCGCCAATGACCACGACGTCCTCGCCCAGCTCGAGTTTCTCGCCCTTCTTGGCGGCCTCGAGGAACTCCAGCACGTCGAGCTCGGCACCCTCGCCTAGGCCCGCAGAGCCGGGCATCCAGGCACCGGTGGCCACGACCACGTCGGTAAAGCCCTGGGCCTTGAGCTCGTCAATGGAATCAACGCGAGCGTTGAGCTGCACCTTGGCGCCAAAGGCCAGGCAGAGCTCGGCATCGTGGGAGATATCGTCGCTCGCGATGCGGAACTCGGGAATCACGTGACGGACCACGCCACCGAGCGAATCGCGGGCCTCAAAGATGGTGACGGGCACGCCGGCGCGCGTCAGGAAGAACGCCGTCGCCAGGCCGGCCGGGCCGCCGCCGATAACGGCAACGTTGCGCTCACCGTCGTTGGCGATGGCCTGGGCGCGCAGCTTGGGCAGCACGGCGGTCATGGCCTCACGGGCGGCCTTGAGCTTGCTGGCGCGAATCTGGGCACCCTCGGGCTCGTAGAACGCACGCTCGCAGGCACGACCGCAGGGATGCGGGCAGATGGTGCCGGTAATAAACGGCAGGGCGTTGCGCTCGATGATGATGTTGAGTGCGTCCTCGTAGCGGCCCTCGTCAACAGCCGCCAGATAGGCGGGAATATCCTGTTGGATGGGGCAGCTCGTGCGGCACGGCGTGGTAAAGCAGTCGGAAAGCGGGCTCTTGCCGGCGACCTTGCGGTCGGGCAGCGGACGCAGCGGCTTCTTGTAGAGCGGGTTGGTGAGCGAGTCAGCCTGAATCGCGGTCACAGCCTTGAGAGAGACGCCCGCGAACGGCTTGCCGTTCAGATCGCCAAATTCGCCGGCCATCTGACTAAAGCGCTCGTAGCCACCAGGCTTGAGTACGTCGGTCGCCAGGGTGACGGGCCAAATGCCGGCATCGTACAGGGCGCGGATGTTGTAGACCGTGGCACCGCCGGAGTAACTGATGCGCAGCTTGCCATCGAACTGCTCGGTAATGCGACGGGCGGCCTCGATGGTCAGCGAGAACAGCGAACGGCCCGACATGTACATCTCGGTGGAGGGCAGCTCGTTCCTCGTCACATCGACAGGGAAGGTATTGGTGAGCTTGACGCCAAACTCCAGGCCGCGCTCGGCGCACAGGGCAATCAGGCGCTCGAACATGGGCACGGCGTCGGCCCACTGCAGGTCCTCGCGGAAGTGCGTGTCATCGAAGACGATGTAGTCAAAGCCCAGCTCGTTCAGACGCTGGCGGGCAAACTCATAGCCCAGCAGCGTGGGGTTGCACTTGATGTAGGTGTTGAGACCCTTCTCGGTAATCAGATAGGTCGCGATGCGCTCGATCTCCGCCGGCGGGCAGCCATGCAGCGTGGACTCGGTAATGGAGTTGGAGACGCGCGCCGGGATGGACTCGACAAACGCAGCATCGACATGCTCAAACTTGTCCAGGTTAGCGAGCGCCCACGTGCGGCACTCGTTCCAAACCTCGGAGCCGCTGGCGTCCTTCATGCCCTCGATGTAGGCGTCGACCTTGGGGCTCTTGATGCCCTCGAGGTCATAGCCCACGGACATGTTAAAGACAAAGCCGTCCGGGCTGCCCAGACCATACTCGCGGGCAATCAGGTGGCAGGCGAACCATGCCTTCACGTACTCGGCAAAGGCCTGCGGAACCTCGAGCTCGGTCGACCACTCGCAGTTGTAGCACTCGTCCTGTGCCACGATACAGGGCTTGTTAACGCACTTGGAGAGCTCCTCGCCGTCCATAACCTGAACGGTCTTGAGCTCAAAGAAACGAGAACCGGCCACGTAGGATGCCACGATGTTCTGGGCCAGCTGCGTATTGGGACCGGCGGCCGGGCCAAACGGAGTCTCGATGCGCTCGTCAAAAATGGGAAGCGCGCCCTCCTGGTTGGTCGTGACCATCTTGCGCACGCCAAAGATGGCGCCCTGAGTCTTGTGCTCCTCGATGATCCAGTTCATCAGCTGCGAAAACGGGATCGGCCTCATGATGTCGCTCATAATGAGCTCCTCTCTGTAACGCCCGGCGAGACCGCGCGGCGGGCGCAAATACGGTGTAGCGCTAGCACAGCGCCGGCGACCCCGCGGAGGCCGCCTATACGCGCGCCGGATGCGGCGAAACATCCGACGCGCGTGAATCTACTTGTAATTAGTAGGCGCGATCGTTGAGCGTGCTCCAGAGCTTCTTGGACTCGGCCATGGTCCACGCGTTGATCTTGTCCTCATCAATGCCAACGAACTCGCGATCCTTGTACAGGACGCGGCCGTTGATGATGGTGGTGCGGCAGTTTTTGCCCATCATGCCAAAGAGCATGTGGCCGTCGATGTTCTCCTCGCTCAGCGGCGTAAAGGGCTTGTAGTCCATGACGATGACGTCGGCGGCAGCGCCGGCCTCGAGCACACCGAGCTTGCGATCGAAGTACTTGCTGGCCATCTTGGCGTTGTTCTCGAACAGCATCGTCATTGCCTCGCACCAGCCCACGTTGGGCATAGCGGCGTTGTGACGCTGAATGATCAGGAAGACCTTGAGGCTCTCGAGCATATCGTGGGTGTAGGCGTCGGTGCCCATGCACACGGGGATGCCGCGGCGGAAGAACTCGAGCACGGGGGCGCAGCCCACGGCGTTGCCCATATTGGATTCGGGGTTGTTGACGAGCCAGGTGCCGGACTCCTTGACGATATCCATCTCGGCAGGCGTCACGTGGATGCAGTGGCCCAGCATGGTGTCGGGACCCAGCAGGTTGTGCTGCAGCAGGCGCTCGACGGGGCTGATGCCGCCGCGGTTGAGGCGGGAATCCCACACGTCGTTCATGCCCTCGCACACATGGATGTGGAAGCCGGTCAGGCCGTTGTTGGCCTCGGCCATCTTATCCATGGTCTCGTCCGAAAGCGTAAAGGTGGCATGTCCGCCAAACATGGCGGCGATCATATGGTTGTCGTTATCGCGACGCTCCTTGGCGGCCCACTGGGCAAATTCGGCGTTCTCGGCAATGGCCTGGTCGCATTTTTCCTGGCCGCGGCGATCGGAGACCTCGTAGCACAGGCACGAACGCATGCCCAGCTCCTGAGCTGCGTCCTTAATGGTAAAGAGGCTACCCGGGATCTCGCAGAAACTCGCATGGTGATCGAAGATCGTGGTGACGCCATCGCGGATGGAGTCCAAAATCGTGGCATAGGCGCTGGCCTTGGTGCCGTCGAGCGTCAGGTTGTCGTCGATCTTCCACCACTGCTGCTCAAGATTCTCCAGGAAGTTGGTGGGGTTGCAGCCCTTAATGGCGAGGCCGCGGGCCAGACCCGAGTAGATGTGGGTGTGGCAGTTGATGAGTCCGGGCATGATGAGGTTGCCCCGGGCATCGACGTACTCGGCATCCGGGTACTTGGCCTTGAGCTCGCGCTCGGGGCCCACTTCGACGATCGTATCTCCGTCAATGGCGACCGCACCGTTTGGAATGAACGGGGCCTGAGCGTTGCGGGTAAAGACGGAACCGTTAGCGACCAGAAGCATGGATGCTCCCTTCAACATCAGAGGCGGGGTTTGACACCTCTGACATGGCGGAGTGCGAAGCGCCGGCCTACACCGGAAACGGGCCCTCTCCCGTCAACGCTTCACCAAAGGGACAAACCCTTTGAAGTGCGGCTTGGTGCCGCATGGCGTCGGCGGACGAGGCGATGCGTCCGCCGACGAATAGCACCGAATTGGTTACTTCTTGCTCTCGGGCAAGACCAGATCCACGGCAGCGTCCTTGGCAGCATCGATGTGCTGAGCCACGACCGGCGTCTGCGGAAGGATCAGGTTAAGGACAATGGCCATGATGGCGGTGGGGGTTACGGCATTGGAGCCGATGACGGTGGACACCCAGGCGGGCATACCCTCGCCGGCAAGGCAGCCGCTGGCCATCCAGATACCCAGGCCAAAGACGACGGAGGTGCCGACGATGGTGGTAGTGCGCTGCGTGAGGCCCTCGCGGGTGAACATGCGCACGCCGTTCATGGTGATGGTGCCAAAGACGCCGACGGTCGCGCCGCCGATGACGGGCTGCGGGATAGCGG
This sequence comes from uncultured Collinsella sp., assembly GCA_900548265.1. GTDB lineage: Bacteria > Actinomycetota > Coriobacteriia > Coriobacteriales > Coriobacteriaceae > Collinsella. The sequence continues at coordinate 12,175 of URKG01000012.1, forward strand.
AAAGGACGGCAGAGAGCTGCGGGAACAGACCGGCGATGGCAAAGACGGCCGCAATGATCACAAAGACCCACTTGTTGACGACCTTGTTGGAGCAGATGATGCCCACGTTCTGGCCAAGGGCGCTGGTGGGAAGACCGCCCAGCAGGCCGCCGACCATAGAGGTGAGGCCCTGGGACACAATAGCGCCGGAGAGCTCGCGCTCGGTGGGCATACGGTCGATGGAGCCCAGGCAGGCGGCGGAAACGTCACCGATAACCTGGATAGCAACCATGGGGAACACGACGGCGAGGGTAATGCAGACCTCGGGATCAAACTCGAGCGCGTAGGGCATGAGCTTGGGAAGGGCGAAGACCTGAGCGGTGGCGACGCTGGAGAAGTCGATCATGCCAAAGGGGATGGAGACGATCATGCCAACGATCATGCCAAAGAACACGGATCCCAGCTTGAGCGTGCCCTTGCCAAAGTTGGCGAGCGCAAAGACCACGGCGAAGGTGATAAGAGCGACGCACCAGGCCTGCGGGGTGCCCCACAGCGGCGTACCCATACCGCCGGCCATATACTTGACGGCCGTGGGATACAGCGAAACGCCGATGGAGAAGATGACCGTACCGGTCACGACGGGCGGGAACAGCCACTTGATCTTGCTGTAGGCCAGACCAAAGAGGACCGCGACGGCGCCGCCGACGATCTCGCCACCCAGCAGCGCACCAAAGCTAAAGCCCGAGGCACCCATGGCCTGCAGGGCCGGCAGGAACGCGAACGAAACGCCCATGACGATGGGCAGGCCGCCGCCGATGCGACGGAAGGGAGCGAAGGCCTGAAGGGCCGTGTCGATCGCCGAAAGAATGAGCGCGACCTGGATGATGTCGGTACTCTGCTGGCTATTAAAGCCGTAGACGCCGGCCATGATGACCGCCGGGGTAATGATGCCGGCAAACGATGCCAGTACGTGCTGAAGGGCACACGGGATCATTTCCTTAACGGGAGGCATGCCTTCGCGAGTGAACAGGGCTTCAGTGCCGTTCGTAACCGTCTCCTGGGTCATTTGACCACCAATCCTCGAAGTAGTTGTTTTCGCATCTAACGCTCTATTGTGACGCAGTGCGGGGTTGAGGTTGTGCCTTCATTGCATATCGTATTAAAGATGATTCTCATTCTCAATAATAATTTTTTGTTATCAGACTATTCTTCAGCTGAAATAACGCATTTCCGCAGGTCAGGAAAGTGTCTGGTCAAAATAACATCTAACTTTTCTTTTGGTCAACCGTTTACCGCTAAATTCCTACCGTTCGTCTGCATTACGCAATGTACCTGCGGATATACGAGATGATGGGCAGCGTGTTACCATGAGAAAAAATTGTTATGAACATTTCCGATTTCACCCAAAGGAGTTGCCCGTGAACGAGACCGTACGTCGCTTTTTGCCGATGGTCGATTTTCTGGAGCAGATACTCGGCAAAAACAGCGAAATCGTGCTGCACGATTTCTCGGATCCCGACCACGCCATCGTCGATATTCGCAACGGCATCGTAAGCGGCCGCAAGGTCGGCGGTCCCGCCACCGATCTGGCACTCAAGATCATGCACGACGCCAAGTATCGCGACCTGCCGTTTATTACGGGCTACGAGGGGCGCGGTGCCGGCGGCAAGACGTTGGAGTCAGCGACGTACTTTATCCGCGAGAATGATGAGATCGTCGGTATGCTCTGCGTCAACACCGACCTCTCGACCGTGCGCTCCATCAACGCCATGGCGCAGCAGCTCATGGCGTGCTTCGACGCGGCACCGACGCGCACGGAGCCCGCCCCTATCGAGGTCGAAAGCCTTTCGGAGTCTACACAGGAGCTCATCGACCGCAGCATTGCCGAGTTGCTGAGCGCGCGCGGGCTGGATGTAGCGTCGCTTGGTCAGAGCGACCGCGTGGACGTCATTCGCCACCTCAACGGTAACGGGGTGTTCATGCTCAAGGGCGCCGTGGCCTGCGCCGCCGCCGCGCTGGGCATCTCGGAGCCCAGCGTCTACCGCTACCTGCAAAAAGTCCGCAAGGAAGGCTAACGAGCAAAATGGAGTGCGGCTCCACAAGCGATCCGTCACTTGATAAAAGACCCTGCAGCTCGCACGCGCTGCAGGGTCTTTTTGCATGTCATGTTTAGTTGTGGCCAACGCCTTAGAGAGCGGCAACGACCTCGATCTCGACCAGACCGCCAGCCGGAAGGGCGGCAACCTGGAAGGCGCTGCGCGCGGGGAACGGGGCCTCAAACTTGGAGGCGTAGATCTCGTTCACGGCGGCGAAGTCGACGATGTCGGCCAGGTAGACCGTGGTCTTGACGACATCGGCAAAGGTAGCGCCGGCAGCGGTCAGCAGGGCCTCGACGTTGGCGAGGGACTGCTTAGCCTGGGCCTCGACGCCCTCGGGCATCTTGCCGGTCGCGGGATCGATGCCCAGCTGGCCGGACAGGAACACCATGTTGCCGGCCTGGATACCGGGGGAATACGGGCCGATGGCTGCGGGTGCGTTATCGGAAGACACGACGGTCTTGCTCATGTTTTTCTCCTTACGATCAGATAGAGAGCGTGAGCGCGGCGTTCGCACCGGGAGGCACAATTCGGTCTGAACACCGCGCTTGATTTGGGATAGTACTCAAGGTTTCCGCGCGATGCAAGATTATTATCACGTTGCGAGAATAATTTATCGCCCAACGGCGCCTGTCGGCCGCTGAACGGCATGACCGGACGGTGAAGTTCAAAATGATCCGTTTCCCTCCGTCCCCATCGGATCAGGCGATCCATAGGGGACGGAGGAAAACGGATCATTTTTGCTGCAAGGGCTGCTGAAGACTTTATCCTGCTTGGGCCACAGGGCTCGTCCGCCGCAACAGCACCACTATACTTTTGAGTATCTGAGCATTTTGAAAGGCAAGATATGACCGCAACCGCCAGTCGAACCACCAACCGCAGACCCGAGCTCTTGGCCCCCGCCGGAGGCCCGGAGCCCTTTGCCGCCGCACTCGCTGCCGGGGCAGACGCCATCTACTGCGGCATGGGCAGCTTCAACGCCCGCCGCAAGGCCACCAACTTTACCGACGAGGCCTTTGAGCAGGCCTGCCGTGCTGCACACCTGGCCGGGTCGCGCGTCTACGTCACGGTCAACATCGTCATCAAGCAGTCCGAGATGGACGATGCGCTGCAACTCATCCATCGTTGCTCCACGCTGGGCGCCGACGCCTTCATCATCCAAGACTGGGGCCTGTTCTTTGAGGTCAAGCGCACGATGCCCGGCATCGAGACACATATCTCAACCCAGGCGAACATCCATGACGACCGCGGGACTATCTGGTGCCGCGAGCAGGGCGCCGACCGCGTGACCCTCTCGCGCGAGCTTTCCATCGACGAGATTGCCGCCATTCACGATGCCGCGCCCGATGTGGACCTTGAAGTCTTTAGCCACGGTGCCATCTGCTTTTGCTACTCGGGCCTGTGCCTGCTCTCGAGCTTTGCCATGGCGGGCCGCTCGGCCAACCGCGGCATGTGCGCTCAGCCCTGTCGCCTGCCTTACGAGCTGATCGACGAGAACGGCCGCACGCTCTCCCCTGCTGGTCGCGAGCGCGCTCTATGCCCGCGTGACACCAACACCTCACAGCTTGTTCGCCGTCTGTATGACGCCGGCGCCGCATCGCTCAAGCTCGAGGGCCGCATGAAGGCGCCCGATTACGTGTACTCAATCGTCGATGTGTATCGTCACGAAATTGACGACATGCTGGCAGGGGTCGCCGTTGCCAAGGACGAGGAAGCCGCCCGCCAGCGCCAGCTCAAGCGCTGCTTCAACCGCGACTTTACGCACGCCTATCAGGACGGCACCTCGGGCGACGAGATGATGAGCTACGAGCGCTCCAACAACCGCGGCCAGATCGTGGGCACGGTGCTGGGCAGCCGCCCGGCCAACCGCGATGTGCGCGGCCTCAAGCCCGACGACCGCCGTCGCCGCGCCGCCATCGCCCGCATTGAGCTGTTTGAGCCCGTGGGCAAGGGCGACCTGCTGGAGCTTCGCCACGATAACGAGTTTGACCAGTTCCTGACCACCATTGCCGCCGATGATGCCGCCGCGGGCGATGTTATCGAGTGCCGCGTGCCCCGCAGCATGCCCGGGGGCTGCCGCGTCCGCGTGATTCGCAGTCAGCGTGCCATCGACGCCGCCGGTGCCGCGCTCAAGCGCGATGCGCTGCGCCGCCGAGCTGTTGATGTGTCCGTCGTGGCGCGCCTGGGCGAGCCGTTTACTGTCACACTCACTTGCTGCGACAACCCCGCGCTCACCGCCACCGCCACGGGCTTCACCGTCGAGGCCGCCAAGACCTGCGCGGTCAAGGCATCCGACCTGGTTGAGCATGTGGGCCGCATGGGCTCCTCGCCCTTTGAGGCGGCGAGCTTTGATGTGGCGCTCGATGAGGGCTGCGGTATGGGCTTCTCTGCCGTGCACAAGGTGCGTGCCGCCGCCTGTAAGGCCTTGGAGGAGGCCATTCTGGAGCCGTACGAGGAGCGCGCGAAGACGCTCGAGTTGCCGGTGCTCGACAAATGTACGCGCCCCATGCCCGAGCACTACCGCGACGAGCCGCAGATCTGCGCCGCCGTCACCACGCTCGAAGCCGCCGAGGCGGCTCGTGCCGAGGGCGCCACGCGCATCTATATGACCACCGACGCGCTCGAGGCTGTCGGACTCTCCCCTGCCGATGCATTTGAGCAGGGTATCGTGCCCGTACTCGACGAGGTCTGCCGTGCCGTCGACCACGAGCGCGTCGACCCGTGGGTTGTTGCCGGTGCCACGGTGGCTATTGGCAACATCTCCGAGCTTGCCCTGGCCGCCCAGGTTGGCGCCACGGCAGAAGTCCGCTCTTGTCTGCCCGTGCACAACACGGCCTGCATGGAGGCGCTTGCCGAGCGCGGAGCCGGTGCGTTTTGGCTCTCGCCCGAGATCACGCTCGACGAGATTGTCTCGCTCGGCGCCGCCGCGCCCGCGGCTCTGGGCATCACCGTCTTTGGCCGCCCGCGCGTCATGACAAGCGAGCATTGCATTCTGCAGGTCGCCAACGGCTGCATCCACGATTGCGCCAACTGCCGCCTGCGTGCCCGCAAGCTCTCGCTCAAGAATATCGACGGAAAGGTCATGCCCGTCCGCACCGACATCCACGGCCGCTCTCGCCTGTACGATGCTTATCCCATCGACCTCACGCCGCAGGTTCCTCAGCTGCTCGATGCCGGCGTGCGTCGTCTCATGGTGGACGGAACGCTGCTCGAGACGGATGAGGTGGGCCGTGCCGTCGCCCGCGTCCGTCGTGCCGTCGAGGCCGCGCAGGCCGGCCGCAAGCCCGCCGCCCGTCTGCGCGGGGCGACCTCGGGCTGCATGTTTGTGGGAATCAGCTAACCGAAAGGCTTACACGTGAACGAAGAACCTCAAGTCCTCTACTGCGACGCCTGGCTCATGGCCATCGACAAGCCCGCCGGCATGATCGTCCACGGCGACGGCACCGGCGAGCGCACGCTCACCGACTACGCCAGCGACCTGCTGCTGGCGATGGGCGACGGCTTTGCCGCGACCGACATGCAGCCGCTCAACCGCCTGGACCGCGACACCACCGGCGTGGTGTTGTTCTCGCTCGACAAGCAGACGCAGCCCGCCTTTGACCAGATGGTCATCGACCACGCTTTCGAAAAGCACTACCTGGCGCTCGCCGAGGGCAAGATCGACTGGAACGAAAAGCTCATCGACAAGCCCATCGCCCGCGACCGTCACGACAGCCGCAAGATGCGCGTCGGCGCCAGCGGCAAGCCGTCTCAGACGCGCGTGAAGGTGCTCAAGCGTCTTAAGAGCCGTCGTGGCCTGCCCACGCGCTCGTATATCGATGTCGAGCTGCTCACCGGCCGCAAGCACCAAATCCGTGTGCATCTGGCAAGCGAGCGCCATCCCCTGGTTGGCGACGACCTGTACGGAACGCCGCGCCCCTGCGGCCTGATGCTCCATGCCCACAGCGTGTCCTTTACGCATCCCGTAACCGGCGAGCACATCTACATCGAAGCCCCCTGCCCCTGGGAGCCCTAAACCACCACAATGGGGACAGGCACCTTTGTGGTGGTTTTGCCGCAATGGCTCAGCCGCGATCCCAAAACGTCTCGATCTGTAACAGCTGGAACCCATTTTCCGGTCTATCTGTTACAGATCGAGACATTTGAATCCCCCTCAAGGGAAAATCTCAATCTGTAACAACAACTCGGCAAAATCGGCCCAAGATGTTACAGATTGAGATATTCGGATCCCACCGGAGAAATCATCTCGATCTGTAACATCTGGAGCCCGCATTTTGACCTTCCTGTTACAGATTGAGACGTTATGGGACCACCAGGAAAAATATCTCAGCTTGTAACATCTGGAACCCATATCCCTCTCTTCCTGTTACAGATCGAGACAAATCCCCAAACAGCAAAAGGCGGCAACGTCCCTGGTGGACGTTGCCGCCTTTCCATTGGCAAGACCCTTCCGCTCCCGCTACTCGGTAGCCTTGTCGAGAGGCTTCTTAAGGAAGCTCAGAACCAAGCAGCCGACCACAGCGCCGATAGCAAGGGCCAACAGGTACTGCACCGGATTCGTGATGACCGCGATAACCCAGGCGCCACCATGCGGAGCGGGGCTCGCGCAACCAAAGAGCATCGACAGACCGCCGGCGGTCGCAGATCCCAGGATGCAGGCGGGCAACACGCGAAGCGGATCGGCCGCGGCAAAGGGAATGGCACCCTCGGTGATAAACGACAGACCCATGATGTAGTTCACCAGGCCTGCCTTGCGATCGGCCTCGGTCCAGCGATTCTTAAAGAACGTCGTGGAGAGCGCGATGACCAGCGGCGGTACCATACCGCCCGCCATGACGGCAGCCATGATCATATTGCCCTGCAGCGTTTGCTCGGCAAGGGCCGCGGTGCCAAAGACATATGCGGCCTTGTTGATGGGACCACCCATGTCGGTCGCCTGCATGCCGGCGCAGATAATGCCCAAAAGAACGATGCTCGTGCCCGAAAGACCGTTGAGCGCGCCGCTAATGGCGGTGTTGATAACGCCCATAATCGGGTTAACGGCCATCATAAAGAGACTCGTAAAGAGAATGCCCAGCACGGGGTAGATGAGCATGGGCTTGATACCGTCGAGCGACTCGGGTAGCACGCTTGCAGCCTTCTTGAGCGCATTGACGATAATGCCGGCGGCAAAACCGACCAGCAGCGCGCCCAAAAAGCCAGCAGAGACAAGCTGAGCCTGGGCATCGGCATCCATTGCCGTGGTGAGATAGCCCAACGTAAAGCCCTGCTTTGCAATCCAGCCACCCACAAAGCCCGCGGCCAAGCCCGGACGGTCAGCAATGGACATGGCAATATAGCCCGCAAGGATGGGGAGCATAAAGTTGAACGCCTGGTTGCCCGCAAGGTTAAAGAAGGCCGCGACCGGAGTGCTGTGGCCGTATGCGCTCGTGCCCAGCCCCGCCTGGTCCAGCAAGAACGAAAGCGCCATGAGGATGCCGCCGCCAACAACAAAGGGGAGCATGTGCGAAACGCCGTTCATCAGGTCCTTATAGACCCTGCGGCCCAAACCCTCGGATTCGCCCTCGGCAGCCGCCTGTACCGCGGCGCCGCCGGACACATGATGAATAGGCGCATTGCCCGCAAGCGCAATATTGATAAGTTCCTCGGCGTCATTAATGCCACGCGTCACCGCACAGGAGTAAACCGACTTGCCATCGAAGCGATCGAGCTCGACATTTTTATCCGCCGCAATGATGACACCCTTGGCACCAGCGATGTCTGCCGCGGTCAGTACATTTTTAGCGCCGCCCGAACCCTGAGTCTCGACCTTAATGCTCACGCCCATCTTGGCTGCCTGGTCTTCCAACCCTTTGGCCGCCATAAATGTGTGAGCAATGCCCGTTGGACATGCCGTGATGGCAACGACATCGTAAGTGCCGCCCCCAACCTTCTCGTTTGCAGCTGACATGTTTCCTCCTTTTGCACAAGCAGGCCCAGCCCTCCCCTTCTGAGGGTCACAACCTGCGTATTACCTTGTGTTTGAGTGATTGATAGCGCCGAAGTGACGGCGCTTTTAAGCGATATCTATACGATGGCCCCGGCGGGCATGATCACGTCGTATGGAAACAGGGGTACTGGGAAATCATGCCCGACGGGGCCATCGGAACCACCACAATGGGGACAGGCACCTTTGTGGTGGTTTTGGCCTTACTTCGCCCCGTTGCTAAACCGTGATGACGTTTTCCATCGTCTGGTACTTGGCGGGCACTTCGCCCGCGGTGATAACCGTTGCGTCACGGAAGTCCGCGAATTTTACGGGAGCCACCATGCCAAACTTACTGGCGTCCGAGATTACGAAGCGTTTGGCTGTATGGCGCATCGAGATACGCTTGACCTGCGCTTCCTCGATATCGGGCGTCGTAAAGCCCTGCTCGGCGGCAATGCCGTTAGAACCCCAAAAGCCGCAGTTAAAGTTGTAGCGGTCTAGGGTTGCTAGAGCATCGGGGCCAACGAGCGCCTCGGTCTCGGGTTTAAGCTCGCCGCCCAGCACCACGGTGCGCATGCCGCGCACAGCGAGATGCTGAGCATGGAGCACGGAATCAGTCACATAGGTGACCGATTCGAGATGCGGAAGATGCTCGATGAGCCTGAGCGTTGTCGAACCCGAATCGATGTACACAAAGCTCTCGGGCTCCACGAGCGCCGCGGCGCGGGCGCAGATACGCTCCTTGTCGTCGTTATGGAGATCACTGCGCTCACTGATCGTTAGGTCGCGCGTCACATGCGCGCGCTCAAGACTTGTCGCGCCACCGTGCACCTTGGCGATGCGGTGCGCTCGGTCGAGCGTCTGTAGGTCGCGTCGAATGGTAGAGGCCGTCACGCCCAGGGCATCGGCAAGCTCGGGCACCGTTACCGAGCCAGCCTGCTGCACCATCGTCACGATCGCGTTGAGCCTATCTTCCGCAAGCATCGCTTACTCCTCCTCGGGGTACACGACTCCCCAGTCGGCGCGGAGCTTGGTCATCAGCTCCATAACATCAGAAGCATAGCCCAGAAGCTCGCGCTTCGAATCATCGCCGGCAACGGCCTTCTCCAGGTCGGCCATCTCGTAGCACAGGGCATAAGCCTCGGTGCCCGCGGCGACCTCCTCGCGATGACCGTCCGCGGTCCACACGATCGTCGCGTGATCGGCGCGCGGATACTCGTTGACCTCGACATAGCAATTGTCAAAGCTGATAATCGAGCGCTTTGGCTGCTTGGAGTGGAGCGTAAGGCTCACGACGCCCAGCTGCTGCTCGGCATTGCGGCAGACGATGCCGCCTGCAACGTCCACGCCGGTCTCGCAGGTATTGCCCAGAGACACGACCTCGGCTGGCTGGCTGGCCATAAACAGGCGCATGACGGACAGGGCGTATACGCCAATATCGAGCATGGCACCGCCAGCGAGGTTGCGATTATAGAAACGGTTGGTCAGGTCGCCGTACTCCTTGTAGCTACCAAAGTTGAGCTGAGCGAGGTTCATGTGGCCAAACTCGCCGGCATCCATGCGGCGGCGCAGCTCTTGATACAAGGGCATGTGGAGCACCGTGGTAGCGTCCATAAGGACCACGTTGTGTTCGGCGGCAATGGCGCGGGCCTCATCGAGCTCGGCGGAGTTGAGCGTGATGGCCTTCTCGCAGAGAACGTGCTTGCCGGCCGCCAGGGCGGCGCGCAGATAGGTGATATGGGTGTTGTGCGGGGTGGTGATGTAGACGGCGTCGATGTCAGGATCGGCGTAGAGATCCTCAACCGTGTTATAGACCTTCTCGACGCCGTACTGGTCGGCAAAAGTCTGAGCCTTGGTGAGCGTGCGGTTGGCAACGCCCGTAAGCTTGCGGCCGGCCAGGGCAAGGGACTGAGCCATCTGGTTGGCAATAACGCCGCAACCGATCACAGCCCAACGGAGCTCGGGAGCCGTAAAGATGTCGTTAGGGAACGGCTTGTCCTGGACCGCAGCAAATGCTGCTTTGGCGGCTGCCGCGGCGTCGAGTGGAGCCTGCTTGGAATCTGCCATTATGTGTCTCCTGTGTCATAGAACGTCTTGCATTTCTGACAGCTCTATATTCGCACAAACACGCGCGTCTGTGCGCGTTTTTGCGTATCTCACCGTTAAACGGTCATTATTGCCCCGTAAACGGTGCATATATACGCATAGGTGCGTAATTAAACGCAATCTAACGCGCATAAACGCGCACACAAGCAATTTATACAGCACGACCCGCTCATTTATGCTTACCCAGTTAGGATACTCATTTAAGTCTGTCCCCAATGAGTATCCCCAATGAGTAGGGATAAAAAAAGGCCCGGGTGCCGTGGCATCCGGGCCTTTGCTAGCAACTTGATGTTGCGGGCAGCTTAGAACTTGTGGCCGCACTTCTTGCAGACGCGCAGCTTGTTCTTGCCGTCCTTCTCGTGACCGACGCGGGTAACCTTACCGCACTCGGGGCAAACGAGATTGACGTTGGAGGCGTCGATGGGAGCCTCCTGCGAAACGATGCCGCCCTGCTGGTTGGCAGCGTTGGGCTTGACGGCCTTCTTAACGACCGAAACGCCCTCGACAACGACCTTGTTCTCGGCGGGGAGAGCACGCAGGACAACGCCCTGCTTGCCGCGATCCTTACCAGAGAGAACCTGGACCTTATCGCCCTTCTTGATATACATATATCTCCCCTAACTACAGGGTCTCGGGAGCGAGCGAGACGATCTTCATGTACTTCTTGTCACGAAGCTCGCGAGCGACGGGCCCGAAGATACGGGTGCCGACGGGCGAACCATCGTTGTTGATGACAACGCAGGCGTTCTCATCAAAGCGAATGTAGGAGCCATCCTTGCGGCGGATCTCCTTAACGGTGCGAACGACGACGCAACGGACAACGTCTTTCTTCTTGACGTTGGCGCCAGGGGTAGCCTCCTGGACAGCACCGATGAACACATCGCCGATGCCTGCATAACGACGCTTGGAACCGCCAAGCACCTTGATGCAGCGAATCTTGCGAGCGCCGGAGTTGTCGGCGACGTTCAGCATGGTTTGCATCTGAATCATGGTAGATGTTCCTCCGAACTAAGAACCGAAGAGAGGTGCGCAGCCTTTAAACGGCCCGTGGTATGCAAGCCAGGCATACGCACATCTTCGGAAACGTACAAGTCGTAAGAGCGACTGCTTATTTAGCGCGCTCGACGACCTCGATGAGGCGCCAACGCTTCATCTTGGACATAGGACGGGTCTCCATAACGCGGACGGTATCGCCCACGCCAGCCGTGCACTCCTCGTCGTGAGCGTGCAGCTTCTTGGAGCTGGTCATCATCTTGCCGTACTTGGGGTGACGCTTGCGCTCGGTGATGGTGACAACAATGGTCTTGGCACCGGAGACGGAGGTAACGACACCCGTACGGACCTTACGCGAGTTACGCGAATCAGTCATGTTCTCTCCTTAGGTCCTACTCGGCGACAGCGGACTTCTCCGCTGCGATCTCGCGGGCGCGCTGCTCCGTGAGGACGCGAGCGATGTCCTTCTTCACGGTGTTGACGCGAGCGGTGTTGTCCAGCTGGCTGGTGGCCATCTGGAAACGAAGGTTAAAGAGCTCGGCGCGCATTTCCTTCAGCTTCTCAACGAGCTGAGCGTCCGAGAGCTCACGAATCTCTGCGGGCTTCATTAGTTCTCCTCCTTGGCGGCGGCGGCGTCCTCAGCAGCCCACTTGGCCTCGAGAGCGGCCTCCTCAGCCATCTCCTTCTCGATGCGCTGCTCAGCGTTCTTAGCAGCAACAATCTTGGTCTTGATGGGGAGCTTGTGCTGCGCAAGACGCAGAGCCTCGCGAGCGACCTCCTCGGGAACACCCTTGACCTCGAACATGATGCGGCCGGGCTTGACGACGGCCACCCACTCCTCGGGGTTACCCTTACCAGAACCCATGCGAGTCTCGGCAGGCTTCTTGGTGATGGGCTTATCGGGGAAGATCGTGATGTAGACACGACCGCCACGCTTCATGTAGCGGGTCATGGCAATACGAGCGGCCTCGATCTGACGGTTGGTGATCCAATGGGCCTCGAGAGCCTGGATACCAAACTCGCCGAAATGCAGCTCGGTATTACCCTTGGCCTGGCCCTTCATGGAGCCACGCTGCACCTTGCGGTGAAGAATACGCTTAGGGGCAAGCACTACTGACCCCTCCTCTCGGAGTTACGACGACGAGGACGGGAAGAGCCCTCGAGTGCAGGGTTGGGAACAGGCTGGCCCGGGAGCTTCTCGCCCAGGTAAATCCAGACCTTCACGCCGCAAGCGCCCATGGTGGTGCTGGCGACAGCCGTGCCGTAGTCGATCTTGGCACGGAGGGTGTGCAGAGGCACGCGACCCTCGCGGTACCACTCACGACGGCCCATCTCGGCACCGCCGAGACGACCGGAGCACTGGATACGGATGCCCTTAGCGCCGGCCTTGCGGGCGGACTGGACAGCCTTGCGCATAGCGCGACGGAAGGCAACGCGGCCCTCGAGCTGCTCGGCGATAGACTGAGCAACGAGGTTGGCGTCGAGCTCGGGGCGCTTGATCTCGACAACGTCGACGGAGAGCTGGCCCTTGGAGACGCCAGCGACCTTCTCGAGCTCGGTACGGAGGGTATCGATCTCGGCACCCTTCTTACCGATGACAACGCCGGGGCGAGCAGTGAGGATGATGACCTTCACCTTGTCGCCAGCGCGCTCGATCTCGACGCGGGAGACAGCTGCGCGGGAAAGACGCTTCTCGAGGTACTTACGAATCTCGAGATCGTTACCGAGGGTCTTAGCGTAATCCTTCTCTGCGAACCAGCGGGAGCGCCAGTTCTCGGTGATGCCAAGACGGAAGCCGGTGGGGTAGACTTTCTGACCCATACAGCTTTACGCCTCCTTTCGAGGAGCAACGACGACGGTGATGTGGGAAGTACGCTTCAGAATGCGAGAAGCGGAACCCTTGGCGCGGGGACGGATGCGCTTAAGCGTCGGACCCTCGTCAACATAGGCAGCGGCGACAACCAGGTTGTCGGCACGCAGACCGTTGTTGTTCTCGGCGTTCGCAACGGCGGAACGGAGAACCTTCTCGACATCCACGGCGACGGCGCGGTCGCAGAAGTGGAGGATGTCGAAGGCCTGAGCGACAGGCTTGCGGCGGATCAGATCGACCACCAGGCGGGCCTTGCTGGGGGAAACACGCACGTACTTAGCGACGGCGCGAACCTCGGTGGCCTCAGTTTCAATAGACTTAGTTGCCATTTACGGTTAACCCCCTATTTGGCCTTGTGGCCACGGAACGTACGAGTCGGCGCGAACTCGCCGAGCTTGTGACCAACCATGGACTCGGTAACATACACGGGCACATGCTTGCGGCCGTCGTGGACGGCGATGGTGTGACCAACCATCTCGGGGAAGATGGTGGACGCGCGGGACCAGGTCTTCACGACGTCCTTCTTGCCAGCCTCGTTCATCGCGGTGATACGCGAGAGAAGGCGAGTCTCCACGAACGGGCCCTTTTTGAGACTTCTGCTCATAAGTGCTTTCTCCTAAAACTCGGTATCCGAAATTACTTCTTACGGCGACGAATGATGTGCTGGTTCGAGACCTTCTTCTTCTTGCGCGTACGAAGGCCCTTCGTCGGCTTACCCCAGGGGGTAACGGAGGGACGACCAGAGGTGTGGTTCTTGCCCTCGCCACCGCCGTGCGGGTGGTCGACAGGGTTCATGACGGTACCGCGGACGGTCGGGCGCACGTTCATGTGACGCTTACGGCCGGCCTTGCCGATGACGATGTTGGAGTGATCGGCGTTGCCGACCTCACCGACGGTGGCGCGGCAGGTAACGAGGATGCGGCGCATCTCGGAGGAAGGCATACGGACGATAGCGTACTTGCCCTCCTTACCCATCAGCTGGCAGGAGTTACCGGCGGAACGGGCGATAGCAGCGCCCTTGCCCGGCTGGAACTCGACGGCGTGGATGAGCGTACCGACGGGAATGTCGGCGAGGGGCAGAGCGTTGCCCGGCTTGATGTCGGCGTCAGAACCGGACATGACGGTCTGACCGACCTCGAGGCCCTTGGGGGCCAGGATGTAGCGCTTCTCACCGTCAGCGTAGTGCAGCAGAGCGATGCGAGCGGAACGGTTCGGATCGTACTCGATCGTGGCAACCTTGGCGGGCACGCCGTCCTTGTTGCGCTTGAAGTCGATCACGCGGTAACGACGCTTCACGCCGCCGCCCTGGTGGCGGGTGGTGATGCGGCCGTTGTTGTTACGACCGGCCTTCTTGGGCAGGGGCTCGAGAAGAGACTTCTCGGGCTTGGTGCAGGTGATCTCGGAGAAATCGGAGATCGTCTGCCAACGCCTACCAGCGGAGGTCGGCTTAAGGTGCTTTACAGCCATTACAATCCCTTTCAATAGGAATCCGTTAGCCATCGCAGACAGGGATTCGAGGTTCTGCCTCGGGTGCGATGACACCGGACGTATACACGGTTCCGGGCGTGTCCATTTTATACGCCCAAAACCTTGAGCTCTCGCCTCCCCTATTTGGGAGGCATGAGCTCACTCAACAGCAGCGAGTCTTAGGCCTGGTTGCCAAAGACCTCGATGGTGTCGCCCTCGGCCAGCGTGACGATGGCCTTCTTCCAAGAACGGGTCTTGCCGGCGACATAGCGCACGCGCTTGGTCTTGGGCTTGACCGTCAGGGTGTTCACGCGAACGACCTTGACGCCGAAGATCTCCTCGACAGCGTCCTTGATCTGATACTTGTTAGCATCCTTGGCGACCTCGAACGTGTACTTGTTCAGCTCCATGCCGGAGAAGGAACGCTCGGACACGATCGGACGGATGATGATCTCGTGGGCGGTCATTTATGCAAGCACCTCCCCGAAGTGAGCGGCGATGTCGGCGGGCATCAGCACAGCGTTGTTGTTGACGAGATCGTAGGTGTTGGCCTCGTCAGCGGTGATGATGAACGTCTTGGGAATGTTGCGGAACGACAGGTAGGCGTTGACGTCCTCATCGCGAACGATGATGGTCAGACGCTTGCCCTCAAGACCGAGAGCCTTGAGCATGACGACGGCAGCCTTGGTGGAAGGCTTCTCGAAGCCGTAGTCGTCGACGAGCACGAGCTCGCCATCGGCCAGCTTGGCGGACAGCGCGGAGCGCATAGCCAGCTTGACCTCCTTGTTGTTCATACGCTTAGCGTAGGAACGGGGCTTGGGGGCGAAGACAACGCCACCGTGACGCCACTGGGCAGCACGGATGGAACCCTGGCGGGCACGGCCGGTGCCCTTCTGACGCCAAGGCTTCTTGCCGCCACCGGAAACCTCAGAGCGACCCTTAGCAGACTGGGTGCCCTGACGCCAAGAGGCCATCTGGCACTTGACGATGTGGTGCATAACGTGGATGTTCGGCTCGATGCCGTACACCTCAGCGGCGAGCTCGGCCTCGGCGACCTTCTTGCCCTCGCTGTTCTTTACTTCAAACTTTGCCATTTAAGTGTTCTCCTTGGTATGACGCTGGGCTAAATGGGCTGGGCCCTTAGGCCATACGGATGGCGACGAGACCATTCTTGGCACCCGGGACAGCGCCCTTGACCAAGATGAGGTTCTGCTCGGCATCGATGCGGACAACGGAAAGGTTCTTGACGGTAACGCGCTCGTTACCCATGTGACCGGCCATCTTGACGCCCTTGAGGACGCGCGCAGGATAGGCGCACTGACCGATAGAACCGGGGTGACGCTGGAAGTGAGAACCATGCGTCATAGGACCGCGGCGCTGACCCCAGCGCTTGATGCGACCCTGGAAGCCCTTACCCTTGGAGGTACCGATGACGTCGACCTTCTCGACATCAGCGAAATCAGCGACGGTGACGACCTCGCCGACCTTGTGCTCCTCGCCGTTCTCGACGCGGACCTCACGAAGGAAGCGAACAGGCTCGACGCCAGCCTTGGCGAAGTGACCAGCCATGGGCTTGTTCACGTTCTTGGCCTTGATGTCGCCGAAACCGATCTGGACGGCGTCATAGCCGTCGGTTGCCTGAGTTTTAACCTGCGAGACAGCGCAGGGGCCAGCCTGGATGACCGTGACGGGAACGACGTTGTCGTCCTCGTCCCAAACCTGGGTCATGCCAATCTTGCGGCCGAGAATCATGCTGATCAAGATATGATCCCAACTCTCGCGTGGTCTTGGGACAATGCGTACACCACCGAGCGTACGCCCCTAGAGGACCACTACTTACACGACGTGCTCCCCAGCCTTGTATTTCGCCCGGACTACCTGACAACCCTATTAAGCAGGCATTTTGTCCAGCCAGAATACTCCCCTGGTTACACACAGCTGTTTAGTATACACGGCTGCGGGCGTATCCATCGAGATTCATATTTCACTCACATTGTTTACGCAGGTAAAGTGCGTGGAGTCGCCTGGGCTTGGCAGAGGGGCGGCGAAATATATTAAGTTTGCTGCTCTACAGTCCTGCGCAAGACGGAAAGCACATTAAGTGCTTTCCTTTGCGTGCGGAACTCGCGACAAACTTAATATATTTCGCCGCCCCTCTGCCAAGCTCGGGAGACGACACGTTGATGTCTGCTTAACTCTGCTCGCTCAGGCTAATGACTTTGTTGGGGGTCCACTATTTGCTGGAGGGTGAACTTGCATTGCATTGACTCGCCTTCTGCTTGTAGCTTTGCCTCATCAAAATCGAAGATCATGATGGCGCAGTTGGGGAGTTTTGTTGGGAGCTCGAAGCCCTCTGGGGCTGCAGCCTTAATGAATTGGCGGCTGGCGCTGCCGTGGCTTACTGCTAGGAGGGTTTCTATGCCCTCGGCGCCCATGAGATTGGTGAGGGTGTCTACCATGCGCTCTTGCAGCGCGCGGCTTCCTTCTCCTCCGAAGGGGACCAGGTCCTCGCCCGGATCCCAAACGTCGGTGGGCAGGGCGTCGTGGGGGCCTTCTTCGAAGGTGCCGTAGCTGCGCTCGATAATGCCTTCACAGGGCTCGACTGCTGCGTCCGGGCCGAGGAGCTCGCATGCGACGAGACTTGCCGTGTCCATGGCTCGGCCTAAGGGTGATGAGACCACTTTGTCGGGGACGACGCCGTGGGCCTTGAGCCATGCGGCTGCCATTCCCGCTTGTTTGCGGCCCAGGTCGGTCAACGGTGAATCGCAGCGGCCCTGGACGAGCTTTTTGACGTTGAATTCCGTCTGGCCGTGGCGAAGCAGATACAGCCTCTTCATATTCTCCCCTTCTGTATAACTTGCTTTGCCGGCACAGCCCTACTCGTGGGTATGCCCTACGTAGTCTTCGTCGATCGTAATCTTGGCAATCGACTTGGGATATTCCGATTCGACCCGTTGTGCCAGCGCGCGCTTTACGTCTTCGGCACTCATCTGCAGATCCGAGGGGCGCACGCAGTCAAAGATCACGTTGGTGTGCGTGGGACCCGGCACGCAGCGAAGGTCGTGAATCGAAAGGCGGCTATCGATCTGTTGAGCCATTGCGTTGATACGCAGGCGCATGCTCGCCACCTTTGGATCGTCGGTCACGATGGGATCGTAGTGAAGCGTGACAATCATGCCGTCTTCGTTCCTAAACGCCTGCTCGATATTGTCGAGCGTGTCGTGACTTTCCAGCGGGCTCACCTCGGCTGCCATCTCGGCGTGAGCGCTTGCGAACTTCCTACCTGGGCCGTAGTCGTGAACCATTAGGTCATGGACGCCCAAGACGCCGGGGTAGCTCATGATCTTGCTGCGGATATGCTCGACGAGCTTAGGATCGGGCGTCTGGCCCAAAAGCGGGCTCACCGTATCTTGGATAAGCTCAAAGCCGCTCCAGCCAATATAGGCGCCAACGGCAAGGCCGACCCATGCGTCAAGATTGATGTGCGTCACCTGCGAAACAATTGCGCACGCTAACACGGCGCCCGTGGCAAGGACATCGTTCTTGGAATCTTGCGCGGTCGCATGCAGCGTCTCGGACTCAATGCGATCGCCGAGCTTTTGGTTGAGGGCCGCCATCCAGAGCTTTACGACCATCGAAAGCACTAGAACTGCCACCAGGGCAAGCGAGAACTCGACAGGTTCGGGGTGGATGACGCGCTCAACCGAGGACTTCACCAGCTCAACGCCAATCAGCAGCACGAGTGCCGCCACGACCAGACCCGAGAGATACTCGTAGCGACCGTGGCCGTAAGGATGCTCGGGGTCGGCCGGCTTGCTCGCCAGCTTAAAGCCCAGCACGCTCACGATATTCGAGCTGGCATCGGACAGGTTGTTCATGGCATCCGCCACAATCGAAACCGATCCCGAAACCACACCAATTGCGCCCTTCGCAACACAAAGCGCAACATTGGCGACAATACACACCATGCCCGTCAACGTACCCACACGTGCACGGTCGCCCTGCGCACGACGAACAATCCACTCGACCATCTGCATCCGCCCCCACGGTACTACCTATATATCTATTGCTCAAACGGATTGTAGTGTAGCCACTTTGTCCCCCAGATACAAAAAGGCCGCAACCCACACGGGTCACGGCCTTGGAATGTGACGTGCGGGGCTGTCCCTTTGTCGATCGATTTATGCGCTTGCCTCGGCCACGCTCTCCGAGGTTTCGAGCGAATCGGCTTCGTCTTCTGCCGTCTGCCCCTTCGCCGGCACCACGCCAAAGCAGTAGCTCAGCGCCGCAGACACCGCAAATGCCGTGCCGCCGGCAACGCAGCACCACAGCAGGTTCGAGATGCCGCCCGTGGCAAAGCCAATGACCATAAGGACATTCGTCATGCCGATGGTATAGGCCGTAACGTGGCCCACGGCCGCAACAAGGCCTCCGACGGCGCCGCCAATGGCCATGCACGTCAGGCACCTGCCATATTTAAAGCCGCAACCGTACAGCGCCGGCTCGCTTACGCCGCCAAGAATACCCGAGATTGAATAGCCCAGCATGAGTGCCTTCTCGTCCTTATCCGCAACGCGGAGCGACGCGCCAAAGGGCATGCCCCAAACGGCGAACGTCGCCATCGTCGCGGCGATCAGGATGCACGAATCCGTTCCCACACTCATAAACTGAGCATAGGCAAGCGATAGGACAACGTTGCTGACGCCTGCAATCTTAAGAAACTCCCAACCCGCGGCAAGCCCCATGAGCGTGAGCAGCGACACGATGCCACCGGAATTGCCAAGCATAAACATAAGCTGGCCCAACAGCATGCCCAGATAGCTGCCCGCCGGCGCCGTGATACACAGCGAAACCGGAACCATGACAAGCATGGTTGTAAACGGAACAAACGAAAACGCCACGGCCTTAGGGATAACGCGCTTAAAGAAACACTCCACTCGCCATAGCACGGGCACCGAGATGAGAACCGGAATAACAGTCGTCGTGTAATCGTTGACCGGCGCGGGAAGCAGACCATACACGGAAGTCATCGATGCCCCCGTCGTCGATGCGGCATCGACGAGCTTAAGCAGATCGGGCGCAATCAATACGCCGCCCAGCATCATGCCCAGCTGCTCCGAGCAACCGAGCTGGCGGGCGGCCGCCCAACCAAGATAAATGGGCAAAAAGTAGTAGCCGGCGTTATAGAGCCAACTGTAGAACAGGCGATAGATTTCGGAATCGGCAGACCACAGGCCCAGCATGCCTTCGCCCATAATGACGGCGACGGTGCGGAACAACGCCGCGCAGACAATAAACGGCAGCGCCGACATCATGCTTTTGGACAGATAGTCCACCACGGTCATGGCGTTTGATGAAACCGACGTTGTAAACGAGGTGTTAGAAACTTGTAGCATGGAACGCCTTTCCCAATATGACATGCGGGCTGTCCCTTTGTCACATCGTGCGGTACTGACCGATTGCGCGGTACTTTTCGTAGCGGAGGTTTGCGAGGGTCGCGTCGTCGAGCTGCCCAAGCGTATCGAAGGCATCAAATGCCGAGGACATGACGGCACCGGCGATCTCCTCATGCGACAGGCCCTTATCGTCAACAATGCCGTCGATGATACCGAGCGCCAGCAGATCGGGGGCCGTGAGCTTAAGCGCCTCGGCGGCCTCATTCGCGCGCTCGGTATCCTTCCACAGGATCGACGCACAGGCCTCGGGGCTCACGACCGAATAGGCCGAGCTCGAGAGCATCAGGATGCGGTCGGCCACGGACAGCGCCAGCGCGCCACCAGAGCCGCCCTCACCTGTCACCACCGAGACAATCGGCGTCTTAAGGCCGCTCATCTCCATGAGGTTCTGGGCAATCGCCTCACCCTGGCCGCGTTCCTCGGCACCGATGCCGCAAAACGCGCCCGAAGTATCGACCAGGCACAGAACCGGTCGACCAAACTTTTCGGCCTGGCGCATCAGGCGACGCGCTTTGCGGTAGCCCTCGGGATGTGCCATACCAAAGTTGCGACGCATACGCTCTTTAGTCGTGGTGCCGCGCTCGACGGCGATGACCGTTACGGGGCGTCCGTCTTTCCAGCCAATGCCAGCCACCACAGCAGCGTCGTCGCCAAAGTAGCGGTCGCCGTGCAGCTCCACAAATCCATCCAGGCCCAGCGAGATCATCTCGCCTGCCGTGGCGCGATCTGCCGAGCGGGTCTGCTTGACAATCTCGAGCGCGGTTTTTGGTGCGGCCGAGCGCTTGAACAAATGTCCCAGCTTTTTGCCGCGGCGGCCCGTATGCACAATCTCGTGCGGTGCCCCCAGACCGGGCGCGTGCCCTTCGTGCAGCGCCAGCAGCTCGCCTACCGTGAGCGCAACCTCGCCACGCGGTACAACGGCATCGCAAAAGCCGTGCTCCAGCAAAAACTCGGAGCGCTGGAATCCCTTGGGCAGGCGCTTGTGCATGTTCTGCTCGATCACGCGCGGGCCTGCAAATGCCGTCAGGGCATCGGGCTCGGCCAGGATAATGTCGCCCTCCATAGCAAAGCTCGCGGTTACGCCTCCGGTCGTGGGGTCGGTGAGCACCGTGACATACAGGCCGCCCGCCTCACTGTGGCGCCTAACCGCCGCAGAAATCTTGGCCATCTGCATAAGCGAGGTCACGCCCTCCTGCATGCGCGCACCGCCCGAAACGGTAAAGCCGACAACCGGCAATCCCAGCTCGGTCGCACGCTCAAATGTGCGACAGATCTTCTCGCCCACCACGGAGCCCATCGAGCCCATCATAAAGTTGGCGTCCATAAAGAAGAGCGCGGTATCGCAACCGCAGATTTTGCCCCTGCCGCACACAACGGCATCGCGCTCGCCCGAACGCTCGCTCACGCTCTTGAGCTTGTCGGCATAGCCGGGAAACGAGAGGAAGTCCTCCGACGCCAGATTGGCATCCCATTCCTCAAACGTGCCCTCGTCGACCGTCATGCGCATGCGCGCGCGACCGCTCACGCGAAAGTGTTTGCCGCAACGAGGGCAGACCTCGAGGTTGTCGTGCAGGCGTGCCTCATCGATCACGCGGCGGCACTCCGGGCACTTGATAAACACGTGGCGCGCGGGAAACTCGGCGCACGACTCGGTCATCGGTCCCTCGAGGACGTTGACCGTCTTCGCTTTTCTATTCATCAGCATAGAGATGCCCCATCAGATCGGTGTGATACATGCCCGACAAGAACTCGTCGTTTGCCAGCACGTCGAGCTGAAGCTCGCTGTTTTCGCTCACGCCCTCAATCACGAGCTCGCCCAGGGCCGAGCGCATCTTGCGAATGGCGCCGTCACGCGTGGGCGCACACACGATGAGCTTGCCAAGCATGGAGTCGTAGTACGGCGGAACTTTCGCACCGGTAAACATGGCGGAATCCCAGCGCACGCGCGGACCACCCGGCACACGCAACGCGGTGACCGTTCCGCATGACGGCATAAAGTCCGGCGTTTCGGCATTGATGCGGCACTCCATGGCGTGGTTGCGGACCGGCATATCCTCCTGCTCAAAGGGCAGAGGCTGGCCGGCTGCCACGCGCAGCTGCCACTTGACCAAGTCGGTATCGGTCACAAACTCCGTAACCGGATGCTCCACCTGCAAGCGCGTGTTCATTTCCATAAAGTAGAAATTGCCGTCGTCCGAATACAGGAACTCGATGGTACCGGCTCCTTCGTAGCCGACGGCACGAGCCAGGTCACGCGCTGCCTTGTGCATGCGAGCACGAATGTCGTCGTGTCCGTCGAGGCACGGCGCGGGGCTCTCCTCGATCAGCTTTTGGTTGCGACGCTGCACCGAGCACTCGCGCTCGCCGAGCGAAAACACATGGCCCTGCTTATCGGCCATAATCTGCACCTCGACATGGTGCGCCGGCGCGACGAACTTCTCCATGTAGCACTCGCCGTCGCCAAAGACGGCCTCGCCCTCGGCACGCGCCTCGATGAACGCCTTTGCCGCATCTTCCACGCACTCGACCTTGCGAATACCGCGACCGCCGCCACCTGCACGCGCCTTAATGAGCACGGGACAGCCAATGCGCTCGGCCTCGGCCGTTGCCTCCTCGGGGCTTTTGAGCAAATCGCAGCCCGGCACGATGGGCACGCCCGCCGCGGCAGCCGTTCGACGTGCGGCGTCCTTGTCGCCCATGCTGTCGATCACCTTGGCCGAAGGACCAACAAACGCCAAGCCATACTTGTCGCAGTCGCGCACAAAGCTCGCCTTCTCGGAGAAAAAGCCATAGCCGGGATGAATTGCCTTAGCTCCCGACTTTACGGCACAGGTGAGCACGGCATCGTCGTTGAGGTAGCTCTCGGCAAGACGCGGGCCGCCGATGCAATACGCCTCGTCGGCAAGTTGCACGTGCAGCGCGTCCGCATCGGCCGTGGAATAGACGGCGACGGTTTTGATGCCCATATCGCGGCACGCGCGGATAACACGGACCGCGACCTCGCCGCGGTTGGCGATGAGCACTTTGTCGAACATGAAGCCTTCCTTAACTTTCGTGCATGAGTGCAAAAGACATGTCGGCGCGGCAACAGACCTCACCGTTGACGCTCGCGGTGCCCGTCGCAAAGCGGAACGGCCCGCGCGCACGCGTGATGGAGCACACCAGATCCACCGTGTCGCCCGGTCGCACCGGACGCTTAAAGCGCACCTTGTCCAGGCTCGTGTAGAACGGCGTCGCGCCGCGCGCTTCCTCATCGCCCATCAGCAGCACGCAGCAGTTTTGGGCGAGCATCTCACACTGAATCACGCCGGGGACCACCGGGTTTCCCGGAAAATGCCCCTGCAAAAAGTACTCGTCACCCGTAATCGTGATCTTGCCGTGGGCCTCGTCGCCCACCAGCTCGGCCTCGTCAAGCAAAAGCATCGGTTCGCGATGCGGCAACAGTTCTTTAAGCTCTTCTTTGTTCATGGATATCACCTATCCGACCCTCATGAGGCAACTGCCGAACTCCACGAGATCGCCGTCGGCCACGCAGATCTCGAGCACCTCGCCGTCTGCCTCGGCCGTCACCTCGTTGAGAACCTTCATGGCCTCGATGATGCAGAGGGTCTCACCGGCCTTGACCTTGGAGCCCACGTGCACAAACGGCTCGTCGCCCGGCGCCGGGGCAGCATAGAAAACGCCGACCATGGGAGCGGTCACCTCGGTGCCCTTGGGCTCCGGTGCGGTGGCAGGCGCCTGCGCGGCGGGCTCCGGTGCGGCGGCAGGCATGGCGACAGGAGCCACCGCCGGAGCAGTCACGGCACCCGGCATAGGCATGGGCACGGCAACCGGCTGTGCGGCGCTCGCGCGCTCGAGTTCGACCGCGGTGCCATCGGGCTCCTCAACGCGTACGCGCGTGAGGCCGCGGTCCTCCATAACATCGGCTATCTCGGCAAGTCTTTTGGAATCCATGCTCTAGCTCCTCGTATATCTACGCAGCGCGATGGCGGCATTGTGCCCGCCAAAGCCCAGGTTGGTCGAAAGCGCCCAGGTAAGATCGGCGCGAACCGCGCGATTGGGCGTGTAGTCAAGATCGCAGGCGGGATCAGGTGTGTGGTAGTTAATGGTCGGGGGCACCACGCCCTGCTCGAGCGCCATGGCACATGCCATGACCTCGATGGCACCCGTGGCGCCGATCATATGGCCGGTCATCGACTTAGTCGACGAGACGTGCGCGGCGCGCGCCGCGTCCTCGCCGAGCGCTCGCTTAATGCCCGCCGTCTCGGACGAATCGTTGAGCTTGGTCGATGTGCCGTGAGCATTGATGTAGAGACCCTCGGAAGGCCTGACGTCGCCCTCGGTCACCGCCAGCGATATCGCGCGGGCAATGCCGGCAGCCTCGGGATCAGGACTCGTGATGTGATAGGCATCATCGGTGTTGCCGTAGCCCACAACCTCGGCATAAATGTGCGCACCGCGCGCCTGCGCATGTTCCATGCTCTCGAGCACGAGCACGCAGGCGCCCTCGCCCATCACAAAGCCGTCGCGGTCTGCATCGAACGGACGGCAGGCCGTCGCGGGATCGGGGTTGGTGGTCAATGCACGGCAGGACGTAAAGCCCGCAACGGCATCGGGGATAATTGCAGCCTCGGCGCCGCCCGCGAGGATCGCGTCGGCATAGCCGTACTTGATGGCGCGGAACGCCTCGCCCACCGCATGGGCCGAGGTTGCGCACGCGGTCACCACGGGCAGGGTCGGGCCCTTTGCCTTGTGGCGGATTGCGATATTGCCCGATGCCATGTTGGGGATCATCATCGCGATCATATAGGGCGATGCGCGGCGGGGCCCACGTTCGGCAATCGTATGGACGTTGTCGACGAGCGTCGTCATGCCGCCCACGCCCGAGCCCACGTAGACGCCCAGGCGCTCTCGATCGATGGCGCCTTCGACATCAAAGCCCGCATCGCGCATGGCCTCGTCCGAAGCCGCCATCGCAAACTGAACGCAGGGGTCCAGATGCTTTGCATCACGCTTGCCAAAGTACTCGTTGCCGTCAAAGCCCTTGACCTCGGCCGCTACCTTGACGGCAAACGCATCGGTATCGAAGTGCGTAATCGGGCCGATGCCGCACGTGCCAGCGCACATTGCCGCCCAGGTGGCAAGCGCGGTGTTGCCGAGCGGCGACACGGCACCGATACCGGTGATTGCAACTCTCTGTTCCATCATGGTCTCCTCATCCAAGCCGTTCTTCGGCCCTGGTTTCTACATCGCCATTCCGCCGTCGACGCGTATGACTTCGCCCGTAATGTAGGCAGCCGCATCGCTCACTAAAAATCGCACCACACCGGCCACCTCTTCGGGCTGCGCCATACGCTTAAGGGGAATCTGCTCCTCGGTTACCGTACACACCTTCTCCGAGAGCTTTGCCGTCATATCTGTCTCGACAAACCCGGGGGCGACCGCGTTCACTCGTACACCGCGGGGCGCAAGCTCGCGCGCCACCGCCTTGGTCAGGCCGATCACGCCCGCCTTGGAGGCAGCGTAGTTGGCCTGCCCGGCATTGCCCATCAGGCCCACAACCGAGCTCATGTTGACGACGCAGCCGCCGCGCTGGCGCATAAAGGTCTTGGTGAGCGCACGCGTCGTGTTAAACGTTCCTTTAAGATTGACATCGAGCACGCGATCGAAGGCGTCATCGCCCATGCGCATGAGCAGGCCATCGCGGGTGATGCCAGCGTTGTTGACGAGCGCCCAAATGGAGCCAAAGTCGTTGAGGACCGCTTCCACGCACGCGTTGACGGCAGCGGGGTCGGCCACGTCACATTGATATGAGCGCGCCGTGGCGCCAGCCGCCTCGCAGGCGTCGCACGTCTCGCGCGCCGCATCGACGCTGCCGGCATAGACGACGGCGATATCGTAGCCATCCTCCGCCAGACCGATAGCGCAGGCGCGGCCGATACCCCGCGAGCCGCCCGTGACCAGTGCCACGCGACGTGAGTCGTTGCGCTCGAGCGCGCCATTGTTCAAGTTGCCCATGTCATTCCTTTCGGGTTACAGCCCTGTGGACTATGCGAGCTCGTCGGCAATAGCTGCGACTTGCTCGGCTGTTTCGCACGAATACACGCGAACGTCGCTCAACGTACGCTTGACCAGGCCAGACAGCGTTTTGCCAGGGCCAACCTCAATAAACGTGTCGATGCCCTGATCCTGCAGCGCATGCAGTGTGTCGACCCAGCGCACGGCATGGCTCACCTGGTTGGCCAAGACATCCGATGCTGCTCGCGGATCCGCCGGATAGGGCGCCGCCGTCATGTTTGCCATAACAGGAATCAGCAGCGGAGACGGCGTGTGGCCGTCTTGGATATACGTCGCCAGCCCCTCAGTCGCCTCGGCCATATAGGGGCTATGAAATGCACCCGACACCGCGACCTTCATGGCGCGGCCGCCAGCCTCTTTTACTAGGACGTCGAGGGTCTGCAGCGCATCGGGCGCTCCGGCCACAACCGTCTGCTGGGGACTGTTGTAGTTGACCGGCCAGCAGTCCTCGCCGGCCTGCGCAGCCAGGTTCTCGACTTGCGCAGCATCAAGTTTGATGACGGCGCGCATGCCGCCAGGGTGACGCTCGGCCGCCGTGGCCATCAATGCCGCGCGCTCACACACGAGCTCAAAACCCGCTCGCGTATCGAATGCCCCCGCAAAGCTGAGTGCAGCGACCTCGCCCAGCGAGAATCCCGCACAGGCGGCAGGCACCACGCCGCGCTCGCGCAGGGCGACGGCGACAGCCAAGTCGTGCACGAACACGCAAGGCTGCGTGTTCTCGGTCTGCGAGAGCTCCTCCTTGGAGGCGCTCCGGCACTGCTCGCTCGTCCCCGGGCGCACCTCATCGGCAATGGCGAACACCTCGGCGGCCGCCGGCGATGTCTCGATCAAGTCGACGCCCATCGCGGGGTGCTGGGCACCCTGGCCGGCAAACAAAAACGCTACGCCACCCATGCGCACGCACCCTTCAGGACGTGCTCGGCGCCATCGACCAGGTCGTCAACGATTTCGCGTGCGCTCTTGCGCTCGTTGACCATGCCGGCAATCTGTCCACACAAAAACGAACCCTCTTCGTAGTTGCCGTCCTTGGCGGCCTTACGCAGCGCACCGGTTCCCATAGCACCGAGCTCCTCGGCACTCGCACCGGAACCCTCGCTCTTGGCATAGGCGTTGGTGAAGGGGCTCTTGAGGGCGCGCACTGGATGCCCCGTCGAGCGACCGGTCGCACGCGTCGAAGTGTCGTTGGCCTTCAGGACCATCTCTTTGTACTGCTCCGAGACGGTGCACTCATTCGCAACGAGAAAGCGCGTACCCACCTGGACGCCGGCTGCGCCCAGCATAAAGGCAGCCGCCACGCCGCGGCCGTCGGCAATACCGCCGGCGGCCACAACGGGAATGTCGACCGCATCGACGACCTGCGGCACCAGTGCCATCGTCGAGGTCTCGCCAATATGGCCGCCCGATTCGGTACCCTCGGCAACAACCGCCGTGGCTCCACGACGTGCCACGAGGCGCGCCAGCGCCACCGAGGCAACGACCGGGATGACCTTGATGCTCGCCTCGTTCCACGCCTTCATGTACTTGGCGGGATTGCCGGCGCCCGTCACGACGACCGGCACTCGCTCGTCAATCACGACCTGTGCAACCTCGTCGGCAAACGGGCTCATGAGCATGACGTTGACGCCAAAGGGCTTATCCGTCTTGGCGCGCAGCTCATGAATCTGGTCGCGAAGCCAGTTGGCGTCGGCGTTCATGGCCGCGATGATGCCTAAGCCACCCGCCTCGGACACTGCGGACGCCAGCGAGGCATCGGCAATCCAGGCCATACCGCCCTGGAACACGGGCTTTTCGATGCCGAGCAGATCGCAGAGAGGAGTCTTGAGCATCTCTACTTCTCCAATGCCGCCTCGACCGTATCGGCGAACTCGCCGACCGTCTTGGGGTTCTCCTCGGTATCGAGCTGGATGCCAAACTCGTCCTCGACGGCAACGAGGATCTCGACGGTGCCCAGGCTGTCGAGACCAATCTCCTCGAGCGTGGACTCGGGCTTCATCTCGACATCGTCAAGACCGGCGGTCTCGCGGATAACGTCGCAAACGCGCTCGAAGGTCTTCTGATCTGCCATGGTAGTTCTCCTTTGGTTGTGCCCTAGGGCGTTTTTATTTCCTATGTGCGACTACTTCCAACGAAGCAGATAGCCACCTATATCCAGACCGGCGCCAAATCCAACCAAGGCGATGGTGTCGCCTGTGTGAAGTGCACCGGCGTTTGCCAGCCGGTCGAGGGCAAGCGGAATGCATGCGCTCGAAATGTTGCCGGTCTCGCGCAACGTGCGAACCACGCGCTCGTCCGGCACGCCCAGGCGCTTGACCGCCTGGCTCAGGATTCGTTCGTTAGCCTGATGGAATACAAAATGATCGATGTCTTCGACCAAAATGCCCGCATCGATCGCAAGCTTATGGACCGTGTCGCAGATGGCGTTGACGCCGAACTTGAACACGCGGCGGCCATTCATGGACAGCACGCTCGCGCTATCTGCGGAAGCCTTAAACGGCGAGGTACCGACCAGACCGGGAACGCGCAACGTCTCGACGTCGGGCACCGTCGAAAGCTCAACGGCAAGGGGGTTGTCTCCCCCAGCTTCAATCACTGCGGCGCCTGCCCCATCGCCAAAAAGCACGCAGGTGGCACGGTCGGTCCAGTCGAGCGCGCGCGTCATCTGCTCGGCAGCAACAACAAGCACGCGCTCGGCACGGCTGCGGGCGATATAGCCCTCGGCGACATCGAGCGCAAATACGAAGCCGGCACAAGCCGCCGAGACATCGAAGGCAGGGCACGTCGCGCCTAGTCGCTCAGCAACGGCACACGCCTCAGCGGGAACAAGGTGGTCACCCGTCGTCGTCGAGCAGACGATCAGATCCAGCTGGCTCGCGTCGATTCCGGACACCTGGAGTGCCCGCTCGCTCGCCGCTACGGCAAGGTCGTCAAGTGACTCGGTGGTGCAGACGTGGCGGCTCTTGATACCTGTGCGAGTAAAAATCCACTCATCCGAGGTATCGAGTAACTCAGACAGCTCGTCATTGGAAACACTGCGCTCAGGAAGTGCCGAACCTGTTCCAAGAATCGTGAAACCCATCACTAACCTCCTTTGAGTTGTTGACGTGTTTACATCGACCAAGAGAGGATAACGCATTTCAGTCTTTGTTGACGTGTTAACATTAAATTGTCCAAATGCGACAAAGGCTTCACATTGTGTCTATCTCTCGACACCATTGCGTCATTCACTTATTCAATAAGGAGGTAGCAGCCGCTATGGATGCCCAATTAACGATTGTCGACGTAACCGGATCGACCAACGATGACCTGCTCGAGGCAGGAAAACAGGGTGCGCCGCACGGCACAGGACTTGCCGCCCGCGCGCAAACGGCAGGACGCGGCCGGCGCGGCCACAAGTGGGATTCAACCGCCGGCAACCTATTGCTTTCGATTGTCCTGCGTCCATGCGTTAATCCCGCAAAGTACTCTGGTCTTGCCGCCGTCAGCGGCCTAGCGGTGCTCGAAGCACTCGAAAAGCAGGGTCTTGCAAACGAGATTGGCCTCAAATGGCCCAACGACCTGGTCGCGCGTGGACGCAAACTCGGCGGCATTCTGGTCGAGGCCGCACGCGATAACGAAGGCAGCCCCTTTGCGGTCTGTGGCATCGGCGTCAACGTGAACTATGTGCCCGCGGAGGTTCCCGATGGCGGTCTGCCGGCAATCGGCCTGTCAGACCTTAACGAAAACGTTCCTGCCGTCGACATGCTCCTCGACGAGGTCTATCACGCCGTTATAGACGCTGTAGATGCCTGGGCAGAACGCCTCAACGCCATGGAAGAAAACACCGGACCGCTCGCGCCCGTCCACGGCGAATATGTCGCTCACCTCAATTGGATCGGGGAGCACGTTATCGCCCGCTCCCCCGCTGGAGACGAGCAGGCGCGAGGCATATTTAGAACGGTCGACGATTGCGGCCGCGCAAGCATTGAGACCGAGAGCGGCTTGTGCGTCTTCCACTTCGAAGAAGCATCCTTGCGCCCCCTGAGCGAATAGGGCGCCGCAGCCGTCGGCTCGGCAGACGAATTCGCTATCCCAAAATCTAAACTCAAAACAAAAGGGCCCCGCTACCGAAACGGCAGCGAGGCCCTTTAAGCTATGAGCGATATCGCTTAGAGCTTGATGTCGATGTCGACGCCAGCGGGGAGGTCGAGACGCATGAGCGAATCAACGGTGCCCGAGGTGGGGTCGAGGATGTCGATGAGGCGCTTGTGGGTGCGCATCTCGAACTGCTCACGGGAGTCCTTGTTCACGTGCGGCGAGCGGATAACCGTGTACAGGTTGCGCTCGGTGGGCAGGGGGACAGGACCGGAAACGCGAGCGCCGGTCTTCTGAGCGGTCTCGACGATGAGCTTCGCGGACTGATCGACGACCTCGTGATCATAGCCCTTGAGGCGAATGCGGATCTTCTGGGTAGCCAACTTAAACCTCCAAAGAGTGCGAGAGATGTTCTCGCAGGATTACGTAACAGGGAGCTCGAACTTAGGCGTTCTTGCTCATGACCTCGTCCACGATGGACTTGGGCGCGGGCTCATAAGAGTCGAACTGCATCGTGTAGGATGCACGGCCCTGGGTCTGGGAGCGAAGGTCGGTAGCGTAACCGAACATCTCGCCCAGCGGCACCTTGGCACGGATGAGCTTGCTGTTCTTGCGATCCTCCATGCCCTCGATCTTGCCGCGGCGACCGGAGAGGTTGCCCATAACGTCGCCCATGTACTGCTCGGGGGTCTCGACCTCGACAGCCATGATCGGCTCGAGCAGCTGCGGATCGGACTTCTTGAGGGCGTCCTTGATAGCCATGGAACCGGCGATCTTGAAGGCGGCCTCGGAGGAGTCGACCTCGTGGTAAGAACCGTCGAACAGGGTGACCTTAACGTCGAGGACCGGGAAGCCGGCGATAACACCGGTGTTCAGGGCCTCCTGGATGCCCTTGTCGATGGACGGGATGTACTCCTTGGGCACGACGCCGCCGACGATAGCGTTGACGAACTCGTAGCCGAAGCCCTCCTCCATCTTCTCGAGCTTGATGACGGCGTGGCCGTACTGACCGCGACCGCCGGACTGACGGACGAACTTGCCCTCAGCCTTCTCGACGTCGTGACCAGCGGTCTCGCGGTAGGCAACCTGGGGCTTACCAACGTTAGCGTCAACCTTGAACTCGCGGAGCAGACGGTCGACGATGATCTCGAGGTGCAGCTCGCCCATGCCGGCGATGATGGTCTGGCCGGTCTCGTGGTTGGTGGACACCTGGAAGGTCGGGTCCTCCTCGGCGAGCTTGGTCAGAGCCAGGGACATCTTGTCCTGCTCGGCCTTGGTCTTGGGCTCGATGGCAACGTCGATAACGGGCTTAGCGAACTCGATCTTCTCGAGGACGATCTCCTTGCCCTCTTCGCACAGGGTGTCACCGGTGGTGGAGTTCTTGAAGCCGACGCAAGCGACGATGTCGCCGGCGGCAGCGTCGTCACGGTCGATACGCTCGGCGGCGTTCATCTCGAGGATGCGGCCGAGGCGCTCGCGCTGACCGTTGGAAGCGTTGACCACGTAGGAGCCGGACTCGGCGCGGCCGGAGTAAACGCGGACATAGGTGAGCTTACCGACGAACGGGTCGGTCATAATCTTGAAGACCAGGCCGGAGAAGGGCTCGTCGAAGGAAGGATGACGCTGGATCTCCTCGCCGGTGTCCGGATCGGTACCGGTGACGGCCTCAACGTCGAGCGGGCTGGGCAGGTAGTCGACGACAGCGTCGAGCAGCTCCTGAACGCCCTTGTTCTTGTAGGCGGAACCCACGAAGACGAGGTTGAGCTCGTTGGCCAGAACGCCCTTGCGCAGAGCAGCCTTGAGCTCCTCGACGGTGAAGTCCTCCTCCATGAGGATCTTCTCCATGAGCTCGTCGTCAAAGCTGGCAGCAGCGTCAAGGAGCTCCTCGCGCTTGGTGGCAGCGATGTCGGCAAACTCAGCCGGGATCTCGTCCATCGGCTCGGGGTAGGTCATACCCTTCTCGTCGGCCTTGAAGTCCCATGCAGTCATGGTGACCAGGTCGATGACGCCCCAGAAGTTGTCCTCGGCGCCCATCGGGACCTGAGCGGCCACGGCGTTAGCATCGAGACGATCCTTCATGGTCTCGATAGCGTTGAAGAAGTCAGCGCCCACGCGGTCATACTTGTTGATGAAGGCGATGCGGGGGACATTGAAGGTAGAAGCCTGACGCCAAACGGTCTCAGACTGGGGCTGAACGCCGGCAACGGCGTCGAAGACGGCGACAGCGCCATCGAGGACGCGCAGGCAGCGCTCGACCTCGGCGGTGAAGTCAACGTGGCCCGGGGTGTCGATGATCTGGATGCGGTAGTCCTTACCGTCCTTGTTCCAGAAGCACGTGGTAGCGGCGGAGGTAATGGTTACGCCGCGCTCCTGCTCCTGAACCATCCAGTCCATGGTGGCAGCGCCCTCATGGACCTCACCGATCTTGTGGGTCTTACCGGTGTAGTAAAGAATACGCTCGGTCGTGGTGGTCTTACCGGCATCGATGTGGGCCATGATGCCGATGTTACGGGTATCGGAAAGCTTGTACTTAGGCTTAGCCATGTTAGTTCCTTACCTTAACTTACCAACGATAGTGAGAGAACGCGCGGTTGGCCTCGGCCATCTTGAAGACGTCCTCACGCTTCTTGACGGAAGCGCCCAGGCCGTTGGAAGCGTCGAGAATCTCGTTGGCGAGACGCTCGGCCATGGTCTTCTCCTTGCGAGCGCGGGAGAAGTTGACGATCCAGCGGATACCCAGAGCGGTGGAACGACGGGAGTTGACCTCCATCGGGACCTGATAGGTAGCGCCACCGACACGCTTGGGCTTAACCTCGAGCGTGGGCTTGACGTTGTCCATAGCCTTCTTGAAGGTAGCGAGAGCGTCGCCACCCTCGGACTTCTCGGCAACGATCTCGAAAGCGGTGTAAACGATGCGCTCAGCGGTGGCCTTCTTGCCGTCAAGAAGGACCTTGTTGATGAGCTGAGTCACCAGGCGGTTGTTGTAAACGGCGTCAGGCTGAACCTCACGACGATTAGCTGCTGCACGACGCGGCATGTGAAATCTCCTTAAGTGTCTACCGTGCGACGCTTAGGCGGCACACGGCGAAAGAATCAAAACGTTATCTGGCTTATTTAGCCTTGGGGCGCTTAGCACCGTACTTGGAACGGGCCTGCATACGGTTCTGGACCGGAGCAGCGTCGTAGGCGCCACGGATGACGTGATAACGGACACCAGGGAGGTCACGGACACGACCGCCGCGGACGAGCACGATGGAGTGCTCCTGCAGGTTGTGGCCCTCACCCGGGATGTAAGCAGTAACTTCGATGCCGTTGACGAGGCGAACACGGGCAACCTTACGAAGAGCCGAGTTCGGCTTCTTGGGGCTCGTGGTGAAGACGCGGGTGCACACGCCGCGCTTCTGGGAGTTGTGCTGCAGAGCAGCGTTCTTGGACTTCTTGGGCACGGAACGACGGCCCTGGCGAACCAGCTGGTTAATAGTAGGCAAAGCGTACTCCTTCTCGAATGATTCCAGCTTTCTGTAAAGTGCAACGGCTTGAATCGAGGGGTCAGCATCCCCCTACGAAACACGCAGTTCGATAGGATACGTGGCGTTAGCTGTGTCGTCAACAGACCACGCCGCCGGGCGTATCCTAAAATACCCACATTTCCGCAAAGCCTACACAAAAGGAATCCCCTTCTGTGCGCGTGGGCGGATTCCCGGTCCGGGCGGCACAGGGGTTAAGTTTGCTGCTCTACAGTCCTGGCTCGCACGGAGGCCACATTAAGTGGCCTCCGGCTCGTGCGGAACTCGCGACAAACTTAACCCCTGTGCCGCCCGGCCCGGGAATCCGACGTGCTCGTCGGGGCAACGTTCCCTGCCAAAAAGGGACAGGTTAATTTTGGTCGGTTTTATCTGGGGAAACGTCGCGCTCCGGCGGTGATCTGCTTTCGTCTGTCGCATGGAAATCGGCGGCGTTTTCGGAAGTATGCGGCAAATTTTGGACTTGCTGAGCGCGCAGGGGTTTTGCGATAACAAATCAGCAGGTAGAGCGCTTGAGCATATGCGGTGTGGTCGGCCCATCAAGATTTTGCCGCATACTTCCGAAATTCAGACGAATATCACTCGCTTTAACCGCCCATTTAACGCAAAATGAACCGCTTCCCCTAGTAGGAAGCGGTCCCAAATCTCACGAATAGACGATGGTAAAGGGTTCCGACGTTTCGGTGCCCTCTGTTGAAGTGCAGCGTGTGCCCTCAAGCGTTACTGAGACCACTTGGTCGACATCAATCAACTTCGTTGGCACCCAGATGTTCTCTCCGCTATTGCGCGTATAAGAAAAATATAAGTTGAACGTCCCTGCGTCGTCATCTTCGATAATCTGCTCCGATTCATCCTTGTAGGTAACCGTCAACTTCTTCGTGACTGCGTCAATGCCCAGATCATCGATGTGTGTCTGGATAGAAAACGGGCTGATCTCGAGAGGCGAGTCATCGGAGCGGAGTTCCTTTGTATCGACGTACGCTCCAACGCTAAACTCGGGCGTCGATGCCTCGAACGGCTTCGCATCCTCGCCTTCGCCCTCGGTCCACGAGATATTCCAGGTGACCGCATGTTGAAAACCTCGCTCGCGATCCATAGAAGCAAAGTACATCGTGCCATTAATGACAGTATCGCTTGATGTGTCCTTATCAATGGTGCAGCGTGTGTCAGCCCATTCCTCGCCGAAGTTCATGCTGGGCGTGCCGATGCCTTGTTCTTCTTCACCATAGAGAACAAGTTCGCCTGTCTCTGCTGCCGGCTTGTAGTAGTTAACGCCATTTGGATTGGACAGCGTAAACGTCACGGCACCGCAACCGTTTTTATCGATAGCCATCTCATGGATATCAAGCGTATAGCCGTTACCCTCGACGGACAGATTAACCTTCTGGACTGTGCCCTCCAGGCTTTGGGGCGCAATGCCGTCACCAAACTCTCTGGTGTAGGTGTATTTAGTCCCCGATGAGCCGCCATTAGTCCAGGTAATGGAATCCCCGTTGCCGTGGTTTCCCCAGGCTGAGGCAAAATAGCCGGAATTGACAACGGCGTAGGCGACCCCTCCGGTCGCCAACACTCCGGCAAGACATCCGATTACGGCAACATAGAGAGGCTTCGCGTGGCCCTTTCGATGAAGCGGCTCACCCGCAGCGGTATTAAGGACGCGATCTGCAAGATTGCTATCGGCTTGGATGGACTCGAAGGCCTGCTTGATTTGATTGGATTTCACGGTCGCCCTCCTCTAGGATCAATTTGAGCTTCGATCGACCGCGAGCTAAACGCGTTCGAACGGTCGCGGCTGGCACATGCAGTAACTCGGCAATCTCTGCGGTCGAAAAGCCCAGATAGTAATAGAGCACGATGGGAACACGGAATCGCTCCGGAAGTCGCATAACGTCTGACAGGACCGCCTTGGTCTCATCCTGCGCCGCCGAAAGCGAATCGGCCAGGTTCTCAATATCCTCCACACGCCTCCATGGCTTTCGAAAGAGCGATTTACATTCATTGATCGTGACCCGGATAAGCCAGCGGCGAAGATGTTCCCAACTTTCAAAGTGCCCATCGCTTTTAAGCAACTTAAGAAAGACATCTTGGGCAACATCGTCGGCATCGGCGCAATCGCGCAGGTACGTCAATGCGATCCGAAACACGACATCCCGGTGATCTTCGACCGCCTGTCTAAATGCTTGTTCTTCCATAATCACCTCCTGGTGACGTTAATGATTATCGATGAGGCCCTCACCATAGATACGCTCTGGCCGGACGAATTGTTTCAAATTCAAGCAGGAAAAACCTACCAAAATAAACCTGTCCCTTTTTGGCAAAAGGAATCCCCTTCTGTGCGCGGGGTAGATTCCCGGAACGGGCCGCCCGCTGTTTAAGTTTGCTGCTCTACAGTCCTGCGCAAGACGGAAAGCACATTAAGTGCTTTCCTTTGCGTGCGGAACTCGCGACAAACTTAAACAGCGGGCGGCCCGTTCCGGGAATCCGACGTGCTCGTCGGGGCAACGTTCCTCACCAAAAAAGACCCGCTTCCCTGTTGGGAAACGGGTCTTTGGAAGGACGGTTAACGTACTAGGAAATTACTCCTCGTCGTTGTCCTTGGCCTCTTCGGCGTCGTCGGTGTCCACGAGCTGGTTGAGCAGCTCATCGAGGGAAGCCATGTCCTCGTTGATAGCGCCGTTGGCGGGAGCCTTCTTGTCGTCGATCGGGGCGCCCAGGAGCTCCTCGTCGGCGTCGGCGTGATGCGTCGGCGCGGCGGAGGTGCCCAGCAGGATGTCGTCCGGACCGTCGGGGCTAAAGACCATCTGCAGCAGCTGCGAGAGGTCTTCCTCGTCGGCAACGTCGTCGTTGTTCTCGAGGATGTAGAGCAAGTCGTGGGCCTCCAGGCCGTCACGGAGCTCCTCGATCGCCTTGGCACCGATGCCATCGATGCGCAGCAGATCCTCCTCGGACTTGCCGACCAGGTCGCCGACCGTCTCGATGCCAACCTCGCTGAACTTGTTGGTCCAGCGCTGCGACACGCCCAGGTCGTCGAACAGGTACAGACGAGCCTTCTCGGCGGAGATGGTGTGGCCGTTGCGGGTGAACGAACCGTCAGCACCACCGAACTCGTCGTAGCCGGCCCAGTCGAGCTGCTGCGGGAGCTGCTCGTCCAGGTCCTTGAGCTCAACAGGAGCCCACTCGGGCAGCGACTTGGCGTTGGGCGAAGCCGGGCCGTCGATGTCGACATAGCCGTCGGCCGTGCGATACGTCAGCTTGGCGTTGGCGTACGGCTTGAGGCCAGTACCAGCCGGGATCTTCTTACCGACGATGACGTTGGACTTAAGGTCGAGCAGGTGGTCGACCTTGCCCTCAATGGCAGCCTCGGTAAGGACGCCGGCGGTACGGATGAACGAAGCGCTCGACAGCCAGGAGTCGATGTTGGACGCGACCTTGAGCGTACCCAGGATGACGGGCTCGGCCACAGGAGCCTGACCGCCCAGACGGGCAACGCGCTCGACCTCGTCGGCGAACTCGTAGCGGTCGACGTACTGACCAAGCAGGTACTTGGAGTCGCCGGGGTTGGTGATCTGAACGCGACGCAGCATCTGACGTGCGAGCACCTCGATGTGCTTGTCGTTCAGGTCGACGCCCTGGCTGGTGTAGACGTCCTTGACGCTCTCGACGAAGGTGTGCATCGTCGACTCGATGTCGGTCAGCTTGCGCAGGTTGC
Source organism: uncultured Collinsella sp. (assembly GCA_900548265.1). Classification (GTDB taxonomy): domain Bacteria; phylum Actinomycetota; class Coriobacteriia; order Coriobacteriales; family Coriobacteriaceae; genus Collinsella. The sequence continues at coordinate 49,495 of URKG01000012.1, forward strand.
GGAAGTTGACGAAGCCCTTGGTGATCTGGTCGCCGGCGCGAACCTCGCAGCCGTCCTCGATCTCGGGCATAAAGCGCACCGATGCGGGGACGCGACGCTCGTCGAGGACACGGGTGTGATCCTCGGAGTCGGTGAGCGTCAGCACGTACTCGGACTTCTCGGGCTTAATCGAGAGGTGACCGGAGTACGGAGCCAGCTCGGCCTCGCGACCCAGAATCTTCTCGTTGACGTTGCCGACGATATCGAACATACGGCTGACCGTAGGCAGACCCTGCGTAATATCGTCGACGCCAGCGACGCCGCCGGAGTGAATGGTACGCATCGTAAGCTGCGTACCGGGCTCGCCGATGGACTGGGCGGCAATAATGCCGACGGCAGTACCGATGGCGACCGGACGACGGGTGGAAAGATCCCAGCCGTAGCACTTCTGGCACACGCCGTACTTGGAGCGGCAGGTGAGCAGCGCGCGAAGCTTGACCTTCTTGAGGCCCGCATCGACCATCTTCTGGATGTCGGCGACCTTCTCGATGTAGCCGTCCTGCTCAAAGAGCACGGTGCCATCGGGAGCCACGACGTCCTCAATGAAGCAACGGCCGACGAGGTCGGTGTTGAGGTCGGTGGTACCGGGGATGATGAGGTTGTAGGTGACGCCCTCGTGCGTACCGCAGTCCTCCTCGCGGACGATGACGTCCTGGGCCACGTCGACCAGACGACGGGTCAGGTAACCAGAGTCCGAGGTGTGGGATGCGGTATCGACCAGGCCCTTACGGGCGCCGTAGGTCGAAATGAAGTACTCGAGCGGCAGCAGGCCCTCGCGGAAGTTCGCCTTAATGGGAAGGTCGATCGTCTCGCCGGACATGTCTGCCATCAGGCCACGCATGCCGCCGAGCTGACGCAGCTGGGTCTTAGAACCACGGGCGCCGGAGTCGGCCATCATGTAGAGCGGGTTCTCCTCGTCGAACATGTCGAGCATGAGCGCTGCAACCTTATCGGTACAAGCGGTCCACTCGTTAACGACTTCGATGTGGCGCTCCGTCTCGTTGATGAAGCCCTCCTCGAAGTACTCGTTGATCTGGTCGACGTTGGCCTGGGCGCGGTCGAGCAGCTCCTGCTTCTCGGCAGGAATGAGAGCGTCCCACACCGAGATGGTGAGGCCGGCGCGGGTAGCGTAGTGGAAGCCGGAGTACTTGATGGCGTCGAGGATTGGGCCGACCTTGGCCTCGGGGTAACGATCGCAGCAGTCGGCAACCAGCTTGGCCACATCGCCCTTGACCATCTTGTAGTTCATGAACTCATAGTCTTCGGGCAGGCACTGGCGATTGAAGATGATGCGTCCGATAGAGGTCTCGAAGCGCGCGGTCTTGTTGCCGGTGACGTCGTAGTCGACAAACTCGTTCTTGCCGTTCTTGACGCGGAAGATACGGGTGCCGTCCTCGTTGATGACGTTGGCATCGGCAGCGGACACGCGGACCTGGATCTTGGCCTGCATGTCGACCTCGGAGCGGCAGTCATAGGCGTGCAGCGCGTCATCGAAGCTCGAGAACACGTGGTTCTCGCCCGGCAGACCCTCGCGAACCTGGGTGAGGTAGTACACACCGATGATCATGTCCTGCGAAGGGATGTTGACCGGCTTGCCGGATGCCGGCGAGCGCAGGTTGTTCGCAGAGAGCATAAGCACGCGAGCCTCGGCCTGAGCCTGGCTGGACAGCGGCACGTGAACAGACATCTGGTCGCCGTCGAAGTCGGCGTTGAAGGGCGAGCAGACCAGCGGGTGCAGGTGGATAGCCTTGCCCTCGACCAACACCGGCTCAAAGGCCTGGATGGACAGACGGTGCAGGGTCGGTGCACGGTTGAGCAGCACGACGCGGCCGTCGATGACCTCTTCGAGGATATCCCACACAAAGGTGGCACCGCGGTCGATAGCGCGCTTGGCGCCCTTGATGTTCTCGACCTTGCCAAGCTCGACCAGGCGCTTCATGACGAAGGGCTTGAAGAGCTCCAGCGCCATGGTCTTGGGCAGACCGCACTGGTGCAGCAGCAGCTTGGGGTCGGTAACGATGACCGAACGGCCGGAGTAGTCGACACGCTTGCCCAGCAGGTTCTGACGGAAACGGCCCTGCTTGCCCTTGAGGGCCTCGGCGAGCGACTTGAGCGGGCGACCGCCACGGCCAGAGACCGGGCGACCACGACGGCCGTTGTCGAACAGGGCGTCCACGGACTCCTGGAGCATGCGCTTCTCGTTGTTCACGATGATCGCAGGGGCGTCCAGGTCGAGCAGGCGCTTGAGTCGGTTGTTACGGTTGATCACGCGACGATACAGGTCGGTGAGGTCGGACGCGGCGAAGCGGCCGCCGTCGAGCTGGACCATCGGGCGCAGATCGGGCGGAATGACCGGGATGACATCCAGGATCATGTTCGCGGGGCTGTTGCCGCCCTTCAGGAAGGCGTCAACGACCTCGAGGCGCTTAACGGCCTTCTCGCGCTTCTGCTTCTGGGAGTCCTCGTCGGCGATGATGGCCTTGAGCTTCTCGGCCTCGGAAGGAAGGTCGATGGCAGCGAGCAGGTCGCGGACGGCCTCGGCACCCATGCCACCCTTGAAGTACATCGAGTAGTAGCGGGTCATCTCGCGGAACAGCGGCTCATCGGAAATGAGGTCGCGCTCGCTGAGCTTCATGAAGGCGTTGAAGGCGTCCGTGCGGAGCTGCTTCTCGTCCTTGCACTCTTCCTCGATGTCGACGATACCAGAGGCGATCTCCTCGGGGGTCAGCGGCTCCTCGTCGGAGAACTCGTCAAAGTTCTCGGGGTTGCCCTGCTCCTTGAGGGACTCGATCTGGCGGGCGCACTCGGCATCGATCTCTTCCAGATCGGCGGCGAGCTCCTCGCGCAGGTCGTCGGCGTCGGCCTCGCGAGCCTCGTAGTCGACCTCGGTGATGATGTAGCTGGCAAAGTACAGAACCTTCTCGAGGTCCTTGGACTTGATGTCGAGCATACGGCTCATCGGGAAGCTCGTGGGGCTCTTGAAGTACCAGATGTGGGACACGGGAGCGGCGAGCTCGATGTGGCCCATGCGGTCGCGACGCACCTTGGCCGAGGTGACCTCGACGCCGCAGCGCTCGCAGACGATGCCCTTAAAGCGGATGCCCTTGTACTTGCCGCAGGAGCACTCCCAGTCCTTGGCGGGACCGAAGATCTTCTCGCAGAACAGGCCGTCCTTCTCGGGCTTGAGGGTACGGTAATTGATGGTCTCCGGCTTCTTGACCTCACCGTGCGACCAGGAACGGATCTGGTCGGCGGAGGCAAGGGAGATCTTTACCGAGTCAAAATCAGTAGCTTCGAAATCTGCCACAGTCAACTACTCCTTATCAGTGGTCGTGGCGGCGACAGCCTCGGGTGCCTCGGCGGTCTCGGCATCCTGGGCCTCGACGTCGGCGTCAACGCCGGCGAGCGCAGCCAGGTCGTCGAGAGCAGAGGTCTCCTCGGCGGTCACAGGGGCGGAGGCGTCCTCGTCGGCATCGTGCATGGGCTCGATGTCCAGTGCGAGCGAACGAATCTCCTTGACGAGAACCTTGAAGGACTCGGGGATACCCGGAACCGGAACGTTCTCGCCCTTGACAATGGACTCGTAGGTCTTGACGCGGCCCACGGTATCGTCGGACTTGACGGTCAGGATCTCCTGCAGGACGTTGGAAGCACCGTAAGCGTACAGTGCCCAAACTTCCATCTCGCCGAAGCGCTGGCCGCCGAACTGGGCCTTGCCGCCCAGCGGCTGCTGGGTAACCAGGCTGTAAGGGCCGGTCGAACGGGCGTGGATCTTGTCGTCGACCATGTGGCCGAGCTTGAGGATGTAGGACGTACCCACGGTAATGGGCTCGCGGAACTCCTCGCCGGTGCGGCCATCGAACAGACGGGTCTTGCCGCGCTCGTCAAGCTGGGTGACGAACTCGGGACGCATGTGATCGCCAAAGGCAGCGGTGGCCTTGTTGAGCATGTTCTTGTTGGCACGACGGATGACCTCGGCGATCTCGTCCTCCTTGGCGCCGTCGAAGACGGGCGTCGCGGTGAAGAACGGACCGGGGACGTACTTGTCGGAGTCGGCCTGCTCGGTATCCCAACCGCAGGCAGCAGCCCAGCCAAGGTGGCACTCGAGCAGCTGGCCGACGTTCATACGCGAAGGAACGCCCAGCGGGTTGAGGATAACGTCGATCGGGGTACCGTCAGCCATGTAGGGCATGTCCTCGACCGGCAGAACGTTACAAATAACACCCTTGTTGCCGTGACGGCCGGCGATTTTATCGCCCTGCTGAATCTTACGACGCTGGGCGACGTAGACGCGCACCTGCTCGTTGACGCCGGGGGCCAGGTCGTCGCCGTTCTCGCGGCTAAAGCGGACGACGTCGATGACGCGGCCGTAAGCGCCGTGAGGCATCTTAAGGGAGGTATCGCGGACATCGTGAGCCTTGGCACCGAAGATGGCGCGCAGCAGGCGCTCCTCGGCGGTCAGAGCGCTCTCGCCCTTAGGCGTGACCTTGCCGACCAGGATGTCGCCTGGGCCGACCTCAGCGCCGATGCGGATGATGCCGTCCTCGTCGAGGTTGGCAAGCATGTCCTCGGAGAGGTTCGGGATCTCGCGGGTGATCTCCTCGGGGCCGAGCTTGGTGTCGCGGGCGTCGATCTCGTGACGGGTGATGTTGATGGTCGTCAGCAGGTCCTCGGCCACCAGGCGCTCGGACACGACGATACCGTCCTCGTAGTTAAAGCCTTCCCACGGCATGTATGCCACGGTGAGGTTCTGGCCCAGCGCGAGCTCGCCATGATCGGTCGAGGGACCGTCGGCCAGGGGCTCGCCCTGCTCAACGGTGTCACCGACGCGCACGAGCGGACGGTGGTTGATGCAGGTGGACTGGTTGGAGCGCTGGTACTTGGCCAGGTGATACTCGTCCATGCCGCCGGCATGCTTGACGATGATCTTGGCGGCGTCGGCAAAGATGACCTCGCCGGCGTTCTTGGCCAGGGTGACCTCGCCGGAGTCCAGAGCGGCGCGACGCTCCATGCCGGTACCGACATAGGGAGCGGCGGGGTGAACCAGCGGCACGGCCTGACGCTGCATGTTAGCGCCCATCAGCGTACGCTTGGCGTCGTCGTGCTCCAGGAACGGAATCAGCGTTGCTGCGACGGAGAGCATCTGACGCGGCGAGACGTCCATGTAGTCGACGTCCTCGACAGGCACGTCGGCGGGAGCGCCGAAGGAGCCGTCGAAGTCGCGGGTACGGGCGATCACGGTATGCGGACGGACGATCTTGCCCTCGGCATCGGTCGTGATGAACTCGTTGGTCTTGGGATCGAGCGGCGTGTTGGCCGGCGCGATGACGTGCTTCTCTTCCTCGTCAGCGGTCATCCAGTCGATCTGGTCGGTGGCAACGCCGTTCTCGACGCGGCGGAACGGGGCCTCGATGAAGCCGTACTCGTTGACGCGGGCGTAGAGGGCGAGTGAGCCGATCAGGCCGATGTTGGGGCCTTCGGGGGTCTCGATCGGGCACATGCGGCTGTAGTGCGAGTTGTGAACGTCGCGGACGGCCGTCGGCACGTTGGTGCGGCGGCTGGAGCCCGACTTGTGGCCGGCAAGACCGCCAGGGCCGAGTGCGGACAGACGGCGCTTGTGGGTCAGACCGGTCAGGGGGTTCGCCTGGTCCATGAACTGCGAGAGCTGCGAGGAGCCGAAGAACTCCTTGATGGAGGCCACGATCGGACGGATGTTGATGAGCGACTGCGGGGTAATCTCGTCGATGTCCTGGGAGCTCATGCGCTCACGGACGACGCGCTCCATACGGCTCATGCCGATACGGAACTGGTTGGCGACGAGCTCGCCGACGGTGCGGATACGGCGGTTGCCAAAGTGGTCGATGTCGTCGACCTTGAAGCCCTGCTCGCCGGCAGCGAGGGACAGCAGGTAGCGCAGCGTCGCGACGATATCCTCGTCGGTGAGCACCGTGACCTCTTCCTCGGTGGTGAGGTTGAGCTTCTTGTTAACCTTGTAACGACCGACGCGGGCCAGATCGTAGCGCTGCGGGTTAAAGAGCAGGCCCTCGAGCAGGCTGCGGGAAGCGTCCACGGTGGGAGGCTCGCCCGGGCGCAGGCGACGGTAGATCTCGATAAGGGCATCCTCGCGGGTGAGGGCGGTGTCGCGCTCCAGGGTGCGCTTAATCACATCGGAGTTGCCGAGCAGCTCGATGATGTCGTCGTTGGTGACGGCAATGCCAAGGGCGCGCAGGAACATCGTGGCGCTCTGCTTGCGCTTACGGTCAATGGAGACCATGAGCTGGTCGCGCTTGTCGACCTCAAACTCAAGCCAGGCACCGCGGGACGGGATGATCTGGGCCTTGTAGATCTGCTTGCCCGAATCCATCTCGGAGCTGTAGTACACACCCGGGGAACGGACGAGCTGCGAGACGACAATACGCTCGGTACCGTTGATGATGAAGGTGCCCTGATCGGTCATCATGGGGAAGTCGCCCATAAAGACGAGCTGCTCCTTGATCTCGCCGGTCTCCTTGTTGGTGAGACGGACGTCGGTCAGAAGCGGGGCCTGATAGGTCATGTCCTTCTCGCGGCACTCCTCGACGGTGTGCGCGGGGTCGCCGAACTGATGCTCGCCGAAGGTAACCTCGAGAACATGGTTCTGGCTCTGGATGGGGCTGGATTCCTTGAACGCCTCACGAAGGCCCTCGTCCTTAAAACGCTCAAAGGATTCCCTTTGAACAGAGATAAGGTTGGGGAGCTCCATGGCCTCCGGGATTTTCCCGAAGCTGACGCGCTTGCGCTCAGTGGCAGTGTATGCGTAGGTCACCAGGTTTTTCCTCCTTCACGGAAATGCTCGGTGGGTTGGCGAGGCATAGCTTCGCCAGTTATCGCAACCTAATAGTTTATCAGGTACCGACCGTTGGGCAAGAAAAGCCTTGACGCGATTGAGTTTTTGGAGTAGCAAAGTTTTTCGACAGAAAACACGCAGGTAGATGTATGTGTATCGAACATCTGTTCATATATTTTCTGTGAACAGAGAGCCGGCAATCGCAGCTCTTATAAAAAACGGGCGCGAACCGAAGTCCGCGCCCGTAAATGTCGATGCCCGAAGGCTTACTTGCGCATCAATCCGCCGCGCTCGTCGATGGCGTCCCAGAAGGCATCGGCAAAGCGGGGATCGCTTGCAGCCATGAGGGCGTTGGTGGCCATCCAGCCAGAGGGAGTGCCGGTGTCGTAGCCCGACAGCGGGTCGATGACGACGGCATACATGGCCTCACGGTCGAGCGAACGGGCCATGGCGTCGGTGAGCTGGATCTCGCCGCCCTTGCCGGCCTGCTGATCTGCCAGCAGGTCCATGACCAGCGGGCTCAGCAGGTAGCGACCGACGATGTACAGGTTGGACGGAGCCGCCTCGGGAGCGGGCTTCTCGACCAGACCGCCGATACGCCAGACAGCGCCCGGCTCTGCATCGGCAACGTCCTCGGCACCCTCGAGCGAACCGACGCGCTCACCGGCGATAACGCCGTAGCGGCTGACTTCCTCGGGCGAGCAAGCAGCGACGGCGATAACCGAAGCGCCACCGTGCTCCTTGGAAACGGCGAGCATCTTGTCGCAGATGTCGCGGTTAGGCACAACGTAGTCGCCCAGAAGAACCAGGAAGTTCTCCCCTGCCACAGCGTCGGCAGCAGAGCGAATAGCATGGCCGAGGCCCTTGGGCTCGTACTGATAGCGGAAGTCGACCGGCATACCGCCAGCGTGGGCGACGGCATCGGCATAGGCATTCTTGCCGCGCTCGCGCAGCAGGTTCTCGAGCGAGCGATCGGGCTGGAAGTAGTTCAGTAGCTCGGGCTTGCCGGGAGAGGTAACGATGATGGCGTCGTCGACCTCCTCGGGCTCGAGTGCCTCCTCGACGACGTACTGAATGACGGGCTTGTCGAGCACCGGCAGCATCTCTTTGGGCGTGCACTTGGTGCCAGGCAGAAAACGCGTGCCAAGACCGGCGGCGGGGATGATTGCCTTCATGTTATTCAAGGATCCTTTCGCAGGCGCAGAATGCGCCCTATGTGTGCGGCACGGCGGCCGCAGACCAAATTGCGATACCGAAGTATCTTACCGCCGGAGACATACGTCGCCGTAAGGCAAACGCAATTCTTCAGCAGGCCAACGCAAATTATTGCTCGAATGGTGCAATTTTATCGCCCAACGGTAGCGACCCCAAAGCGTCGCAAACGACAGCAATTTGCATACCGAGCCAGCAAAATAGAGGGGCCAAAATCAGAACCACCCTTAAAAAGGGTGGTTTGCTCTTAGGGTATAACCCACGGGC
>URKG01000013.1 GCA_900548265.1 uncultured Collinsella sp.
CATCTTGAACACCTTTCGCTCTTAAATAGGTGTCCAATTCATCATACCCACTCCATGGATACGCCTAGGCGCGGTCCAAGAAATCGTCCGCACCCCCTTATGGCCCATGTAGTCCGTATTTCACCGCAACTAATTGTAAGGGTGGATTTTGATGCCGTTGGGAGGGTCGTAGCGATCATCTACCGAGAGTGGAAATATTTTTTGAAGCTCTGACCTGCGACGTCAAGCTTTTGGTCAGCTTTTGGCAAGGTATTTAAATGCCGTTCTGCGATAGCGTAAAGGCGTTCACTCGTTCTTGACTGTTATGGTGCGGGTCATGTCCAATAAAGCTAAACATTTTCCGAAGTCATATGCCAAGATGCTGTTTTCCGCTCTCGGGATTCATCATGACGAGCAGCTATTGATAACGACTGATCCTTGGGATGAGCGGCGCGCGCGTGAGCTTATGCAGGAAGAGCTTTTAATTCGACTCTATAACCATGTGTACGCCGATCCTGTTTATTGGAGCCACCTTGACGTGGAAGCCCGCATTTTCCAGCTTGCATCTGCTATTGCGGCCGTCGAACCGGATGCCATTTTCTGCGGTTCAACGGCGGCATTGCTGTACGGTATCGGCTCTGCTTACTCGCTGCTTAATGCCGTTCAGATGTTGTTGCCGAGATCTACCAGGCGCGATACATATGAGTTCGTTGAGTATCGTCGATGGCGCCCAGGTGAGTTATGGCGGCTCGGCCCGTTTACGCTGACGGACCCCTATCGGACGGTGGTCGATATTGCCCGCGCGAGTGCATTTCGGTATGCGCTTGGCTACGCCGATGGATTGGCTCGTGAGTATGATGTCGACCGCGAGGAGCTGCGTGCGTATGCACAGGCCAATTGTCGCGGTTTGCATGGCATCGCCCGTGCGTTTGGCGTGTTCGAGCATATGGACGGGAGGTCGGATAACGGGGGAGAGTCCGAGGCGCGAGCGGCAATGATCCTTGCTGGAGTCGTTGCGCCTGAGCTTCAGGTTGAGATTGCTCGACCAGGAAATGCCGGCTATTATCTGGCAGATTATGGTTGGCGGATGCCAGATGGGTCATGGATGTTGGCAGAGCTTCATGGTTTGGGTAAGTTTGAGGACGAAACTCAAAAAGATTTGGAACATGCTGCGGCAAAAACTTATCGAGCCGCCTTATTGCGCGATGCGAACTTACGTGCCATGGGTCATAACGTCATTCATTTCAAGCTATCGGACACATATGATGTCGAAGAGTTTGGCGCTATGATGCGCGGCTACGGTATCCCAACTACAAAGCCTTTTGCGGATTCCTGATAGCAGAGACAACCGACTCCGCCGCCCAACAATAAGTTGCGGTGAAATACGGACTAAAGGCTACTCAGAGACATAAAACAGTCCGTATTTCACCGCAACTTAGGGTGGGATGGGGCTAGTGGCGGGATTGGTGGCGGAGCTTGTCGATGGTGGAGTCGGTGCTTCGGCTGCGGGCTTCGGCGGCGCGGTCGCGGGCGTCGGCTGCGGTTTGGCGCTTGCGACGGTAATCAATCATGCCTTGGATGATGGGCTTGCCAAAGCTCACGACATCATCGTTGTAGATGGCGGTTCGGGCTGCGAGGAGGCAGTCGGTAAAGTCCATATGGGTCTTGCCAAAGAGTTTGACGGCAAGGGCGACAACGGTGGGCTCGTCGACCATGACGTCATCGAGCAACCTTTTCAAGGCCGCAGCAATCTCAACGCGGGGAACCTTATAGACGTCGCGCAGCGTGACTACGACGCGCGTGATGATTTCGGGGTAGACGCGAAAGGTGCGTGTGGCGATGACCTTGGCGGCGCGCGGTGACAGAACTTCGTCGTCGTTAAGCAGATAGCGCAGGATGACGGTCTCGTCGATGATGGTGCTACTCATGGATATCTACTTCCTTGGGACCCAAAATCGAATCGTCGCTTTCTGTAGCAAGGTACTCAATCCAGGCATTGCGCTCCTCGGAGCGGCGATTGGGATCTCCATATGCTTTGAGCGATCCATAGGCGGCGGTGCCGTCCTTTGAGCGCACGGCGACCGGCTGAAAGGGAAGCTTGCGCATCAAAATGCTCTGCGAGACAAAAAGGCGAACGGCCTCGGCAAGCGATGTGCCCATGGCGTCGTAGAGGCGCTCGGCATGCTGCTTGTCTTCCTCGCGAATGCGCACCTGCAGGATGGCTCGTTTTTGAGTCGATGTCATCACTGGCCTCCCTTAATGAGCGTGCAATATAGTCGGTCAAATGCGGCACGTGCCGATACCTGAGCATCTTATAACTATTACTTTATTTCGCTCAAGTAAATAACCATTAACTTGAATACAAGCGTAGTACATCCAAAATGAGAGCGCGTAAAAATCTCAGAGGTGTACGCATGTAATACACTCACCTTTATAGCTTTTAGAGAATAATTCCAACCTGCCAAAACCCCTGCAATACACCCGTATTGCAGGGCCTATGCTCAAGTTTGCCACCTGCAACTGCGTATATTTAGCCTGTATATCGTTGGAGGAACTCTATCGAAGCGCCTGTTTCGCCGCATGCGCTTCGATACGCCGATGCCGGACCACGGGCGGTCCGGGGCAACGTCGACAGGGTCTCTCCGGCATGGGATTCAGGAGGGAGTGAACAACATGGGCAATAAACGAGTCGTGGCTGATTCTTCACGCTGCATTGGGTGCCAAACCTGTATGGCGGCGTGCATCGAGGCACACGATATTCCCGGCAACATCGCCGCACCTCGCTTGCGCGTAACGCGCACCTACGAGATTTCCGCGCCGGTGGCATGTCACCACTGCGAGGACGCTCCGTGCGCCAAGGCCTGCCCCACGGGCGCCTTGTTCTTTGATCCAAAGAACCATCGCATCGGCGTCAACGAGGACAACTGCATCGGTTGCAAGAGCTGCGTCATGGCATGCCCCTTTGGCGCCGTGAGCGTGGCGACCACGCAGGTCCCCGTCTTGATGGGCGACGTGCGCGTGGGTTCGCAGACTAAGAGCTTCGTGCTCAAGTGCGACCTGTGCGTGGACCGTCCCGGCGGTCCGGCGTGTGCCGAGGCGTGTCCGACCAAGGGCCTCACCCTGGTAGACGAGGAGCGTCTGGCAGAACTGACTGCCGAGCGTGCCCGCGCCACCATCGAAAACGAGGCGTAAGCGTCGGGCCACAGGCCCAATGATTGTCAAATAAGTACCGAGTATTCGGTAGCAGAGAAAGGAAGGAGGGTGTCATGGAGAAGCATAAAGTGATCTGCCCGTACTGCGGCGCCGGTTGCCAGTTTAACCTCTTGGTCCAAAACGGCCAGGTTGTGGGTACCGAACCGCTCAACGGCATCACCAATCAGGGCGAGCTGTGCCTTAAGGGCATGAGCGGCTACGACTTCATCAACGACACCAAGATCTTGACTCCCCGCGTACTGCACCCGATGATCCGCCGCACCAAGGGCGCGGATCTTGAGCGCGTAAGCTGGGACGAGGCACTGGATTTCACCGCATCTAAGATGCAGGCCATAATTGACGAATATGGTCCTAACGCTGTCATGACCACCGGCTCCTCGCGAGGCGGCGGCAATGAGGCGAATTACGTCATGCAGAAGTTTACGCGTGCGTGCATCGGCACCCACAGCGTAGACAACTGCGCCCGTACTTGACACGGCCCTACTGTCCTCGGTCTGATGGACACGGTTGGTTCAGGTTGCATGTCATGCTCCATCCCCGGTATGGAGGATGCGGGCTGCATTTTCCTCTTCGGCTATAACCCTGCCGATTCGCACCCCATCGTCGCAAGGCGTATCGTGCGAGCCAAAGAAAAGGGTTGCAAGATCATCGTCGCCGATCCGCGCCATATCGAAACCGCGCGTATCGCCGATCTCTACCTTCCGATCAAGAACGGTTGCAACGTCGCGTTCCTCAACGCCTTTGCCAACTGCTTGGTCAACGATGGCCTCTACGACAAGGAATTCGTCGCCGAGCACACGAACGGCTTTGACGAGTGGTGGGAGACCATCAAGAACTACACTCCCGAATCCGTACAGGACATCACGGGTGTTGAGCCCGCGTTGATCCACCAAGCTGCCGAGATGTACGCCACGGCGAAGCCCTCTGCCATCATTGGCTGGGGCATGGGCGTATGCCAGCAGAAGCAGAACCTGAAGACGGTGCACACCATCGCCTCCATCGCCTGTGTTGCCGGCCAGATCGGCAAACCCAATTCCGGCCTCGCGCCCGTGCGTGGTCAGAACAACGTCCAGGGCTCCTGCGATATGGGCATGCTGCCCAACCTGTACCCTGGCTACCAGAAGGTCACCGACCCGGCAGTGCGCGCCAAGTTTGCCAAGGCTTGGGGCGTGCCCGAGGAAAAGCTCCCGCTCGAGGAGGGCTACAAGCTCACCGACCTGGGCCACCTGGTCGACGAGGGCAAGGTGCACTGCTTCTACAACTACGGCGAGGACCCGGTGCAGACCGAGCCCGATTCGGCCGGTATGCGCAAGACGCTCTCCGAGCTGGATCTGTTCATTTGCCAGGACATCTTTATGACGCAGACGACCATGCTCGCCGACGTCATCCTGCCTGCCACCTCTTGGGGTGAGCACGAGGGTGTCTTTACCGCATCCAATCGTAGCTTCCAGCACTTTGACGCGGCTGTTCCGCCCAAGGGCGAGTGCCGTCACGACTGGGAGATCTTCGCGGACCTGTCCACGCGCATGGGCTATCCCATGCACTACGACAACACCGAGCAGATCTGGAACGAGTGCATTAGCCTGTGCCCCAACTTTGTGGGCGCGACCTACGAGAAGATGGCTCCCGAGGGCGGTTACGCCCAGTGGCCCGTCAAGAGCACCGATGTGAACGACCACGGTACGCCCGACATGTTCGCTGGTGGCAAGTTCACCACCAAGGACGGCCGCGCCAACCTGATGGCGCACGACTGGGAGGCACCCTCCGAGCTTCCCGACGATGAGTACCCGCTCATCCTGTGCACCGTCCGCGAGGTCGGCCACTACAGCTGCCGCTCGATGACCGGCAACTGCAAGACGCTGGCGCTGCTCGCCGACGAGCCCGGCTTTGTCCGTATGAATCCCGCGGACGCCCAGGCGCGCGGCATCAAGAATGGCGACATCGTCTCGATTCACAGCCGCCGCGGCCAGGTATACAGCCGCGCCGACGTGAGCGATCGCATCAACAAGGGCACGGTCTACATGACCTACCAGTGGTGGATCGGCAAGTGCAACGAGCTGACCATTCACAAGGTCGACCCGGTCTCGCATACGCCCGAGGACAAGTTCTCCGCCTGCCAGGTCGACGCTATCGCCGACCAGGTTTGGGCAGAGGGCGAGGTGGAGCGTCAGTACACCGAGCTCAAGCAGGCTCTGGTGGACGCCGCCGCTCCCCAGGACGTTGAGCCCGGCGCCGCCAAGTTCGACGACGAGACGCACGTGAACCAAATCGTGTAGTCCCGTTCTCGTTGGCTTTTTGGGCCGGGCGTCCCGTACGTTCGGGAGCCCGGCCCGTTATTTTGAAAGGAAGTGGGGATGAACCGCTTCATCGACATCAACCCGGAGAGGTGCATCGGCTGCGGAACATGCCAGTCCGCCTGTGCCGACGCCCACCGGATGCAGGGTCTTCAGGATACGCCGCGCCTGGCGCTCGTGAAGACCGGCGGTATTTCGGCCGCCCTTGCCTGCCACCATTGCGAGGGTGCCCCCTGCGCCGAGGTCTGCCCGGTGAATGCCATCGAGCACGATGGCGACCGCATCCACGTCAAGGAGCAGGAGTGCATCGGGTGCAGACTGTGCGCCATCGCGTGCCCCTTCGGAGCCATCCATCCCGATGGCACGTCTATCGCCGGCGTCGCAGGCATGTGCGACCCGACGCCTTCGTATCCTAAGTCCCTGAGCAGCCTGCTTGCGTGGGCTCCTGGTCAGTACACCTGCGCCGTCAAGTGCGACCTGTGCGCCTTCGATCCGGACGGCCCGCATTGTGTGGCGGCGTGCCCCACCAAGGCACTGACCGTCATGGGCGGCGCGGCCGATCGCGAGCTCGACGAGGCCAAGCGCCTGCGCTCGATCGAAAACGGTCCCGTCGTCGACGTTACCGCTGTGGCCCAGGGCCTTTCCGAGAAAGCAGAAGGGAGCGTAAACAATGGATAGCATGACGCTGTTTATCGCATCGCTTGCCGTCTCGTGCATCGGTGCGCTCGCCTCGGTTCTGCTGATCAAGGCCGATAACGCCGCCAAGACCGCCGGCTGCCTTATCGGCGCCGTCGCCGCGGTGCTTTCGTTTGTGGCCGGTATCCAGGCCGTGCTGGGCGATGTCACGTCGGTCGACACCATCGTGTTCTTCCCGTTTGCCCATTTCCAGCTGCTGCTCAATCAGCTGTCCGGCCTGTTCGTGGCGCTTATCTCGGTGCTCGCGTTTGCCGGTTCGATCTACGGTCTCAACTACTTTGATGAGTACCCGGGCAAAAAGGGCCGCGCCGGCTTCTTCTTTAACACCTTCGTGGCGTCCATGATGCTCGTCATCACCGCCGACAACGTGTTTTGGTTCCTGGTCGCCTTTGAGCTCATGTCGCTGACCTCGTACTTCCTGGTCGTGATCGAGGAGAACGAGAACTCCATCCATGGCGGTTGGCTCTACTTTGTGATCGCGCACGTGGGCTTTGTACTCATCATGGCGAGCTTCCTCACCATGACCAACTTCGCCGGTGGCTCGTTTGCCTTTGCGGATTTCCGCGCCACGCAGTTTAGCCCCGCGGTCGCATCCGTGTGCTTCGTGCTCGCCTTCTTTGGCTTTGGCGCCAAGGCCGGTATCATCCCGCTGCACGGCTGGCTGCCCAAGGCACATCCCGAGGCGCCGTCCAACGTGTCGGCCCTCATGTCCGGCGGCATGATCAAGATCGGTATCTTCGGTATCCTCAAGGTGGGTCTCGACCTGCTCTCCGCCTCGGGCGTTCAGGTCTGGTGGGGCCTTATGGTCATGGTCTTCGGTGCGATCTCGTCGGTCCTCGGCGTGGCCTTCGCCCTGCAGGAGCATGACATCAAGCGCCTGCTGGCCTATCACTCCGTCGAGAACATCGGCATCATTCTGCTCGGCGTCGGCGCCTCCATGGCCGCCATGGCGCTCAACTCGGTCGGCATCGCCGTCCTGGCTCTGATGGCCGCCCTCTACCACACGTTTAACCACGCGATGTTTAAGGGCGAGCTGTTCTTGGGCGCCGGTGCGCTGCTGTACTCCACGGGTACGCGCAATATGGAGAAGATGGGCGGCCTGTTCCGTCGTATGCCGGCAACGGCCATCTGCTTCCTCATTGGTGCGCTGGCCATCTCGGCCATCCCGCCCTTCAACGGCTTTGTGTCCGAGTGGTTTACCTACCAGTCGCTGTTCAACGCCGCCATGCAGGGCGACAAGGCCGTCATGATCGTGGCCGTGTTCGCTGCCGTCGCACTTGCCATTACCGGCGCGCTGGCTGTCACGTGCTTTGTCAAGGCCTATGGCGTCTCCTTTGCCTCCGCGCCTCGCTCCGAGGCCGCGGCCAATGCCAAGGAGGTTCCCGCCCCCATGGTGTTTGCGCAGGGCCTGCTCGCGGCCATCTGCGTCGTGCTGGGCATTGGCGCTCCCGTGATCGCGCCCGTGCTGGTCGATGTCGCCGCGTCCGTGCTGCATCCTTACGGTGGCGTGTTTGCCGCCGAGGGCATAGAGCTCATGAACCAGTACTCCGGCGCTGCCACCTCCACGCCCGCGATCGCCATTGCGCTCGTGGTGCTCGTCGGCCTTGCCTGCGGTTATCGCAAGCTCAAGACCGTCGGCAAGGTGCAGAAGTCCCAGCCGTGGGCATGCGGCTATGCTCCCAACGAGCATATGCCCGTCGTGGCCACGACCTTTGCCTCCGAGGTGTCCTGGTTTATACAGCCGCTCTACACGCTGCGCGACCGCTGCACGGCCGTCTGCTGGTCCATCGCGCACTTCTTCCAGAAGCTCACCGGTGTGGCCGAGGCTGTGGAGCCCGTACCCGACAAGGTCCTCGTCGATGCCCCGCATAAGGGTGTCGAGAAGCTCGCCGACCTCGCGACTAAGCTCGAGGGCGGCAACTACAGCATCTATATCTGCTACATCGTCGCGGCACTCGTGGTGTTCCTCGTGCTCGCCGTGCAAATGGGTTAAGGAGGGGAGAGCATGAACAACATCGTACTTGCCGTTCTGCAGGGCGTGGTCGTTATGGCCGTCGCGCCGTTCTTCTCCGGTCTCGGTCGCGTTATCCGCGCCAAGATGCACAACCGTCGCGGCCCCAGCATCATGCAGGACTACCGCGACCTGGCCAAGCTCTTTGCGCGCCCCGAGTCCCAGAGCGAGGACGCGAGCTTTGCGCTGCGCATTATGCCGCCGCTGTTCTTCGCCGTCGCCTTTATGCTCGCGATGGGTCTGCCGCTCTTTACGGCACAAAGCCCCATTCCGGTCTTTGGTGACGCCATCACCATCATGTACAGCCTGGCGCTCGCCCGCTTCTTCTTCGCCCTCTGCGGTGTGGATTCGTCCAACGCCTACGCCGGTATCGGCGGCGTCCGCGAGCTGCTCATGAGCGTGCTCATCGAGCCGTCCATGCTGCTGGCGCTGTTTGCCGCCGCCCTGGTGTGCGGCTCCACCGACATCGCCACCATGGGTCAGCACATCATGACGGGTGCCATCGACGCGCCGGTCGCCGTGATCCTCGCCGGCATCGCCTTTGCGATCGCCTGCTACATGGAGCTCGGCAAGCTGCCGTTTGATCAGGCCGAGGCCGAGCAGGAGCTCCAGGAAGGTCCGCTCGCCGAGCTTTCCGGCCCGTCGCTTGCGATGGCCAAGCTCGCCATGTCCATGAAGCAGGTCCTGGTCGTCGCCTGGTTCTGCGCGATCTTCGTCCCCTGGGGCGAGCCCGCGGCCGTGGGTATCGCGGCCGTTCTGGGCGCGGTCATCTTCCTTGTTAAGTGCCTGATCGACTTTGTCGTATGCGGCGTGATCGAGAACTCCTGCTCGCGCTCGCGTTTTAAGGTGCTTGGCAATCAGACCTGGGCCGTCGTGGGCATCGCCGTTCTGGCGTTTGTCTTCGTGGTCGTCGGCGTGTAGGAGAAGGGAGAAACAATGTCATTTGCAGTCAGTCTGTCCCTTCTCGGCTTGGTCGCTATCGCGGCCCCGATGGTGGCCTCGGTGCTCGTCGCCCTGTTCCCCCGTCCGTACGCCAAGTGGTTCAGCGTTTTGGGTGCCGCCGTCTCGACGGTCTGCACCATCGCCCTCGCCGCGAATTTCGCTGGCGCCGGCATGCCCGACACGCAGGTCCCCCTGATCTCGTTTGGGCAGACCCTCGTCATGGGATTCACCTTCGATCGCATGAGCACGCTGCTCGCGCCCGCCTTTGTGGGTATCGGCCTGCTTGTCGTGATCTATTCGATTCCCTATATGAGCGAGAATAACCGTGAGCATCCCGACGCACCGCATCGTCGCTTCTACGCGTACCTCGCGACCTTCATCGGCGCCATGGCCGGCCTTGTGTACAGCTCGACCCTTTTGGGCCAGCTCGTGTTCTTTGAGATCACGGGTGCGTGCTCTTGGGGCCTCATTAGCTACTACATGTCGCCTACGGCCAAGAAGGCCGGCATGAAGGCCCTGATCATCACGCATATCGGTGCGCTCGGCCTGTATCTGGGCGCCGCCATCGTGTTTGCCCACACCGGCACCTTCGCCATCACCGCGATTGCCGGCCTCGACGCCAAGCTTAAGGCTATCGTCCTCTTGCTCGTGCTGTTTGCGGCCTGGGCCAAGTCCGCACAGGTTCCCATGTACATGTGGCTGCCTTCGGCCATGGAGGCGCCGACGCCTGTTTCGGCTTACCTGCATGGCGCCTCGATGGTTAAGGTCGGCGTGTGCGTGTTCGCGCGTGCACTCGTCTCTGCCGGCGAGATTCCCGAGATCGTTGGCTGGGTTGCCATTATCGACGCCATGGTCACCATGCTCTTTGGTTTCCTTATGTACCTGCCGCAAAAGGACATGAAACGCCTGCTGGCCTTCTCCACGATCGCTCAGCTCTCCTATGTGTTCTTTGGTCTGGGCCTTTCGGTCTTTGGCAGCCAGCTGGCCTTTGATGGCGCCGTGTGCCACATCTTTAACCATGCTTTCGCCAAGACGCTGTTCTTCCTGATCGCCGGTTCGTTCTCCTTTACGCTCGGCACGCGTATGCTGCCCAAGCTTCGCGGCATCGTAAAGAAGTACCCGATCTCGGGCGTGGGCTTCGGTGTCGCGGCGCTCGCCATTGCCGGCGTGCCGCCCATGAACACGTTCTTCTCGAAGTTCCAGATCATCGCCGGCGGCTTTTCTGTGGGTGCCGGCAACGTCGCGATCCTGGTGCTCGTGTGCATTATGGTCGCCGAGACCGTCGCCACCTTCGCCTGGTTCCTCAAGTGGATGGGCTATTGCCTGCCCGGCGAGCCGAGCGAAGAGGTCGCTGCGGGAGCCCCGCTTCCCCGTGCGATGGCGTTTGTGTTCATCGTGCTCATCATCATGGTCATCGTCAGCGGCCCGCTTTCGGCCAGCTGGATCGGTTAGGAGGTAGAACGACATGGGTTATTCGATCGTCAACATCCTTGGCGGCCTTCTGATCGTCACGTCCACCATGGTGGTCGTCTCCAAGAACATCAAACATTCCATCCACTGGTATGCGGTGCAGTCGCTGGTGCTCGTGGGGCTTCTCGCCACGCTCGGTGTCACCACTGGTGCGCAGGAGCTGCTTATGTGGGCTGGATCTGCCTTTATCACCAAGGTCGTCCTGGTCCCTTATATCCTCAACCGCGCATACAAGAAGATGGGTGAGCCGAGCGACGCATCGCTCAAGGCCGGCCTTAAGCCCGCG
Source organism: uncultured Collinsella sp. (assembly GCA_900548265.1). Lineage (GTDB taxonomy): Bacteria > Actinomycetota > Coriobacteriia > Coriobacteriales > Coriobacteriaceae > Collinsella. The sequence goes on from URKG01000013.1 coordinate 10,892, forward strand.
TGGGCCATTTGCATCATCGCCGTCGAGGTCGCGATCTGCTTTGCCGTCGTGACGCAGATCAGCCTGCCCACGGCCGAGGTCGCAACGCCTGCGCTCGCTATTAGCTTCGCTCACTTCTTTGTGGGCCTCACCTGCATCATTTCGCAGCGCAACATCATGAAGCAGATCTTTGGATACTGCCTTATGGAAAACGGCAGCCATGTGACGCTCGCGCTTTTGGCCCCCACCGCTCCCGAGATCATCGAGATCGGTATCGCCACCGACGCCATCTTTGCCGTCATCATCATGTCCATCGTCGTGCGTCGCATTTGGGACGACTCCCACTCGCTCGATGCGCGCGACCTGTCCGAGCTGAGGGGGTAGTCCATGGAAACGTTGATTCTCGCCCTGCTCGCGACTCCTTTGGTGTTCTCGCTGGTCATGGCATTTTTGCCCAAGAACACGTCCTATAACGTGTTTGCCGGTCTCAACCTGGTCTCCGTCGCAGCCGTCCTGGTGCTGTCGATTATGACGGCCGGCGACGTCCTTATGAGCGGCGACACCGCGAGCGCTCTTGGCCTGTGGTTTCACCTCGATTCGCTGGGCGCCATCTTTGTGCTGCTCATCGGCTTTATCGGTTTTCTTACGGGGCTGTTCTCGCTGCCCTATGTAAAGGCCGATATCGAGGAGGGGTCCATGCCCGCCGAGCGCGCCAAGCAGTATTTTGCGCTGTTTAGCCTGTTCGTGTTCACCATGCTGCTCGCGTGCCTGTCCAACAACATGATCCTCACGTGGGCCGCCGTGGAGGCAACCACGCTTTCCACCGTGTTCCTCGTGGGTATCTACAAGAACAAGACGGCCCTCGAGGCTTCTTGGAAGTATGCGATGGTCTGCACCGCCGGCGTGGCCTTCGGCCTGTTCGGTACACTGCTGATCTACGCCAACGCCGCCGACGTGATTCCCAACGCCCACGAGGCCGCATTCCTGTCATGCGTGCTGCCGTACGCCGACCAGTTCGATCCGACGCTCATGCGCCTCGCCTTTGCGTTTATCGTGATCGGCTTTGGCACCAAGGCCGGCCTGTTCCCCATGCACACTTGGCTGCCCGATGCCCACTCCCAGGCCCCGAGCCCTGTCTCGGCCCTGCTCTCTGGCGTGCTGCTTAAGTGCGCCATGCTTGTGATCATGCGCTTCTACGGCTTTACCATCCAGGCCGTGGGCGCCGAGTATCCGCAACTTTTGCTGTTGATCGTCGGCACGCTGTCCATTTTAGTGGCGGCACTTTCGATGTTTCGCCAGGACGACCTCAAGCGCCGCTTTGCGTACTCGTCTGTGGAGAACGTGGGCGTTATCGCCCTGTGCCTGGGTATCGGTGGCCCGCTGGGTATCGCCGCAGCCCTGCTGCACTGCGTGTTCCACGGTTTTACCAAGACGCTTGCCTTCTGCGTGTCCGGCAACATCCAGCACGCCTTTGGTACGCGTAGCCTGGCCAAGATTCAGGGTGTCGTCGAGGTTGCCCCTGCAACCGCCGCGCTCGCCGTCCTGGCGCTGCTCGGTCTTGGCGCCTTCCCGCCCTTTGGCATGTTTATCTCCGAGTTCCTGACTTTTGTCGCCGGTGTCACCGCCGGTCCCATGTGGCTGGTCGTCGTGGTCGCCCTCGGTCTTACCGTGGCCATCTCCGCGCTCACCCGCATCGCACTCAAGTCGGTGTTCGGCCATGCGCCCCAGGGCATGGGCAAGCATGAGGCCCCGGCGCTCATGCTTATCCCCGAAATCATCCTGGCCGTCATGATCTTGTGGTTTGGCATCGCCACCCCGCTGCCTCTCGTGCACGGTGTGGAGACCGCGACCGGCATCGTGCTCGAGCAGAGCACCGAGGAACTTCACGCGACGCCGATGTACCGCGCTGTGTTCGGTACCGAGACCGCTCAGAGCGAGGTGGAGTAACGAATGATTGAAACTGAGAACAAGGTGTATGCCCGTCGCTGCGAGAGCCATGTCGAGGCTCTGCGCCGCGCCGTTCCGGGCTGCATCGAGAAGGTCGAGTGGCAGTGCGAGGACCAGCTGACGATTACCGTCAAGCAGGACAAGCTGCCCGAGGCCGTCCACTACCTGTACTACGAGCGCTACGGCTGGATTCCCGTGATCATCGGCAACGATGAGCGCAGCCTGTGCGGCCGTTACGCCGTGTACTACGTCATCTCCATGGAGGGGGAGGATCCCGGCTGGGTGACCGTGCGCACCGAGGTCGATCCCGCCAAGATGACGTTCCCGTCCGTGACGCCGTTCGTCCCCGCCTGCGTGTGGGGCGAGCGCGAGCTGCGCGACATGTTCGGCCTGATCCCCGAGGGTCTGCCCGATCGTCGCCGCCTGGTGCTGCCCGATGACTGGCCCAGCGGCCTGTACCCGCTGCGCAAGGACTCCATGGACTACCGTTTCCGTCCCGCTCCCGCGAGCGACATGGAAAACTACGAGTTCTTGGCCGATACCAAGGGCAAGGAGACGACGCTCGTCCCCATGGGCCCGCTGCACATTACCTCCGACGAGCCCGGCCACTTCCGCCTGTTCGTCGAGGGCGAGACGATCGTGGACGCTGACTACCGTCTGTTCTACGTGCACCGCGGTATGGAGAAGGTCGCCGAGACGCGCCTGAACTATGACGCCGTGACGTTCCTCGCCGACCGCATCTGCGGCATCTGCGGCTGCGCCCACTCGGTGGCCTATGCCGAGGCCGTCGAGCGCGCCCAGGGCATCCATGTCCCGCCGCGCGCCCAGTACATCCGCGCTATCATGCTCGAGGTCGAGCGTCTGCACTCGCACCTGCTCAACATTGGCCTCGCTTCGCACTACACCGGCTTCGACTCCGGCTTCCAGCAGTTCTTCCGCGTTCGCGAGAAGTCCATGGACCTGGCCGAGAAGCTCTCCGGTCACCGCAAGACCTACGGCCTCAACGTGATCGGCGGCGTGCGTCGCGACATTTTGGCCGAGCAGAAGCTCTCCACGCTCACGACCATCCACCAGCTGCGCTCCGAGGTTCAGGAGCTCGTCGACGTCTTGCTCTCCACGCCCAACTTTATTGAGCGTACGAGTGGCATCGGCATCTTGGACCGCAAGATCGCACGCGACTTCTCGCCGGTCGGCCCGCTCATGCGTGGCTCGGGCTATGCCCGCGACGTGCGCTTTGACCATCCCTTCGACGGTTACGCCGATCCGGATGTTCAGAAGATGCATGCCGGCACGGCCGACACCTGCGATGCCTTCGGCCGTACCGCCGTTCGCATCCAGGAGGTCTACGATTCTATCGACATGATCGAGACCATGCTCGAGAACTGCCCGTCGGGCCCCATCCTCACCACGGATTGGGAGTACACCCCGCACAAGTACGCCATCGGCGCCACCGAGGCGCCGCGCGGCGAGGACGTGCACTGGGCCATGCTCGGCAACAACCAGAAGTGCTACCGCTGGCGCGCCAAGGCAGCTACGTACAGCAACTGGCCGGTCCTGCGCTACATGTTCCGCGGCAACACCGTGGGCGACGCGGCGTTGATCGTCGGCTCTCTCGACCCGTGCTACTCCTGCACCGACCGCGTGACGGTGACCGATGTCGCCGCCAAGCGCGACCACGTGCTTGACAAGGAGCAGTTCGAGAACGTCTGGCGCGACAAGTCGCCGCTTGCGGGCGAGGGCACCATGGCCGCTCCGCTCGATGAGGAGGCGCTCTAATATGCTGAAGCTTTGGAAGGTCAACGCCAAGGCCGGCGACGCGACGGTCAAGTACCCGTTTGCGCCGTTCCCCACCAACAAGGACATGCGCGGCAAGCCCGAGCACAACGCCGAGCTCTGCATCGCCTGCGGTGCCTGCGGCGTGGCGTGCCCGGCCGATGCCATTCGCATGGACACCGACCTTGCGGCCGATACCATCACCTGGTCGATCGACTACGGTCGCTGCATCTTTTGCGGCCGCTGCGAGGAAGCCTGCCCCATGGAGGCCATCAAGCTCACCGAGGAGTTTGAGCTGGCCGTCATGAGCAAGGACGACCTCACCAGCAAGAGCGTCTATACGCTCGAGCACTGCTCGCGTTGCGGCAAGCCGTTTGCCCCGCACAAGGAGATCGACTACGCCAAGCGCCTGCTGCAAAAGGCCGGCGGCATGGAGGCCGAGCAGGCCGCCCGCACCGTCGGTATGTGCCAGGAGTGCAAGCGCGAGCTCGACGCCCTGCGCGCCGCCTCGGCCGTAAAGACCGGCAACGCTGCCGGCATGGCCGCCAACGAGACGCTTGCGTCCGGCGAGCCCCAGGGCCCCGGCATGGAGTATCTGGGCGGCCACGGCGTGAACCCGGAGTATATCGACCGCGAGCTCAACCCCGATGCGCCCGAGATTCCCGCCGGTCCGGCGCCGGTCGAGGGCATCATCATGGATTTTGATACGAAGGAGGAGTAACCATGGCCGAACCCACGCTTTTGCCCGAGCGGCTTCAGTACCGCCCGACCAAGATCGAGCTCGACGAGAGCATCGAGAAGGCCAAGGCGACCCTTCTTAAGAAAATCAAGCGCTCGGTGTACGTCTACCGCGTTGACTGCGGCGGCTGCAACGGCTGCGAGATTGAGATCTTCGGTTCCATCACGCCCGTCTTCGACGTCGAGCGCTTTGGCATCAAGGTCGTGCCTTCGCCCCGTCACGCCGATGTGCTGCTGTACACCGGCGCCGTGACGCGTGCCATGCGCATGCCGGCCCTGCGCGCCTTTGAGGCTGCACCCGATCCCAAGATCGTGGTGTCCTATGGCGCGTGCGGCTGCACTGGCGGCATCTTCTACGACAACTACTGCGTCTGGGGCGGCACGGATAAGATTCTGCCGGTCGATGTCTACATCCCCGGCTGCCCGCCCAGCCCCGCGCAGACCGTCTACGGCTTTGCCATGGCGCTCGGTCTGCTGGACCAAAAGCTCCATGCCGAGACCACGGTGGAGGCCGCCGGCGAGCAGGCCGATATCCTGCACCCCGGCGTGCCGTACAAGCTGCGCGTTGCCATCGAGCGCGAGGCTCGCGCCATGAGCGGCTACCGTTACGGCCGCGACCTGGCCAACGAGTTTATGGATACGCTCGAGGGCGCGCCCAAGGGTGATATCCGAGGTGCCATGGCGCTGCTCATCGACAAGCAGGACGATCCGCGCCGCGTTGAGGTCTACTCGGCGCTGCAGGATCTGGTGCTGGCCGGAGGTCGCTAGATGGAGCTCACGGACCGCTCTGGTTACTTTGCGGGCCCCGGCATGCTCGGCGGCTCCTTTGGCGATGCCTCGCGCGCAAGCGACGAGGCCGCCGAGGGCGTCGCCGACCCCTGCCTGGGCCACACTCCCGACCAGGTGGTCTTTTACGAGCTCACGCGTAAGTTTGTGGAGACCGAGGAAGACGTTCCCCAGGAGGCCTGCGACGTGCTGTACTACACGCTCGCCGTGGGCCACCACACCGGCGTGCTCGATTGCTTTGAGCCGCGCCTGTCGGTGCCGGTGGATGTGTTCTATTCGCTCGTCGACGCGTTGCCGGAGGGGGAGGCCAAGACCAAGTTCGAGGCCATCCGCTCCTTTGGCGAGTGCCAGCTTGACAAGGCATCGGTGCCGTCGCTGCTCGAGGCCTGCGACACGCTGCTCGACGAGCGCGGTTTTCGCGGGTCGGCCAAGGCCGGCATCTCGGTGTTCGACGACGACTTTGGCCTGCATGCCCAGCAGGTCGCGTTCTTAATGAAGTTCCGCGATCTGGTGGAGCGCGTGCGCGATGTGTCGGGCGTGTATCTGACGGGGAGGTTGCAGTAATGGGTCGCGTTGTGGATGGTCGTGTGAACGGCGCCCCGTTTGCGGGTATCGTGCTCACGGCGGGAAGCGTGCTGCGTGCCGACGATGCCGCCGGCCCCGTGCTCTCCAAAAAGATGGAGGACGCGCCCATCGCCGGTTGGTACACCATCGACGGCGGCCAAACGCCCGAGGATGACATCATCGAGGTCAAGCGCGAGCGTCCGCCTCGCCTGGTCTTGGTCGATGCCGCCGACATGGCGCTGCCCGTCGGGTCCATCCGCTTGCTCGACAAGCACGATGTGGCCCGCAAGTCGATGTTCACCACGCATTCGCTTCCTTTGTCGATTCTGATCGAGGAAATCGAACAATCGTGTGATGATATCGTCTTCGTTGGGATTCAGCCGGGCGACACGGAGTTCTACAACCCTATGTCCCCGGAAGTCTTTGACGCCGTCGACGCCGTGTACGACGCCGTGGCCGCCAACGACTTTTCCCACTTTGTCCGCTTGGGGCAAGAGCAATAGGAGCGCTTGTCCCTGCTGATTAGGAAAGAAGTGATTGACATGGCAGATTCCAAGGCAGAATATCCCGCTCCCGATTGCCTGGCGCCTGCCGCGATCGAGGCCAAGACCGAGACCGCCGGCGTGACCAAGGCCAACCTGCCGGTCGCAAAGGCCTTTGTTTTGGCGATGTTCGCCGGCGCGTTCATTGCCTTCGGCGGTCTGTTCTTTACCGTGTTCTTGAGCGATAGCACGCTGGGCTGGGGCGCTCAGCGTGTCGTGGGCGGCCTGTGCTTTTGCCTGGGCCTGGTGCTGGTGCTGGTGTGCGGCGCCGAGCTGTTCACCGGCAATTCGCTTATGGTCTGCGCGCTCAAGAGCAAAAAGATCACTCTGGCTCAGATGCTCAAGGCTTGGGTCGTCGTATGGGTCGGTAACTTTGTCGGTGCCCTGTTCATCGTCTTTTTGGTGTACATGGCCGGCATTTACAAGCTCAACGGCGAGGCGGTCGCCAATTCCATGGTGAGCGTCGCCGCTGGCAAGGTGACGGTCGACTGGGTGACGATCTTCTTCCGCGGCATCCTGTGCAACATCTTTGTGTGCCTGGCCGTGTGGATCGGTACCGCCGGCAAGACCGTGGTCGATAAGGTTGTGGGCATTCTGCTACCCATCGCCGCCTTTGTGGCCTGCGGTTTTGAGCACTGCGTTGCCAACATGTACTTTTTGCCCATGGGCGCCGTGATGCATGCATGCGGTTACGGTGCCGACGTCGCCGGCGCCGATGCGCTCAACGCCGCGGGCATTGCGTTTAACCTGTCCGCCGCCACGCTGGGCAACATCGTGGGCGGCGCGGTTCTGATCGCGCTCGGCTACTGGTTTATCTACGCTAAGAAGTCCGAGGCGTAAGGTACCGTCTGTTTGACGTTGGGCCTCCCGCGGGGCGTTGCCGTGCGGGAGGCTTTTTGGGTCCGGGGCTTGTTGCCGGGCTTTTGGCCTGTTGTGTTTGGCTGATGAAAGGGGTAATCGAGATGGCATCTGCTGTGAAGCGTGACAGTCGCGCCGTGGTGACCACATGCGGGGGATGCTATGCCGATTGCGCCTTTGCGGCACGCGTTGAGGACGGTCGCGTGGTGGCCGAGCTGCCGGTGCCGGGACATCCGTGCGCGGCGCGTGCCCTCTGCGCCCGCGGACGGCATCGCCTGGCAATGCCGTTTGACGAGCACGACCGCATCATGCACCCCATGCGCCGACGAGCTGATGGCTCGGGGTTCGATGCGATTACCTGGGACGAGGCGTTTGCGCAGATCGCTGCGCGCCTTGGGGGGATTGTTGACGGGCATGGTCCGCGCGCGCTGGGCATGACGCTCGGCGTTCCCTCGTTCGACCGCTACTGGGCCTATCGCCTTATGCATGCGCTGGGTTCGCCCAACGTGTACGGTGCCGACGGCGCCTGCGAGGTAAGCCGACTTACCGGTTGGGAGCACAGCCTGGGCTATAGTCCCGTCTCCGACCTGGCGCATACCGATTGCATCATGTACCTAGGGCGTTCCATCGTCGATTCGTCGACGACGGGGGCCGTTGATGCGCTCAACGATGCCCGTCGCCGTGGGGCGAAGATTATCGTGGTCGACCCCCGGCGCAGCGGCTCGGCTGCGCTTGCCGACCGCTGGCTGCGCGTGCGTCCCGGATGCGATTTGGCCTTGCTGCTGGGCATTGCGCATGTCTTGATTGCCGAGGACCTGTATGACCATGAGTTCGTGACCCGCTATACCACGGGTTTTGACGAGCTGGCGCAGGCTGCTGCTGTTTGGACGCCTGAGTGGGCCGAGTCGATGTGCGACGTGCCGGCCGCAGAGATCGCCGCCACGGCGCGCGATCTAGCTGCTGCCGCGCCCGCTGCCGTGGTGGACGCCGGCTTTCATGGCGGCATTGGCATCGCGTATGCCAATAGCACCCAGACCGCGCGCGCGATTTGTCTGGTCGATGTGCTGCTGGGCTGCATCGGACACGCGGGCGGCGCGCTCAATCCACCTACACCGCTTGCGCTGGGCGACTTGGATCCTGCGCGTTTCGCGACGCCGCTGGTGCCTCGTGAGCCCAAGTTGGGGTCCGAGCGCTATTCACTGGTCGATCCGGTGCGCGGCCTGTGCACGACCATCGGTCAGTCGATTCTTGCCGGCGATTTGCGTGGGCTCATCGTCTATGCCAGTAACCCCGGTGCGGGCTATGGCAATGCCGGGGCGTGGCTATCGATTCTGGAACAGCTTGACCTGCTCGTGACCGTTGATATTCGCTGGTCCGAGACGGCGCGCGTGTCCGATTTCGTGCTGCCCGACGTGACGTATCTGGAGGCCGACCGCGGTGTGGGCACGGTCGTGGGCGCCAACGATGCGCGGGTGTTCTACCGCAATGCCGTGCTGCCTGTGCAGCATGACGACACGAGACCGGGGCGGGAGATCTTTGCCGGGTTGGCTGCGGCCTGCGGCGTTGGCGAGTTCTTTGACTTTACGTCCGACGATTTGGCCGCCGCCCAGGTGGCGCCTTTTGGGATCGATCTGGACGAGCTCAAGGAGCGCGGCTGGGCCGATACGGGCATGGCGCTGCCGACGCGCACGGGTGAGCCGGTGATTCCGCTTGCCGGCGGCAAGATTGCGCTGGCTAGCGACATGTGGGAGCGAGCCGGCATGAGTCGTGTGCCCAACTGGATCGCTCCCATGGTGGAGCCCGGCCCGGGGATGTTTCGCCTCATTAGCGGCAACCGTCCCTTTGAGTCGCATACCTCGCGAAGGCTTGCGGTCCAAGGTGCCGCCGAGGTGGGGTCGGATTTGGACGCCGTGCAGATGAACGCCGATGTCGCCGCTCGCATGGGTATTGCCGACGGCGAGGTCGTCGAGATTGTGAGCGACATGGGCCGCGACCGCGTGCGCGTGGAGACGACGCCCTATCTGCATCCGGCGTGCATCTTCACCTCGGCCGCTCCCGGCGGGCGTTCGTTTGGCGCCGATGCCGCTGGCGCTCAAGCCTTGGGCGTGGGCCCGCTCGACCATACGCCGTTGCGTTGGGACCCGTTGACGGGCGCTGCGCTCACCCAGGAAAACGCCGTTCGCGTGGAAAAGATCGCGGCACGCGAGGATAATAGCGAGTAATTGACTCAGCTGATCGAATTGGCTGATAGTTTGACATTCGAACGATTGATTCACCTTTGGTTTTGAAAGGCCGCACATGAGCGATAGCCAGAACATGTCCGATGAGGTGCGCGCCCGCCTGCGCGCCATTCCCTCCGTCAACGAGCTGCTCGCAGAGTGGCCGGTTGTGAAGGCGGCGGGGGAGACCTGCGACGCGGTGGTGCATGCCGCCGTCACGGCCGAGCTCGACGAGGAGCGCGCCGCCATTCGTGCCGGCGCCGCCCCGCGTTCCAAGCGCGAGCTGGCCTCGGCCATCGAGTGGCGTGCGCATCGCTCCGCGCTGCCGAGCCTGCGTCCCGCCGTCAACGCCACGGGTGTGGTTATCCATACCAACTTGGGTCGCGCCCCGCTCGCGGAATCAGCTGCCAAAGCCGTGGCCGAGGTCGCGCGCGGGTATAGCACGCTCGAGTACAGTGTGGACACCTGTTCGCGCGGGTCGCGCAAGGAGCACGCCGCGCAGCTGATCCGCTCACTCACCGGTGCCGAGGACGCGCTCGTGGTCAACAACAATGCCGCCGCGGTGCTGCTGGTGCTGGCGACTCACGCTGCGGGTAAAGAGGTTATCGTCAGCCGCGGTGAGCTTGTCGAGATTGGCGGCAGCTTCCGCATCCCCGATGTCATGGCGGCTTCGGGCGCCAAACTCGTCGAGGTCGGCGCCACCAACCGCACGCACCTGGGCGACTACGAGCGCGCTATCACGGCCGACACGGCCATGATCTTGAAGGTCCATCCTTCCAACTACCGCATTGAGGGCTTTCACGAGGAAGTGAGCTCCAAGGAGCTTGCCGCGCTGGCGCACAAGCATGGCCTGCTGTTCTACGAGGACCAGGGGTCGGGCGCGCTTTTGCCCGACGACATCTTGGTGCGCGGCGGTGAGGAGCCCACGCCGGCTTCGGTCGCGGCGGGGCTCGATATCGTGTCGTGCTCGGGCGATAAGCTACTCGGTGCCGCACAGGCGGGCATTATCATGGGCCGTCGCGATCTGGTCCAGGCTTGCGGGTCGCATCCGCTTATGCGTGCCCTGCGCCCGGGCAAGCTCGCACTGGCTGCGCTCGAGGCTACACTGCGCATTTATATGGATGGGGCGGATGTGGTCCATCGCGAGGTGCCGGTGCTCAACATGCTCACGCTTCCGCAGGCTCATCTGAAGCGTCGCGCACGCAAGCTGCGCGAGCTGATGGTGGCGGGCTTCGATAAGGCTGGCTGCCCGTGTGCCGTGCAGGTGGAAATCGTCGAGGAGTCGTCGACTCCCGGCGGCGGCTCGCTGCCTACCGTCGAGCTGCCCACCATGTGCGTGGCCGTCTGCCCGGTCGACGGGCGCCTGTCCGTTGACGCGCTCAAGCGCTCGCTCGTCCAAGACTTCGATACGCCGGTCGTCACGCGCGCCTCGCATGACCGCATCCTGTTTGACGTGCGCACGCTCGTGGGCGACCGCGATATCGAGACAGCGGCATCGACGCTCGTTGCGTGCGTTAAGAAGGCGATTGCTCGATGAGTGAGGTTAAAGCGCTGGTGGAGTGTCCCGTTATCGTTGGCACGGCGGGCCACGTCGACCACGGTAAGTCGGCGCTGATCGAGGCGCTGACCGGCAAGAATCCCGATCGCCTGGAGGTCGAGCGCCGTCGCGGTATGACCGTGGAGCTGGGCTTTGGCGAGCTGGCACTGCCGAGCGGCAAGATCGTTGGCCTGGTGGACGTGCCGGGCCACGCGCATTACTTGCGCGCCATGGTGCAGGGCGCCACGGGTATCGACGTGGCCGTGCTGGTGGTCTCTGCCGTCGAGGGCGTAATGCCGCAGACGCGCGAGCACGTGCACGTGCTGGAGTTGCTGGGCGTCACGCACATGGTGGTCGCACTGACGATGTGCGACCTGGCCGATGCCGAGATGACCGAGCTTGCCGAGCTCGATGTCGATGACTTTTTGTCGGGTACCGTGTTTGCGGGCGCGCCGATCGTGCCCGTGTCGTCCAAGACGGGCGAGGGGATCGACGGGCTGCTTGCGGTGCTCGACGAGCAGGTGGGTGTTTGCTGGGATGCCTGTCGCGACCGTGCCGAGCGGAGCGATGCCGCGCCTCGCCTGCCTATCGACCGCTGCTTTACGATCAAGGGCGTCGGCACCGTCGTGACGGGAACGCTGCACGATGCACCGGTTGCGGTGGGCGACGAGCTGATGGCCTTGCCGTCGCGTACGGTCTGTCGCGTGCGCGGGATTCAGGTGCATGGCGATACGCCGCGCGCGCTGCCTGGTCAGCGTGTGGCGCTCAACCTGGTTGGTGACGGTGTCGCGGCGCTTGACCGTGGCGAGATGCTGGGCGTGGCGGACCGCTTTGGTCAGACGTTGCGCTTTATGATGACGTTCACCTACCTGGGCCGCGAGGGCGCCAAGCCGCGCGTGCTCGAGTCGGGCGCGCGTGTGCATGTGATGGCCGGCACGGCCGAGGTCGTCGGTCGCATCATGCTCATGGAGGGCGAGGCCCCTATGGCGGTGGGCGAGACCCGTACCGTACAGGTGCGCTTGGAGGAGCCGCTGCCGCTGCGAGCCGGAGACCATGCCGTGGTGTTGTCGTATTCGCCCGTTATGCTCATTGGCGGTGGGCGCGTGCTGCTATCGCGCTGCCGTCGCTCGCGCGAGCTTGCCGAAGGGGAGCGTGCGCTGTATGCGGCGCTCGAGTCCGGCGATATCGCGGGCGGTGTGGGCGCTTGGCTGGCGTTGCAGACGCTGCCAGTTACGGCGGTTGATGTTGCCGAGGCTTTGGATCTTGGTGTCGGCGAGGCCGATGCCGCACTGCGCGGGTTGGTGGCGCAGGGCTCCGTTCGCAAGCTTGCCGTGGGTGATGCGGACCTCTTGGCGGACACCGTGGTGCTCGACGCCGCGATGGATGCACTGGCGACGACCCTGTCAGCCATGCATGCGGCGTCTCCCAAGGAGACGGGCTTTACGCCCGGCGCCGTTGCCCATGCTGCGTGGCCTGCCGCTGATGAAGGCGTTGCCGCGGCTCTGATTGCCGAGGGCTGCTCGCGCGGCGTGTGCGCCGCCGAGGGCGCCGAGGTATTCGATCCGCATTCGGCCGCCGCGGCGGCACGCGTGGTGCGAGAGGCTTGCGAGCGCATCGTCGCGCTGCTTGACGAGGCTGGCCTGGACGCACCGGCGCTTCCCGAGGTGGGCGAACAGCTGCAGCTCGGCCGCGACACCATGACGCGTGCCCTGCGCGAGCTTTCGCTCAACCGCTCGATCGTTAAGGTCGAGCGCGACGTTGCCCTGTCCGCTGCCGCCGAGGCCCATGCGCGCGAGCTTGTTGCCGCTGCCATTGAGACAGCCGGTGGCGCTGCGACCACGAGCGTGCTGCGCGAGGCCCTGGGCGTGTCGCGCAAACGTGCCATCAGCATCTTGGAGCACCTGGATGCCGTGCGCTTTACGGTTCTCGACAAGGATGCCGGCGGCCTGCGCTCCCTGCGCTAGGCCGGTCACCTGCCCCCGTCTCCTCTGTTGCGGTGAAATAGTTCCTAGTTGGGGGCTTTGGCAGCAAAAACAGGAACTATTTCACCGCAACTTCTTGTTCGTCTTTTTGGGATGGAGCCGTTTCGGTTTGGTAAAATACCGCCGCACTTGGGAACGGATGGGCTCCGGTGGGCTCCGCGGTCCTCAAAACCGTTGCGAGGCGTGCAAAACGTCTTGGATGTGTTCGATTCACATACGTTCCCGCCATACGCTACCAGCGCTTTTGTGCTCGCGGTCTTGCTGCGTGCCGCAAAGGCGCTGTTTTGTTTTTGCACGAGCTTTTCGTAGCGCCGCTATTTCGGCGGCTGTATTTAGCTTCGTGCATCGGGTTTCGAGCATGCCGATGGAGGTGTTTTGTCGTATGACTACCGTAAGACGTGCCGATCTTTCTTGTGTCGTCCAGGCGGGCGGGTTGTCGTCGCGCATGGGCTGCGATAAGGCGCGCATGGCGTTTTGCGGCGAGCCGCTCATCGAGCGCGTGCTGGGTCGGCTGGCGCCAGTTGCCGGCGAGTTGGTCGTGACGACTTCGCGTCCCAGCGAGCTTGTCTATCTTGAGGAGCGCACGTTTGGCGGCCTGGTGCCGCGTGTGGTGGCGGACCTTGAAGGACCGGCGGGTGCCATGCGCGGCATCGCGAGCTCGTTGGCCGCGGCCCGATTGCCGCTCGTGGCGATTGTCGCCTGCGATATGCCGTTTGTCTCGCCGGAACTTATCGGCGCGCTTGCCGATCGTGTTGAGGCCGAGGCGCTCGACGTGTGTGTGCCGTGCGAGGAGCGGGGGATTGAGCCGCTTTGCGCCGTCTGGCGCCGTGAAGCTTGTGCGCCGGCCGCCCATGAGCTGCTCGCCTGCGACCGCCAGCGCATTCGCTGCCTGATCAATCGCGTTCAGGCTGGTTATATGGATGAACCGCAGATCGTTAAGGCCGCGGGCTCGACGCTCTGCTTCGAAAACGTCAATACGCCCGAGGAGTTTGCGGCGGCCGAGTTACTCGCCTAGACGATTGGAGTTGCCATGTCTCACGATATTTGTCCCGACACGGGAGAGCCTTGCACTTGCGATGGTTCCGAGCCCTGTACCTGCGGCTGCGGTGGCTGTGGACATACTGCGGAAGAGGAAGCGGCCGCCGCGGCGTATCGCGAGGCACATCGCGAAGGCCCGTCCGGTGATGCCCTCGACCACGAGCGCAAGATTATCGTGTCGTTTGACAGCACCTTCGATGTGATGGAATGCGAGCAGCTGTGTGTTGCCGCCGGCGTGCCCGGGCGCATTATGCCTTTGCCCGGCTCCATTACCGCAGGCTGCGGGCTGTGCTGGGCCATGCCGTTCTCGGGCGATGCGCTCGCCGCCTTCCGCGCCGCCACCGAGGGCCGCATAACCCCTGCCGACTACCATCAGCTCGTCCTCTAACCACCAACACCACCACAAAGGTGCCCAATGTGGTGGTTTGGAACATGTGGACGAAACAGCTTCGAAACACGCGATTTGCGCGTTGGGCACTCAAAAACGCTTCTACCTGCATCGTAATCAAAACGAAACATCTGCTCGTCGGCTTATGCGAAACTTTGCTGCAACAGTGCGATATTATCCATACTCGATAAAGCTCGCGGCGCATGGTGCGCCTCGAACGACACTTTTCTTTTCCATCAATTGGAGGAAGCATGAGCTACACGCAGAAAGTTCTCGAAGAGCTCAAGGCCCGCTATCCCGAGCAGCCTGAGTTCATCCAGGCCGCGACCGAGATCCTCGGCACCATCCAGCCGGCGCTCGACGCCCATCCCGAGTACGAGGAGGCCGCCCTGCTTGAGCGCCTCGTCGAGCCCGAGCGCATCGTCATGTTCCGTGTTCCCTGGGTCGACGACCAGGGCAAGGTTCAGGTCAACCGCGGTTACCGCGTCGAGTTCAACTCTGCCATTGGACCCTACAAGGGCGGCCTGCGCTTTAACCCGACGGTCACCCTGGGTATGCTCAAGTTCCTGGGCCTGGAGCAGATTCTCAAGAACAGCCTGACCACCCTTCCCATGGGCGGCGGCAAGGGCGGTTCCGACTTTGACCCCAAGGGTAAGTCCAACAACGAGATCATGCACTTCTGCCAGTCCTTCATGACCGAGCTCTATCGCCATATTGGCCCCAACACCGACGTTCCCGCCGGCGACCTGGGCGTTGGCGGCCGCGAGGTTGCCTACCTGTTCGGTCAGTACAAGCGCCTGACCAACGAGTGGACCGGCGTCCTTACCGGCAAGGGCCTCTCCTTTGGCGGCTCGCTCGCCCGTACCGAGGCCACCGGTTACGGTCTGGCCTACTTTGTGGACGAGTACCTCAAGAGCCGCGGCGACTCCTTCGACGGCAAGAACGTCGTCGTTCACGGCTCCGGCAACGTCGCTATCTACGCGGTCCAGAAGGTCACTCAGCTCGGTGGCAAGGTGCTCGCCTGCTCCGATACCCACGGCTGGGTCGAGGATCCCGACGGCATCGACTACACCGTGCTCGAGCACATCTACAACAAGAAGCGCTCTGGCCACGACAAGGGCGTTACGCTCGCTATGTACGTTGACGAGAAGCCTAACGCCGTGTGGCACGAGGGCGACGGCCGCGGCGTGTGGCAGCTTCCCTGCGATATCGCGCTGCCCTGCGCTCGCGAGAACACGCTGCTGCTCGAGGACGCCCAGGCGCTCGTCGCCAACGGCTGCAAGGTGGTCGGCGAGGGAGCGAACATGCCCACGACCATCGAGGCCACGACCTACTTCCAGGAGAACGGCGTCGCCTTTATGCCCGGTAAGGCTGCCAACGCCGGCGGCGTGCTCGTGTCCGGCCTGGAGATGAGCCAGAACGCCGAGCACCTGTCCTGGACCTTCGAGGAGGTCGACGGCAAGCTCGAGCAGCTCATGCGCGGCATGTTCCACAATGTGGACGACACCGCCAAGGAGTACGGCCAGGAGGGCAACTTCGTCATGGGTGCCAATATCGCCGGCTTCCTGAAGGTCGCCGACGCCATGCTCGCCCAGGGCGTCTGCTAAATCTTCGCTCGACATAGCATCGCAGAAGGCTCCCAGCTATCTGGCTGGGAGCCTTTTCTATCCCGGAGGACTCCTCATAACTTGCGGTGATATACGGACTGTTAAGCGTCCCAGAACGGCTAATCAGTCCGTATATCACCGCAAGTTATGGATGGGTGGGTGGATTTTGTCCTAAAACGGTGTGCGGCCCCTCGTTTGGTACACTTAAAGGTACTGGACAAGTGAAGAGATGGGGGAGAACGTGCTCAAGTTCGGTACCTACGTCCGTGTTGGAAACGCGGCCGAAGCCTATGAGCTCTTGCAGAAGAACCACAACAACAAGATTGTGGGCGGCGGCATCTGGATGCGCCTGGGTTCGCGTCGCGTGGCGACGGCGATTGACCTTTCGGCCTGCGGACTCGATCAGATCGAGGAGACCGAGACCGAGTTTCGCATCGGTGCCATGTGTACCCTGCGCCAGCTCGAGCGTCATGCCGAGCTCAACGCGCTTGTCAACCATGTCTTTGAGTTTGCCGTCCACGATATCGTGGGCGTGCAGCTGCGCAATACCGCCACGGTGGGCGGCAGCATTTACGGCCGCTTTGGCTTCTCGGACGTGCTCACTGCCTTCCTCGCGCTCGATTCCTATGTTGAGCTGACGGGCGCCGGCCGCGTGCCGCTCGCCGAGTTCGTGGACATGGGTTACGTGCGCGACGTGATCGAGCACATCGTAGTCGTTAAGCACGACTATCGCGCGAGCTATGAGGCCGTGCGCAAGGCCGCGACCGATTTCCCCTCCTTAAACGTCACTGCCGCCTGGTGGAACAACAGCTGGCATGTCACCGTGGGCGCCCGCCCGCTGCGCGCGACCCTGCTGCAGGGCGAGGCATGCGGCCTTACTGCCGAGCAGCCTTCCGAGGACGAGCTTCGCGCTCTGGCCGCTTCTGTGCGCGCCCTGAGCTACGGCACCAACCTGTGGGGCTCGGCCGCCTACCGCCGCCGCATCTCGGCCCCGCTTGCCGTGCAGGCCGTGCGCCGCGCCGCCGGCATCGAGCTTTCGGCCGCGCTTGCCCGCGAGCTCGAGGGCGTGCAGATCCCCAAGTTCGCCACGGACGAGTATTCCTGCCGCCGCGTGCCCGGCGTCGATTCTAGCGAGGTGCGCTAATGGCTGCCAAACTCATCGATCTTTCCTTTACGCTCAACGGCCGTAAGGTCAAGGTTCAGATTGCCCCCGACACCATGCTCTTTGCACTGTTGCGCGAGCAGGGTTGTGCGTCGGTGCGCTGCGCCTGTGAGACCACCAACTGCGGCCTGTGCACGGTGTGGCTCGACGGCGACCCGGTGCTGAGCTGCTCGGTTCCCGCCGCTCGCGTCGAGGGCCACACCATCACCACACTCGAGGGCCTCAAAGCCGAGTCTGAGGCGCTGGCCCGTGCGATGGCTGCCGAAGGCGCCGAGCAGTGCGGTTTTTGCGCCCCCGGCCTCATCATGAACGTGCTGGCGCTTGCCCGCGCCGCCAAGGAGGACCCGAGCCTCGTCGCCACGCGCGAGGAGCTGTCGCGCCAGCTGGCCGGCAACCTCTGCCGCTGCAGCGGCTACGAGAGCCAGCTGCGCGCCATCGTCCGCTTCCTCAACGAGTCCGGCGTGCAGGTGGGCTTTGAGATGCCCGAGCTGCCCGTCAACGACACGAGCTCCGACGGCGTCTCCTACAAGCAGATCACCCACAAGCAGCCCAAGAAGGACTCGAAGGCCCTGCTCGAGGGCCGTCCCGTCTACACGGGTGACATGGTGCCCGCCGGCGCGCTCATCGTCAAACTCAAGCGCAGCCCCTATGCCCGCGCCAAGATCCGCTCCATTGATACGTCGCGCGCCCTGAAGGTGCCCGGCGTGGTGGGCGTCTACACCTACGAGGACGTGCCCCAGCGCCGCTTTACCATCGCCGGCCAGAGCTATCCGCAGCCGAGTCCCTATGACCGCCTGATTCTCGAGAACCTGGTCCGTTACCAAAACGAGGAGGTGGCGATCGTCGCCGCCGAGACCGAGGAGGCCGCCGACAAGGCGCTCAAGCTCATCAAGGTCGACTACGAGGTGCTTGAGCCCCTGCTCGACTTTACCCAGGCACTCGATAATGACATCGTGGTCCATCCCGAGGGCGACGTGACCTTTATGTTTCCGCAGGGTGGCGATGTTCCGCGCAACCTGGTGTGCAGCGGTACCAGCGATTTTGGCAACCTTGACGAGGCGTTCGCCCAGAGCGACATCGTCTTCACCCGCACCTATACCAGCCAGGCCACGCAGACCGCGCCCATGGAAACTTTCCGCGCCTTCGCGACGACCGACGCGTTCGGGCGCATTTCGGTGACCACCTCGACGCAGGTGCCCTTCCACGTGCGCCGCATGGTCGCGCAGTCGCTCGATATCCCGCAGTCGCAGGTGCAGGTCATTAAGCCGCGCATCGGCGGCGGCTTTGGCTCCAAGCAGACGGGCTGCTGCGAGATCTTCGTGGCATTCGTCACCCAGCAGACCGGTCGTCCGAGCTACTGCTGCTACACCCGCGAGGAGACCATCACCGCGGGCAACTCGCGCCACCAGATGCAGATGACCGTTAAGCTGGGCGCCATGAACGACGGCACCATCACGGCCATCGACCTGCACACGCTGTCCAATGCCGGCGCGTACGGCGAGCACGCCACCACGACGATCGGCCTCTCGGGCCACAAGAGCCTGCCGATTTACAACCATGTGAAGGCGAGCCGCTTTAGCTGGGACGCCGTCTACACCAATACCAACCGCGGCGGAGCGTATCGTGGTTACGGTGCCACCCAGGGCCAGTTTGCCGTGGAGAGTGCCGTCAACGAGCTCGCCGACATGCTGCATATGGACCCCGCCGACCTGCGCCTTAAGAACATTGTGCGCGAGGGCGAGACCATGCCGCAGTACTACAACGAGAAGCTCAACGCCTGCGCACTCGACCGCTGCCTGCTGCGCGCGATGGACATGATCGGCTGGCGCGACAAGCCGCTGGCCGTGGACCTGGGCGACCGCGTGCGCGCTCTGGGCTGCGCGCTCACCATGCAGGGCTCGGGCATCTCCAACGTGGATATCGCCGGCATCGACATGCGCCTGGAAGAGGACGGCTTCATTACCATCGGCACCGGTGCCACCGATAACGGCATGGGCGTCGACACGATCCTGGCGCAGATTGCCGCCGAGGAGCTGGGCGTGGAGAGTTCGATGATCGTGGTGCGCGGCGTTGACACCGATGTGTCGCCGTTTGACGCCGGCTCGTACGCGAGCTCGGGTACGTACGTGACGGGCCTTGCCGCCAAGAACGCCGCGACCGAGCTGCGTGAGAAGATCTGCGCCAAGGCCGCCCAGATGTGGGACGTGGACGCTGCCGACGTGGTCTTCGATGGCCAGTACGTGCGCCTGTCCGACGAGCGTGCCGCGCGCGAGCAGAACCGCTACCTCACGCTGCGCGACTTTGCCAACCTGTGCGTCAAGAACATCGCGGGCGGCGACGCGCTCACCTCGCATGCCTCTGCCTGCCTGCCCGTTTCGCCTCCGCCGTTTATGGCCGGCATTGCCGAGGTGGAGGTCGACAAGGCCACCGGCAAGGTGACTGTTGTGGATTACGCGGCGGCTGTGGACTGCGGCACCGTGATCAACGAGGCGCTCGCGCGCGTCCAGGCCGAGGGCGGCATTGCCCAGGGCATCGGTCACGCGCTCTACGAGATCGTCGAGCACGATGACCGCGGCCGCCTGCGTACCGGCAACTTTATGAGCTACAGGCTGCCCACGCGCCTGGATATCGGCAGCATTCGCGTGGCCTTTGAGCCGAGTTACGAGCCGACGGGTCCGTTTGGCGCCAAGTCGATCGGCGAGGTCGTCATCAACACGCCGCTCGCCGCCGTTGCCTCGGCCGTGGCGCACGCCACCGGCCACCAGGTTCGCTCGCTGCCGATCACGCCCGAGAAGGCCCTGCTGGGGGAGTAACAGGTCAGCGAACAAGTCGTAATTGGCGGGGCGGGGCAACTCGTCCCGCCTTTTGCACTCGTGGTGAGGTCGTGAGCTTGTAAAAGGTGTGCGTGCGCTTGCCGTTCGTATCTGCTATCATTCCTAGTCTGTGCGCTCATGCGGGCGTGGCGGAATTGGTAGACGCGCCAGATTTAGGTTCTGGTGGGATTCCCGTGAAGGTTCGAGTCCTTTCGCCCGCACCATCGCACCTGCGTCGGCCCTGGCCGTCGCGACACTTTGTTGCATAAAGGTACCAGCACCTCAGATAAGCTGGGCAGTATGAGGAGGAACGTGTTGAACATCACCGCTTCTGACGTCAAGGACGCCAAGCTCACCGCTACGGTCACCATCCCGGCCGCCGACGTCGACGCCGCGATCAAGAAGGCCTACAAGGACACCGCCAAGAAGTACCGCTTCCCGGGCTTCCGTGCCGGCAAGGCCCCCCGTCCGGTCATCGACTCCGCTCTTGGCGCCGAGGCTACCCTCGCTCAGGCCACCAACGACCTGATCGCCGCCAACGAGCCCGCCGTCCTCAACGAGCTGGACATCGTCCCCACCAAGAACGGTGACTACAAGGAGCTCGACCTCGCCAAGGATCACGAGGACTACACCTACACCGTCGAGTTCTCCCTGCGTCCCGCCGCTGAGCTCTCCTCCTTCGACGCTGTCGAGATCGAGATGCCTCCTGCGGAGGTCACCGAGTCCGAGATTAACAACCAGGTCGAGATGCTCCTCAACTACCGTGCCACCTTCGAGGACGTCGAGGGTCGCGCCGTCGAGGCCGAGGACTACGTCACCGTCGATCTCAAGGCCGTTGAGAACGCTGACAACTTCGCCGCCGAGGGCCGCATGCTCATCGCCGGTAGCGACAGCAACCCCAAGGAGTTCAACGAGGCCCTGATCGGCGCTAACGTTGACGACGTCAAGACCGTCACCTGGACCGACGAGGTCGAGGAGGGCGAGGAGGCCGAGACCCACACCGTCGAGGTCACCGTCAAGGGCATCAAGGTCCGCAACACCCCCGAGCTCACCGACGAGCTCGTCAAGTCCGACTTTGGCTTTGACAGCATCGACGCCATGCGCGACGCCATCAAGATCGAGATTGAGCAGGACAAGGCTTCCCGCCTGCCGGCCGAGAAGGAGAACCGTTGCGTCTCCGCCCTCGCCGAGCGTCTGCAGCTCGACGAGATGGATGCCGACTACGAGCAGTCCGTCTTTGAGGAGCTTGGCCAGAACTTCCTGTCCAACCTCGCTGCCCGCGGCATGACGCTGGACACCTGGCTGCCCGCTTCCGGCCTGACCATGGAGCAGTTCATCGGCGACCTGCACAAGCAGGCCAACGACGTTGCCCGTGAGTCCCTGGCTCTGGACGCCCTCGCCCGCGAGCTCAAGATCGAGGTCACCGAGGATGACATCAACGCCGAGTTCGAGAAGGCCGGCGTCAAGGACGTCGAGGCTTCCAAGGCCGAGTTCATCGCCGATGGCCGCATGCCTGCCGTCCGCGAGTCCATCCGTCGCTCCAAGGCCGTCGACCACCTGGTCGAGAACGCCAAGGTGACCGAGGTCGACGAGACCGCCAAGGACGCCGAGTAATTCTCGCCACCTTGCCCGCGAGCGCATGCGTGCGCCCGTGATGGGGTAAAGTTATACACCGGTTATCCGGTTGCTTCGTACGGTGCCAGCCAATGCATAGCATGCGGGCACCGTACGTTTATCTAGAACCAATTTGGTCCGCAAGAGAGAAATGGAGATGCGTATGATCGCCAAGTTCGATTCCGCCCTCGTGCCATACGTTATCGAGCAGACGCCGCGCGGCGAGCGCAGCTACGATATCTATTCGCGCCTGCTCAACGACCGCATCATCTTCTTGGGCGAGGAGATCAACTCCGTCAGCGCCAACCTGGTCGTTGCCCAGCTGCTGCATCTTGAGAGCCAGGATGCCGAGAAGGATATCTCGCTCTACATCAATTCGCCCGGCGGCGAGGTCTACTCTGGCCTGGCGATTCTGGACACCATGAACTTCATTAAGCCGCAGGTCTCCACCATCTGCGTCGGTATGGCCGCGTCCATGGCCGCCGTGCTGCTTTCAGCCGGCGCTAAGGGCAAGCGCTTCTGCCTGCCGCACTCCAAGGTCATGATTCACCAGCCCAGCGGCGGTGCCCAGGGTCAGCAGACCGAGATCGAGATCGTGGCCGAGGAGATCAAGAAGACTCGCCGCGAGCTCAACCAGATCCTGTCCGACGCCTCTGGCCAGCCCATCGAAAAGGTCCAGGCCGATACCGAGCGCGACAACTACCTGACCGCTGCTGAGGCCCTCGACTACGGTCTGATCGACCGTATCGTCACCTCGCG
Source organism: uncultured Collinsella sp. (assembly GCA_900548265.1). GTDB lineage: Bacteria > Actinomycetota > Coriobacteriia > Coriobacteriales > Coriobacteriaceae > Collinsella. The sequence goes on from URKG01000013.1 coordinate 33,198, forward strand.
CGATCTGGCCGCGAAGGACGCCTAGGATGGCAGGTAACATGCAGGACAACTTTGACGAGAACGGCAACCCCATCCGCTGCTCCTTCTGCGGAAAAGAGCAGGGCCAGGTCCGTCGTCTCGTAAAGGGTCCGACCAATATCTTTATCTGCGACGAGTGCGTCGCCGCCTGCTCCGAGATCCTTGAGGAGTCGCTGGCTTCGGACTTTATGGACGCTGCCCGCAACGGCAAGCTGCCGGGCTTCCTCAACGATCACGGCCAGGCTGCGTCCCAGCCTGCTGTGGATCCCGAGGCCGAGGGCTTTGAGCTCGAGGACGACGCCCGTCAGGTCATTACACACGTGCCGACGCCGCACGAGATCTATGACGAGCTTTCGGCCTATGTTATGGGTCAGGAGGACGCCAAGCGCGCCATGTCGGTGGCCGTGTACAACCACTATCGTCGCGTGATCGAGGGCGGCGCCGCGGTGTCTGCCTTTGACGACGGTATGGGCTCGCAGTTCGACGACGATATGGACGAGGTAGAGCTTGCCAAGTCTAACATCCTGCTGCTCGGTCCCACCGGTACCGGTAAGACCCTGCTCGCCCAGACGCTCGCGCGCATCCTCGAGGTGCCGTTTGCCATCGCCGACGCTACCGCGCTTACCGAGGCCGGCTACGTGGGCGAGGACGTGGAGAACATCCTGCTCAAGCTCATCAACGCCGCCGATGGCGACATTGAGCGCGCGCAGGTGGGCATTATCTACGTGGACGAGATCGATAAGATCGCCCGCAAGGCCGAGAACCTCTCCATTACCCGCGATGTTTCGGGCGAGGGCGTTCAGCAGGCGCTGCTTAAGATTCTTGAGGGCACGGTGGCAAGCGTTCCGCCCACCGGCGGCCGCAAGCATCCCCAGCAGGAGCTGCTGCAGATCGATACGACCAACATCCTGTTCATCTGCGGCGGTGCCTTTGTGGGCCTGGACAAGATCATTGCCGATCGCGTGGGCAACAAGGGCGTGGGCTTCAACTCCGAGATCGCCGGCCCCACCTCGGTCGACGAGAACGACCTGCTGCGTCAGGTGCTCCCGCAGGACCTCAACGCCTTTGGCATGATCCCCGAGTTCGTGGGCCGTACGCCCGTCGTCACCCAGACGCAGGCGCTCGACGAGGATGACCTGGTGTCGATCCTGACCGAGCCCAAGAACGCCGTGGTGCGTCAATACCGTAAGATGTTCCAGCTCGAGGACGTTGAGCTTGAGTTTGAGGACGCCGCCCTGCACGAGATCGCCCGCATGGCGCTCGCCCGCAAGACCGGCGCCCGCGGCCTGCGCTCCATCTGCGAGGACGTGCTGCAGCAGACAATGTTCGATCTGCCCAGTGAGGAGGGCGTTTCCAAGGTCGTTGTGACCGAAGCCTCCGTAAAGGGCGAAGAACAACCCCAGCGCATCTACGGGTAAATAGCTTGAATCCAGGCCCCGCGGCAACCACCGCGGGGCCTGCCATTTAGGGACAGGTTTATTTTGGTCGGTTTTATATGGGCAAATGTCGTTTCCCCTGATAAAACCTACCAAAATAAACCTGTCCCTTTTCGGCAGGTATGCCTGTGCTATTCTGTGAGATTGTCAAGTTAGTACCTTCAGACTGAAGTAATCGATACCTAAGGCGTGTCCGCCTGCTTGGTTTTCGTAGATTCCGCACGAGCCGAAGAGCACTTAATGTGCTCTTCGTGCGAGTCAGGACCTGACCGAGCGAAAACCAAGCATGCGGACACGCCGACGGGCAAGGGAGAGATATATGGAAGAGATGCCCAAGAACTACGATCCGTCGACCAACGAGCCGGCGATCCTGCAGAAGTGGCTTGACGGCGGCTACTATAAGCGCCGCGCCGGTGTGGGCGACTGCACCGTCACCATTCCGCCTCCCAATGTGACCGGCAAGCTCCACATGGGTCACGCCACCGACGACTCCATCCAGGACGCCATCATCCGTATGGCCCGCATGCGCGGCAAGTCCACGCGCTGGGTTCTGGGCACCGACCACGCCGGTATCGCTACGCAGACCAAGGTCGACAAGAAGCTCAAGAGTGAGGGCATCAGCCGCCTGGAGATTGGCCGCGACAAGTTTGTCGACGCTTGCTGGGACTGGACCCACGAGTACGGCGGCATCATCGTCGAGCAGATCAAGCGCATGGGCTGCTCCGTCGACTTCGACAACGAGCGCTTTACCATGGACGAGGACTACGCGCAGGCCGTGCGCAAGGTCTTCTGCGACTGGTACCACGATGGTCTGATCTACTGCGGCAAGCGCATCGTCAACTGGTGCCCCAACTGCACCACCGCCATCTCGGACGATGAGGCCGAGTACAAGGACGAGAAGGGCCACCTGTGGCACCTGCGCTACCCGCTGACCGAGCCGGTCAACGGTCAGGACTATATCGTCGTCGCCACTACGCGCCCCGAGACCATGCTCGGCGACACGGGCGTTGCCGTCTCCCCGAAGGATCCCGAGAAGGCCGCCTTTGTGGGTAAGACCGTCAAGCTCCCCATCGTCGACCGCGAGATCCCCATTTTTGAGGATTGGCACGTCGACGCCAACTTTGGTTCCGGCTTTGTTAAGGTCACCCCGGCCCACGACCCCAACGATTACGCCATGGGTCAGGCTCACGACCTGCCGCAGATCAACATCTTCGACGAGCACGCGGTGGTCGTCGAGGGTTACGGCGAGTTCACCGGCATGAATCGCGACGAGTGCCGCGAGGCCGTCATCAAGTGGTTCGAGGAGCACGACCTGCTCGATCACGTCGAGGACCTCGATCACTCCGTCATGCACTGCTACCGCTGCGACGCTGCGCTTGAGCCGTGGCTGTCCGAGCAGTGGTTTGTGGCTGTTGACAAGCTCAAGGGGCCGGCGCTTGACGCCGTTAACTCCGGTAAGGTTACCTTCCACCCCGCGCGCTGGACGCAGACCTACACCACCTGGATGGAGAACCTTAAGGACTGGTGCATCAGCCGCCAGCTGTGGTGGGGCCACCGCATCCCCGTGTTCTACTGCGAGGACTGCGGTTGGGAGGACGCCCTGACCGAGGACACCGACGTGTGCCCCAAGTGCGGCGGTCATCACGTGCACCAGGACGAGAACGTGCTGGACACGTGGTTTAGCTCGCAGCTGTGGACCTTCGCCACGCAGGGCTGGCCGCAAAAGCCGGAGCTGCTCGAGGGCCATCACCCCACGACGGCGCTCGTCACCGCGCGCGACATCATCGCGCTGTGGGTTGCCCGCATGGTCATGAGCTCGTTGTACTTCCTGGACGAAGTGCCGTTTAAGGACGTCGTCATCTACCCGACGATTCTTGCCAAGGACGGAAGCCGTATGTCCAAGTCCAAGGGCAACGGCGTTGACCCCATGGACCTCATTGGCATGTACGGCGCCGACGCCATGCGCTACAACCTGCTGACGCTCTGCACCAACAACCAGGACGTCAAGTTCGACGCGAACATCGACAAGAAGACCAAGAAGCTCATCGACAGCCCGCGTACCGACCAGGCCAAGTCGTTTGTGACCAAGATCTGGAACGCCAGCCGCTTCCTGCTCATGAACATGGAGGGCTACACGCCCGGCGAGCCCGTCGTGGAGACGCCGGCCGACGCCTGGATGTTCAGCCGCCTGGCCAAGGCCGTGAAGATGGTCACCGAGGGCATTGAGAACTACACCTTTGGCGATATGGCCCGCGGCGTGCAGCAGTTCTTCTGGAACGAGGTCTGCGACTGGTACGTCGAGGTCACCAAGGCCCGCCTGAAGGGCGAGGGCCGTCTGCAGGCCCAGCGCAACCTGATCTTTGTGCTTGACACCTCCATTCGTCTGATGCACCCGCTTATGCCGTTTGTCACCGAGGAGATCTGGGACAACATGCCGGCGAGCGTGCTCGACCTGGACGCCGAGGGCAACGTTGACCGCGCCGAGGCGCTCATGATCGCCAAGTGGCCCGAGCCCGCCGATTACGCCAAGTATGTTGACGAGGACGCCGAGCGCGCGTTTGAGCTGTGCCGAACCGTCGTGTCTGCTGCCCGCGCCACCCGTTCGCGTTATCGCTTGAGTCCCAAGGCCGAGCTCGATGTGGTCGTGCGCGCCGGTGCCGAGGACATTGAGAAGCTCGAGGGCCTGCGCTCGACCATCGAGCCGCTGGCGAATACCGCCTCGCTGGTCATGGGCACCGACGTTGAGAAGCCGGCTGCGAGCATTGCTGTGGTCGACAGCGGCGTCGAGGTCTTTGTGGTGCTCGAGGGCAAGGTTGATCTTTCGGCCGAGAAGGCACGCCTGGAGAAGGAGATCGCCGCGGCCCAGAAGGAGCTCGCCGGCTGCGAGAAGACGCTCGCCAACGAGGGCTTTGTGGCCAAGGCCGCGCCCGCGGTGGTGCAGAAGAAGAGGGACCGTGCAGCTGAGCTCAAGGAGATCCTGGCGGCGCTGACTGCTCAGGTTGCTGACTTCTCGTAGGCGGTACCGGGGGACGCGGTTTGGGGCATTGCTCGCTACTGCGGACAGTCCTGCTCGCACGAAGGCCACATTAAGTGGCCTTCGGCTCGTGCGGAACTTGTATCGAGCAAAGCCCCAAACCGCTCCCATAGCGTTTACGGGGGCGTCCGCTGCCTGGTAGGGCCACTTGGCTGTGACCTTGAGGTCGCTGCAAAGCGGTGTTTTGCTGAGATTTTGAATGGGAGGGGCTCGTTGTTGATTCGGGCCTCTTTTTATGTTGAGGGGACTTTGGGTTATGGCTAAGCGTTCTGGGTCGTATGTCGTTCCTTTCTCGTTTGAGTTGCTTTCGTTTGATGAGGCTGTTGGGCTGGCTGCTGATACGGGGCGGATTTCTGGGGATGCTGGGCCTCTGCTTGAGACGGTTGTCGATATGCTTGATGAGCTGGGGCGTCCGGACGAGTACTTTGATTGCATTCAGGTCGCCGGTACCAATGGCAAGACTTCGACCACGCGTTTTTCGGCTGCCATTCTTCGTGGTGAGGGGCTCAAGACCGCGCTGTATACGTCGCCGCAGCTTGTGCGCTATCCCGAGCGCATGGAGGTTGACGGGCGCGTTGTGAGCGACGAGGCGTTTGCCCGTGGTGTTTCTGCCGCTGTTGAGGCGGGACATCGCGTGAATGCGCGTCGTGTGGCGGCGGGGGAGCGCGCCTATACCATCACGCCGTTTGACCTGCTGACGGCTGCCGCACTGGTGGTGTTTGCCGAGGCTTGCGTGGACGTGGCCGTGCTTGAGGTCGGCATGGGCGGACGCTGGGATGCTACGAGTGCGACCGATCCCGTCGCCGTTGCCATTACGGGCATTGGGCTCGATCACACACATATTTTGGGCGACACGCTCGAGGCCATTGCGGGTGAGAAGGCTGCGGTCATTAAGCCCGGACGCCTGGTTGTGCTGGGCGAGGGCACGCACGAGGCAAGTGTTCAGCGCGTGATGGATGCACGTTGTCGCGAGTGTGGCATTGTGCCGCTGGTGGTGAACCATGCCACGACTAAGGTGCCGGCGCATGTGGGCGACACGGTTGAGTTTAGCTGCACCACGCCGCGTGCGATCTATACGTCGAGCATGGTTAAGCCGGCGTATCAGCCGCAGAATGCCGCGTGCGCGATTATGCTGTGCGAGAGCTATCTGGGTCACGAGCTCGATCATGACAAGCTCGATGCGTCGCTTATGGGCTGCCCCACGCCTGGACGATTTGATGTGCTGGGAACTGATCCGCTCAAGTTGATTGATGCCTGCCATAACCCTCAGAGCTGCGAGAACTTTGTGAGCGCGCTGGACGAGATCGATCCGTGCGTAGAGAATCGCCCCACGCTGCTGTGCGCTGCGCTGGCCGACAAGGACGTGGCGGGTATCGTTGACGTTTTGGTTCCGGCGTTCCCCCGCGTAGTCGTGACCCAGACCGATTCCGACCGCGCCCTGCCGGCAGAGGAGCTCGCCGCCCTGGTGGACGCCGATAAGCTCGCGGGCGTATACCAGAGCGTGCCCGAGGCCCTCGCTGCCTTCGATGCTGCGGGCGAGCCCTTTGTAGCAGCCGGCACCATCACCCTAGCCGGCGAAGTAGCCGGCTTGCTCCGCTAACCCATCCCCTCATCAGTTGCGGTGAAATAGGGACTGTTTTACAAGCCAGGAGCCCCAAACAGTCCGTATATCACCGCAACTCAAATTGGCTGCCCTTGGGTGCCCGTTTACGAAACCATTTATGCCGCTTAACCTGTGACATATTGCAAACCTCCATTGGCGAAGGATACGCTCAACTTAACTTGCCAATCGGACCAGTGCTGTTTGGTCCGTTGAGCGTGTCGGGAGGAAACATGAACAAAAGGCATGTCAACGCGGCCATTACCGCGGGTCTTGCTCTGACGATGACGGTCGGCTCGGTGCCGCCACAGGCGTTCGCCGAGATGATGCAGGGTGATACCACCCAAGTTGTTGCCGAGCAAAGCGATGTGACGGGTGCGTCTGCCGCGTCTGCGGACACCGCCCAGCCAACCTCGCAAGACCAGAGTGAAGATAAGATCGCCTCTTTTGCCAGCCTGAACGAGCTGCACGTTGCCGAGGGTTCCGACGCCACGCTGCCCCAAACGGTAACGGCAACCTACGAGAGCGGTACAACCAAGCAGGAAAACGTCACATGGAAGTTGAACGGCGCTGATGCTCCGGCAACGCTGGCGCAGCTGCCTGCCGGCTCGTATGAGTTTGAGGGCGCTGTCGCTGGCACCACGCAGACAGTCAAGCAGCGCGTGGTTATCGAAGCTGTTACGGTGGATTCGGCGGCAATTGACGCAGCCAACGTCGCTGCACCGACCAGCGAAAACGGCCACAAAGTCGTTTCGGTCGAATCTAATCCCATCATTGAAAAGTATGTCGGCTTCGATAGCGGCGACTATGTGCCATCCTCTGAAGTGAAGGTAAAATGGTCTGACGGCACCGAGGGCTCTGCTTTTGTGCAGTGGGATGAAAAGTCGATAGAGACGTTTGCCTCAGCAACCGAAGAGTCCGAAATCGCCATCACGGGCCAGATTCGCGGTGCGTACGCTAACGGTCAATGGTTCTCGCTCGCTGAGCCGTTCGATGTGACCGGCGTTCTCAAAGTCTACGCTCCCCGCACCACGGGTGGCACTCAGTGGTCCACATGGACCGCAGCGGGTTATGCGCCCACGCTGACTTCGAGCGTGTCCGTTTACTACTCCAATGGTGAGTCCCGGTCGTGCCCGGTTGTGTGGAATAAAATTTCCGAGGACCAGTACCAGAATGCGGGCACGTTTATTGTTGAGGGCCATATAAAGGACTGTCCCTCCATGCTCGTGTACTGCACCGTGTATGTTCGTGCGGTCAAGAGCGTCCAGACCGAGTTGACGTGTACGACCCTAACCGGTGAGGTCCCATCTCTGCCGTATTCTGCTTCGGTTGTCTTTGATAACGGTGCTACCGAGCATGTCCCGGTATCTTGGGATCCTGTTGACGCGTCGCTTTACTCTAAAGTGGGAACGTTTACGGTTAAAGGCAAACTCAATGGTTTTGATAACCGTGAGGTTACCTGTACTGTCACTGTTAAGGACCCCAAGGACGTGCTCGATCTTAATACGCTGAGGTTCGAGCGCGTGGTCGGAGACAACACTCCTCTTAGCACGTATGTCTATTTCCCTGTCACGCAGTCGAATAACACCATATACTCTCATGGCTATCAGGTTACTTGGGACAACGCCGATGTGTCTCAATTTCAAAAGGCCGGCACCTATACGGTCACGGGCACGCTCACGTCGTATGATGCGTCACCTGTTAACGGCCTTAAGGTGACTGCTCAGGTCGAGGTCAAGGAAGTTGCCTATATCGACTCTCTTGCCCCCGTCAACACCCCCGTCGGCGTACGCCCTACAACGGGCAGCGGTCTTCCCGGCGGCGTTTTAGTTACATTTACCGACGGTACAAAGCAGCAGTGCGTCATTGCGTGGGATCCCATTTTGGACACACAGGTGGCAAACGAGGGGTCATTTAAGCTTTCCGGCTCGCTGACATATTGGACCAATACCTCATCTTCATCGACTAGTCAGGTGGAGCTGGGTGACAGCAATCGAGTCACGGCGACCATTTCCGTCCGCGCCCTGCAGATGCCTTCTTCGACATCGACAAGCACGCTTATCGGATGCCAGCCCAATATGCCCGATTCAATCGAGGCCACGATGTGGAATGGTTCGCGAGGTAATTTCCCTGTTCAGTGGTCGACGATTAGTCAGGACGACCTAAAGAACCTTGGCCAGATTACGGTCAACGGATACTTTACCGGTTCTAACATCCCGGTTACGGCGACGGTCAATATTTGTGATCTCGAAGATAACAACATCGGCAAGATTCCTTATATTCCCGGCGCCGGGCTTCTGGCTCCGCGCTATCTGTCCGATCTGTATTTGTCTGACGGCAGCTCCTACTACCCCAGGTATTCCTCGGGGCAGCCTTATAGCTGGGATGAGTTCCCTCAAGAGCTGCTGGACGGCAAACCGGGCGAGTACGAAATTACCGGCACGATCGCCGACTCGCTGGCAAAGATCCATGCGACTGCGGTGTGCGGCGAGGTCAAGGGTGTCAACAACTACAGCGATAACGGTGTGACGCTTGGACAGTCGTACGAGGACTGGCGCGTTATCTATCCCGGTGAGGAAGTCAATCTGGACTACTTCTACGTGTCCGGCGCATTGCAGGACGGAACGACTTTTGACAGTCTCGGCGTCAACTGGGACACCTACGATAGGTGCCCCCAGAAGGACTGCACGATAACTGGAACGGTCGCCGGAACGAATATCCCCGTGAAGGTCCATGTCATCGTGACTAAAAACTGGGAGGCTCAGCCGCAAACCATTACGGTGCTCAAGGGCAGCGACGGCACCGCCATGCTTCCCAGCTATGCCGAACTTGTTAGCCCCGATGCGGTCGAGCATCCGGATTATTCGCACAAATACGCCGAGGCCAAGTGGAACACGAAGGGCTTCGATTGGACCCAGGACGGCGTGGTCCGCGGCACTGCAACAATTAGCTTTAGCACGGGGAACGGTATGCAGACGGTCGACGTTCCGATTACTGCCACCGTTAAGATCGCGCGCAAGGCGACCTCGGTGCAGGGCGGAACCATATGGACCGTCCCCGGCATCAAGCCGATGCTGCCGGAATACCTTGAGGTTCGATATGACAACGATGTGTCTTCTGAGCCCCAGCGCGAAAAGGTCACATGGGACCGTGTCGCCGAAGACGCGTATGCCAAGGACGGTTCGTTTAAGGTGAAGGGCAAACTCCAGGGTGGTGCCGAGGCGACGATTACTGTCGACGTCTGCTCCGTCACCTCTATTGCCGTTCCTGAACGCATTACCACGGCTTATGGCGTCGTTCCCGAGCTGCCGTGGAATGTCTCGGTTGCCACGAGTGACGGCAAAACTCATAATGCCCAGGTTCAATGGGATTACGTTCGTCCCTCGGTTTATACCGGAGAGGCGGGTCAGGTCACGACAGTGTCTGGCACGCTGTTTGCAAGCGGCCTTAACGGATACGCCGACGGCACCAACACCGGCCTCACTGTTCAGACCAAGATCGTTATCCAAGGCGTTGAGAAGGCGATCGATAACGGCGAGACCGCAGTGACCACCAAGGCGGGCACTGCGCCTGCTATGCCTTCCAAGATGGCGGTTGAGTTGAGTGACGGCTCCGTTTCGACGGCGGCTATTGATTGGGATCCGATCGCGCCCGAGAAGTACGAGCAGCCCGGCACGTTCTATGCGACGGGTCATGTGGTCGGCTTCGATGCCGCTGCCGTTATGGCGCTGCTTGACGATGACGGCCAAAAGGTCGGCGTGGATGAGAACGGCAACGTGACTGCCAAGGTGACGGTTGCCGATAAGAAGGCAAAGAAGGTTGCACTGCAGCCCGAGGCAGTCGTGGTCAACACCACGGTCGGATCGATGCTGGAGCTGCCAGATGCCGTGTCCGTATATTTCTCGGATGGCTCAGCGCGGGATACTCGGGGCAGTTTAGGCGGCATCGAGATCGAAAAGTGGACCGACACCGACGGCATCGACCTCTCCAAGCCGCTCGCCAAGAAGGGTACGTATAAACTCGTCGGCAAGCTCAAGGATGTCGACAACGTCAACGCTATCGTGTACGTCAACGTCTCCGAGGCGCCGCGAACCATCACCAAGCTCGAGGCCAAGTCGTTTAGCGTTGCCAGTGGTACGTCCAAGCAGGATCTGTACGCCCAGATGCCCAAGCAGGTTGTGGCGACTTACTCCGACGGCTCGACCGATTTGCTCGACATTGACGTGTGGGATCTTTCTAACGTCACGGACGAGCTGCTCAGAGGAACCGGCACCGTGGAGATCACGGGTACGGTTAAGCTCAACGGCGCCAAGGTGACCTGCAATGTGACCGTGGTGGATCAGGATGCCCAGACGCCCGACTACATCGAGCCGATCGATGTTGTTGAGATTGCGGACAATGCCAAGGTCAGCGACCTTATGGATAAACTGCCGTCCAAGGTGACGGTGGTCATGAAGGACGGCAAGACCAAGAAAGAGACGCCCGTTAAGTGGACTCAGGTCGACAGCCTGGGCCGTGCCGGCACCGAGTTTGAGGTTACGGGTCTAACGGACAACGGCATGACCGTTAAGGCTCAGGTCAAGGTAACCGCGCATATTGTCGACATCGATGTCGCTGAAGACATTGTGGTCGTGCGCGGCACCAAGGCGGACGACGTTTTGGCCAAGCTGCCTGCTACGGTCACGGCGATTTACTCGGATGACACCGAGTCCGATGTCGACGTGAAGTGGGACACCAAGGGTCTCTCCGACAAGGACTTTGCCAAGGAGGGCGAGGTCACGGTCAAGGGCAAGGTTGCCGGTACCGATCAAAAGGCAGAGTGCACGATTACGGTCGTGAAGAGCGATGCCGAGATTCCGGCGTCTGTTGAGCCTGTCGCGGGCGTTAGCGTTCCCGAGGGCGCATCGGCCGACGCCGTGCGTGATGCGCTCAAGGGCGTGAAGGCGACCGTTCGCATGAAGGACGGCAAGACGACGGCGGAGTCCGAGATCACATGGACTGAGGTCCCTGCCGCTGCCGCCACGTACGGCAACAGCGTCGTCGCCAAGGGCGTTACCGTGAACGGCAACCTGCCTGTCGAGGTCACTGTTACCTCCACGACGACGATCAACAAGGTTGCCGAGGTACCGCAGATCACGGTTGAGCGCGATGCCAAGGCCGACACCGTGACGGGGCAGCTGCCCAAGAAGGTCGCCGTGACGTACTCCGATGGCCACACGGATGAGGCTGCGGTCACGTGGAATACGGATGGCCTGGACAAGCATCTTGCCGCCGTTGGCGAGTACACGATCGAGGGCTCCGTCGAGGACGCGACGCTCAAGGCGACTTGCAAGTTGGTCGTCGAGACGCCGGCAAGCGAGACTCCCGTAAGGCCTGCGACGTTCGCTCCCGTTGAGGTGTTCGAGGCAAGCTCTGCCGCCGATGTGCTGAAGGCGCTGCCCAAGAAGGTCTCCGTGATGATGAAGGACGACAGCCAGGAGGACTACGACGTCGATTGGGAGAATGTTCCCGCACTGGATTGGGGTGCCGATGACGTGACCGTGGGCGGTAAGGTTCGCGGTACGGAGCTTACAGTCAGCTGCATGGTACGCGTTAAGCCGCGCCCGGCGGCCAAGGGCCTCGTTATCGTTGACCAAAACGGTAAGGCCACGACTGCCGAAACCGTGCTCAAGGTAGAGCGCGGCAAGGAAATTGACCTTGCTGCCGCGGCGAGCAATGCGGCCGATGGCGCTCTGCTGCGTGATGCCGTGACGTGGGTCTCGTCCGACCCGACGATCGTTACGGTCGAGAACGGTAAGGTCAAGGCCCTCAAGAACGGAACCGTCGTCATTACCGCGACGATGCCCGTTGACGGTGACGCCGCGGCGATTGCGACGCTTGCCGAGGATGGCACTGCGCCGGCGCCTCAACAGCTCACCGCTTCGGTGACCGTCGAGGTTGTTGAGCCTGTTGTTGTACAGGAACCGACAGGCGGCAAGGATAACGGTGCCAAGCCCGATGCCAAGGATTCTTCGGGCAAGAAGGATGGCAAGAAGGCCGCTAAGGGAAGCCTGGCCGAGACGGGCGACAATACTGCCGTGACCGTCGCGGCGCTTGGCGGAACCGGCCTGCTGGCGCTGATTGCCGCAGCGATCGAAAAGCTGCGCCATCGCGCGGAGTAAGGCTGCGAGCTTAGAGCCTTAGGGCTCTAGGACACAAGAAGGCCTCCCGGTTCTCGTCGGGGAATCGGGAGGCCTTTCGTTTGACTGCAGGGCAGCTAATTTGGGACGGGGCATTTTTGACTACCCTGGTCCCCTTGGCAGTTGCGGTGAAATAGGGACTATTTTATGGGCTAGAAGCCTTAAGCAGTCCGTATTTCACCGCAACTTAGTTTGGGGACTTGGGGATGAGGTTAGCCTAAGCGGACTGGATCGTGGGGGTAGGCGTTGAGAATCTCGACGCCGGTCTCGGTAACCAGGGCCAGGTCCTCGATGCGGACGCCGGTACGGCCGGGGAGGTAGATGCCCGGCTCGATGGAGAACGTCATGCCCGGCTCCACGACCTGCTCGTTGACGAGTGAAACGTCGCCCGGCTCGTGGTCCTGCAAGCCGATCGAGTGTCCCAGGCGATGCGTAAAGTACTGCCCATAGCACGCATCCTCAATCACGTCGCGTGCGGCGCGGTCCAGGTCACACATGCGCACGCCCGGTGCGATGAGCGCCTCGGCGGCCTCATTGGCACGGCGCACGATGTCGTAGATGCGCGTCGTCTCCTCGTCCGGCTCGCCCCAAAAGAACGTGCGCGTCATGTCCGAGCAGTAGTTGCGATGGCGTCCGCCAATGTCGAACAGCACCACGTCGCCGCGCTTGAGTACCGTATCGTCGGGCTCGTGGTGCGGGTCGCCGGCGTTGGCGCCAAAGCTCACGATGGGCGGAAAGCTAAAGCCCTCGCAGCCGTGCTTGCGATACAGTCCGAGCATCTGGTCGGCAATTTCGCGCTCCGTCACGCCCTCGTGAACGAGCTTGATGGCGTCGGCCATCACGGCGTCGTTGGCGGCCGAGGACGCGCGCATCAGCTCCTGCTCGGCGGCATCCTTGTGGGTGCGTGCGGCGGTGACGGCAAAGTCGCCCAGGAAAAACTCGCTGGCGGCATGGCGCTCCATGAGCGGCATCAAAAAGCCGGAACGCATGACGGTGTCGATGCCGAGTGGTTTGTTCGGATCGACCTCACGAACGATGGCGTCGGCCACGATGTCGGTGTCGTTGTGGTAGGCCACGCGGGCATTGTCGTACTCGGGCAGCTGATGCAGGGCGTTGACCAAGATCACCGGCTCGCAATCGCGTGCGAGCAGCACGCCACAAAAACGCTCGAACATATCGGCATAAAAACCGGTCAGATAGTAAATCGACCACGGGTCGTTTACGAGCAGCTGTGCGCCGGGGTGTTGAGCCTCGAGCGCATCGAGCACGCGCGCCACACGCTGGTCATCGACATGTGCCATGAAACATCCTTTCGCTAGGCTGCCACCATGGTATCCCAAGCCCGGCAGTTGGGGACGTTCCTTTTAATATGAGCAGGACATTGTCAAGAGGCAAAATCGGGCC